>NZ_JACVBF010000020.1:0-145718 GCF_014852195.1 Ensifer sp. ENS08
TGACCCAGGGGGTATCGTCAGAGCCGGAAACCAGCCGGTAATTGATTGGAATCGTGGCCGGCTTCAAATCGGAACGGTGGCCGGATTTTGATCGGAATGCTGGCCGGCTTCAGGTCGGAATCCGCACTCTGCTTCGCGCACGCAACGCGGCGGACTGAGCTCCGGTGTGTCGATGTCGGCGATGCGGATTTTTTGACCGCGAAACCAGAAGGTGTCCCCATCTACGACGCAATTGACGCGCGGGGCGCTGGAGCAGATCGAAAACTGTGCCGAAAGGCTGTCACGCGCCGCGGCATGCGAGACTGCCGGCCCAGCCATACAGAGCAGCGTGCCCGCGATGGCCAACGAGCCTTTGAGAAAATTCATGCTTGCTTCCTATTTCATTTTTTCGAATCTGTTTTCCGCTACGCAACTTTTCATGTCTGCACGGCGAAACCAAATCGCTCGGCCGCAGCGAAGCGGCGGATTGCCAGCAGTAAATACGATCTGCTCGTCGGCTCGCATTTGCAGCACTTCGTGCGGCTGGATCAATGGTCTTGCCGCGAGTTGCTTCGAACGTGTCCGCGAGGATCCCCGTGACTGGAAACTGCGGCTCACCTGATCGATCTCGACAGTCGTCATTCCGCATCGCCGGGAAATGTAGTCGGCGGTTTCAGGATCGTTGATGGCAGCGAAACTGATCCAGCTTACACTTTCGAACCACTTGCTTGCCGCGTCGCGCCCGCCATAAGCTTCTCGCATCTGACCAATCGACTGATAGATCATCGTGAGCGTGATACCGTACTTGCGACCGGCGTCCCTTGCCGTTTCAAGAACGCGCATGTAACCGAGCCGGGACACCTCGTCGAGAAGGAACAAGGTGCGACCGTTCATCTCCCCATTGCGATTGTAGATCGCGTTGAGCAACGCGCCGATGATGACACGGGCAAGACCGGAGTGGCCTTCCAATGTTTTCAGATCCACGTTGATGAAAACGTCCGCGTGTCCGGTGGCAATCTCTCCGGTTGAGAACGTCGAGCCGGATACAAGTGCGGCGTAGTTTGAGTAGGACAGCCAATGCGTTTCCCTAACCGCGTTTGCATAGACGCCCGAAAAAGTCTCCGGCGTCATGTTCACGAAGGCCGCAACGTTCTCCTTCACGAAGTCGGAATCCGAATTGTCATAGATTGTTTGCAACCGCTCGCGAAGCTTCGGCTCCGGTTCGGAGAGGTTCTTGCGTACCTGACGCAAAGTTTGGTCCGCTTTGTCAGTGCGTCCCGACAGGCACACATCGGCGATCAGAGCCGTCAACAACTGTAGCGCTGACGCGCGAAAGAAGTCATCGCGCACGCCACGTACACCACCGCTTTCGCTCATGATCCACGAAGCGACCGACGCAATATCCTCTTCCTTCGTTCCACCAAACCGACCGACCCAATCCAACGCGTTGAATCCTGTCTCCGGGGCCATTGGATCGAGGACGAAGACGTCCCGGTCGGCGTCTCGCCTATGCTTCGAGACCATTGGCGCTACTTCTTTCGACGGATCAAGGATGACTACCGAGCCACCCCATTTGAGTGCCGTCGGGATCGTCACTGACGTCGTCTTGAAGCCGCCGGATCCGGCGAATACGATCCCGTGTGAGGAGCCGAATGACCCGTCGAAGCAAAGGAGCGGCGATTTGCCACCGGCACCCCAGGTGTCGGGACTATCCGCGCGAAACGACTGTGCTGCAGTGCTATCCTTATCGACCCGGTAAAGCTCTCCGACAACGATTCCTCCGGATTCGGGAAAAAGCCTTGCGGCCGATGCGAGCTTCATCCAGTCCGCTTCTCCATGAAGTGCCCGTCTTCCGTTGACACGCTTCGGTTCTGGACGCGCAAAAGCGGCGTTGCCGATCAACACGACCCTCAAAGCGAAAGACGCCGCCATCAGCGCGATCGCAGCGCCGAGCACTGTTGCGGGGTCAAGAGAGGCCGCCAGGTTCTTGCCTGCCGGCATCTTCCCCGCAAACGCGGCAAGACGTACCGCTTCACGCAACGCAGCGATCAGGATTGTTGCACCGCTCCCGGCAACGACACCCCAGCCGGAAAAGCGGACACTTGCCGAACCAGCAGACGCGAATAGGAAGACGACACCCACCGCCGACGCTGCAATATACGGCGCAGAAATTCCAACGCGACCAAGAGCGACCTTTGCCGCTTCCGTGTTTCCGAAGCCTTGAAGCCAAGTCTCCATTCCGGTCGTGACAAAGATGGCGGTCACCATGAGTGCGACCGGTGCGACGACCAACAGGGTCCTAGTCGCCGTCATTGCTGAAGGCCTCCGCACCGATAGCGATCAGCCTGGTTCGCTCGCCTTCATCGTATTTGAGGCGGCGAGCGAGTTCGATGAGCGCGCCCAGGATAAGCGCGCGCTTCTCGTATCGCAGACCTGCTTTGACGATCAGGTCGCCAAGTTCGATCTTGTCGCGCGTGTCCTTTTTGCGCGCCTTTGAAGTCGTAGTGCGGCGCATGCGCTCAAGCCTCGTGACCGCTCCCCGAAGTCGCGCCAGCCGAGACCGTCGCACTTTCCGTCGTGGCCGCGACGCCAACCCCTGCCCGCCCCTTTCCGTTCGATCCGACTTTGCCTCCGCGAAAGTGTTTGGCCATATCCTCGAAGGCCTTCTGAAGATCCGCCTCCTCGATCTCGATTTCACCGAGTCCGGCCTTGAGTGCGATGCGACCGATCCGTTCGGCTTCACGCGTCTCGGCGTGCTTCAGCTGCTCCTGAAGCTTGGCGATTTCTTCGCGGATCCTGGAGGAGGGCTTCTTCATTTACGGTTGTCCCTTTCTGATGTTGTTTGGATTGAACAGCATCAGGTTCCTTCAGATCGGCGTGCCGATCCACTAACAGAAGTGCGAGTTGGCGCAGCCAACGCCTTTGATCATGATCCCGGCCGTTCCGAAGGAGCGGATCCGAAGGGCGCATGAGCGATCGCGTATCTGCGAAAAAGCTCCTCTTGCCGCTCCGTTCCGAGCATCAGCAAACCGCCGGATGCGCCGAACCCCTTTCCGAGCGAAGCCGCGATAATTGTGCTGTCCCCAAGCGGGCCCTCAAGCTGGGAGCGGGCAAAGCCTTGTCCTTTATCGCCAAAGATCGAAATGCCATGCGCGTCATCGATGTAGAGGAACATGCCATATCGGCTCTGCAGCTCTTGGAGGTTTCGGATTGGCGCTGCGCCGCCCATGGAATAGACGCCATCGCAGACATAGGCGACCTTTTTGCCCGTTCGACACACGCGCTCGAGTGCTTCGATGTCGTTGTGCGCTATCGTCAGGACTTCTGTCTCAAGAGCGACCGTCGCCTTATGAAACGCCAGAGTCGCGTGCGCGAATTTGTCGAACACGACAACGGGTTTCTCTCCGTTGGTCAGATGGCCGGAGGCAAGAAGCGGCAAGGCGCCCATGTTTGCAGCGAGGACAGTCGTATAAACGATAACCCGAGCGGAAAATAGCTTTGACAGAGCGTCTTCAAGATCGAATGCGATCTTGAAATTGAGGCGTGTTCTCGCGCATGACCAGTGCAGGTTTCCATATTGTTCGAGCGCTTCGATTGCTCCGGCGACTATCCGCGGGTGGTTGTCCAGCCCGAGATACGAGCATCGAACAAAATCCACGATGTTACGGCCTGCATCGTTTGCTGATTGGAGTTCAATGCCCCGCCCCCGATTTGGGTATGCGGAGACCCCGATCAGGCCGGCCGCCTGTGCCGCCCGGAAACACTCATCGGACGACTGAATAAGCGCGGCAGTGTTCCTTCGGACAGTCTGATCGGTTCCGGCCACGAAATCCGTGAGCATCCTTGCCTCCATCAAGAGCGGTTGTTGCGCCTAAAGGTGGCATAGATCACTTTTCACTCAACGAACGGCGGCAAAAGAACGGAACAAGTTTCTGCAAATTTTCGTATGCCATGGGTGGCATTGTGCAATGATTTTACGAACAAGTTTGACGGCCCTTCTCAGTGGTAGTGCTGGACGGTTAACGGTCAGCGCAGAATCGAACATAGCGGCGTCTAAGGGCGGCGATTCGGTCGGGCGGTGTGAGTCGGAGACGAAATAGTGCCTGTGCACACGTCGAGCCCCGAAAGCCGGAAGGGCATAAGAGGTTCTCCGGTGCAAAACTTGCGGCGGCCCTAATGCGGAGAGTATGCAGGTAAGCTATTGAAAAACAGTGGGAAAATGCGCTCTATTGACTTCATGTGCTGCTGTCGATCCGCTCTGAGTTAACCCTTTGTTAACTCTATATTCCTTGTCAGACGAAAGGAACCGCACATAATAACGGTTAGGATGAGTTCCTGCATGAAAAACCGTTATTTGAGAGCTTCCTTGCAATGAACGCTAATTCGCTGTCGATGGCTCCCGCACAGCCGATGCACTTTGAGGATTTGATCCTCGAACAGGGCGATTTGATTTCAAAGAAGCTGCACCTGTTGAGCATGCAGCAGTTCCCGCCGAATGCCAAGAAACTGCTGCGCCAATTCTCGCTCTCGGAGGTCGCTGATTTCCTCGGGGTGTCCCAAAGCACGTTGAAGAAGCTCCACCTTGAGAGCAAAGGCCCCCTCCCCCAGACGTCTTCGTCGGGCCGCCGTTCCTACAGCGCCGAGCAGATGGAGGAACTGCGCCAGTACCTCGACCAGCATGGTCGCTCCGAAGCGCGCAAGTACGTGCCACGCCGGCGCGCTGGCGAGAAGCTCCAGATCATTGCGGTCGTCAACTTCAAGGGTGGATCGGGCAAGACTACCACTGCCGCTCACCTGGCGCAGTACATGGCACTGACAGGTCACAGAGTGCTCGCCGTCGACCTCGACCCGCAGGCCTCGCTGTCTTCGCTTCACGGCTTCCAGCCCGAGCTCGACATGACGCCTTCCCTTTACGAAGCGATCCGCTACGACGAGCAACGGCGATCGATCACCGATATCATCCTGCCGACCACCTTCCCCGGCCTCGACATCGTACCCGCCAACCTTGAGCTGCAGGAATTCGAGTACGATACGCCCCTCGCGATGACGAACAAGAGCTCGAACGATGGCAAGACCTTCTTCACGCGCATTTCGCGCGCGCTTGTCGAGGTCGAAGATCGCTACGACGTGGTTGTCATCGACTGCCCACCTCAACTCGGCTACCTGACGATCACCGCCCTGACCGCGGCGACAAGCGTACTTGTCACTATCCACCCCCAGATGCTTGATGTCATGTCGATGGGACAGTTCTTGCTAATGCTGGGCGGCATCTTGAAGCCGATCCGCGAAGCTGGTGCCGCCGTCAATCTCGAATGGTACCGCTACGTCATCACGCGCTACGAGCCAACGGACGGGCCACAGGCACAGATGGTAGGGTTCATGCAGACGCTGTTTCACCAGTTCGTTTTGAAGAACCAGATGCTGAAGTCGACAGCGATCTCTGACGCTGGAATTACAAAGCAGACACTTTATGAGGTCGACAAGGCCCAGATGACGCGCTCGACCTATGAACGAGCGATTGGATCCTTGAATGCGGTCAATGCCGAAATCGCTGAACTCGTGCATGCGTCCTGGGGACGTAAGGCTGCACGCTGATCACATCAACCTTCACACTCAGTCGGTTAGGTAGAACGGAGCAGGCACATGGCGAGAAAAAATCTGCTGGCGGGACTGGTAGACGCAGCGGAGATCCCGCAGGCGGATACCGCGCCAGCCTATCCCATGCGTGGTGCGTCAAAGAGCATGGTGCGTTCTCTCGACGAACTCTCTAAGCAGGCCGACAAGTTCCTCGAAGGTGAAGCCGTCGTCGAGCTCGATCCGGATACGGTTGATGGGTCCTTTGTGCTTGATCGTTTGACGGACGATAGCGAGCAGTTTGAAGAATTGAAGGCGGCAATTGCCGAACGCGGCCAGGACACGCCGATCCTCGTGCGCCCTCACCCGTCTGCATCCGGACGCTATCAGATCGTCTTTGGACATCGCCGTGTGCGTGTAGCGCGCGAACTCGGCCGTAAGGTCAAGGCAGTTGTCAAAGCAATCGATGACCGGACACACGTTATCGCTCAGGGCCAGGAAAACTCAGCCCGCGCCAACCTCTCGTTCATCGAACGTGCCAGCTTTGCTTCACGCTTGGAGGCGCTTGGTTACGACCGTGGAGTGATCGCATCAGCTCTTGCTGCGGACAAGACGGCGGTTTCGAAGATGATGAGCGTGACTGAACGGGTGCCGTTGGTAGTCATCGAGCAAATCGGTGCGGCGCCCTCGACTGGGCGCGACCGCTGGCTCGAGCTTTCGCTTCTGGTAGGCAAGGCCGCCAATGCGGAAAAGGTGAACGACATCGCCGGCGATCCGAGCTTCCAATCGCTTTCAAGCGACGAGCGGTTCAACACGCTATTCAAGGCACTGGATACGTCGGGGCGACCCGTCAAAAAGATGTCACTGAAATCCAAGGAAAGCTGGCAGACAAGCGACAAGGCAGTCTCGGCTCAGTATTCGAACTCCGGCAAGGCCTTCGAACTTTCAATGAAATCGAAGAACGCCGGTCGCTTCGGGCAGTATCTCGCTGAAAACCTGGATCGGCTCTATTCCGAATTCCTGGCGGCGAATGACGGGAAGGAAGACTGAACGCTCAAAAGAAAAAGGCCCCCAGACGGTAACCATCGTGGAAGCTCGCTTTAGCGCCTGATGAGCAAGATGGCCCCGCTGTCGTCGTGCCGACGTTATCTACGTAATTGAAAAAAAATAATAAAACTGGAAAATTGTCGGCCGGCAACTTTCTCGACCCCCGGCAAGGCTGATTTGCGCCCAGCGCATAGAGTGACCGTCAGCGCTAACCCGGTGTTAGGGTCAGCACCTCGCTGTTGGTTTTGCGCGAATCGCCGCTACGCCGATGCCGACAACCTGGAACGCCTCATTCAGTTTCGCCCCGGTTCTGCTCACCTTGATCCCGGCGCCGCCGCCGGTGACCACCCACGAGCCGGGACAACGATTGTCCAGCACATGCTCGGCAATCAGGGCAGCATCGTCCAAATGCCCATCGTCGTCTGAAAAGCCGGTGAAGCTTTCGAGTATTTCGACCGCTGGGGGTTGGTCATTGTTTCTATGGTCCAAGCGGCGTTTCCGGCGCCGAAGGTGATACGGCGGCCAATCAAAAATTCTGGCACCAAAGTGCCAACCTTCTTAAACACCGTGGCCGGATCGGCATGGAGGGGAGGGGGGAGTCGGTGCCAAAAGAACCCACCGCGGCGGATGAGGATGCAGGCGCTTGGCTGAAACTGCGAGACGGCGGCATTTACCGTCGGCCGGCGGCGCAGATCGTCAATAGCTTGGAAGACCCTGTCGGCAGAGGAAGCACGCGATCGGTCGCCTGATGAGCCGCGCCTTCAATGGCGGATGAGGCCATATCGGTGGGCTTCGTCCAGCAGGTCGCGGAGGAAGGCTGCCATTTCTTGCCGCCGCGCACAGGCCGTTCTCCCATCTGATCCAAATTGGCGGCAATGTCGCGGAGCGACAGATTGGGATCGGCAATGGCGATCGCCGCTACCAGCTTCATCAGATGGTCTTCGGGCGCACGGCGAGGGGACCGGGCCAGGAGGTCTTTTCCGCGAGCTTGTCGCGCACCAAGCGCGCTCGACGGTCCAGTCGTGACCGCGGCGATTAAGCACCCGCACGACGTTGTCCCAACTGTGGTGAGGCCGCAGTTGCCGCACCATCGGCCGCCAAGTTTGCGCGGATGCAATGAGCTCGTCGAGATAACGCTTTGCGCGTGCTTTTGAGACTGATTTGATGGCCTCCGGTGGCCGTTCTCGCAAGCCCGGGTTTCCCGGGAGCTTGCCACGCGCCTTCGCCGCCTTGATGCCGGCTTTGGTGCGTTCGGCAATCAGCGCCCGCTCGAGTTGGGCGACCGCGCCGAGAACTTGGAGGGAGAACATGCCCTGAGGCGTCGATGTATCGATCGGATCGCGGATCGAGCGGAAATGCACACCGCGCTCTTCAAGATCCTCGATCACTGCCAATAGATGGCTCACGGCTGGCCAGCCGATCGAGGCGAACGACGACGAGGATATCTCCCGCGGTGAGCTCGCCAAGCAATTTGATCAAAACTGGGCGCGCGCGCGATGCCCCAGAACCGTGCTTCTGATAGATGCGGTCGCAGCCGGCAGCTCGCAGCTCATCGATCTGGGCATGGTGGATCTGGCCGTCTGTCGAGACGCGGGCGTAGCCGATCAGCCGTCTTTGAGGCTGTTGGATGCTAACTGTTAGTCGCTTTGCCATCGCGCTTTCACCGGCCTCATCTCAAGCTGGTTTGTACAGATAAGAAATGCGTGAGGAATTGCTCAGTTGCAAGCGTGTTTTATGTACTGAATAGCGGCCCGCCAGACTCAAATCGGTGCCCGGGGCGAGAACGGTGCATCCATATAGGCAAACGCGCGTCAACGGGCTTCTGCGATGAAATGCAGTTGTCGTTATCGCCCAAACTCTGGAATGGGCGGGCAATTCGGCCCGGCGGCTCTCTGCGGGATTTGAGCGCGAGACCGGGTCGACGCTGATTGCGCTGATGCGGCACTCGCCAAGTCTCAAGGCCTTTTGAATGAATTGAGCGTTCGCATTTGGGGTAGTGGCGTAGTGTCAATAATTGCGCAATTCATGTTATTGTGCGATGCTTGTGGGCAAGCGGAAGTGTGACATGAACGTTTCCATTGGTGACCGTTGGGAAGCCTTTGTATCCAACATCGTGAAGGACGGCCGTTACGGTTCGGCCAGCGAAGTCGTGCGTGAAGGATTGCGGCTGGTCGAGGAGCGCGAGCAGAAGTTGAGGGCTCTGACCAGCCTGCTCAACAAGTCGATCGCCGATGGCGGCGAAGCATCCGGCGCAGATATTGACGCGGCGCTGGAAGCCAAGGCCGCTCAACTGACCAAGGAAGGCTTCTAAGGGTGCTGCAGCTTCGGCGTAATCGTTTACAGACCGAAGCGTGGGTTGCCTTACGGGTCAGACAGAATTGTGCTTCCACGAGCCCTCCAAGCCTTGTTGCTGTGATGTTCACTTTTTGGGCCATAATGATCGCATAATGTATCGAGTGGAATGGCCGGCCCGATGTAAGTTTAACCGGTCGATAAGTTTAAGCAGCGGTTGTTCCAACTTTGGTTGTTGCCGCAAAAGCCGCAGCTGATGTGGCGCTACAGGTTTGCTATGTGGTTGTTCAGTCGTCATTGACTGAAACGGTTTGCTGGCAGCCCGTAGGTGCCCGGCCGCAGCGCGAAGACCGCACCCTCATGTGGGTTGCGAGCAAGATGCTCGTCGCTCATCGTGAAGCGCGCCGACGTGACAAACAGGGTTTCAAATTGGGGGCCGCCAAACGCGCAGCTCGTCGGCCATGAACATGGCAGGTCGACAACGCGATCTATCCTACCATCGGGCGAAAATCGGACCACACAGCCGCCGCCTGCGACGCGGCAGTTCCAAATGAAGCCTTCAGCATCCATACAGGAGCCGTCCGGAAGACCCCGATCGAAGCCCGAAAGGATCGATCGCCTGTCGTGAAGCGCCCAGGAATTGGCATCGAGCGCATAGCTGTAGATCACATTGTCTTCCGTGTCTGCCGTGATGAGCCGGCCATTGTCGGTCCATATTAGCGTGTTTGTAATTCCGAACCGATCATCCGAAACCGAATGCAATGCCCCGTGCGAATACCGGTAGAGTCTCCCGGCTTTTGCAGTTGTCGCCTGGGGCGTGTCATCGGCTGCGATATTGTCCTGCATCGTGCCAATCCAGAAAGCCCCGTCTGGTCCGACGATGCCTTCATTCAGTCGATTGCCCGGAAACTCTGGTTCGATCTCGGTCACGACATGAAGCCCACCTCCAAATTCCCATAACGCGATTGATTTCCGCAATCCGACGATCGCGCCGCCGTCGTTGCGAAGACCGATTGAGGTGATCAGGTCGGGGAAACTCCACTTTTCATGCTTGCCCGACCTGGGGCAGAGCCGATGGATCGATTTTCCGACGATGTCGACCCAGCAAAGCTTGTTTTGCCGCTCATCCCATACGGCACTCTCTCCAACGACGTTTTCCGCCGCGAATACCACGTCAACTTCGATTTTCATAAGCCCTCCGAGCTGTTCTCAAATTGGTTCTTGACACACAGCTTGTCCATAAACTATGACTCGGTTCAATTCAACCTGTCCGACAGGTTTTATAAAACTGGGAGACGGAAATGAGTTTAACTCCAGTCGACGAAGAACAGTTTGCAGGAGGCAATCTCGTCAGCACCGCGATCGGCGCTATCACCCAGCACATTCGGGAGAACGAACTTGGTCCGGGCGATCGACTGCCGAGCGAGGCCACCCTGTCTAAGGAACTCAGCGTGTCCCGCTCGGTGGTGCGTGAGGCTTTCAGGTCGCTTGCGACCATGCGGCTGATTGATCTCAATGTCGGGAAGCGTGCCACGGTGGCTCAACTCGACCACGGCGCAATGTCCTTGATGATCGAGCATGGCGTGCATACGGCCCAGATCAACATCAACCAGGTCTATGATGTACGCCGAACCATAGAAATGCGGACATCGACGCTGGCTGCGCTTCGTCGAAGCGACGCGGAAGCCCACACCATCCTTGCCCATGCAAGAGCGATGGAGACAAATTTCGCGGATGCGGACAAGGTTATGGAGAGTGATCTCGCCTTTCACCTGGAGATTGCTCGCGCCTCCAAGAACCCGATCTTCTCGATCATTGTCGGCGCATTCCAGGGGGTCTCCCGCCAGACCTGGCCGATCGGGTGGCGCAGCCGCGCGTCCGACGCCGACCGGCACGCCATGAACCAGATACATATCGACTTGGCCGGAGCAATTCTGGCTGGCGACCCCCAAGCCGCCAGCCAGCTCATGGCCCGCCATTTCGACGAAAGCGCAAAAGCACTGCTCGCGGCTGGAATCGCATAGGGGAAAACCTGATGAAAATTACGAGACTTGAGACGGTCCGCATCGCGGAACGGCCGAACCTGCTTTGGCTGCTGGTCCATACCGACGAGGGGTTGACGGGGCTCGGAGAAACCTTCTTCGGCGCAGAAACCGTCGAGACCTACATCCACGAGTACGTCGCCCCTCGTGTCATCGGGCGAAACCCGCTGCAGATCGATCTTCTCGCATCTGATCTGGTCGGTTATCTCGGGTTTCGCTCTTCCGGCGCCGAGGTGCGTGGAAATTCGGCATTCGACATTGCGCTCTGGGATATCTTCGGAAAGGCGACGGGCCAGCCGATAGCACAGTTGCTCGGCGGCTTCAGCCGCAATGAAATCCGCACCTACAACACCTGTGCGGGCACGGAGTACATCAAGAAGGCAACCGGTCAGACGACCGCAAACTACGATCTGTCGTCCGCCGGCGCCCGCAACTACGACGACCTCAACGGCTTCCTGCATCGCGCCGACGAACTGGCACTGTCCCTCTTGGAAGAGGGCATTACGGCGATGAAGATTTGGCCGTTTGATATCGCGGCGGAAAAGTCGCGTGGTCAGTATATTTCGATGCCCGACCTGAAATCGGCGCTGGTGCCGTTCCAGAAGATCCGCGACGCCGTTGGCGATCGCATGGACATCATGGTGGAGTTCCACTCGATGTGGCAGCTCTTGCCTGCAATGCAGATTGCCAAGGCGCTCGCACCGTACCAGACGTTCTGGCACGAGGATCCCATCAAGATGGACAGCCTCTCCAGCCTCAAGCGTTATGCAGCCGTCTCGCCTGCGCCGATCTCTGCATCGGAAACATTGGGTTCGAGGTGGGCTTTCCGAGACCTCCTGGAGACCGACGCTGCTGGCGTGGTCATGCTGGATATCAGCTGGTGTGGCGGCTTGTCGGAGGCGCGCAAGATCGCAGCGATGGCGGAAGCGTGGCATCTCCCCGTGGCACCGCATGACTGCACCGGGCCGGTCGTTCTTTGCGCATCGACGCATCTGTCGCTCAACGCACCCAACGCGTTGGTCCAGGAGAGCGTGCGGGCCTTCTACAAGACTTGGTATCGCGACCTCGTTACGGCGCTTCCGGAAGTTCGAAACGGGATGATCACGGTTCCGCCAGGGGCCGGTCTCGGCATGGAGCTTAATCCCGAGCTCGAAAAGGCATTTACGGTGTCCCGTCGAACTTCGAGCGGGGGCTAAGACCGGGTTCTTTCGCAATTTTGCAGCTTAAGGAGGAGCAAGCATGCGAACAGTATTGATTGGGAGTGCATTGGGGTTGGCGCTTTTTGGTTCGACCGCGCTCGGCGCGTCGGCAGAACCGTTGAAGATCGTCTTCACGCATCACTCGTCGGCTTCAAACACATTCTGGCAAGCGGTCAAAAAAGGTTACGATGACGCATGCGAGAAGATCGGCGCAAATTGCCAGATGGTGTTTACCCAGACCGAGGGTTCGGTTGAGCAGCAACTCTCCAATATGGAAGCTGCGTTGGCGAGCAAGCCTGACGCCCTTCTGACCTCCATCGTCGATGACAAGGCGTTTGACGACGTCATCGCTCGGGCCGCCAAGGACGGCGTGGAGGTCATCGGCGTCAACGTCGACGACAGCGAGGGGGCGAAAGGAAACGCGCGGGTTGCTTTCGTCGGACAGGGTTTCCGGCGCGCCGGATACTCCCTTGGGAAGGCCATGTCCGAGAATTTTCCGAAGGAGGGACCGATCAAAGTGTTGGTCGGAATTTCCGCGCCCGGCCAGAACTGGTCGGAGGCACGCGGGCAGGGCGTCATGGATTTCCTTACGGAACTCAAGGCCGCGAACCCCGGTCGAGAAGTGTCCTGGGAACGGATCGACAGTGGCACGGACCTTGCCGTGACATCAGATCGTGTCGGCGCCTATCTCAATGCGCACCCCGACACCACCGCCTATTTCGATACCGGATTCTGGCATGCCGCAGTGGCAAGAGTTCTGAAGGATCGTGGGGTCGCGCCGGGTCAGGTGCTTCTGGGTGGCTTCGATCTGGTGCCCGAAGTCGTCCAGCAAATGCAGACGGGCTATGTTCAGGTCCAGGTCGATCAGCAGCCATACATGCAAGGCTTCATGCCTGTAATGCAGGTCTATCTCGCCAAGAATTTTGGCCTCGCCCCGGCTGACATCGATACGGGGCAAGGGATCGTCCGCCCGGCTGATGCCGACAACATCATGGACCTTTCAGCACAGGGCCTGCGGTAGACGCGTTTCTGCGAAAATCGGAGGGTTTTCGCAGAAAGAGCCTGTTGATGGAAGCATGTGCTTTGCGCGTCGAACACGGCGCGCAAAGCAATGAATTTGGCCGGCAGGCCCGCGAGATGCGCTGCCCTGCCGCACGGGAGCATGCGATGAAAAGAATGCTGAAAATCTACATGGAGAAGCCGGAACTCGCGGCGCTCCTTCTCCTCTTTCTGCTCGTAGTTCTCTTCCAGATCCGGTCTGGAGGCGTCTTCTTGAGCTTTGAAAACCTGCGAGGCTTCTTTGGGATCCTCCCGGAGATGGCGCTGGTTGCCATCGGTGTCACTATTTTGATGATCTGCGGAGAATTCGATCTTTCTGTCGGCGCCGTTTTCGCGCTGATGCCGATGACGATGGCTGTCTTGATGGCCAGTGGGATCTCGTTCCCGATGGCACTAGTCGCGGGCCTTCTCGTTTGTGTAGCGATAGGACTGCTCAACGGCTATTTGACCATCCGTTTTGCGATCCCAAGCTTTATTACCACGCTTGGCATGATGTTTGTGGCCAGATCGCTTACGGTCGTCATCTCGGGGGGCTTTCCGCCGCTCTTGCCGGCCGATCTTCCCACGTGGCTCTTCACCAGTTTTGTTGGGTCGGGCCAATTGTTTCGTATGTCGTTCATCTGGTTCCTGGTCATTGCCGTTCTGGTGTCGCTGCTCCTTAGCCGGACAAATTTCGGCAACTGGATCAGAGCGACCGGCGGTTTCCTACCGGCAGCCGATGCCCTTGGGATCCCGACTGCGCGCGTCAAAATAGCTTGCTTCATTCTTTGCTCGGTGCTGAGCGGCTTTGCCGGGCTCATTCAGGTGCTTCGCCTCGGGTCGCCACTGCCTTCGATCGGCGAGGGCATGGAACTCCAAGCGGTTGCCGCGGCTGTCATTGGTGGTACCGCGCTCAATGGTGGTGTTGGGGCCGTCTTCGGCGGCATCATTGGCGTCATTCTCATTCGCGTGATCGACAACGGTCTCATCCTCAGTCAGGTCGACGCCAATTGGTTCAAATTTGCGATCGGCTCGCTGACGATCTTCGCGGTCGTCGCCAACTCCTGGCTTCGCAAGCGGGCAAAATCGATCAAGGTGGAGGTCTGAGCCATGAACGGTCCTATCGTATCCGTCCGGAACCTGCACAAATGGTACTCAGGCGTTCATGCTCTGAGAGGCGTCTCAGTCGAATTCGCACGCAATGAGGCCGTTGGACTGATCGGCGACAACGGCGCCGGCAAGTCCACACTCATCAACATCCTTTCCGGCGTCCAGAAACAGGACGAGGGCAGTATCTTCGTCGAGGGAAAAGAGGCTGCGATATCGAGCCCGCGCGACTCCATGCGGCTCGGGATCGAGACCATCTATCAGTACAACTCCATGGTCCCGACCATGTCTATCGCGCGCAACCTGTTTATTGGTCGCGAGCCGGTGAAATATTCGCTCTTCGGCCTCGGGGTTCTGGATTTGCGCAAGATGCGCGAGGAAAGCGTCCAGGCCATCGCAGACGTCGATCTTCATCTGCGCTCACCTGACGCCTTGGTCGGCGAACTCTCAGGCGGGCAACGACAGGGGGTCGCGATCGCCCGTGCCATGCATTTCAAGTCGAAGGTGATGATCCTCGACGAACCGACGAACCACTTGTCGGTCAAGGAAACGAACAAGGTCATCGGTTTCGTTCGTTCGTTGAAGGAACAGAATGTTACCGGCATCTTCATCAGTCATAACATGCATCACGTCTTCGAATCCTGTGACCGGGTGGTCGCCATGGCGCGTGGGCAGATTGTGCTCGACAAGCGTGTCAGCGAGACGTCGATCGACGAAGTCCAGTCCGTACTTTGAGGGGAACGCAGATGAAACCACTTCAGGGAAAAGTGGCGCTTGTCACGGGCGGCCTTGGCACACTCGGTCGAGCGCAGGTCCGCAAGCTCACAGCGGAAGGCGCCACTGTCATCGTGCTCGACCGTCCTGGCCTCCAGGTAGATCTCACGGAAAATCTCGGCGAAAACGCGCGCTTTCTCGGATGCGATCTGAACGACCTCGCGAAAACCGAGGATCTCATCCGGTTGGAGGCCGAAGCCTCAGGCGGCATCGACATTCTGATCAACAATGCCGCCCTCATAATCAATAAGCCGTTCCAGGAGTTCAGCTTGGCGGAGTACGAGGACCAGATCCGCGTCAACTCGTCGGCTGCGTTTGCAGCCGTTCGAGCCTGTGCCGACCTAATGAAACGCAAAGGCCGCGGCAAGATCCTCAACTTTGCTTCCATTACGCTCAATGGCCAATGGGACGGCTATGTGCCCTATGTCGCATCGAAGGGCGCAATGATCGGGCTGACGAAATCGTTGGCCCGCGAACTTGGACCGTTCGGGATCAACGTCAACGCGATTTCACCGGGAGCGGTGGTTTCTGAAGCAGAGAACCGGGTATTTGCCAACCGGCTTCAGGAATACAACGACTGGGTCCTCGAGCGGCAATGCCTCAAAACACGTGTTAAGCCTGAGGACGTCGCGGAGCTCGTCTATTTCCTTGTCTCACCGGCTTCGGACATGATTACCGGACAGAACTTCGCCATCGACGGCGGTTGGTAGATGATTGTCGAGCGGATCAATGTCGAAAACAGCAAGGCGCACTTGCAGCTAATCCCGACGCTTGGCGGTGGTATCGCACATCTTGATGTACGGCATCCGTCCGGCGCATGGCTTCCTGTGTTCAGGCCGTGGAATGGCCGAATGGAAGATGGTCCGTTCGAACTAGGGTGTAATGTGCTTGTTCCATTCTCGAACCGCATCTCAAGAGGCGGTTTCGAATATGAAGGTGTGTTTCATCCCATTCCAGCCAACCTTGTCGGCGAGCCATTCCCCATTCACGGGGACGGCTTCCAGCGGCGCTGGCGATTGCTTGCTCGCAGCTGCGAAACCGTCGAACTCGAATGCGATGGGGAGATCGGTCCATTTCGCTATCGGGCAAGGCAGGTCTTCACTCTTGGGCCCGAAAAGCTGGAAATAAAGCTCACGGTTCAAAACTTGTCAGGCCAACCACTACCCTTCGGCATCGGGTTCCATCCCTGGTTTCCGCGAAATGCGGGCACTCGGCTGCAATTTCGCGCCACGGAGGTATGGCTGGAGGACAGGGAACACTTGCCGACAGGTCGGCGAAAGCTTTGCGAAGTCCCAGATTGGAATTTCGACCAAGGGCGGGTGTTACCTGACCAGTGGATCAACAATGCCTTCGGCGGGTGGGCTGGAGAGGCGGTCATCATGCAAGGAGAGGGAGCGGTCTCCGTTAGGATCTCGGCCTCCGACAATCTTGCTTATGCGCTGATCTATTCGCCGGACGCCAAGGCGGACTTCTTTTGTTTTGAGCCGGTTTCCCACCCAGTAGACGCACATAACCTCGTGGGCCGGCCAGGCCTGAAGATACTTGAAGACGGCCAGGAGCTGACTGGTTCAATGAATTTGGAATGGGAAGAGACAAATGGAACTCGATAGGAGCGGCGCCTTCGTCGGTCGTGTGTGGTTGTCGGAGGAGAAGGGGCCGGTCCTGGTGACAGTCAGGGCCGGCGTGGTGTTCGACATCACGACAAAAGAAGCGCCAACGATGCGTGATCTCTTGGAGATGGATGATCCTGTCGGGTTCGCCCGGGCACGAGAGGGAAGGGCGATCTGCGAGCTGGCCGAGGTTCTCGGGGCAGCTCCGAGGGTCTCCGAGGCGCCCCGGCTACTCGCGCCATGCGATCTTCAGGCAATCAAAGCCTGCGGCGTGACATTCGCCCGCTCGATGCTCGAACGGATGATCGAGGAGCGGGCCGCAGGAAACCCCGACCTCGCCTCCAAAATCCGCGAACGCGTGACGGTGCTTGTCGGGGACAGTCTGCGCAACCTCAAGGCTGGTTCGCCGGAAGCGGCCAAGGTCAAGGAAGCCTTGATCGAGGAGGGCGTCTGGTCGCAGTACCTCGAAGTCGGAATCGGTCCTGACGCCGAAGTCTTCACCAAAGGGCAGATTATGTCGGCAGTTGGGTATGGTGATGAGGTAGGGCTACACCCGATATCGAGGTGGAACAACCCGGAACCTGAGGTCGTCCTCGCCGTGGATAGCAAGGGCTGGGTAAAGGGAGCGACGCTCGGCAACGATGTGAACTTGCGCGACGTTGAAGGACGTTCGGCGCTTTTGCTTGGTAAAGCCAAGGACAATAATGCCTCCTGCGCGCTCGGGCCGTTCATTCGGCTGTTTGATGAGAGCTATTCGATCGACGATGTGCGCAATGCCGACCTCGATCTGCGGATAGAAGGCGAGGATGGCTATGTGCTGATGGGCAGGAGCTCGATGAAAGAGATCAGTCGCGATCCACTCGATCTGGTACGTCAGACCATCGGCGCCCATCACCAATACCCCGATGGCTTCATGTTGTTCATGGGCACGCTGTTTGCTCCCGTCGAAGATCGGGACGTCCCGGGCCAGGGCTTTACTCACAAGCTCGGTGATGTCGTGACAATCTCAAATGCCCAGCTGGGATCACTGGTCAACACGGTGCGATTGTCGACCGAGTGCAGTCCCTGGACTTTTGGTGCATCGCACTTGATGCGCAATCTTGCGGCGCGTCAGTTGATCTGAATGGAACCGACCATGACTTTGCACCAGAACCTGATAGCCGGCGAATGGGTCGGCGGTGACGGGGTTGCCAACATCAACCCGTCCAACACCAACGACGTGGTCGGCGAATACGCCCGCGCGTCGGCGGACGATGCGCGCTCAGCGATCGCTGCCGCCAAGGCGGCGTTTCCGGCCTGGTCGCGCTCCGGTATTCTCGAGCGCCACGCGATCCTGAGGAAGACCGCCGACGAGATCCTTGCGCGCAAGGACGAACTCGGGAAGCTCTTGTCGCGTGAGGAAGGCAAGACCTTGGCCGAAGGCATCGGCGAGACGGTGCGCGCCGGCCAGATCTTCGACTTCTTCGCCGGCGAGTGCCTGCGGTTGGCGGGCGAGGTGCTGCCGTCGGCAAGACCCAATATCGGCGTCGAGATCACCCGCGAGCCGGTCGGTGTCGTCGGCATCATCACGCCCTGGAACTTCCCGATCGCCATTCCCGCCTGGAAGATCGCGCCGGCGCTTTGCTACGGCAACACCGTCGTCTTCAAGCCGGCCGAACTGGTGCCCGGCAGTTCCTGGGCGATCGTCGACATTCTTCACCGCGCCGGCCTGCCGAAAGGCGTCTTGAACCTCGTCATGGGCAAGGGCTCGGTCGTCGGCCAGGCGATGCTCGACAGCCCCGACATTCACGCCATCACCTTCACCGGCTCGACCGGCACGGGCAAACGCGTGGCGCTCGCCTCCGTCGAACACAATCGCAAATACCAGCTGGAGATGGGCGGCAAGAATCCGTTCGTCGTGCTTGACGACGCCGATCTTGCGGTCGCGGTCGAGGCGGCGGTCAATTCCGCCTTCTTCTCGACCGGCCAGCGCTGCACCGCATCTTCCCGGCTCATCGTCACCGAGGGCATTCATGATCGCTTCGTGGCGGCCATGGGCGAACGAATGAAGGGGCTTGTTGTCGACGACGCCTTGAAGGCCGGCACCCAGATCGGTCCGGTGGTCGATGAGAGCCAGCTCAACCAGGACACCGACTATATCGCCATCGGCCGACAGGAAGGCGCAAAGCTTGCCTTCGGCGGCGAGCTTCTGAAGCGCGACACGCCCGGCTTCTACCTGCAGCCGGCGCTGTTTACCGAAGCGACGAACGCCATGCGCATCAGCCGGGAAGAGATCTTCGGGCCGGTCGCATCCGTCATCCGCGTCAAGGACTACGATGAGGCGCTCACGGTCGCCAACGACACGCCCTTCGGTCTGTCCTCGGGCATTGCCACCACCAGCCTGAAGTACGCGACCCATTTCAAGCGCAATGCCGAAGCCGGCATGGTGATGGTCAACCTGCCGACGGCGGGCGTCGATTTCCACGTGCCCTTCGGCGGCCGCAAGGGCTCGTCCCATGGCTCGCGCGAGCAGGGGCGCTACGCCGCCGAGTTCTACACCACCGTCAAGACGGCCTACACGCTCGCCTAAGGGGTGATGTTTCGGGGAATTGAACCATTTGGACTTCCGCTTTCATTTTCCAGTCAAGGAAATGCGGGACCTACGGTTCGATTCCCTTCAAGGCGACAGAATTTATGGCGCTGTCTTGGCTGAAATCAGCCTCATGGGTTAGTCGGCAAATACTTTGCCGATGTGATCGAACGCGCGGGCGACGGTTGCACGTGGTGGTGCGTGTGCAGGATCCTGTTCGGCTTCGACGACCAGCCATCCTCGATAGCCACTGTTCCGAACGAAGCGAGCGATCGGAGTGAAGTCGACGATACCGTCGCCTGGCACCGTGAACATTCCGCTGCGCACGCCGGCATTGAAGCTCAGGTCGCCGGTCCGAACCTCCCGCATCACCGATTTGCGGACGTCCTTTAGGTGGACGTGCACGATGCGATCGGAGAAACGCTCGATGAGCTGCGTATAGTCGAAACCAGCTGCGACCGCGTGGCCCGTGTCGAGCAGCAAGCCAACTTCCGTGCCGGTCTTGTCGAAGATGTTGGAAATTTCATCGAAAGTCTCTGCGACCATCATCAGGTGGTGGTGATAGGCCAGCGCAAGCCCGTACTCGCCCGCAAGACGGCTGGAGAACTCCGTCAATCGCGCTGCATAGGCTGCCACGTCCGCCTTGGGCAATACTAACCGCTGCGCCATCGGTGCGTCCAGCGGGGATCCTGGTGTCATCATTGCAACCTCGCCGTAGACCATGACCTTGCAGTCCATGGCCCGGAGGAGGTCGGCGTGACGGGCAACAGCTCGCATCTCTTCGTCGACGCCGCGTTCGGCCAGTTCCCCTGAATGCCATCCGGACGCCAGGTCGAGACCGTGGCTTGCGAGAAGCGGGCGCAAGGCCGCTGCGTCCCTTGGGAATTTCCGGCCGAGCTCGACCCTCTGATAGCCAACCTCAGCCGCATCGGTGAGGCAAGTATCGAGTGGAATGTCTGCCCCAAGATCCTCAAGCACATCGTTCGCCCACGAAAGGGGACTTACCGCAAGGCGCACGCCGTCGGGCAAAGTAATGGCTTTCTGAGACATGATGAGTTCTCCACATTGGGATAGGTTCTCGGTTGCGAGTGTTCGACGTCCTTGAGAGGCGAAGACCTCGAGGATGAAGGTCCGTCAGGTGGAATTGCGGACCACAAGCTTGCCTGGCAGCGTCACCGTCTCCGGCTCCAGACGTCCTGCAATCATCCCAACGATGACCTGGATCATCTCCTGCCGCGGCTGCTCATATGTGGTCAGGCTGTAGGCGGGCGACCCGCAGAACTCGTAGTTGTCGAAACCGACAACGGCGATGTCTTCGGGGATCCGCAGACCGAACCGGCTGCGGATTTCATCCATCGCCCCAAGAGCCAGAATGTCATTTTCGCACATGAGAACGTCGACCCTGTCGGCGGGGGCGGTCTGTTCGAGATAGCTGCGCACCGCTTCGGCTCCCGCTCCGGCACTGTACTTTTCAGCCGAAAGCAAAGCGATCTCGTCCACACCCTTCTGCTTCCAGAAGTCGGTGAAATGATGCCGACGCCTCAGGGCGGTGGATAGCGCAGGGGCACCCGTCATGAAGCCAGGCCGGCGATATCCTCTTTCATGAAGATGATCGACGATCTCCCGTAATGCCAGTTCGGCATCACACACGACCGCCGGAACGCCTTCGATCTGGCTGTCTCTCGCAAGCACAAACATCGGTGGCGTTCCGCGACCAAGCTGCAGATCGCTCAGCGTCTCACTGCGAAACGCTGTACCGAAGAGGATAACGGCATCGACCTGGCGCTGATCTGCGTGAAGCAGCGCGTGCACGTGATCGAAGTGAGTGTTGATGTTGATCAGGACCGCGACGAGCCCCTCGGCCTGCAGTCTCTCGGTCAAGGTCTCAAGGAAGGGCAGTTTCTGAGGATTGGCGAAGTCATCGACAAACACAGCCACCTGATGGGTGGAATTCGTCGCAAGACTGCGTGCTAGCAAGTTCGGCGAGTAGTTGAGCGCTGCGGCCGCTTCCAGAACCTTGCGCTTGCTTTCCTCGGCGATCGACGCGCCCGGGGTGAACGCACGGATGACCGTCCACTTCGAAACACCTGCAGCATCCGCCACTTCTTTCGCCGTCGCTCGTTTGCGCATGAAGACTCCCTTGAAATGGAACGCATATTCCATTTTGAATTCAAGATGAAATGAATGCTTGCTTTTAATTCATCCCAGCGTAATATGCACCTGTTTGCACCCGGTAGCAACAAAAATGCACCCGGTAGCAATCGTTTTTCTCGCCATCCTGTGGAGGGTGTGGCGATTGGAGGAGGAGCAGATGAAATCCATTCTGAAGAAGCTCGCATTCGGCGCGGTCGTGCTCGGCGTCGCCACCACGGCCGCCATCAGCGCGAAAGCTCAGGAGCCCACCATCATCGCGGTGACGCACGGGCAGGCGTCCGACCCGTTCTGGTCGATCGTGAAGAACGGCATCATGCAGGCCGGCCAGGACAGCAACGTCCAGGTCGATTACCGCGCGCCGGAAACCTTCGACATGGTGGCGATGGCGCAACTGATCGAAGCTGCCGTGAACCAGAATCCGGCGGGCATCGTTATTTCGAACCCTGACCCGGACGCGCTCGGCCCGGCGATCGAGAAAGCGGTTGCCGCGGGCATTCCGGTAATCTCGATGAACTCTGGCATCTCTGCAGCTGAAAAACTGGGTATCAAGCTGCATGTCGGACAAGACGAGCTTCCGGCCGGCGTCAAGGTGGGCGCTAAGCTCAAGTCGCTCGGCCTTAAGCACGTGCTCTGCGTCAATCAGGAAGTTGGCAACGCGGCTCTTGACCAGCGCTGCGCCGGCACGGAGCAGGGGTTTGAAGGCGGCAAGGTAACGATCCTGCCGACGACGGCAGACCCCGCCGAGATTGAGGCGAAAATCCAGGCGGCATTGACCTCCGACCCGTCGATCGATCTGGTGCTCGGGCTGTCCGCCCCGCTGGTCGGCGAGCGCGCCGTCGCCGTCGTTGAGAAGATGGGCGTTGGCGATAAGGTGAAGGTCGCTTCCTATGATCTCTCAGCCGGCTTCCTCCAGTCCGTCGCTGACGGCAAGGCGCTGTTTGCGGTTGATCAGCAGCCCTATCTGCAGGGTTATCTGCCGGTGACGTTCCTGGCACTCAATGCGCGCTACGGCACCATTCCTGCCGGCAACGTGGCATCCGGTCCGAGCTTCGTCGAGAAGGACGCGGCCGCATCCGTTATCGAAAAATCCTCCCAGGGCATCCGCTAGGCGGATCCGCGGCAGCTCCCGCGCCAGTGGGAGCTGCTCTCATCGCCCGACCGCTCCGCGCCACCGCGTGAACGGGACGGATGGCGCACGGATAACAATTACACTGCTGAGGTACGACCATGACCCTAGCCAACGAACAGAACGGGTCTGCTGCCAGATCCGACGAGCGGCTGAAGAAGGTATCGACGTTAACTGGCATACTACGCCGTCCTGAACTCGGCGCCGTCGCCGGTCTGGTGCTCGTGACCGTCTTCTTTCTTCTGACCGCGAACCCCGCGATGTTTACATTGGCGGGTGTCGTAAACTTCATGGCGCCGGCCGCCCAGCTCGGCATTCTCGCCGTCGGCGCGGCGCTCCTAATGATCGGCGGCGAGTTCGATCTGTCGATCGGATCGATGGTCGCTTTTGCCGGCCTCGTTTTCGGTGCGGCTCTTGTCGTCTGGCAGGTTCCGCTTAGCGTGGCGATCCTTGTCGCGATCGCATTCGCAGTCTTCATCGGAGTGATGAACGCGCAGCTCACCATGCGCACGGGTCTCCCGTCGTTCATCGTGACGCTCGCATTTCTCTTCATCCTGCGCGGTCTGACGCTCGTCGGTCTCAAATGGGCAAGCGGCGGCGCAACGCAGCTTCGCGGCATGAAGGAAGCCGTGGCCGGCAGCCCGCTCGCGCCGCTCTTCTCCGGCGATGCCTTTCCCGGACTGTTCACGTGGCTTGCGGAGGCTGGCATCATAGACACGTTCCCGAATGGCACACCGAAAGTCCCAGGCATTCCGATCGAGATCCTGTGGTTTGTCGGGATCGCACTTCTTGCTACATGGATTCTCCTGCGCACGCGCTTTGGCAACTGGATCTTTGCATCCGGTGGCGATCCGCGCGCCGCACGCAAGTCGGGCGTACCGGTCGCTCGGGTCAAGACGACGCTTTTCGTCGTCACCGCTCTTTGCGCCACGCTGGTCGCCATACTGACCGTGCTCGACGCCGGCTCGACCGACGCTCGCCGCGGTTTCCAGAAGGAGTTCGAGGCGATCATTGCGGCCGTCATCGGCGGCTGCCTGCTGACCGGTGGCTACGGCTCGGCTATAGGGGCATTCTTCGGATCGATCGTCTTCGGCATGGTGCTGATTGGCCTGACTTACACGTCGATCGACCAGGATTGGTATCTCGTCTTCCTCGGCGGCATGCTGCTGACCGCTGTCGTCTTCAACAACGTCATCCGCAAACGCGTCACGGGAGAACGCTGATGAGCACATCTCAGACGCCCCTCGTCGAGGTGAGGAACCTCGTCAAGCATTTCGGCTCGGTCATCGCGCTCAACGGCGTTTCCATGAACGTATATCCGAACGAGGTGCTCTGCCTGCTCGGCGACAATGGTGCCGGCAAATCTACCCTGATCAACACGCTTGCCGGTGTGCACAAGCCGACGTCGGGCGACTTCCTGGTCGACGGTCAGCCCCGGTTGTTTTCCGGGCCTCGCGACGCGCTCGATGCCGGCATCGCCACGGTCTACCAGGACCTTGCGATGATCCCGCTGATGTCGGTGACCCGGAACTTCTTTATGGGACGCGAACCCCTCGTCGGATTTGGTCCGTTCAAGCGCATGAACATGGACGAGGCCGACAACATCACACGCGACGAGATGCATAGGATCGGCATCGACGTTCGTGACCCGCAGCAGGCGGTGGGCACGCTTTCCGGAGGCGAGAGGCAATGCGTGGCGATCGCCCGTGCCGTGTACTTCGGCGCCAAGGTGCTGATCCTTGACGAACCGACGTCGGCACTCGGCGTGGCCCAGACCTCGATGGTGCTGAAGTACATCAACCAGGTTCGCGCCAAAGGCCTGGGCGTGATCTTCATCACCCACAACGTCCGCCACGCCTACGCGGTCGGCAACCGCTTCACCGTGCTCAATCGTGGCAAGACGCTTGGCACCTATACAAAGGACGCCATCGGCATTGATGAGCTTCAGAACCTGATGGCAGGCGGCAAGGAGTTGCAATCCCTGTCCGAAGAGCTCGGCGGAACGATCTGATCGAATTCACATCCCAGCCTGTCGGTGCGGCGCCCTTTGCGCCGCTCCACCCATCGTCATGTCCAAAAAAAAATATGGAATCCACCATGAGTGCGTCCACGATTTCTTCTTTCCCACTTGCCGCCTGCGCAGAGATGCTCTGGCGCGACAAACCGATCGAATGGCGTGCTTCGCGCCTCAAGGAAATGGGTTTCGGCGTCGGTCTTTGGAACTGGCCGGATCACGATCTCAACAAGCTGGAAGCGACCGGCGCCGCCTTCACGATCATGAACGGCTACCTCACCGGCCGCCTGACGGACGACGAGGGTGCAACAGAACTCCTGAGGACTGCGCGCGAAACCGCTCAGATCGGAAAGCGGCTCGGAGTCCAACGGCTCAATCTGCACGGCACGGGCCTTGGAGACAGGGGCCTGCCCATCCAGCCCATCGAAGTCGTTACAGGCGCCATGTGGCTGAAGGCGCGTGACACGCTTTGCCGCATCGTGGACATGGCCGAGGAGGAAGGCGTCACGTTTACGCTCGAAAACCTCAACCTCCCGGTCGACCACCCAGGCGTACCCTTCGGCCGCGCTGAGGACACACTGGCGCTGGTCTCCAGCGTCGATCATCCGCGTCTCCGTCTCAATCTCGATCTCTACCATGCCCAGATTGGCGAGGGGAACCTGATCGAACTCTGCCGCAAATGCTTGCCGTGGATTGGCGAAATTCAGGTGGCCGATGTGCCGGGCCGCTTTGAGCCCGGTACCGGCGAGGTCAACTGGAACGGGATTGCCAGGGCATTGAATGCCATGGGCTATTCCGGCCCGATCGGCATGGAGGCCTGGGCCGCAGGCGACCCCGAAGTGGCGCTCGAAGCCTTCCGCGCCGCATTCACCCTCTGACATTTTTCAACCTCTACAGGATCAATCCCATGCCCAAGAACAAACCCGTCAATGTCGGCCTCATCGGCGCCGGACGCATCGGTTCCTTCCACGGTGAGACCGTCGCACGCCGCCTCGTCGATGCCGAACTCGTCGGCATCGCTGACCCCGCGCCAGGGGCTGCCGCCGCGCTCGCCGGCAAGCTCGACGTTGAGAGCTCGTACACCGAAGTCGCGGACCTTCTTGCCCACCCGGATCTCGATGCCGTGATCATTGCCACACCGGCGCGGTTCCACACGAACGTCCTCGTGCAGGCTGCCGAAGCCGGCAAGGCGATCTTTTGCGAGAAGCCCATGGCGCTAACGCTTGAGGATGCCGATCGGGCGATCGCTGCGGCGCGCGCAGTCAGCGTTCCCCTCCAGGTAGGCTTCAATCGGCGTTGGGACCAGGCTTTCTCGGAAGGACGCGCGGCGATCGATGCCGGCAAGGTCGGTGCGCCGCAGCTTCTGCGCTCGCTGACTCGCGATCCCGGCCCCTTTGGCGCCGATCCCGCCAAGATTCCGCAATGGACGATCTTTTACGAAACGCTGATCCACGATTTCGACACGCTGCTTTGGCTGAACCCGAATGCAAAGCCGATAGAGGTCATGGCCGTAGCCGACGCGCTCGTGCGGCCGGATTTCCGCGACAAGGGCTTCCACGACACAGCGGTCGTCACGATCCGCTTCGACAATGGCTCGATCGCGGTCGCAGAAGCGAATTTCTGCGCAATGTATGGCTACGACATCCGCGGAGAGGTCTTCGGCTCCGGTGGCATGGTGACGATGGGGGAGGTCCGGCGTTCCAGCATGACGCTGTTCGACAAGGACGGCACCACCAATGATACCTGGCGTCGTGACACCGAGCACTTCGTTCACGGCTACACCGCTCAGCTTGCTTCCTTCGTGAGAGCTGTTCGCCGCGGCGAAATGACTGAAGGGCCGGGCGGTGCTGATGCGCGCAACGCGCTTGCGATCGCCCTTGCCTGCATTGAGTCCGTTTCGAAGAAGGCACCCGTGTCGTTGCGATAGCGGCCCGACTGGGTTGGTGAAGCATCGGCGAGCAAGGGAGAAGCGGTGATGAAGGTCAGCGAGGCAACCCGGCGTCCTGGCGATGTGACGGAGCTTAGGGCAATGGTTGCATCCAGAGCCCTCAGGCTTCCGAGACAGCTGGAACAAGTCGCTCGAAAGGCACTGGCAAGACCGGATCTTATCGCATTCGGAAGTGCCCGCTCGGTCGCGAGCGCGTGCTCTGTTTCACCAACCACGGTCACACGGCTTGCGACAGTCCTTGGCTTTGAAAGTTTCCGGGATTTCAAGACGTTTTTCCAGCAACATCTGAGGAAGATGTCTCACTCATAGATCGCGCATTATTCTAGCCAATGGCCGTGGATCTCCACGGCCATTGTCGTTGAAAGGGCCCTCGCGCAAGGTTCCCCGATGTTGCCCTGCGGCCGAAGTAGTTCCAAAACCGCCTTCCGAATTCAGTATATGTTCTCGATTTGTGCGTCCAAAGTCGCATAATGTATCGACTGGAAGATGCCGTACTTCCGGCTACGCTGCCCTATCGATTTCCGGAATCAACTCCAGTTCGCCATGGAGCGCTACTTCCTCTGTCTTGAGGTTGAAGCTGGTCTGCATGTTCATCCAAAATTCCGGTGTTGTCCGGAAATACTTGGCGAGGCGCAGGGCGGTATCTGTCGTTACCGGTGTTTGCTCTGCTGCAAGACGTTCGATGCGGGTGCGTGGGACATTGAGCTTTTTCGCGAGTGCACCAGCACTCATGTTGAGAGGAAGCAAGTACTCCTCGCGGAGGATTTCGCCAGGATGGATCGGCGGAAGGATATGGGTCATCTCAAGCTCCCTGTCTGTTACGCTCGGCCTTCAATGGTAATCAACTATTTCAACGTCCTCGACACCGGCATCAGTCCATACGAAGCATATGCGCCACTGATCATTGATCCGGATCGAATGTTGGCCTTCTCTATTCCCCTTAAGCGCTTCTAGTCGATTGCCGGGAGGAGAACGCAGGTCTTCAAGAGCTGCAGCGCTGTTCAGGATTGTCAGTTTGCGGACGGCCGACCTCACGATGTCTGAAGGAAAGCCTTTCGGCGCTTTGCCGCGGGCAACGGCTTCGGTTTTCGCATCCTTAAATGACCTGATCACGCTTGGCTCTTAATGTTTGTATCATATGGCGATACTGGTGAAAGTCAATCAAAATGTATCATTGCATGATACAGATTCGCAATCGCCTTCCTGTTTACGCGATCTGAACGTGGTCGATCTCCGGTTCGAACCTGTTCAAGGCGATGAATAGGAGTCGACGTCCCGGCCGGGGCGACAAGTTGCGGTCTTCCGATCGTCGGGTGGTAAGCCTAAGTCTAGGCCCAACGCGCCAACCACAACTTTGCGCGCTGCTGACCGACATGGGGCCGGGACTCGACCGGCAGGATTAGAGCCTCAGCCAACTGGGAGCTGGCATTCTATCGTGCAAGAGGTGGACGAATTTTGATTGAACGTTTCCGCTTCCGTCAAGCATGGGTTTGTCTCCCCAACTACCAGGCCGCGAAGCTTGGCCAGCATTTGCGAACTGTTAGATACATCGATGCTGGCGGTCTCGAGGGTGGTAGCGTGTCCAGTAATGAGGTAGCGCGCGTGAACCGCGTCTTCGGCGCCAAGGCCCGGATGGTGGGGATAGAGTAGCGTCAGGCGTGGCGCGCGATAGAGCTGGGCATAGGCCATCATCTGATAGACATCGGCTTGCGAGACACCCTGCTTGGGATCATCGATCCGCGCGGATATTCGCTTCCACTTGGTGTCGATAACATGAGTGACCGTGCCCCCCTGGCGGATCAGAATATCGGGCTTGGTCTGGAATAGGGCGCGCCCGCTGTCCTGTGCGCTCAAACAGAACAGACGCCCTGCCTGTAGAGAGACGGTGAGCCCGGTCCCGGCCAGTGCGCGGACGATCAACCGGCCGACATACTCCTCAAACAGCGCGTTCATCTCGAACAACATCGCGGTGCCCTCGCCGAAGCCACCCGTGGTCGTTTGATAGCGATCCTGCAAGAAGAGCCGGGCCATGGCGAAGAGCTCCTGCCAGGACCGATTGGTACGGTCAATCACAACCTGATCCCAGCGCAGCGCGGAAACCGGCTCCTCGGTAATGTCGGCGTAGAGGAAGGCGAGCTCACGCAGACGTTGCTGGTTGGCGGAGCGCCGTGAGAGCCGCGCCAAGCGCACCACGGCCGCTTTCATGATCCGGTTGAGCGGCGTGTCTTCCGACAGAAGATCGAAGCGGCATGCAAGTCGCGAAGGGTCGACCGCATGGCGGGTGAACTGACGGGTGACGTTGAGCTGCCCGCGCAAGACCGACAAATCCTCATCTCGGGTGACATAGCGGCGTGGCATGCCCTTGCGAAGGGCTTCAGTCAGTTTGTTGCAAAAGATGCGGATCAGGATTTCAAGGAGAGTTTCGCGCTGCCAGGCGAGATCGGTTATGACGCCGAGGTCGATTTTCAGATCCAGCGCGACAGCCAGCATATGCACCAGACGCTTTCGGATCGCCGCGTTCTCGTGATCGGGCGTTTCACCGGGCGCCACATCGATCTTGGGCAAGATCTCCAGGCTCGCATCGCCCGCCGTCAGAATTCCGACCACGCCGCGGGCGCGCAAGGCATGCCGGCCATGTTCGAGAACGCCGTCACCGCCGCGGCCGGCAAAAGCCGAGCGTGCCGCCAGCGCTGCCAGCCTAATGGCATGGCTGTCAGGAATCTGACCCGCGCCCTCGCCGTAGGTGAGCTTGTCCCATTCGCGAACCGTATAGGCGGGCATCAGGCGGCAAAGTCCGAAAAGTCGAAACGGGGCTTCACGCTCCAGCGCATCTTGCCACCTCCCAGTTCATCGTCGGCAAACCCGGCCGGCGCCGTCAATCGTCTGGCTTCGAGAAAATGGGCGCCCTTGGTGCCGTCGCCATCGCCCAGCACCGCGGCAACCTTCGACCAATCCTCGTAGAAATACTCGGCCAAGAGCGGGATGATTTTGTGGCGCATCACCTCCTCGACATCGACGTGGCTGCGGCAGCCGGTGAAATAGGCATGGCCAATCTGGTGTTCGCGATCGAAGAGATATTCGATCCGCTCATTGATTGTGAGCAGCAGCTTGCACAGATCGATCCCATCGAGATTTGCGGCATCAAGCTGCCGCGCCGCCAGCGCCCGGCGCAGTTCTTCTATATCGGGCATCAGCTCGCGGAAGGTAAAGCGGCGGCGTAAGGCGGTGTCGAGCAGTGCAATCGACCGGTCCGCCGTATTCATCGTGCCAATGATATGCAAATTCGCCGGCACGCCGAATTCATCTCGCGAGTACGGGAGATGCAGCTTAAGCGCGTTAGGCTGGCCCAGGCGCTTATCGGGTTCCAAGAGCGTGATCAGCTCACCAAAGACTTTGGAGATGTTAGCCCGGTTGATTTCGTCGATGATCAACACGAAGGCCTCGCGCTCAACGTCGGCGTCGGCCTCCTCGGTCGCGCTGTTCATGTATCGCTCAAGAGCGGAGATGTTGAGGCGCTCCCTGTTCAGCAAGTAGAGCGACCGCATCGTGAAATTGCCATCATAGAGTTCGGTGACGGGAACGCCCGCGGGATCGTGCCAGAGCCAGCGGACGGCACGTCTGTGACCGAATTTGCCGTCCGGTCGCGGTTGATATTCATAGGAGCCAGTTACCTCGCCTATGGCTCGGATCAAGCTGTTCCCCTTCGAAACAACGATGATATCGCGGCTCTTTAGGCGATTGCGAAACGTATCGGTGATCGACACTTGCCCAGACTGCAGGGTGACCGGACCTTCGATCTTGCCTTGTACTTCGCAGGTTTTCAGGATCTCCCCGGCGTTCTCGTATTTTGGGTCGCTCCAGTCGATGTCTTCCCAATTAAGGAGGGTATACCCCCCTTCAATCGCTTCCTCGAAGAGCTCCTGGTCGCCAGCATCCCTGCTGGAGCCCACCGACATCTTGTAAATCTGGCGGTCTTCCGTCGTGAGCCGATTACTGATCGCTTTCTTGGCGAGCCCGGTCTCGGCTCGTTTCGCAATGCGCCGGAATATCCCGGGCACAGTTTCGAGGCGGAACCCTACGGAGGCGCCGTCTTCGCCTTCGTCGGATCCGGTTGTGGGCTGACGGCCCTCGACGAAATCCTCATAGGCCATCGACTGGTGGAATGTGACGAATTCGATCCGCCCTTCACCGACAAGGCGGCGATATTCAGCCATTAGGGCATCGCGGTCATCGCGCAGCGGTATGACCCGGGCGTCGCCCAGGCAAAGCCGCACCGCTTCCCAGGCCGTCGCATAAGTTTTGCCGGTTCCCGGTGGCCCGTACAGGATCAGATTGGTGGTGGCGGGCATCGCGGCGGCGGGTTCGAGCGTCATAATCTGGTGCCCTTCGGGTGCGGCGAGTTGGTAGGTGAAGACTGTAGAGCTGCTGGGATTGGGTAGGGTGTGAGTCGGTACAGGGACATTGGCGAGCTTCTGAAATTTCTCGCCGCCGAGGGCGCTGCAAATGGCCGGGAACAAATCGCGAAGACCCATGTCTCGGCTCAGGTCGCTCACGCGGATCGCGACTTCTGCCGCGCCGTTCTCACGCGCCGGTTCGAGATAATAGTTGCGCGCGCACAGCCGGATGCGATCAGCGTTACTGACCAGATGCTCATAGCGTTCGGGTGGGGTGATCGGCGCGTTATCGGCATCGACGATGATGTACCCGGCATTGTGGAGCCGGGCTGCGGCATCGGCCTTCTGCCCCCAGCCGCCATTGAGTTGCGTCTTGCCGCGGAGGAAGCCGACGATCGGCTTGGAGGGATAGATTCGGTTCGGCCGCTCGCGTGTAGTGCGCACCCAAAAGTCGCGCGGCTCGCCGAAGGCCCCGAAGACGTCAGCGTGCTCACCCGACTGGCGATAGCAGTCATAAGCGTCCATCGCCATTTCCACTTCCAAACGAGTTAGCTGTCCAGGATGCCCGGAAGGCTCTCGTGTTGCGGCAGAGTTCTCTTGCCAATGACCGCCATTGCTATTTCCGTCTATCACGATGCCAGCCGCCAGACTCTGGCTGCTGAAAAGATAATCCGTGTTAAAGCGAAATAATGCCGGATTCTCATCGGGAACGAGCACGCCTTCCCGGACTAGCCTATCTCGCTCCCCACGATTTCGTTTTACTGTCGGTGATCCGTCGCGCATGGCTGTTGAGCCAGCCCGAACAAGAAAACCCGATGGAACTGGTTTTCCAAATGCCAGTGCCAATTCTTTCTGAATTACCAGCCAGTCAGTACTCTCGAGTTGCACAAAAATTCTCCTGAATATTCTAGAGGCTTGTAAGCGCACATAGCGTGTTCACAAGGCGCATCTGTTCGACGGTGTCGCATTTTGCTTCGCGCAGCCGCGGCGCGCCGAAAACGAGCGCAAGGCCCTTGGCGCGCGAGACAGCGACATTGATGCGGTTGAGCGAGAACAGGAAATCCATGCCGCGGGGTGTATCTTCGACCGACGAGGCGGTCATCGATACCAGGCAGACTGGTGCTTCCTGCCCCTGGAATTTGTCGACCGTGCCGACACGAATTGCAGCAGGCAGGGCGTCCAACAGGGCATTGACCTGCGCATTATAGGGCGCCACGACGATGATATCGGCGGGACGAAGGGCGCGCGTTGTCCCATCCTTATCTGTCCAGGTTCCCGAGAGTAAATCGTCAATCGTCGCTTGGATGGCAGCGACTTCCTCGACGGCGATCTGGGCATTGCCCCCGTGGGCGACGGGCACCCAGAAAGCGCCAGCTTCGGGCCAGCCCGTCCCGCGCACCGCCTGGACGGCCGTTTCGGGAGAGCTGATGAGCCGGCCGTCATAGAGCTGCCGCGAAATAAACCCGCAGACATTAGGATGCATGCGCCGCGAGACCGGTAGGAAGATGCCGCGATCAGGCGGGACGGTGGCGTGATCGCCCAGCATCCACTCAAGACAGGAAAGGTTGGCCGGATCGGGATGCGCACCCTGGATGACCTGTGGCAATTGACGTGGATCGCCGACCAGCACGATGTTGCGCGCGCAGCGGCCCATGGCGACCATGTTGGCCAGCCCCACTTGCCCGGCTTCATCGACGAATAGCCAATCGAGCGCCTGCTCGTGTTCGGGCCGCGCGAAGAAGAAAGCGGTACCGCCAATTACCTGAGCGCGGTCCCACAGGGAATCTTCATTGGCGGTCGAGCGGATAATGCCGGTACAGCTTGCCGGATAACCATCCTCGCCGCCGCTGACCTTGTGGCCGATGCACAGACCGGGAACGGGATCGCTATCACCCTGCGCGGCAAGACACCCCATCAGCACATTGCGAATTGCCTCGTGGCTGTTCGAGGCCACGCCAACGCGATGACCTTGGCGTACCAGTGCCAAGATCGCACGCGCGGTGACATAAGTCTTACCGGTTCCTGGCGGTCCTTGGACGGGCAAGACTGTGCTGTCCATGGCGGTGATCGCCGCGATCGTGCCGGTCAAAGGATCAGCGCCACCGAGCAGATCGGTCCGTGGTCCCGTCACAAGGCGCGGGGCTGCGCGCGCAAGCAGATCATCGAGTGCGGTAAAGCGGCGCGCACCACACTGATCGTCGATCACGTCGCGCAATGCGGCGGCAATGACGTCAGTGTTGAGCGGCCAATCGGGATGCAGCGTCAGACGATCGGTTAGTAGGTGTTCTTTGGCTGGCCCGGCCTTGACTGTGATGATGCGCTCAGTGCGATCGAGCTCTTCGATGCCAACACTGGCTGGTGCCCCATCGACGACCGGGACAGTCGCGTTGCGACCCGCGCGCAGCTTGGTCTCCTGAGCAGGAAAGCGGTAGCGCCGCAGCACCGAGCGCTTAACTCGTGATGCGGGGCCGAGCGCCTGCAGACCTGCCAGCGCATCGAGATCGTCGATCAGATCGTCTTCGTCCTTACCAACGCTGTCGAAGACCGCCCATTGCGCCGGCTTGGCCTCGCGCTTGTGGAACAGGCCGAGATTGAACAGCATCTCCTGTCGCGCCTGCGGCAGGCCGGATTTGGCAAGCCCGGCGCGCAGGGCTTGCGTGTCGGCGTCTTCCTCGATTTCCTTGCCGCTGGCATCGGCCGCCAACACCGGCCAAGGCGCGGCAGGCCGAATGCTCACCAACCAGTCGCGTAATTCTTCGGTCGAGATACAGTCGATGCGATTATAGTCCTCGATTTCATCGAGGATCGATTGTTCTTCGGTTTCACGCCAACGCTCATAGGCGACGACCGAGCCGCCGGCGGTTTTCACCTCGCCCTCGCGCACCCGGCCATAAAAGGCTTCCATCGACTTGATCGAGTAATTGGCTTCCGAGCCTATAAGCGCGCCGCGGACCACGGCGAAAAGATCGACAAACCGCCGCTCGCGCAGCAGACGATCGAGTAAGGCCTCGCCTATTCCGTATTTGGCGGTTAGTCGCCGCAAGGCAGTAATCTCATAGGGCGCGTAGTGATAGATGCGCGCTTCGGGATAGGCCACAAGCCTTTGTCTAATGAAGTCGAGGAGCTCGGAGAGGGCCTGCGCTTCGGCGCCATGGTCATGCGCCCAGAAAGCCTTGAAGCGCCCATCAAACCAGACGCCGTGAAGATATTCGAGGCCGCCCTCGTAATGTGGGTCGCCCTCGATATCGTAGAAGATGTCGCCTGGCTGCGGCGCGGGCAAGAGATCGAAACCCTTGCCGGGTTCCGGCTCGCGCAGCTCGAAGGCAGGTGGCCCGGACTTGCGTGCATGCTGCAGGCGCGCCTGCGTCACCAGCCGCGCTTGCGTATTATCAGTCATACCACGGATCGGTTGATTGAGCGCGGCCAGCGCCTCCATGGAGGTGATGCCGGCGGCCTCGAGCTTCTTGACCTGCATGCGGGTGATATTGGCGACGTTGAACAGGCTGTCCTCGGCCTGCCACTGGCTTTCGCAATGATCGCCCCAACGGCACAACGCGCAATCGGCGCAAGGGATCGGCCGAGTCGACACCGGATTTTCCAGGAAGGCCTCAAGCCGCTGGCGCGCCATGCGGGCATAAGCCTGATAGTCGGCGAGGCGCAGCCGCGCGCGGTTGCCATTGCCCAGCTCGACATGGGCAAATTCAGGCGCGACGCCCTGAATCTGCGTCAGCAAGTCCGAATACAGCACTAGTTGCAGCACGTGTTTGGGATGGGGACGACGCTTGAGCTTGGTGTCGGTCACTTCATAACTGAACGGGCCAAGGTCGGACGGGCGATCAACGCGCTCGAGGAAATCGGACCAGCCGCCCCATTTGTCGCCAAGTAGCGCCCCTTGAAAGATGACCTGCGGCCCTTCGGCCAAGGCCTCGAGGGTTTCTCCTGCATTGTCGGCCAGATCGGACCGCACGATCTCAAACACCGACATACCTGACGCCTTGAGCTTCGCCAAATGGGCGGCTTCATGGACATCGCCCTGCTTCTGGAGCAAAGCCGCGTCATCGCTATCCTTGCGAGGCATTGGCCCCTTGCCACGCATATAGGCGAGATCGAGTGTGGTCGCGTGGCTACAGCCCATGAACCGCATCAGATCCGATGCGGACAAAAGTACTCGGTCCTCAATAGTTCGCATGCCGCCCCCTGATCGAGCGCAATCCACGACAAGAATTGCATCTCGACAGACTGCAAATTCAGCCATAGCGTGTGTGGGTGTCAATATCTGACATAGTCGAGGCCCAGGAATTTAAATGTGTTCTCAAAGGCTCAAGACCTGATCAGGCTTGCACGGCTGCCCGACTTGCCTATGCGCGGCATGATGGAGCAGTGCAACGGCGTTGCTCAGACAAAACGCGGTCTCGTTTTCACGTTTTTGCCGGCCGTTGGCGTCGCCCGACGAGCCCGGCATTCTGAAACGACTTGTAGTTGTTCACGTAAAGGTTATGTGTTTTAGTGTTTGCTGAACCATGCGCGCATCTGGCACCGGGACACCGACGGATGTTTCTTGTAATGCAAAGGCTTCGCGTGGCCGCGCGCGAACATAAGACTGCAGATCACGTGAGGTTCAACGCTGATTGACCGTCAACGCATTGTTGGGAGGCAATAATGGGACCGTTGTTCAAGCATTCCGGACTGCCAGTTTATCACGAAGCAATGTTGTTTGTGCAAATGAGGCCGCAGCCACAACACGGAAGCTTCGAGTCTGCGCTCGCCGTCGCACGCGCACCGCTGAGCGCGGGACTGCAAGCCCTGGCTTTTTTCGAACGCGCAGGAATGATCAAGAGAGTAACTCCTGTTTCGAGGACGTCCCCGCACTACACAAGCCGCATGCTTGTGAGGCCCTCGACCGAGCGGGGAGCCAGACCAGAACTCATCGGGGTGCTGGGCGACGACCTTGAAGGGTGGTCGGCGCCAACATTAAACTTGAGCGCCGCTTTGGACCAACGAACTCCTGGAGGCGCCACCAGCCTCGTCGAGCTGGCAAGCGATGGGGACGTACGGCAGCTTCAGTTGGCCCTCGCTGCAGATCCGACCGTGGCGTCCGTGTCGCGCGTGCCTACGCGCTATCTGACGGCAAAGTCTGCGGCCCGACCTTCGCGGCCGACCACTAAGAAAGCAAAGGTTGCGCCAGGAAGTCGAATTGCTGCGATGCCACCGCCGGTCCGCACGATGTGGAATCTCCAGAAGATCAAGTGGTCCGAAGCTCGGAACCTGCCAAACTTCGACGACGGCAACAACATCAAGGTGGCGGTCTTGGACACCGGTGTCGACAATGAACATCCTGACCTCAAGGACCAGATCGCCGGCTACACTTATGAACATCCCGATCTTCCGGGGGCCAGTTCAGCCCAGGATTTGATCGGCCATGGCACCCATGTGGCCGGCACTATCGCTGCAACGATCAACAATGATCTTGGGATCAACGGAATTTCGCGAGCAAGCGTCCACGCCTGGAAGATCTTTGACGACCGTCCAGATCTCCTAAGATACTCAGACGGCACCGCGGAGTATGCCTATTTCGTGGATCCGGTGATGTACCTTCGAGCGCTCATCGATTGTGCAGATCAAGGGGTCGATGTAATCAACCTGTCGATTGGCGGCGGCGCTCCTCCTGATCCGACCGAAAGTGCAGCGTTCGAGGCTGTAGTTGCAAACGGAACAACGATCGTCGCGGCAATGGGCAACGAGCAGCGCGACGGAAGCCCCATCTCCTACCCCGCAGCCATCCCGGGCGTGATCGCTGTGGGCGCAACCAACCTGCAAGATCGGATCACCAACTTTTCAAATCGCGGCAATCACATAACGATCGCGGCGCCAGGCGACGCGATTTGGTCGACCCTGCCGACCTATCCAGGTCAGATGGGCTGGAGAGCTGAACGCGGCCCCGACGGCGGGTGGAGGCAGGGGAAAGCAGACGTTCGGGAGACGGACTACGATGCCTGGCCGGGCACGTCGATGGCGACCCCGCATGTCGCCGCCGCGGTGGCGCTTTACCTTGCGAATGGCGGCGACAGGAATCCGACGACAATACGCAACGCCTTGGCCTCAAGCGCCGACAAGGTGCCCGCCATGGGCGGGCGAGACTTTACGCCAGATTTCGGTTATGGTCGTTTGAACTTGGAACAGCTTCTCGCCGGCTTAGGTCAATGACTGATATCATGTTCACCATTCGGGCGGGCGTCAGCCTCAAGGAGCGAGCTCGCGTGCTGAGTAGGATTCAAGATATACCGGGCGTCGAGCTCGCTGCCCCGATCAAGCGTGACACCAGCAACGAAGCCCTCCAGCGGATTCACTTCGCTCGATTGGCTGCATCGTCAGGAGTCACCGAATGCCTGTCGGCCATCAAGGAGATGCCTGAAGTCGAGAACGCGAGCTTGCCGCCTCGGCGAGGGATATAGTCCATCCCGCAGCGACAAACGCCGAAGCGGATCGTCACGAGCTGTGTCGGCGGAAACCAAGTGCCGGTCAGCTCGCAACGGCAGGCAGAGATTTTAAATTGCGGGCCTCGCCTCGAAGACACGGCGAGGCGTGGTTCTTGGATGGCCGCTCTTTCCGCGGCCGTCGCCGCGCCAGACGGACCTTGGGCTTTTTTTCTCGTGGGAAACCCATCCCCTCGTGAACAAGTCGAGTCCCTCGAATGCATGGGAAATTTCCGACGATGCTTTTTGGAGGACTGCGGGCAGGGCAAGCGGTTAAGAGAATTCTTCGCCGGCGGCGAATGGCCATTCTTGCGCTTCGGTCTAAAGAGGCGCTCCTCATGCATGCATTGATTTCGATTGGTATCGGTTTCTTGGTGTGCGTTGCTCTATCGAGAGGCTATCAAGAGCACGTTCCAGAGTTGAATTTGCTTATCGCGCCGATCATTAGCTTTTCCACCTCGGTGAGTGACCGTTTTCCGAACCCCTTCACAATAATCGAATGGGGGTCTCAAAAACTAATTCCGATCGAAGCTCTATGTTTCATCGCCTCATTTATGGTGCTTTTCTTGTCGCTGCTGACGCCTTTGATAATTGCGTCGCTCATAGTCTTCTTTCCAACTGTTATGCTGTCGGTTATCGCTGCCGCTCTGTCTGGAAGAAGGAACCTAGCAATTTTTGCTCCCGTAGCGCTCTTCTTTTCCTTGCTTCTTGCGATTGCCCCGTTCGAGGCCCGGCACCTGCTTCGTAAGATTGGGGAGGACATCACAAACATGGCGCTCAATCTGGTGCTCAACCCGATGTTGGTCCTAGGGGCTCTAGCGTTCGGGGCCTGGCGTGCTGTGTCGCTCGCGCGTTCGAGTACGCGTGATGTCAATCCAGTTACCGAGGGCGCCAAAGATGCTTGGGAATTTGCTACGGGAACGGTGGCGGACGACGCAGTGAATACGCTGCAGGCCGCGGCGACGGACGCATTTCGATCGCCGCCAAGTCGCCGCCACCTGGGAATATTGGGGCTCTTTCTAGGGCTGGCAACTGCGGCCGACTCCTTTCTGAGACTAGACGACAATGAACGCGAAATATTCAAGCATGTGTTTTTGTTGGTGATCACGCTATTCATCGAATTGTTTATAGTGATTGAGCTTGCGTCGTTCATTGTTCATTCAAGACGAAAGCGAACCGAAGCACAGACGAAAACTGAAAGCTAGCGCGAGACCGGCCGCACTTGGATCCAAGGACGCCGACGCAACCTCGGCGCCTTTCAATAGCGCGTTGAAGCCGTTGCGACATGAGGGCGGCGAGCTAGGTGGCGCATGCCACTGCACGAGCAGGGCGGATCTGCCCGCCGGTAGCTGCGAGCGACGTTTCCTTGCCGGCGAACGCCTATTCAGCCAACTTCGCCAAAGCCCTCATGCCCGGGAGCAGGAAGTTGCATACACCGCGGTGGGTGATGAATTTTGGTAGAATCGCTACTCCGTGCTGTTTCCGTCACTAACGGGGAAGACTAATCGCTTGTCCGCCTTGGGTTTCGCACGCGATCCGAAGAGGGCGTCCTGCATTGTCTCTGTATACGGTTTGCGATGCACTTCCTCGGTGAAGCCCGTCTGATTGATCCATCTGAGCGCGGTGGAAGGCCGTCCGCGTCCTCTTTCGAGCGGTGAATGGCGCTCCCGACGGGCGTGGTCGTGAAAAGGCTGCTTCGGTCGAGGCGCGCCCAGGCGGAATGACCGGCATTCTCTGCGGACTCGGGATCCCGCTAGCCGGTACGGGGCCGCCAACGATGCCCGCAGCCCGCGGACGCTCATCGGAGGTCAAGCGCCGACACCGGCGCACCCTTCACATAGATCATGCGGCGTCCGAGCCCTTCAGTCAGCACTGCCATGAAGCGGTGGCGGCTGTCGAAGGGAATGGCATCCAGCCGCCGCGCCGGGTAGTGGTCGCCGACCTTGCCTGCAAAGGCCAAGAGCGCTCCTTCCATCGGATCACCTTCCACGGCCCATTGCCCAGCCCGGTCATGCAGAACCGCGTCGTTGCACAGTGCCGCCGCGCGCGCGAGGCGTGATAGGTCCCCCGCCGGCGTGATCGTAACCGAAGGCGCATAGCCTTCCCCCGTTACCGTGAAGCTGCCTTCGGGGGTCTCGACGGCCGCGACCACCATCTCATTGCGAGTTAGCGTGCCAGTCTTGTCGGTGCAGATGACCGAAACCGAGCCGATCGCCTCGATCGCGGGTAGGCGGCGGACAATGGCATGGCGGCGGGCCATGGCCTGAACGCCGATGGCTAGCGCGATCGTCATCACCGCGGGGAGACCTTCGGGAATCGCTGCCACGGCCACACCCACCACGGCCATGAACATCTCGTCAAACCGGTGGTGCCCCACAAAATCCTATCCGTAGATGAGCAGAAGCGCCGCAGCGAGCAGGATCAAGAACGAAAGCCAGCGCGCAAAATGGTCCATCTGCGCGACAAGCGGCGTGGTCAATTGCTCCACCCCGGCCAGAAGCCCGCCGATGCGGCCAATTTCTGTTGCCGCTCCGGTCGCAACGGCCAGCCCCCGCGCGGTGCCTTGAGTGACAAGCGTGCCCGACCAGAGCATCGAGCGCCGATCGCCAAGGGCCGCATCGGCGGTTACCGGATCCGCATCCTTTTCCACTGGCACCGACTCGCCGGTCAGGATCGCCTCCTGCGCGGCAAGTCCCCGCGCTTCCAGCAAACGCAAATCCGCAGGTACCTTGTCACCGGCTTCGAGCAGTACGATCTCGCCCGGCACAATCTCTGACGCGTCCACGGTCAGGCGCTGTCCGTCCCGCAGCACTGCGGCGCGCGGCGCCAGCATCCGACGGATCGCCGCCATCGCCACCTCGGCCTTACCCTCCTGGATGAATCCGACTACGGCATTGGCCAGTACGACGGCGAGGATCACGGCGGTGTCGACCCAGTGCTGTAGCGTTGCCGTCACCACTGCAGCACCCAGAAGCAAGTAAATCAGCATGTTGTTAAACTGCGACAGAAATCGAAGAACCGGTCCGCGTGATTGCGTCTCGGGCAGGCGGTTCGGCCCCTGGATAGCCAGCCGCCGCGCAGCCTCGGACCCCGTCAACCCTCCGAGCTCGGCATCGAGCGCGAGAAGGCAAGCATCGCCGGAAAGGGCGTGGGGATCTGTCAGCGCCGATCTCATAAAGCACTACACCCGCCGAAGATCACAATTTCGCCTCCGCGCTGATAGTTAGCCGTCGCATAGTTCCTGCTTGCGTGGCACCGTCCGGCGGGCCGAAGTCAACTCGCCGACCGTTCCGAAAGTTCCGGTAAGGCTTTCTCTGTTGGTTGTGTGGCACCCTGTCCACATCGCTCCATTGGCGCAGGATAGTCACGTTTAGTCGCGTTGGACTGATTTAGATCAAACCAGATCAAGATGACATTTGCCAACTGCCGCGATTGGAGTGACATCATTTCGCGCACCCCACGGTCGAGCAGAGACGCCGACATAGGTTCAAAGGGTCAAATGCTCAGGGTGTGCTTCCGCAGCCAGAACCGATCCTCAAAGACGCGCCGATAGATGACGTCAATACGCCTTCGCCTTGATTTCGGGCTGATATTGGCGATCTGGTGGCCCGCTATCGAGATCCAAACCGAGCCTAGAATGACCGCGCAGCGAGAACCCCAATTTTGGATTGCATTATTGAGTCCTAAAACTTCTTTTGCGCGCATCCGAAGAGCGTTGAATCTGAGGGTAGATGCGTGCATTCAGCAGGGTGACTCTACCGAAGGTTTCAATGCATCTCTGCCACGACGAACGGGTTCTTGCCGCCCAGCGTCGGGGACGATCTGCGCTTCGGCGGCGCGCGCCGCTGCACGGAGCGAAAGACCAGTCACCACCGCAGCACGCGCGTCACCGGCCGGAGTGCCGGGTGTGACGTCATCTGGTCGCTGCACGATCACCATGACCGGCGTCTTCTGGGTGTTCGGCAGTCCTTTTTGGCCTCGTCCAGGCGGTGGATCGTCCGGATTTATTCTTGCTCGCCACCGAGATAAAAATGGTCGATCTCCACCGTGCCATCGAGCATGTGCTCGCGCGCCGCCATGAGACGCAGTGCGTGTCCCATCCGCCAGGCCGTCGGCTGGCTCACCCCCAGAGCCTCGGCCAGGCGCACCGAGGACAAACCTTTATCCGACTGCAGCATCAGCCACATGCCCTTCAGCCAGACACTCAGAGGAAGCTTTGTGGAATGCAGCGGCGTGTGTGTCGTCACCGTAAACTGGAACCGGCAATCGCCGCTGGAGCATTGATAGAGACCCGGACGCGCACGCCGCTTGCTCATATCGCGCCCGGCGATTGCGATCGAGCGCTTGTAACCACAGGCGGGGCAAACTCTCCCGGCCGGCCACACCATGCTTTCCAGCAATCGCCGACACTGCTCCTCATCGCGAAAGGCCACGACCATATCTTCCGCGGTCCGAATGTTGGTAAGCGCTGCAAGCATCTCCGACATTCTCATCTCCTTCGGATCATGCCCGAAGAATCGCGTGGTAACCCTTGAGTATCAAGCTTCTTGCTGTCTTTGGTTGATAAAGGCCATGTATCAACTGCAACTGGAGACTGACGGGGACCTGGCAGTGGGCCAGCAGCAAGAAAATTCGCCAACATAACCAAGACGCTTCTTCCCCTCGAACGAATGTACGCTTGACCAGTCTATCAGACCTCACGCTCCCCGCGGTCATCACGCCACAAATCCGCTTGCGCTTGCCGGTAAGCCACGGAAATGGCGCGGAACTTGATGGCTTGCCAAAGGATATAGTCGCGGAGCAGGTCTTGGGAGACGAATAGGTCGCCACGATTACCAGGGAGGCTCCAGACGAGAAGTCCTTCCGATTTCGCCCGGGAAAATACCCTCTGCACATGGCCCCGCGACAGGGTGTGTCGGGTCGAGACGTCACTTGCAGGGAGCGGTCCGAGGGTGACCGGTCGATCAATGCCCTGAAGGCCCGTCGGCACCCGGCAGATGAGCTCATGCAGGATATTGCTTCCCGTTTCCGTGCGGACGAACAGGTCCACGCTCGCCGGCGGCTGTGCCCAGTCCGGATCAAAAACAAGGGCACGAACAGCCAGGGGATGGATGCGCGCAAGCAGGCGCTGGTCGCTGCAGAGCCTGGACGCTCGATCACCTCCATCGAGCCGGTCAAGCGCCGAAAGATGGTTTGCCAGCCATTGGCCAATCATCGTCTCGCCGTAGACACTCAACTGCAATGGCTTAACGCGCCTGTCCCGGCTTTCCTGCGGTACAAGTAAGCCGTAAGCGCCCATTTCTGCCAGATGAGCCGTAAGCGTGTTCTTGCTGAAGGGCTGCTGTTCCGCAAAGAAATCGATAAGCGACCCGGCCGTCAAAGACGGGCGCATTTCATCGTGCTTTCGCTCAAAATGAAGGGCGACGATTGCTTGTGTGATCAGCCACTTCTGCATGCTGGCGACATAACGCACCACTCTTGGCGCGATATCGTGCATCGCGAGCAGCTGTTCCGCCGCATCGCGCAAGACGGCAAAGAATGTGGACTCGCCACTCCATGTCATCGGGTTGAGATCGTCTTTCTGTCCTAAAGGCATAGTTGTGTCTGTCGCACCGTGGGTTATGGGATCGCCTGCGGCATTCCTATCCATCCAGTTTCGCATCGCTATATCGCCGAGTCACCTGTGTGACTCAATTTTGGGTGTACCGAGCCACAGTCCGCTTCTTTTGTTGATCATGTTCTTACCCGCTCGCTATGAGAGGGCAGCTATTTGGGGAAACATCATGAAATCAATTCTTTGTCGTCTGCACGCAGGCTGAGCAACAGCCCTGCTATGTCGTCTGCGGCTGCTGCGCAGGCAACTCGGCTGCCGTTTTGGGAGAATTTGGACGTGCCGATGACACTGCAATCAACGCAGTCGGATCGAGACCCCAGATGAGTCGGTGGAAGGTGACGATCGGGCCGAAACTCAGGGCGGCGAATCTCGACAATCGGAAGACTGAAGCAAAACCTGTCATCCGAGTTCTCACCCGGATGATCGAACTTGGCCGTCCAGAATTCAAGCGCGTCACATGAAAGTGACATGGATGGGGCTGCTCCCATCCATCGTCTGATCCCTGCAACAACGCCCGTTTAGGCAAAATCGAATGTTCAACAGCCTGCCGTTTGCGGCCGTGTTTCTTTCTGTCGCGCTGCCGACGATGATTCTGAGCATCTTACGATCACGTTTCCGTATGCTATGCGCATTGCGGATGCTGGTCGTGGCTGTCGCTGTAACGTGCGGGTCGGTCGGGGGCGCCACGGCAGCTGTTTCGACCATAAGCAGCGTCAGCCCAGCATCCGGCTCACCAACCGGTGGAACCTCGGTTACGATCCCGGGGACTGGATTGGCTGGAGCCACAACGGTCAAGTTCGGCAGCGTCCCTGCGGCAAGCTTCACCGTCAACAGCGACACCCAGATCACGGCGGTCGCGCCGCCAGGAACGGCTGGCCCCGTGGATATCGTGGTCACGACGGGCAGCGGGTCGGTGACACTTCCGAACGGCTTCAGCTATCTGGTTGTCCCACCCGGCGCGCCGACGATCGGCACGGTAACACCGCTCGATCCGGAAGGGGCCTTTGTCTATTTCACGCCGCCGGCCGACACTGGCGGCGGGGCGGTCACTGAGTATATCGTGACGTCCAGTCCGCACGGCAAGATCGGTGTGGGCACCCAAAGCCCGATTGCGGTACACGGCCTTTGGAGCGGTATGCCCTACACCTTCACGGTGGCGGCAAAGAACGCGGCGGGAACTGGCCTCACGTCAGCGCCGTCTCAGGCGGTGACGCCCGGCGACGAACAATTCGGGAATACCGGTGGTCTTCAGTTCCACCACACCGGATGTATGCACGGTGACACCGTATGGCGAGCTGACGTTCCATTCCGTGGGGACCTGCACGATCAATGCGGACGCAGCGGGCAACGAGGCCTATCATCCGGCGCCGACGGCCTCGCGATCATTCCTTGTCAATCCGGCCCTACCCGGAGCGCCGACTATCGGCACGGCAACACCGCTCGATCCGGAAGGGGCCTTTGTCTATTTCACGCCGCCGGCCGACACTGGCGGCGGGGCGGTCACTGAGTATATCGTGACGTCCAGTCCGCACGGCAAGATCGGTGTGGGCACCCAAAGCCCGATTGCGGTACACGGCCTTTGGAGCGGTATGCCCTACACCTTCACGGTGGCGGCAAAGAACGCGGCGGGAACTGGCCCCACGTCAGCGCCGTCTCAGGCGGTGACGCCGAGAAACTATCAGAACATCTTCTTCAATCCCGGTCCCCAGACTTTTGGCACGACGCCGATACTGTCGGCGACGAACAATTCGGGAATACCGGTGGTCTTCAGTTCCACCACACCGGATGTATGCACGGTGACACCGTATGGCGAGCTGACGTTCCATTCCGCGGGGACCTGCACGATCAATGCGGACGCAGCGGGCAACGAGGCCTATCATCCGGCGCCGACGGCCTCGCGATCATTCCTTGTCAATCCGGCCCTACCCGGCGCGCCGACGATCGGCACGGCAACGGCGGGCGATAAACAGGCAGACGTCAGCTTCATAGCGCCAGCCTCCACCGGCGGCGCACCGGTAACCTATACGGTCACGGCAAACCCGGGCGGGGCGATGGGCACCGGTGCATCAAGTCCCGTCACGGTCGCCGGACTGACAAATGGCGTCGCCTACACCTTTAGCGTGACGGCGGCCAACGTGGCTGGAACCGGTAGCGCATCGGCAGCGTCCAATTCGATCACGCCGGCGGCGACCCAGGCCATTACCTTCGTCAATCCCGGCGCACAGAATTTTGGCACCACGCCGATCCTGACGGCGACGTCAGATTCGGGGCTACTACCGACCTTCACGTCCAGCACGACCGGCGTCTGTACGATCACGAGCGGCGGGGCATTGACCTTCGTTTCCGCGGGCACCTGCGCGATCAATGCCCATCAGGCGGGCAACGCGTCCTATCTTCCAGCCGCCCAGGTCAGCCGTTCCTTCACGGTCAATGCGGTGGTACCGAGCGCGCCACTCATAGGCAGTGCGACGGCTGGTGACACGCGGGCCACCATCACGTTCACCGCGCCGACGTCTGATGGCGGGACAGCGGTCACCGATTACACCTTGACGGTCAATCCGGGTGGCGCAAACTTCACCGCTTCATCCAGCCCCATCACCGCCACCGCATTGACCAACGGCACTGCCTACACCTTCACCGTCGCCGCGACCAACGCGGCCGGGATGGGTGCACCTTCCGCGGCATCAAACGCGGTTACACCGGTGGCGGCGCAGTTCATCACCTTCGCAAATCCCGGCTCGCAGACGGTGGGATCTGCCTCTACATTGGCGGCAACGACCAGTTCCGGCCTGACGTCGGTATTCACCTCGAGCACGCCGAGCGTATGCACCATCACCGGGAGTGCGACGTTGACACCGATTGCCATCGGTACCTGCACTATCAGCGTCGACCAACCCGGCAACGCGGCCTATCTGGCCGCGCCGACGGTTACTCAAACCTTTGCCATCAACCCGCAGCTTCCAACTGCCGGCAACGTCCCCGCAACGGTTGCAGCAAACTCTACAGCCAATCCGGTCACGCTATCGCTCTCCGGTGGCACGGCCGACAGTGTCGCGGTCGCAGCCGCCCCGTCGCATGGGACCGCTACTGCCTCCGGCACGTCGATCAGCTATACGCCGGATCCTGGCTATTCCGGTGCGGACAGCTTCACCTATACGGCGACCAACGCGACCGGCACCTCGACACCAGCGACGGTTACCGTCACGGTCAGCGCGCCGACCTTCGCCTTCACGCCCGCGGCCGGCGCACTCGACGGGGGAACGGTCGGAAGGGCCTACAGCCAGTCGGTCAGTGTGGCGAATGGGACGGCACCCTACAGTTACACCGTTGCGGCGGGCGCGCTGCCGGCGGGCTTACGTTTTGACGCATCGTCCGGCGCGATCACGGGAACGCCGACGACGGAGGGCGCATATGGCTTCACGATCGCGGTAAGCGATGCGAACGGGGCGACCGGTTCGGCCGCCTATACGGTTGCGATCGGCCGGCAGATTCCTGTCGCGGACAACGTCTCCGCGACGGTTGCGGCAAACTCGACGGCCAATCCGGTCACGCTATCGCTCTCCGGTGGCGCGGTCGACAGTGTCGCGATCGCCGCTGCCCCGTCGCATGGGACGGCGACCGCTTCCGGCACGTCGATCAGCTATGCGCCGGATCCGGGCTATTCCGGTGCGGACAGCTTCACCTATACGGCGACCAACGCGACCGGCACTTCAGCGCCAGCGACGGTGAATATTACCGTCGCGGCATCGAAGCTCTTTTTCTCGCCAGCGGGCGGCGACCTGCCGGACGCTATGGCGGGAGAAACCTATTTAACACGGGTGACCGCAAGGGGTGGCCAAGGCGGCATTCTCTACAGCCACGCGCGCGGAGAACTGCCGAAGGGCATGATACTGAACGTGTCCACAGGCGAACTAACGGGCCCGCTGCCCGCTGACGCTGAAGTCAAAAGTTATAGCTTGACGATCGCGGCACGCGACGCAATCGGCAATACCGGTGAGGCGAGTTATCGACTGACCGTCAAGGCGCGGGGAGTCACTGTGACAAGCCGGTCTTACACGCTGGAGAAAGGTGAAGCTCCGCGGAACGTCTACCTGAACGCTGGCGCGACAGGCGGACCGTTCACCGCCGCTGGCATCGCCTTTGTCAGGCCCTCCACTGCCGGCAAGGCCGAGATCATTGAAGGCGAACTTGCGGCAAGCGGGGACTTCGTACCGGTTGGTTACTACCTGAAGTTCAGGCCCAATCCCGGCTTCGTCGGGACGGCGGTCGTCGGATACCGGTTGGAAAGCGCGCTCGGCGCATCCAATACGGGCACGATCAGCTACGCGATTGTGCACAATCGGGCGAAGGTCGCGGCAGAGATCGACGGGTTGGTGCGGGACTTCGTCCGAACAAGGCAGAATCTCCTGTCGACAGCGATTGAGGTGCCGGGGCTGATCGAGCGTCGCAAGATGGGCCGCGCGGGCAACGACCCGATCTCGACTAGCATGTCGCCCGCAGAAGACGGAATGACGCTCGGTTTTTCAACCAGTCTGGCTCAGCTTCGCTCCACCGAAGAGGCGGGAGAGGGGGGCGATGGGGGGGCGGCAATGTCGCCGTTCAATATCTGGATCGACGGCACTGTAGCGGTGCACAAACGTGATGAGAATGGCGGACGCTGGGGTACCTTCGGTCTCATCTCTGCCGGCGCCGACTATCTGCTGGCGGAGAAGGCGCTGATCGGCCTGTCGTTCCATTTCGACCGCATGACCGATCCAACCGACGCCGATGCGGAACTGACCGGTAACGGCTGGCTGGCCGGCCCTTATGCCTCATTCGAGCTTGGCTCCGGTGTGTTCCTCGATACCAGCCTGCTTTACGGCGGTTCCTGGAACGACGTCGAAACGGAGTATTTCGACGGTTCGTTCGATACGCGCCGGATGATGTGGGATACGAAGCTGCAGGGGCAATGGCAACTCGGGGATGCAACCGTGCTGACGCCTGCGTTGCGGGCCGTCTTCCTCAACGAGAAAGTCGAGGACTATAGCGTCTCGAACGGCGGCGGTACCAAAGTCGATCTGCAAGGGTTCACCCAGGATCAACTGCGGCTCAGCCTCGGGGCGGAACTGGAGCGGGCTTACCGGCTCGAAAACGGCCTGCTGCTGACGCCCCGCTTCGGTTTCACAGCCGGATTTGCCGCGTTGGACAATAGCGGCGCGTTCGGAACAGTTAGCGCCGGGCTAAACCTCTCCAACGCGATCAACTGGGATTTCGACTTCTCGCTGCTCTATGGCATTGAAAGGGAAGGCGAGCAGACGGTTGGCGCGAAGGCACGTGCTCATGTGCGTTTCTGATGGATGCTTGGTGGCGTTCGGCTTGCCGTCGCTTGTGGCAGAGCCGCTGGGCTGCGCTGCCGCTCGACAAGGTGGCCGGTATGTCTCATTCCTCCGGCTAAACGCAGAGGTGGAGTGAGCCGGGGCAATGGGTAAGTTCCGCGCGGATCTCAGGCCGGGCGCAGTCTGCGGTAAGACCTATTTCAATCGCATTGTAGGCATTGGCCTCAATGAGCAAGAGCCAGAGTTGCCTCGGACCGGAGAATTGGACGCTGGATCTCCGCTGAAGGATTTGGTGAAGGCGCTCAAGCGCCGTTCGTACTCGAGCAGGAGCGCGATCGCGTCGTACAATTCTCGTCACGAATTGTCCGTGATCGGCTGTTTCGCCGTCTCGTCGTTCAGGCCTACGACAAACGCTGTGCAATCACTGTCTTGAAGCTCATCGACGGGGGAAGGGCGCGCTGAAGGACGGATTGACGCCAAGGAAATATCAATCCGGCGAGACGATCATAGTGGTCGCATCTCGAAGATCGGCGATGGCAGTCTCGACGTTTCGAACATCGATGCTGCGGCTGACGAAGATGACGGAACGGTCGCTATAACAGTCGACAGGTCAGCTGCCGACGCTCCGGTGATGCTTCCGGAACCTGCCAGGCCGTCACAGCCACCGCCGACGAAAAGGCGGAGGCGCAGCCGGAAAACGAGCGCCGGCGATGTTGCAGTGGCCGAAGTCGTCGAGTATGGAGATCGCAGTTCCGGTCCCTCACGGCCGCCGATGACTTTCGTCGATGAGATGACCGCACTGGACGAGGACATCAGGCAACTAAGACGCCGGCTTGCAGAAAAGTTGCGGTTGCAGAATACGCAGCTCAAACAAATGCTCGGTCGGTATGACACGCCGTAAACTGATATCGCACCCTTAAACGTTGGAGCCGCATGAAACCGCAGCAGCGAAAGTTTATCGTCGAAGTCAAATCGGCTCGCCGGCGGTCGACTACCAGCCAGTCCTCAATTTGGGGCGATACGGACCTCAAAGCGCTCGTGCGCGCGGCGGAGACAGAAGCACCGCATCTGTTTGCTCCGGCTCAGCGCATGGAACTGCCTTCTCCAGAGACCACTGCAGAAGTTTTGCCAATCGAGGGCGCCGTAATCGAGGCTGCTGACCCAATCGCAGATCTGGCGGACCCGACAGAAGGCGGCACTGGTAGCGTTGATGTTTTTTCCGGTTCTGCTCCGATCCTACCCCTGGAAGTGGATCGCCCGAAGGCTATCCCACAAAAAACGAAGCTGAAGCGCCAGGACTCGGCGCGCCGGGATCGTCCTCTTGACAGCCGGACGGTTATCGTTACTCCCGAAGCAATTGACGACCTTGCGGCGCTCGAGGAAGAAAATCGCTGTCTGAAAGCGCTGCTCGCTGAACGGCTTCGGCAGGAAAACAACCTGCTCCAAAAACTGCTTGAACGGTTCGAAACAAACTGAATTGTGGTTTGCTGACCTTCGCTTCGAAGGCCAGCGAGTCCTTCGTTGAGCCGCGGCTCGCGACGTTCGTCGTTGTCACTGGTGTACAGTTGGCAACTCAGGCTGGCCTGACGTTTTCGGCTCGCGATTTTCCGGTCTTTTGTCGTATCTGACCTTTTGGCCGTCTCGAAGCGGACTGCCGCCTTCAGCCGCGGACACATGGACAAACACGTCCGTTCCGCCGTTCTCAGGTGAGATGAAGCCGTAACCCTTGTCCTGATTAAAAAACTTAACAGTACCGATTGCCATCATCATCCTCGTTCAGTCGTGCGAAGCCTATTCACCCTCTTGGCTCACTGCAATCACGCAAACGGGTGAACATCGATCCGCTCTCGGTTATGGATAATAAGAAACCCCTAAAATTAGAGGGAACAAAAGTAGCCAGGGACCAGAACGAAGGTGCAACCATGCCGGCAGTTCCGATCGTGGAACAACAAAAAGTCGAGTAAATTTGAAGGGAATACCGCCGCCAATTCCAGCCGATTCTAGAGGTCGGGCCCAATTGTACCCGCGTTCGGGGTCTTAGCTGATGCTATGATAGCTGCAACTATTATCCAAGAGCGGAAGCAACCAGGATGCTTAGCGGCCTTCACCCCTGCTCGTAGCCCCCAGTGTCCGCCGACGGTTCCGCCGGCGTCATGCGCTTCAGGAGCCCGATCAGATCGCGCATGGTATCATGCGGTAAGCGTTCAATGAGCCTGGTTAGCGTCCGGCGATCCTCTGCCTCTTCCGGTGTCTTGCCCCACAGGTGGGGAGCGGTTTCGAAAATCATGTCGATCGGCATGAAGCCCATCAATTCACAGAGAGCGGAATAACCCGATCGGCGACACGGCAAACGTGGTGGCCGCGATTGGTGCACTTGCGCGGCTTATCCGATCCGGAGAACAGATTCGGAGATGAACTCGAAGCGGGGGATCGCGAGGTTCTCCGGTGCGGGCCCCTTGCGGACGCGACCGGCAGTATCATAGTGCGATCCGTGGCACGGGCAGAACCAGCCTCCGAAGTCACCCGCCTGCCCTAAAGGCACGCAGCCGAGATGCGTGCAAACCCCGATCATCACGATCCACTTCTCCTTCCCCTCCCCGGCAGAGCGGGCAACGGCGGTCGCGTGCTGATCATCGGCAAGGTTGGCATTCCGAGCCAAGGGGTCCTTGAGATCGTCAAGCGCGGTCGCCCTTGCCGCCTCGATCTCCTTTTGGCTGCGGTTGCGAATGAAAACCGGGCGACCGCGCCATTTGACGGTCAGTGACATACCCTCGACGAGCGAGGATACGTCCACCTCGATAGAGGCCATCGCGCGCGTCGACGCGTCAGGACGCATCTGATCGATGAATGGCCAGGAGGCGGCCCCAACACCCACTACCCCTGCCATGGCTGTCACCAGAAAGAGAAAATCGCGTCGGGTGGGTTCTCGCGTCTCATCCATAACCATCATCCTGCGGCCCTGCCAAGCCTTGCTCGCCCTGGGGGATAGGGGGACAAGCAGTTCTCCCGGCAACCTCCGGGGTGCCCAGATGTAAGAATGGCTCACAATTTTACATCGTCATCGTGAATATTGGAACGTCGGAACTCGTGACCCACCCAGTCATTCATTCCGACCAGCCACTCAGCCTCTGGAATCCGCCTGCAAACAAATTCTCACGGCGAGACCATCAGCCAGGAGAAGATGCGGCTCAACCGCACCGCAGCCTACCGCTCCTCCAGGGCTAAAAGCGGCCGCCGGAACAACAATGAAAAGCGAAAGCTGGCACCGCGCCGTCTGAAGAAGGCATTCCTTCAATGTGAACTGAATTCCCAGTCCGTATATCTTTTACGGGCCGCCTCAATGAGAACCGCCCGTCGGAAAGCTGGCGAGGTGTTGAAGCAGGCGCCAGATAGCTCCGTCAGATATCGTACCGCGAATCGAGCTCTCGCAGGGCAGACCGAACCTCATCGATTGAAACCGGCTCAGGCGTTCCTGGCATATGACGGAGCGCCGGCCTCGAATCTATCGCGTAAAAGTCCGAAGCCCATGCGGCGAGGATGGTCCGTTTATCATCGACAGAAAGTGCAGGAGCAGTCACCACATCCCGTGGACGTCGAAACGGCGACCAGTGAGATGCTAGAACTTCTGGTCCGATGTTCACGGCAGTTGCCGCAATCTGCTTAAACATATCGTCCATCTCGGTTCACCTCAGCTTACGTGCGGATCCCGACTCCACCTCCCATTAGTCGGCATGACGAGGTCGGTTTCCGGCCCCAGCAGATCGTGCTTTTCTGCGAAGGCGGCAAACAAGCCGCGTGCGGTCTCAGCTTCGATCTCGCCGCACAAGGCAGCGTGGCATGCCTTGAGCGCAATCGAATGCGGACCATCCCTGAGCGATATCGGCCACTCGATCAGATAGCGGTAAGCGTCCATCACGCTTCTCACTTCCGTCGGAAATCCAAGGCCGACGAGAATACGCACAGGGTTCTCGAACATATCCGGTTTCATAATTCGCTCCTTTCCAACCAGGTGTGCCCATGGGCGTCATCGAAACGGCGCCCATATCCGATGTTGCGTTTAGGCGGCGCTCTGGGCTTCGATCTGCGGCGCGGCGTCCGGCCGTCCAAGGGCGGAACCGCCTTCAATGCTGACCTTGCGCGGTTTCAATCCCTCAGGAATTTCCCGGACGAGATCGATGGTCAGCAGACCATTGCTCAATCCCGCTCCACGCACCGTGACATGGTCGGCGAGCTCGAAACGATGCTCGAACGGGCGGCCGGCGATGCCTCGGTGCAGATAGGCTTCGGACGGAGGATCCTGCTTCTTGCCAATAACGGTGAGAAGATTGGTCTGGAACGTCAGGTCCAGGTCGCCTTCGGCGAAGCCGGCAACCGCAATCGAGATGCGGTAGCTGTCGTCACCCGTCTTGACAATGTCATAGGGCGGCCAATCGGTGGTCGAACGGTCGCGCTGGGCGTTTTCCAGAAGATTGAAGAGCCGGTCGAAGCCGACGGTAGATCGGAAGAGAGGCGTGTAGTCGTAAGATGTTGCCATAGCCATATCCTCCTGAAAGCAACATGGGTATGGAGCGCCGAAAGACGGCGCTTCCAGCATTGCCAGCCCTGTTGTCAGCGGCTGGCGGCAAATGATCTGGTATTTGTGAAATGCGGCTTCAAGTGCCGCCTTGGAGAATTTTTGCAAATCTCAGTGCAGCTTGAACGCCGGATCAGACACTGATGCGTATAGCGAACGGAATGCAGCGGGCCGTCGAGATTGACTTGCCAGATTTCTGGTAGGCAGTCAGTGTTAGCGGCAGAAGGCTCAGATCGGCAAAATCTTGCACAAGCGACGGAAGCCATCAAATCGGACCGAGCCTATGTCGATAGATAGCGCGACCATTAGACGTATTGCCCGTCTCGCACTCAGCGAAAACTAGGCTGAAAAAATGTGTGGCGAGCTGAACGAAATCTGACCTTCATCGAGCAACTTTTGGAGGTCGATGTCGAAGGCATCCCTCCGATGGCCTCGGTTGTGCCAACATGAAAATGCGCTAGGACGTCGTGACCGAAAGCAATCATGCCGAAGAGATCGTGGCGAATGCTCCTCTCAGTGAGCGCAACTTGGTCCCCAAGATTCTCGAGTAAGCACAGACAGCCGCGGGCTTTGGAGCATTTCACCGGCCGGCGATCGCGCGCCAAACGATGCACCCCTTTGCGTGGCGCGTGTTAGCGAACTTGAGATTTCCGGCCCACATCCGATGCTTCGAAAGCTTGCCGATCTCTATGATGGCCGTGCTGCGGTCGAAGTGTCGAACCTTCGGTGGTGCTCATTGCGCATTCCGGTGAAGTCGGCCGCTTTCCGAAACGAAGCCGGCCACCACTCCGATAGCACCGGCTATCGCCACTATCGCTCCGACCCGGCGATCTGTGGCGACTGCTCGTTGTTGGCCGCCTGCACATCAAACGCCGCTGCGACCCGCGCGGTCACCCGTCATGTCTGGGCCGATGCCCGCGAGCGCGCCGATGCCAACCGCCTGACGTCCTGGGGCAAGGCGATCTACAAACGCCGCAAGGAGACGGTCGAGCGCTCGTTTGCCGACGCCAAGCCGCGTCACGATCATCGCTAGGGTACTGACCAGGGTCGCTAACCCAAGGCCGCCGCCGTGACGACACATACAAGCCGCCGCAATCCACTCGACAGCGCAAAACCCAAAACAAAAACCCGCCGAAAATTTCGACGGGCTAGTCAACAGTTTAAGCCCGCCGCTGAGGCGGCGGGCCATACGCCAGTTCTCTATCATGCATGAGCATGCGGGTTCTGCCGATTGTCCCAAAGCGCCCAGGCCGACACGGCGGCGACGAGCGCTCCAAGGACCACGTGGGTCCACATCGCGTTCACGTTCGCCGCGAATTGAAGCAGCCAGGGCGAGACGATCAGCCAGACCCCGAGCACCAGGCTCGACCACTCTTCCCACTCAGCAAACGCCGACAGCGCGGCAACCGCCAGAGCGGCGAGCAAGATTCCTACAATCCATGCGTTCCACGCCGGTATGGTTTCGCTGGCGAAGCCGAGCACCCAAGGTGAAACGAACAGGGCGACTGCGAGAACCAGATTGAGCCAATCCTGTGCCTTCTTGCTTTCCATCAGTCCATTTTCCATGACAACCTCCACGAATGAAGCTTGATCGACGGTGTTTTCGCGTGCTGCGCACGCTGCGCGAAACGATGTAATTTTGCGAAATACGATCTTCAAGAGCCCGAGCATCTCGTGGGGCCGCAGCAACCACGACTAGGGCGATTGTCATCGACTGTCTCAGCAGATCGACGATCTTTGCGTAGGCGAACAGTGGGGGAACACACCCTTGGAGGAAGGCCCGCGACGAAGATTGGATATGCGGTTGCCAATCCGCCGACGAGAGTAGGGATATTTCGGCGTGCAATCGGATCGCGGCAAAAGGGGGAGGTATCAGCCGCCGCAGGGATAAACTTGTTGCGGTGCCTATGATTCCTCACGCTCATGACGGTCACCGGATGCGCCACCCTGAGCGAAGCCGCTCGCCGGCAGCCGAGCGAGCTCTTGTCACCCGGAAGGCCGGATTCGTTCCAGCGTTGGACACGCTGAAGCGTGGATGCATAATACGCGCTCTACCTCTTGAACTCGCCAAGCCGCGAAAATAAATTCGAAGAGCGCCATCCAAAAGCGCTTTCCTTGTTGAAAACCAACGAGTTCAGTGAGGTAGAAATGCACATGAAGATGTTTGACCGACCAGTTTACCTGCGTGAAAGGAAGGATCTGGTCCTCGAAATCACAAACCTGGAGGACGCGATCGATTTCCTCGAGGAGTGGTCCAAAGGAGATCGCGATATCATCCATGACGCGACGCTGAAGACCTGCTACCTGGCACATGACGGCCACAAACCAGTTCAGGTGGCGCGCGACGCGCTCCGCTCCTTTGCGCACAGGAAGGGCATCCTTGTGAAAGCTCCTGCGGTGTTGCCGTGGATGATCAAGGCCAAGCCCGGCGGCGGTCGAGTACACCCGTAAACCGGTATTCGGGGAGTGGGGGGCCGCGCTCGCGGCCTCCCTAGCCAGCGCGGTAAGCCGCGTTTGTTGCGTGGTTTTCAAGGTGGGGTGGCGCGGGCGGCAGTGAGCCTGCCCCGGAATCCGCTTTCCTCCCATGGAAACCATCGGTAGAGCAGGGCATCAACCAGTAGCGCGAAGGCAGGCGATGCCAAGCGGCGGCTCGGATAGTGGAGGTGATAACGAGCGGACCCAGGTGGTCGCACGGCAGACGGGTAGGCAGCGCCCGTCGAGGGCGGCGTCGAAACCACGTAGTTTTGCGCTGATCTTCAAGAGCCCCGATTGTCTCTGTGGTGGGGCAGTCAACCATGAGCGCCGAGATCTACGCCCCGCACCCTCCGCCCGCACCTTCATGTGAACACGCCATCTTGTGTAGACGCGGATGGATGTAGAAGGCCGTCGCCTCCGGCTCGCCGTTGCCCGACAGCACGTTGCCGTCGAAATCACAGATCGGCAGGCTGGATGCCTGGAGCTTCGAGCTTCGTCGGCTCCGGTAGGCAGGAGAAATCGACTGGTCCGGGCAGACCGCGCTGAAGTTTTATGGTCGCACGGTGGTCGACGAGGACTATAACGGCCTGGCCCTCGATGAACGGGAGGGGGACCGTCTGGCGAGTGTCCTGGGTAACACGGATATTCTCTTCATGAGAAACCATGGCGTCATGGTCTGCGCACAGAACATCGCGGAAGCCCGGGACGATCTTTATCATCTCGAGCGGGTGGCGGAGGTGCAAGTGAACGCGATGCGCACAGGGCGGCCGCTTCTGCCAGCCGATCCCCACATCTCGAAAGCGACCGCCAAACAGATGCCGGAGGGCGCTCCGGAAAGCGCACGGTTGCATCTGAAAAGCCTCAAGCACCGGTTTGGCGCCAAGTCGCCCGATTACAAGTCATTTTGCCTATTTTTTCAGCGCAATCGGTGCTTACCCATGCGATTTATGCATGGGTGCGATGAGCAGTCGTCACTGTTTTGAAACGATTGAAATCACTATATTGGGAATATCGAAATGACGCAGGGGCCAAGAGGTTGCTGACGTCGCAAACCCTCAGGAAAGGGGAATGTCATGAACGTAGCCCGCTCCTTCCATAACTGGCGCAAGTACCGTCAGACTGTATACGCGCTTGATCGGATGTCGAACCGTGAACTGCAGGACGTCGGCATTGACCGCGCGGAGATTCGTAACGTGGCCAGCGCCGCGGTCGCCCGTTAACGCACTGCACCTGGTCTTAGACTTGCTTAACGCCCGCCGACGACGCGGGCGTTATTGCTTGCGCGAGTGAGATTTCAGGAATGCATTTTCGGTATAGCTGCAGTGCAGTATAAGGCGTGGGAACTGTCGAGGATTGGTGTATCATTTCAAATGTCGAAGCAATGCATCTCCTCCCGCATGGCTTCGTAATGCAGGCGGCCTACTCCTCCCAGGGACGCCTGCCGGAACGGCGACGTTCCGTTGTGTTGGAAAGCCTGCCGCATCTCCTCCCGCGGCAGGCTTTTTTGTTTTGGCCGGGAACGTTCTGGGTGGGGAAGCCCACTAGTCGTCGGGTCGGGGCCATGCCCTTCAAGCTGAGACTGCATTTGAGGCTGGGCGGCTATGTTCAGTCGACGGCCGCGCCGAACGAAGGGGCGGACAACTAACGGGTTTGGATCTCGCCATCTCTCGACGTGCCCTACTAACGAGGAGAAACCTTGTGTGACCGGTAAGGGTCCTGACGGTCCCCACCATTTGAGTATCCACTCGAGAGTGCAGCTACCACCAGAATGGTGAGGACATTGATCAGGCGCGACACGTATCCCCAAGCGAACTCTCAGGCCATTAGTGCCTCGTAGCGAATGACCGGATAGTCCGTGTATCCTCGGGCGTAGCCGCCATAGAAGGTATCGCGATCGGCCCTTCCGACGGGCCAAGCATGGCGGAAGCGCGCGACGAGATCCGGGTTGGCAATGAACGGCTCGCCAAATTCCGGAAGGTCGATCAGACAATCGCCGACGAGTTGTTCCGCCATTGCCAGATCAAGACCGCCCGCCAGAAACAGGGTTCCCGAATAGGTCGCCCGGAATTTCGCGAGAAAACCTGCGGGCGTTGGTGACGATCCCCGGCTCGCCTGATCCATGATATGAACACAGGCAAGATCGCGCTTCGAAAGTTCCGTCGCGATATGGAGATAAGTTTCCTCGATCTCAGGGTACAGTCCCATCTGGAACAGCTGCCCATAGGGCGACAGACGGATCGCCACACGGTTCGATCCGATCCGGCCGATGGCCGCCTCGACGGTTTCCAGAAGGAAACGCGTTCGATCTTTGAAGCCTCGAGGCTCCGCAGGGATCGGTGCGGTCGTTGACCGTCGGATTGACGAAATGCTCAATCAGATAGCCATTGGCGCCCCACGTATCTCGACGCCGTCGAAGCCGGCCTTGGTCGCATTCGTCGCAGCACTGGCGAAGTCGTCTACTACGCGCCGCACTCCCTCGGTTTCCAGGGCGCGCGGCGCGCTCGTCTGCACGAAACCGGGGTTGCCGTCCTCATCGAAGGCGAAAGCCATGCTGTTTGCGTCGCGCGCCGGGTTTCCAGTGGAGCTGACGGCTTACCGCCGGGCTGCAAGGAGGTATGAGAAGATGCGGCCGACATGCCAGATCTGGGCGAAGATGGTTCCGCCTTCCGCATGCACTGCATCGGTTACGCCCGCATGCTTTCACCTGTGCGTCGGACCGGGAACGAAGGCGAAGCCCTGTCCCTCCCGCGAGATCGGCGTTCCTTCGGCGTTCCTTCTGTCACGATCCAGCCCTTGCACGCTGACGGAGTAAAGGGCGGTTTCAGGGTCGGCTAGGGGATGGATCTCGATGTGGGCGATTGTTCCCGGGGGCAGTTGCGCGTTGAAGACGCGGATGGCTTCGCCGGACATGTGCTGTTCCCAGATCCGTCGGGAGGCCCATTCCTTAACGAAGACGTAGACCCCTTCTGGTTGAGGTTGCGATGAAGGTGATAGAAGTGGCATCCCACTTCAGCCCGCGTCGCGACCGACAGTTCCGCGGCATATTTTTCGAAGGCGTCTTTCCTGCCGGGTGTGGTCATGACGCGTGCCACGACCTGATGCTGCTGGTCATTTGTCTGTCCTGTCAGGCTTGCTTCGGCTTGCGATATGGAGCAACGCCCAAGCTGCTGACTGGGGGAAGGAAGCCGAGGCGCCGTTCCCGACCGGGAGCGGCGCTGGCCAATCGTCTGGCTGGTTTATTTCAAGCGCTTGAGCAGCTCTGCCGCTACGGCCGGAGCGGAGCCAGGGTTCTGGCCGGTGATCAGTTCACGATCGGTTACGACGTTGGAAGACCACGGTGCGTCATTGCTGACGAAATCGCCCCCCGCCGCCTGCAATGCCGTCTGTGGATAGAACTTCATCTCCCCGCCATTGAGCAGGCCCTTGGCAATTTCTTCTTCCTGATTGCTGATGACGGTCATCTTGTAGCCCGCATAGATCCAGCCCTCGGCCTTGGCCGAACCGCTTGTCTCCAGCTTGGTGGTGAAGGCCGTCGCATCGGGCAGGGCCGAGAGGAGCGCGATGGGGCCGTGGCAGGCAAGCGCCGTGGTCTTGCCCTTCGTATGGAAGTCGGCGAGCAGCTTGCCCAGTTCAGGGCTGACGAGAAGATCCTGCATCGGGGCATGACCGCCCGGCACGTAGACCGCATCGAAATGGTCGTAACCGATCTGCTCGACGCGGGCGAGGCTGACGACCGGCGAGGCGTTATCCGAGGTCAGCCTGAGTTTCTCAAGCATGGCGATGCTTTCCTGCATCGCGGCCTCGTCGCCGCCGAAATACATCTTGTCCACGGAGGACTTGTCCAGCGTCGGCGCCGTACCTTTCGGGGTCGCAAAGGTTATGTCGTGACCGGCCTCGGTGAGCGCCTTTACCGGCTGCATCAACTCGTTGAGGTAGAAGCCGGTCTCGAAAACCTTGCCGTCCTTGAGGTCGAGGTGATCGGAATTGGAAAGGACGACCAATACATTGGCGGCCTGTGCGCTGAAGCCACTTGTTCCAAGAGCAAGCGCAAGAGCGAGAGTGCGGATGGGTTTCATGTTTTTCTCCATGCCAAGGCCATTCCCAAACCGCACGGTCAGGGATGGTTGATGATCCGTTATGAGTGATGCGGGGTATTCGGTTATGCGGTCAGCAGGTCGCGGAGCGCTTCGCCGACGCCAGTCGCCGATTGCGGGTTCTGACCGGTGACCAGCCTTCCGTCGACGACGACCTTGGCCGTCCAGTCGGCGGTCGGATGATGATGCGCGCCGCGCGCTACAAGCGTGCTGGCAAGCAGGAAGGGAACCGTCTTGTCCAGCTTGGCGGCGCGCTCCTCGTCATCGGTGAAAGCCGCGACGTTCTTCCCGGCGACAAGATGCGCGCCGTTGCTCAGCGTAATGTTGACCAGTGCCGCGGGGGGCGTGGCACACGGCGGCGACGACACCGCCCGCCTCGTAGATATCGCGGGCGACGTTGTTGACGGCCAGACTTGTCGGGAAGTCCCACATTGCGCCGTGACCGCCAGCGATGAAGATGGCGGCGTAGTTTTTCGGATCGACGTCGGAAAGGCGCGACGTGTTGCGAACGGCGTGGCGGAAGCCTTCGCTGTTCCAGTAGCGGGCATTGGTCGTGTCATTGAGTTCGAAGCCGTCGACGGGCGGCTCGCCGCCATCGATCGAGGCGAACTCGACCGGGATGCCGGCGGCATTGAGGACGGCGAGGGGATGGGTGACTTCGCCGAGGTAGAAGCCTGTGGGTTCGCCGGTTTCGCCTTAACGCCATGGCTGGTGAGGACGAAGAGAACGGGTTTGATGTCCTGAGTTGCGCTTGTCATGATTTGCTCCTGAAATCGGGGACGAAGTTGGATCGCATTTGGTGGTGTGAACGTATTAAACCTGGAAAGGCGGATAAATGCGCCGCCCGGGAATTCATTTGTTCGCACGGGGACAGAATGGCGGTGAGCAGCACGCAGCGGCGGCTAAGCGAATGGGCTCGCTGTCCTCCTATCGTGTTCGTCCGACGCCAAATGCCTCAGAGCAATGCCCTGCCGATCGATGCACCGCCGTCGATAAACAGCGTCTGGCCGGTGATGAAACCAGCATTTCCCGACAGCAGGAACTGGATTGCCGCTGCGATTTCGTCTGGCGTGCCGAGCCGGTGCATGGGAACGCCGGCCAGATACCGTTCTTCGCCCTCGCTCCCCGCAGGATTGCTGGCGCGGAACAGTTCTGTTTCGGTCGGGCCGGCGCGACAGCGTTGACCGTAATGCCAGTTCGCGCGAGTTCGAGTGCCCATGTCCGGGTGGAGCTCACCAAAGCCGCCATTGCAGCCGCATAGGCGGTCCGCTCGGCGATGCCAAGAATGGTGAGGCTGGAAATATTGACGATACGTTCCCAACCGTTTGTCCGCATCCGAGGCAACGCCGCCTGCGCGGCCTGAATGGCGGGTTGCAGGTTAAGGCGAAGGACCGCATCGAGTGCCTCCAGTTCGACATCGGCAAGGGCTTGCGGAACCCTCAGACTTAAACGTCGCGTGGTCCGGCGTATCAACTGCGCGCCGAGACGAGTCTCGAGACGGGTAATCGCCCTGCTGAGGAGTGATGGCGTCGTCGAAAGCCCGACCGCCCCTCAGTCATCGAGCCTTTTTCAGCAACGGTGACGAATGCCTCAACGTCGCCCAAATGATCAAACCGCCGCCCTATTAGCCCCTTGCGAATAAGTCCGTTTCTTCCGAGCAGGTGTATCCGCGATTTTGGCAGCATCCGGAAAGCCTGCTTTATCTCGTATGGAACAAAGGCGCCTTGCGCCGTCCGCGCTTCGCCTAACCTCGAACCATTAAGCTGTGTAATGTTCCAGGAAGGTTTGCCCGCCTGTCCGGTCCCGCCGTCCCTGCGTAACCAATTGATTGTCCCATTCGGTCTACCAAATCGTCTCCGTAGCCAAAGTGCACAGGTCGCAAGCGAAGCCTCTCACCCTATCACGCCGCCTCATGTGTCAGGGGCATGACCGCGCAAGTCATGGAACTGGAGTAGGATAGGTGGGGTATATCGCGCCCTCTCCGGCATTTCCGGCCGGAGAGCCCTTCGCCCGAATCTCCGTCGCGAGATGATCGAGGTATTCTAGCGCTTCGTGAGTGGCGATCAAAGACGTCATACTCTCGTCCGTGCCGGCACGTATCAGATCGTTTCTAGCATTCTCCACGGCATCATGGATGAACCGGTTTGGATCATTGCATTGCTCGGCAGCCGACCGCAACAATTCACACAGCAATCTTTCGTTGACGCGCATCGCCGTAACGGCCTGGCTCAACATGAGGTTAATTTTCTGGACCTTCTCATCTTTGATCCTGCGAGCCATCGGAATTCTTCCTGATCTACTTCTACGCATGCCTGCGGCCGTTCCAAAGTCCAACGGCGAGGCGAATACATTTGTTCCGCGCCAGAACGCTGCTTGAGCGACGAAGCTGGCGCCCCCTTCTGCACGTTCATCCTGGCCACTCATGATTGAGGCGAGCTGCAACAATGAAACCGGCTTGTGGGACATGGCGCGAGGCGGAGCCTCGACCCGATGCTGACCGGGCCCAGTTGGCCCCGTCCCACTTCCTTCTACCCGGGGTCTAAACAAGAACTGCTCGAATTCGTGCGGTAGTTCGAACAGAGTTTGAACATGGCAACGCGCCGAACGTCCAGCGGTGTTTGCCTCGCGGTCAATAGTGCCTGCGCTTCCGTTGGCGAAAGCGAGGCAGATCGTTTGTGACTCGAGCGGATGGCCAGCCGTCCCCAACTGCTAGCCGCCGGGCATTAGTCGTCTCCCGGCCGGAACGCAAGGGATGTTTGAATGATGGAACCATGATGGCTAAAGTCTGATTTGATCTTTCAGCATTTTGGCGCCTCCACAGTATCCGGTGTAAAGCATCGCGGCATCGACAGCGTACGGTTCGAGTTCGACATAGCGATCCGGCTACAGGTCGAGGTCGATCCGCTCCAAAGGCTAGAAAGTGCGTGCTTCCTTAGAACCGCACTGTGAGCCCCAGCATCGGACCCTGCTGAGTGACATCGAACACGAATCCGTCATTGCTGTAATCCACGCCCAACGCGCGGTAGCCGGCAATCGCCGAAATAGTATCGTTGAACCGGTAACCAATTGCTGCCGCAACGTCCCAATCGAGATCAGCGCCACCAGCACCGACAAGGCCCCAGCCGATTAGGTAGATTTCGGATGTGAGCGAATAGGTGCCGCGGAAGCCGGCCAGACCGTCTACCCAGGTTGCCTGATCGATTCTGGTGCGCCCATCGAGAACGCCGCCGTGGAAGGAAAGCTCGCTTTCGACGGACCATACGCGCATGCCAGCAACCAGGTCTAACCGCGCTGCATCGCTGTCGATAACGGAGTATCCCGCGCCGAGCAGCGCGGCGAAGGTTTCCGATGTGAGCTCGACGTCTGTCGCAAGCACACCTCTTGGCGTGCCCGACTGCCCCGAAATCTTCGTATACATGACATCGGCAAAGATGCTGTACGGACCGTTGCGGGCTTCGCCGATCGCCATCGCACCGAACTCAAGATGGTCGAAGATGTCGCTGAAACTGGCATCGACATCCACCGCCGGCAGCCCGAACTGCGCAACCTCCCCCGACAATCCGGCCGCCCAGAAATAGGGGGCAAAGGAAAAGGTCCATCCGCTTTCGGTGGTCGTCTGCTGAAGCTCGGGCGTCATGGGGGAATAGATGTCCGTGGCCTTTGCCGTCCCAGCGACGAGGCAAGTCCCGATTGCCGCTAGAGTACGAACGATGCAAATCCTCATGATATCTCCTGTTAGGGCCGCTCTTGCGAGCAACCTTGTTGTAGGTCTTCGTTCAACCCGGCGTGAGACCGCGGCCTGATCAAGTGTCTTTCGGGTGCCGTTTTCTATCGGGCTATGGGTTGCATTTTCCGGATCTCGTCTGATTTTCCTTCCCGCATGCGCTATCGGCCGTGTTCGATCTTGCTCTGCCGGAGGGTCCGACGAGTGTCTCCACATGATGGGCATAGTTTTGCCGGGTATTTTGATCCACGATCGCAGCTGGAGCAGCAACGACCAGGCCCGCAGCGGTACCAACCGTTTGTGCGGCCCCGGCAGTGGCCGCGACGATATGGTCGCCCAGCCCCAGTCTGCTGTCGGTCAAGGTTTGGCCGCCAGACAGACGGTTACCAATCAATTGTACGATTTCGGGCGACTCTGCGAACTTGGTATGGTGCAGATTGTCACCTGCCTTGATCTTGGTGAGATCCACGACGGTGATCCCATTCGCGGCCAGTTCCTCTTTGTAGGGCGACTGCTCCGGATCGATCGCTCCCAACCGGGAGACATTGCCCCAGACGCGCCGAGAAACGGCGAGCGCACGGTCATCGCGGGAAACGAAGAGTGTGAATCGCGGTCGCCGCTTGCCCATGTCGGCAATCTGCGAACCGAAGACGTCGACGTCGACGTCCGGCGCTGCCAACATGACATTCTTGAACTTTGCCGGCAGCCCGTCGTTGCGGATGGCCATCTGGCGCAAGGATTCCAGCGCCAGCCAATTGCCCATCGAATGTGCCAGGATGGAGACTTCCTTGACCTCGGGATCACGCGCCAGATATTGAAACAAGCGTTCTACGGCGTTGCGCGTATAGTTGGTGCTTTCACGATCGTAACCATAGGCCAACAAACTCCCGCGCGACGGCCAGGTCGCGAGCACCGGCACACTGCGCGCGCCCGAGTCGTGGACGATTTGCGCGAAACGGAAAACTGCGTCCTCGAAATGGTTGTTGAACCCGTGGATGAAGACCAGGACACTGCCGTCCGGGCTCTTGCGCACATGGCTGTTCAACCATCTTTCGGCGACGACGCGGTCAATTTCCTCAGCCTTCAGTGCGGCGAAATCCGTCGCCGGATTCGGTGGAAGCTTGCGCGGCCAGGCGACTTCGCCCGCCTTGCGGACCGTGTCAGGCGGTATCGACACGGTAATATCGGCGAATGTCGGGCTGAGCGCGCGCTCGCCGCTGAACATCTCGCCCGGTTTTTCCGCCCGGCCTCGGGTCGTCGTGACCAGCATTTCGACTTGAGCGGTCGAGGGATTGGCCGCTACCGGCGCGAGCACCCCTGTCGGACGGCCCGCACATGCAGAGAGCAGCGTCACGCATAAGGCGACCGACGGTAAAAACGGCCAGGATGGTACGCCGCCCTTGGCGTTCCGGAAGAGGCACAGCGTCAATTTAATCGCTCCCGTTAAGCACAGTATGCACGTCGGCAGAAAGAAGAGCGGCGATCGAAACGTCGCCGCGCCAAGGCTCCGAGCGTGCCATCGCTCACTTCAAATACTCGATCTTCAAGCTTGTAGTCTAAGTATGCGAGGGAGACTGGAGTGTAGCTGTCTCTGCCCACATCGAAGGCGTCATTCGCCGAAAACGCGAGCGGAGCGGAGCGCGGCACGCATCCCTTCGCTATCTTTTTGCCATCAACGCGGATAACGACGTCGAGCGGTGCGTCGTGATTGCGGCCGGCCTTGCGTGTTTCGACCTCTATGTTGATCTTTCCGTTCGGCAACGGATCGGACGATTCGAGGCGCGTCCGTTCGATCTCGATCAGATTGTACTCGCAGATTAGCTTGCCGTTCTCGACCCACAAAGCGACACCTCCCGAAAACGCACCCAGAGCGTAGAGCACGCCCTCGGAGTCCGGCCCGTCCGGCAGGGCTAAGCCCCACGCATATTCTGCGCCCTCGAGCCCGCCCCTGGCAGCAAACTCCCATTCGGCCTATGTTGGAAGATCCGCTCCACCGCGCGTATGCGAGGGCATCCTGGTCGGAAACATGAACGACTGGATGGTCATCCAGTCCTTTTGATGTTGCTTCCGGGGCCGTATGGATGACGCCAGCAGGCGCCTTTCACAAAGGACCACCATCGAGTCCAGTCTTGGAGACCAACGGTTCCGTTCGGCTGTTGAAATACCAATGAACCGGCATACAGCATCTCCAGCAAAATACCGGGATAGTCCGCGGGGGCGCGAACGGCATCGGCGAACGTGCGATAATTAGTAGCCGAGACAAACTTGGAAAACTGGGCGTTGGTCACCGGCGTCTCGTCGATGAAGAACCCGTCGACCGTCACGCGATGGGCCGATCCCTCCATCATGCCATCGCGCGGAGAAGTTCCTGGCAATTCGACGAGAGCCGATTGAGAATGCACCGGCGAGTCCCCTCAGTGTGCGTTCAAGGAGTTCACGGGCAGACCGCTGCTCCTGTTCATCTCAGTCGTACCTACAATGAAACCAGGCGGCGAACTTATCATTTGACGCCACGTCCGGTCTCAGAAACCTTGTTTCGCTAGTGATAAATACCACTTTTGATTGTTGTTCAAAGCGCGAATATTCGGAGCTTCGGCCGAGCTTGGCGTAAAAGGTTAAGACGCGACTTCGCTTCCGTTGCATCTTCAGAACTAGATGCCGTAATGATGAATGGGGCGCCCCACGGCTTTGGTGGCCTTTCTCGCAACAGCCCGTCGCAACCGCGAACGCTATTGGTTCAAAGGATTACTAACGGCATGCTGTGCCTTGAAAGCCTGCGGCAAAACTTCCGCCCCGATAAGGTGGGCGCCGTCATCTGCGTATCGAGGGAAACCGAATAATGCGTGCGCGCCTTATATCTATACCGATCTGCGGATACCACTTGCCAAATATACCGGCGGTCGAATATGTGAGAACTATTCATTTTCCGCCAATATCGTTTTCAGGAACCATTTCAGATCGCACCGATTCCCGTGATCTCGAGCCATGTCTTGCAAGGCTTGCCCGCGTTCGTTCGAAGCGAGCTCGGCGAGCGAGCGTTGCTGCGTGCCAACCGCGCCGCGGGCTTCGACGTAGAGCTGATCGAGGATCGCAATGTCTACATTCCTCAGCAGTCCGTGGTGGGCTTCGTCGAAGCCATGGCGAGAGCAGTGGGCGACGCGAATCTCGGTCTCCTGCTCGTGCCCAATATGGACGTTTCCGCGTATGGCAGCTTCGGGCGTTTTATCACTGAAGCGGACACGCTCGGCGAAGCGATCAAACGAAGTATCGTGGCACTGCAGTATCACAGTACTTTTGACAATTTGACGGTCACCACAACGAAGGAGGAACTACGCTTTGGTTACAAATTCGCTCTGGCCGGGTCTCGGGGTTATGAGTCGGTCGCATGTGCTGCTGCTGGCGAACTGCTGAGTCTCTTCAAGGCATATCTGCCTGACCATTGGCACCCCCTTCGCATCGAACTTGACATCCCGACCCCGAGCCATACCTCGCTTTTTGAGAACGTGTTTCAATGCCCGGTGATATTCAATGCGCCAGCAGTGGCGGTGGTCGTTGAGCGGCATCGGTTGATGGCTGCGTCGCGACGAACATCTCGGTCGATCTTGACTCTCGAGGACGTGGCTCGCGATCGTCCAGGGGGTGCACCTCGGAGTTTGTTGGAAATCGCCACTGCACAGATTCGGGCACAACTCCTCGCGGGCGATGTGTCGATCGAGGATGCTGCGCGGACAATGGACACGAGCGTTCGGACGCTGCAGCGTGAACTTCGACAGGCAGGCGCCGACTTTCGTAGCCTGACCAGTGCGGTGAGAATGCAACGTGCGACGGAAATGTTGCGTGATGGGAACGTCTCGATCACCAACATTTCGGAGGATCTGGGCTATTCTTCTCCCGCTGGTTTTTCCCGTGCTTTTCGAAAGGCTACCGGATTTGGACCTCGCGAGTTTCGCGTCAAAGAGAACCTGTCCACTGCTGATCCTGACAGCGAATCCGCAGCACGGAGTGGCGGCCTATAGTCGAACCGCGCTAAAGGCAGTTCCTCTTTCTTCTTCACGTGGCTTTCGACGGAATCGGGCCGGCTAGACGGTGTCCGGCGTAACAGTCTTACCTGGACGCTGCCGCACGGCCAGCGTCGCGGCGGCTGTTTCCTTTTCGTCACCGCTAACTTGAACCACCGGCTGTGCAAAGTCGATCCCATTGTCATGGAAAGCCTGCATCAGCATCGCGTAAGCCTTCCGACGGATCACAGTCTGTTCCCCCGGCTTGCAGGTGAAGGCGATACCAAGTTCGATTCCGTATTCACCGATCTGCTCGACGCCTTTGAGCTTGAGCGGCTCGATAAAGAGCGATCCGAGTTGCGGATCGGCCTGCAATTGGGCGCCGATTTCCTTAATCAGCTTGCGGACTTTATCAACATCAGTTTTGAAAGGGACACGGATGCGGAATTTGTCGACACTCCAATCGCGGCTGGCATTCTTGATCGCGCCAAGCGAACCGAACGGTACGGTGAAGATTGGCCCACGGTGGTGCCGCAGTCGCACGGAACGAAGGCTGAAGGATTCCACGACGCCTGTATAGTTTCCGGCTTCGATGTATTCCCCAACCCGGAAGGCATCGTCCAATAGATAGAAGATACCGCTGACCACGTCCTTGACCAAGGTCTGCGAGCCGAATCCAATTGCAACACCGACGACGCCCGCGCCTGCGACCAGCGGGCCGATTTTGACGCCCATCTCCGAAAGAACCGTGAGCCCCGCGACACACAGAAGCGCTGCTGCCAAGGCGTTGCGGAAAACAGGGAGCAAAGTGCGAAGCCGGCTTTCTCGCGCGAGCGCGTTCGACGTCCCTTCATCGCCAACGTCGCTCAGCTTGCTTGTAATGTAGGCTTTTGCCAATTGCCAGACGAGGTCGATAATGAGCAGAATCACGACGCTGTTGAATGCCCCGGCAATGATCGTCCGGATCAGTGTCACTTCACCGGAAACAAAAGGGAAATTGTGGCGCCAAACGAATGCGACCCAGTCGACCGCTGCAATAAGGATAATAGCCCGCGTTCCGCGGACGAGCAGCACCGACTTAGCGTCCGGTAGGCTTGAACGCGAGGGCGAAAGGGTTAGACTGTCGGCAATCGACAATGCGCGGGGCACGAGGGCGAGCATCATGCCGAGCCAGAATAAAGCCAGGAAGTCGCCGCACCAAAGCAGCCACAGGACGACTGCACCCGAGATGCCCATGGCGCGAGAGACACGGCCTTGCAAAGATCCGACATCGCTGGAGCGCTCACGCCAGATCATCGCGACTGCGATAACGACAAGCGGAATGGACAATCCAATAGCAAGAGCCGATCGAACGTCAGCTGCAACTGCAAGCCGCTCGCATATGGCCGAGAATGCCATCGTTGCCGCCAGCAGCGCGACGAATATTTGGGTCCGCGAATAGGAGCGGGCCGACACTATGGACGCGGCCAGCGCGATGCGCAAGAGCGCGGTCGCGAGCCTCCAGGCGATCAATGCGACGAGCGAGTAGAGTAGGACCACACGCATGAGTGGCGGCCAAGTGAACAGAAAAAAGAAGATCGCAACGCTCGCCGTGAATATGGAGAGCGTCAGAATCTCCGTGTAGGCCTGCCCCCGGGGGAGGGCCTCTGGCAGTGAACGACGAAAGATCCATTCGGTGCTAACCGCAATCCCTGCGATGATAACGAACATCAGCGCCGCGGGCACCAAACCGCTGCTCCGTGCCTCTTGCCGAATCGCAGACACGACTCGGGAAAGTTCATCGCCGACCCGAGGCACTGCGGCAAGAAGTGCATTGAAACGGGCACGTGAGCGGGCCTCCCATTCCTCGATGAACCACACTGCCTCATTGTCGCGGGGCTCGGAAAGGGCGTCTTGCTTCCGCTCTAGCCAGACCCTTACGTCCTCATCCTCGAGAAGACGCAGCAGTTCGTCTATCTTGGACGGTTGCGCAATTCGGGCCGCAGGCGTTTGCGCCTGTAGGTTCGTAAGCCCACAAAGGCACAGAAACAAACTGAATAGCAAAGGCCGAAGAATGTACATAGAAGCTCGGTCCACTAGATCAGACCCCATTTGTCAAAAATTGGTCTCCAAAAACCAAAGACAGGGCCGAAACTAACGTGGTTTCATTCATCATGGCGCGGTGTATCTCCATCGCACCATGCTTGCACTGATGGACGTCGATAGTTCGTGTTTGCAGCCGCCAAGGACCGGAGCCGTGGCAGCTGCATGCACGCTGACAGAATCAGCTCACCTTCTTCACCGGCGGTATCGTCCAGGAACCATCAATGATGGAGGGATTGCTCTCGTTGGGCCAGTAGAGCCGCATCATGAGGATGAACTTTCCCTTGGGCGCCGGGAGCCAGTTCGATTCTTTGTCGGATCCGGGCGACTCATGTTGGATAAACAGGTCGATCGAGCCATCCGGATTGGCCTTCAGCGGTTGGCGCGCGCTGATCGAATAGCGATTGAGCGGATTGTCGACAAAGAAGTAGCCCGCATCATACATGGTCAAGGACCAGAATCCCGAAACCGGTGGCGTAAGTCCCTTTTTGAACGTGAGAACGTAATTCTCGGACCCGTTATACGCCCGCTTGATTACCCCGTCGCCGGACTTCAGCGAGGTCGGATAGATCGCATCCTGCGGCCGGTTCGCCCCAAGACCGATCGCAGTGATCAAGGCACGCTGGACATAGTTGGTGCCGTAGATGCCGGTCTTGGTCGTGAAGCCCCAGCCGTCGATGTCCTGTACGTCGCCGTCGCTGAATTTGAAATGCGTCATGATGCGCGCGAAGCCGAGCTCAGGGACGCGCTTCACAAAAGCGGGATCGAACTTGGCCTTGTCGAAGTCCTGGCCCGGAACGATGCCGAGTTCGGCGAGCTTGGCGACCATAGGTGCATCCGCGTCGGTCGGCGGGTTTCTTTTCAGGAGCTCGGCAAAGAGGGTGAAGTACGCGATGGCGTCCATGCTGTTGACTTGCTCGCGAACGGCAGTCTCCATATCGATGGCCGGATCGACCTTGCCCTTGGGGGCGGTCCACTCCTTGCCCCATGCGCTCAAGGGATAGAGCTTCACTTCATCCTGCAGCTTATGAACTTCTGCGTAGTCCTCCGGCGTCCCCGTGCAATAGATGCGTCCAAGCAGCCAGACGATGCTTGTCGGCGACTTGTATTGGGTCACGCCTTCGGGAAGTGTTCCTTCCCAGCCTGGTCCGGTAACAACGAACGTCTGAGCCTCGGTGCCTGTGGTACGTTTTCCCGGGACGTCGAAGACAGTTGTCCAGCCATCCAGCATCGGAAATAGGGCATACCGGTCTTTCAAATCGGGCAGGCTCACCACCCAAGGCTCGTCCCCCACATCAAAGAAAGCCGTCGTATAGAGGGTATCGGCGTTCGGCGCCGTCACGTCCCGAAACTTCGCGTCTGGATACTGGCGCAGCTTGATCAGATGCCCCATGGGGCCACGGGTTCCCTCGGGCTCCGCGACGTTGGTAATCACGCGCCGGGTCATTTCCATCGTCACGAGGGGGTAGGCGTAAATGTAGGCTTCGACTGCGAGCGCGAACTCATCGAGCCCTTCCGGCAGATCTGCCACCAAACCGTCGGCGGCAGCAGCAGGCCTAGCGAGAGAGCCTGCCGCCAGTACTCCAAGACCGGCGGCCGTCAAGTCACGACGCGTAATATCCATTCTGTCCCTCCATCAAAAAATTGAGTTGCGATGTAATGCACTGAGTTCAGTCGATGTAAACGAGGACGTAACGCCCGCCGTACGGTTGGTAGTAGACCCCGCCGCAATGCCACACCGCGGTGCCATTGACACTAGTGCTGACGCAGCCCGTGGGAAGTGCGGCGACATACATCGTGGAGCGGCGGATCACTCGGCGCGTGGTACGGCGGGCAACACCGGCGACACTTCCTGGTGTCAGCGGGCGTCCCACGACCGCCTGCGCCTCGGGTACGATCGAACCGAACGGCGCGGGAACGAGAGTGTCTGCCGCAAGCATCGCTAGGCCGGCGATGGCGACTGAAAGGATCTTTCCGTGCAGCTTGCTCGTCGTCATTGCCCCGTCTCCAGAGAAAGCTCGCCGGTGACATCGGCGTGGACGTGTTCCAGCTTGTTGGCAGCCGCTGGCGGCGTGAATTTAAACTGCGCGGCGTCGATTCCATCCCACTTCCAGTCGCTGAGCCGCAGCGTATACTGCGGCGCCCCGGTCGTCCATTTGGTCGTGATCACATATTTGAGCGGCAAAGGCCCGCTGCCCTTGCTGATCCAGATCTGCCAGTCGACGATATCGGTCCTGAAGGCGAGCTGATCGCACTCCACCCCGTTGACGAATGCCGATCCGACAACGATTCCTTCTGTCACGCCGTCAGTGAGGACGGCATAAGGATCGCCTGATAGAAATTCCGCTCCCGGAGCGTCAAGTCCGGTAGTGGCGCGAAGCTCCTCGGCTGCATCTTCCACACTTTGGCCGGGGCTCTGCAACTGCGCGTAAACGTTCCGTGTTTTGTCATGCAGTGATATCGTATCGCCATCGAATATCACCTCCGCGCTCGCAAGGGGGCCCATGCGCTTCATTCGAAAACCTTGTGCGCGATCGACGGCGATGGAGCCGGAGGCGCTGTACTGGATCTTCTGACCCTGCAGATTGACGACTTCCTGATCCGCGTCGTAGGCGACACTAAGAGTCTGCGTCGACTTGAGATTTTCGCTCATTGCGGCGAGGATCCGCTCGGCCTCCGGCTCGATTCTGTTCTGCGCCGATACCGGCCAAGCCACCACACTACCAGCAACCACTAACATCCCTGTAAATCGGCGCCGCCAAGCCGCGCTAAGTAACCTCAGTCCGCCAGTCATTCGCTCACCCTGAAGCCTCGTTGATTTCGCTTTGCCGGCCAGGACTCGCAACAGTTCTTGCTCCTGCGAACAACTTGGTTGTGAAGGCCCCCCAGCCAGTGGCATTACTGCTGTATTAGCCGCGTTTCTTCTTACCATTTCACGCCAAGTCGCACTTTCAATGTTACATTCAGCGCACGCTTTCGGAATAAGGTTAAAGGGGTCGGGGCAGCGGACGTTGCAACGACACGCAAATCTGCGGTTGATTTTGAGGAGTCTGATCGCGTCGCAGTAAGGCGATCCGGCTTGCGTTCAAGTGTCAGGAATGCGGGCGAGACCGCAAGCAAGTCTCGGGCGCCGAATACGTCGGTATTGGCATGACTGCGCAGATCATTGACTTGGCGTGTGACAGGTTGGGTACATCGGTGCCCTCACATGCATTTCCGATTGGAGAGCCCTCCGCCCATATCTCCGTAGCGAGGTGATCGAGGTATTGGAGTGCTTCGTGAGTGCAAAGACGTCATACTGTCATCCACACCAGCGGCAGGGGACTTCACCCCTCAAGCGCCCGTCATCCGGCTTCCTCCGCTCCGCGTTCGTTGCGAGCAAGCAAGTGCCCGCAGGAAAAGCGATGACCGACAGCAACCGACGCCTGGGAACCGCCCGAATGGTTTCGGTGACGTCAACCATTACTCGGGTCGGCTGCTGATTGGTCAGCCGTCCGTGGAGAACCATTTGCTGCTTGGCGAGTTGGATCCTAGCGAAACCCAAAGAGTGGCAGCATCGGGATTGGTAAGAGAATGCGGTGCTCCTTTTCCAAATCGCCGGGGAACGCGCAACAGATGAGGAGGTCTCTGTGTCAATTTTCGTTCTAATCAGTGCCGCTTGCATCGTGCTCGGCGTACTTCTCCTTTGCTGGGAGGCACTTGCGGGGCGCCCATTGAGCCGTCCGCGTACTTCCGACGATGGCGCACCTCCGACACTTGAGCCAAAAGGACAAGGCCTTGGCTTCCTCGGTCCAACGAGAAATTGGGCGGGAGTCAGCCTGATTGCGGCAGGCATGATCATATTCCTCTTGGTTCCTTGATGAACGATCGACCTGGCCGCGTGCGGCCCGAAAGGGGGCAGTACCGCGGACGGCGAGATCGCTCGATAGTGAAGGCTTGACCCATCGAGGTTTTATCGCCGCGCGCTGATCCGTATCGCCCCAAATCGAGGACTGGCCGGTGGTCGATCGATTCTGCAAGCCGGCGTCACCGGACGGGTTTGAGTCCGAGAGCCGATCTTGGACACAGATAACATGAAAATGTTTGCCATTTTTGCAGCGGCGCTGAGGAGTAAATGACGAATGGTGCAGTGTCGCTGCGATAAAGCACCGAGACCGCGGAACATTTCCTTTCGGCTGTGTTTGGGCGCGTACACCAGCCGAGTGGACGGTGGTGCGCCAACCGAGGAGAACGAAAATGCCAAACCAAGGCGGCAGCAGCGAGCAAAATCGAAAAGCTGGCGAGCAAGGTAGAAAGAACGAAAACAAGCGTGCATCCAGCAGCCGAGAAAGCGGAAGCGGGAAGAGCTCCGGGTCCGGGGGCAAGAAAAGCGGATCCAGTGGCGCCTCCGGCGCGAGCCGTAGCAGCGATCGAAAGAGTTGAGGTCTTTAAGATGGCAAGCGGACAAGGACGCGAACGACCTGATGATCCCGTGGGCAATGGTAATGGTGTTCGACACAGCGATGAGCAGGATCCACGAAAGCCCCTCCCCGGATCTGATGAAGAAAACGCAGATGAGGAATTGGACGACGACGAAGAAGATGAAATCTCCCCACGGGAGCCGGAGCCCGATGAGGAAGATCCCGATCTGCCGGCTCGCGAGTAGAACCTGCTGGGTTTTCTGACGTGAAGAAGGACCGCCCGCCAAAGCCGCGGGCGGTTCTTTTTTTGCCTAGCCTACCCTGAAAAAACTGAGCTGTGGAAGATTGGGGCCCGCAGCAATCCATGCCAGAAACTCGCACTTGGAAACGGCGGTCGAAAAAGTACGAGGTGTGCGATGAGGTGCTGCGTTTAGCTACCACTGACCGATTAACAGGCTCGCGGCCCTTCTGGCTGGTTGGTGGGCGTGCGGGTGCAAGGGTGGTTCCTCGATCGATAGTTTATGGACGACTGCGAAGACGGCTTTATCGACACGTATGGATCATGCCCCACCGGCGGCGCCGACATGCGCGGGAGTGATCGACTTTCACTGACTGTTTCACGAACGATCTGGCGGTTCGCTGTCGAAGCCGACGTCCCATTCTTTTTTCCCCGGCATCCTGAGAGCCGGTGATGACGGTCGGTTCGCGCTGGCAACCCCGTAGGCCTCGCGGTCCGCCTGGAATGGGGAGAACCCCGCCTGGGACGCGGCGAACGCTTCGGTCTCGCGTTTATTCTCCACCGCGGCGTTCCTTCGCTTTCAAGGCGTGGGAGGGGCGGTTGCGCTCGGGGTCCTTGTTTGTCTCGCCCACGGCGTCACGTGCCGTGTCGGGGTCGTCTTTGGCTGGTAGATAGCCACGCGGCCTAGACTCTTTGGGGCCCTCCCAGCGGGGGGATTGGTCGGTCGTACCGGGCGCGCCGTCCCGAGGTTTGTTAATACCCATAGTCACGTCTCCTTTCCGGTATTAACTGCTCCGTCTTCTCAATGTTCCGTTTGCTAGGGCAATCCTCCCCTCTTGGGGTGAGGGGGTTAACAGGTTTTGACTCTGGAGACACGAAGCGCAGAAAAATCGAGAGGATCACGGGAGCAGCCCTGGACAGGAATTCTAGATTTCAATTCTGGAACCGAACCAGTATTTGGGACTGCCCGCATGTTGTCAGACCGTCGTCGCGGGACTGCCGTGGCTCCGCGCAAAGCTCCGGAGAAAAAGGAGGAAGAGCGTGATCCCGAGAGAGTAGGCGTAACGCCTTGGCGGATAGGCCGCCAAGGCGCACGGGCAACGGCCCTTCAGGCTCATAAGCATGCTTTGCAGGATCCCCGCTTGTCGCTATGAGGCACAGACGGATAAGACCGTCGCTTCTATTTCGAACATTGCCGGCGGGTGGCAGAGGCCGTCCAGCGTAACGAGGCCCAAGTCGTGGCCTACCTGCATGATGTTGTCGAAAGGGGAGGGGATGGACTCTCGACCGTCTACCGGAGGAGGGATTCCCCGAGATCCTGGCGGCCGTCAATGCGATGTTACGCCGCGACCACTAGGCCTAGGGAGGATGCCGTTCGCCGGGCGTCGGCGAACGCCATGTTTCGGCGTGTCAAACAGGCCGATCACGAGGGCAACCTCGCGCAGGTCCAGACGCTGGGGAGAATGGCGCGAAGTACGCAGAGAGCCTTGGGCTGCTGAATACGCTACGAAAATCACGAATAGCGAGCTGCTCCACGGAACCGACGGCCGGCCCCAAAAGTTTGTCACTCCATCGGAACCACTGCTAAACGGGAGGAATCCAATGAGCAGTTCGACGACCACCGACCATGACGTGATCCGTAAATGGGTTGAACAGCGCAAGGGCCGGCCCGCTGCGGTTCGCACGAAGGGCAAGGGTGGCATTCTTCGGATCGACTTTGGCGAGAAGGACGAGGACCTTGAAGAGATCAACTGGGATGAGTTCTTCGAGATTTTCGAGAGCAGCCGGCTTGCCTTTCTTCATCAGGAGAAGACGGAAGGCGGCAAGACTAGCCGCTTCAACAAGTTCGTCGAGCGTGAGTCGACGGACTAGATGGCTCGCCCCGGGTCTGATGAGAGGAATTCCTGGGTGAGGATTCCATCTGCGCGGAGAAGCGATTGCCAAGCGATGCATCGTGCGTTTTGTCTGCCCCCGCTGGATACCGCCTCTTTTACGCGGGGATAGCGATGTGCAAGGTAAATGGCGACGAAAGCGGGTAGCGTTGTTGCAAATGAAGGAAACCTCTGGACCAGTCTGATATGGTCGCCATTGCCTGCCGACGGGGCGTCGCGAGCATGACGCTCGTTGACTGGGAAGTCGGCGCGTTCTACTCGAATTGTCATCGTGCTTACGTCAGGGACTGGGAGCGGCCCGTCCGCGACCAGCAGGAAAGTTCCACCGACGGCACTCCTATCGAAGGAGACCGTCGCTCCCGAATTCGTCCCATCCGCTCAGGCCGGTCGCGGCTTCGTCGGCTCGTTCGCTTGGTTTGACTTTTTCCTTTTTCTTCAGCGACCGCGTCAACTTCGCCTGACACGCGGCCCGCCTGCGATTTTCCGCTTTCGCCGCTATATCTTCTTCTCGCCACTCATCGACGGCACCACGGTCGAGTAGATCTTCGACGACACGAGGATCGAATATGTGAAAGGTGATCTTCTTTGCGCGTCCTTGTAGCCTCACCGTTCGCGTCCCGGCGCTGGGCAGACGACCGTCTGCGAGCCAGCGCTTCCGCTCTGATGCCGTGATCGTCAGAATATCCTCGATCTCTCGAGGAATGATCGGAAGGTTTGCGATGCCGTCCAACGCGCTGGAGACGGCCGATGCCGTAGCTCTGAAGGCTGTCTTCGAAGTCTCTGGCATGACGAGGATCAGCCCGCCTGGCTGCATATCCAGCGACTTCCGGATCGTGGATGGTAGCCGGGACCGGATTCCTGCAGAATACCCTTAAGCCTGACACCAGATCCGAGGGTCGCCACCACGGGAAGCGGCCACTCCCTGATCAGTTCGGGATCGTCACTTTCCTTGCTCTTTGTCTTCGTCTTGGGCATTCCGCAGGAGATGGTGTTGAAGGGGCCGCGCGTCAACGGAGCTTGGGATGATTTGCCACGTTCCCTCCTCATATCTGTGTCGATGCCGAGTTGGTTTCCGGTCATGGGACCGCAAAACCCCGTTTAGAACTGAAGAGATGCCCAGGTTCCGGCGGACCGCCGGGACAGACGCCTACCTCGGTCGATCGGCCGTTACATAAAGCTTGGGTGCGAGCCGAGGCGGCACCAGCGCTGACATTGACGCCAATCAGCAGCATGGTATCGCCTTCCGGGCTGTACTGCTCAAACCAGTGCCGAGCGAGCTCCCGGATCGTTTCAAGCCGGACACCTTGCGATTATCGCTTACGGTCTCCTTTTCCGGCCAACGCGCCGCTGCGCCTCAGCTTCGAAATTTCAGCGTCTGGACTTTTACTTGGAACGGGCGAGTTTCATGCGTCAGGACTTTTACCTTTCGCTCACAGAGGGCCAGCCAAACTGACTCGGCACACGCCCGCGATGATACGCGGCACATCTCAGCGAGCCGGGCACGGTTCACCGTCCAGCGGCCGGTGAGGAACATGAAAGCGGCGATTGAGCCGATAACAATCCGGAGCGCAGCGATAGGCAGGCATAGGGATTCTAGGAATGGCGCAAGATCAAAAGCGCCCGCGCGACTGGTTCGTGATCGTCGAAAACGATTATGTCCTTCAGCTCTGATGAGCCGGCGTGGGCTAAGCGGCGCGCGCTGTTATCATGGCGCGCAGTGCTGGCTGTTGAGGAGGCCAGCATCACTGGAACCAATTCGGTGGCACTCGAGTTGGTGCTTCGACGGATGCGAACCGTACTACAGCCCTCCTAAGTTTGAAAGTCTTGCCATGCGCTACGAAGACACCAAAGAGCAATACAGTAAGGTAGTGCGTGGCTGGAATGCGCGTTACGACCTGAATGAGTTTATCGCGCAGCATGGGCTCCAACCACTGGCCGCGCGCGAACTCTTTGCAAAATTCGGACCGTACAAAGTGGATCTGGATCGCAAAGTCGCAGAGCTACGGAAGGCACGGCACAAGAATCGCTGATCCGTCAGCGGAGCATTCTTGCCGAGACAATGGCCAGACGACGTTTCGTGAACGCATCGGTTGCACCTGGGGTCCCTGTGAATCAATCTAACCGATCCCGAAAAAGGCTAGAATTGCGATCACGATAACGACGAGGCCGACGAGATAGATAATCTGGTTCATGTCACCTTCCTTTCCCCGAATCAACGGCTGCCAAGCCAATAGGTTCCTCGGGCCCCGTTCGGGAATGGTTTGCGAAGTTGAGATGCGTCTTATGCAAAGCGATCACACCCGGTATTGATGATTGCGAGCCAGGTTTCATCGATCCGCGCGGGCTGGAAAGACCGAGCGCCGTCATCGCCTGGCTGTGTGTCCCAACTCCTTGTCAGGCGCTCCTTACCCGTGCATCCATCTCACCGGTTGCGTCTCTTCCACTCGCGATATGGCGCGAGCAACTGACCCGGAAATCGCTTTTCAATTTCTTCTTCGGTTATTACAATGCGCGCCAACACCTCGTCGCGTTCCGCGCCTTCGACACGTTCACTCGCAGCCTCCAGATCAGTCATGACCGAAAAGACTTCGTCCTTGGTCATCGCCTCAAGTCGGTAGGCGAAATCTGCGACGGGAATGTTGTTGAAGTTCGCCATGGTTCACCTCTAGCCTTCCCAGCCCTAAAGCTAGATTCGGCTCGAAAGTTCCCGGAGGCCTACCGCAAGGGCCGTCCTGACAAAATATCGCATGTGGATTTCCTTTTCGTTTCGATTTCGCTGTGGCTGGACCTCCCTTTCAGCAAAGCCAAGCACGACGTGTCCCGATCAGACCTCGGGCCGATGCGATACTGTCAAAGTCGTTGACGTGTGCGACCTTCGTCTGAATTCCCATGCATGCCAGTCCGACGGGTGCCCAAATGGATTGAGTCTCAACTTAAGGTCGGTACTTCTAGGATAGAAGCTGCGATAAAGCGCTCCGGGCCATCTCGATCGTTGAAGTAGTATACAACAATAATCTTGCCGTCCTGTCTAACCAAGGCGCATGGATAACCTAGGTCCGCATCGTCGCCATCATCGCGGAGAACCGCCGGTTCGGTCCATGTTCCGCCCCTATCGCGGCTGACGACAGCGCTTAGTCCGAAGGGTGGATCTCGAAAACCGTAGAGCAGCACCAATCTTTCGTCGGGCAGAGCGACAAGCGCAGGCGGATTGCCCATGATCCCCGTATTCCGAACTGGCGTACCGACACAGGACCAAGTCCGCCCCAGATCCGCTGACCGATATGCCTCCAGCCAGAACCGATCATGGGCCCCACGACGAACGACTGTGTAAATCGTGCCGTCTGCGAGGCGCGTCGACGACGGCATGATGGCGTACCCCGTCTGTTCATCCCAGACGAATCCTTCCGAGGAAAAACTCAATCCTCCGTCCTGCGTGCGGGCGCAAAGGATACGACCTTCCGTCCCATCGGCTTTCGGCGCGGTGAGCATAAACAAAGCGTCGTGTCGGCCCAGCGTTATGATGTCGGTACGCGCAGAGAGCGCCTCTTCGTGAGACTTCAACCCTTCGAACCTAAAAGGCCCATTCCACGAGCGAGCACGGTCCTTGCTGACGTAAAACCAGCTCACTGATCGCCCCGATATCCCGGTGCGGGCTGCCATGACGACTTGCTCGCCATCGGCAAAGTCGATCGGGGTGGGGAGAGTAATGAGATCAAACGCCGGGTCCACATTGGGTCCTGCTTCCAAGTCCTTCGTGACATGTTCGTCCGCCGAAAGACTGCGCGCACCCGGTACGCTCCCACAGAATGGTTCTGCCTGCCAAGTCAGGCCGCCATCGAGGCTTCTCGCCTGAACCGGAGTGAACGCGTGATGCTGATCTTCGAGATGAAGGTTTTCGCTTTCCCTTCCTAGACGGCCTGTGGCAAAGACGCAGACAATTTCGTCTCCCCACGCCCACACGCCGTAATTCGCGGGCCATCCCGCGAATGCGCCGAGTCTCCGATATACGACGGTATGAATCGCTTCAAACCTTGCGGTCATCTCTTCTATTCCCGCGCTCGCAGCCTCCAAGCTTCCGCAAAAGGATGAATGCTGAAAGGCAAAAGCAAATCGCATTGGCGATAATTATCGGCCACTCTCCTTTGAGGACACCAAAGACAGTCCACAGCGCAAAACCGGTAACGGTGAGAACGTACATCCGGGCAGAGAGCGCCGAGGTATCGCCTGTTTTTACGACCTTCCATGCCTGCGGAACGAAGCTACCCACTGAGCAAATTGAGGCGAGATAGCCGATGAGCAGCGTTGCTTCCAAGTGTTCTCCATAAACGTGCGACCAGGATTCTAGCCGGGCACCGCCGCAGCCGCTGTGACTGTGAGCAGACCGAACAGAGAGCCTTGCGAAATGTTCCTCGCATAGGACCGGGTCGCGGTGAGCTAGCGAAAGGCTGGCAATACTTCGCGTGCCATGTCCGCCGATCGATATTGTTTCCTGCCGCAGCCAGAATGCACTGCTCGCACCGACTTCAAGATCCTCTGCACTTGTCAGGCGACATGTAAAACTGGTCCTAAGGACCAGTTCACGATGACGCTTGATACTTTCTTCGAGAGGCCATCGAGCGCGGCATGCGGTTAGTCTGCGACGGGGAAGCCAGCCAAGGTGTCGCACACCCAGCAAATGTTGCAGTTTCGTAATCCGCGTTATGCCATTAACAGGTTGTTTGCTAATGCGTTTTTATGGTTTGAGAATACGCGAATTATTTCAGTTCCCTACGGATCCCGCGATCGGTGAGGCCTTCGCGATAGCCGATAATTGTGTCATCTCCTGACGGAGCGGGGTACTCCTACCGGAACGTTGGTCCCTGTCGGCCGAGACTTTGGATAAATAGGGCACATAGGCTTCTCGAAATTACAGTTGCCCGAAGGAAGTTCCCTATTGCTATGTTGCGCCCAACCCCGCGAACGGTGTTTCGCGCGTCGCACACTGTCGATTCCTACAATTCGAGCTGCGATATTCTGCCGTTAGGATCTAACCCCGGTGCCAAGGCGCGGGACGTCATGTCCGAATTTCGAAGCGCTCGTCTGAGGGGCGACCATCGCATACTGTCCCTGTCGTTGAGGACGCTACGGGCTGCGAAGTATCAGGACGACCTCTCGCCCGCTTTGAGTAGGCTTTGCGGGCGATACGGCGTGTCTCACATGACGTTTCTTGTCTGGGCCGGAGGAGCTTCTCATTCGTACCCGTATTATTGCACCACCTATCCAGAGGCCTGGGTTACGACCTATCTCGAACCGGGCTACTTTGACGTAGCTCCGGTCCTCGACATTATCCGCTGGGGTTCCTGCCCGTGGACTGGTCTTTTTCGAGCACCGGTCAGATCCGTCCGCACCCATGGCATAGGTTCTTATGGCTTGACCATTCCCATCCGTGGGCCAAATGGCGAACGCAGCCATTTTCCGTGACTTGGCGCCTTCCCAGACAGCAATGGACGCATTGCGGACTTCTTTCATTCACGAAATGTAGGTCCTTGCAAGCCATCTCCATGAAACTGTGTTTGAGGCGGTCGGTTTTCGAAGGCTCAGCCGTATTCGCAAACTCTCGCGACGAGAGACATAGTGCCTGCAATTGCTCGCAATGGGCCGGATCGCTTCGGGGAGGGGAATGCCGGGGCGGGCAGCCTCAGTAATATACCCGATCTCATTCCGTGAGCCGAGAACAACGTGGGGTCGAGGGCAGGCCTGCTTGCACCGGCATTTCAGGATCAGATGGACCAACTGTGGCGTGAGCGCCCGTCGGTCGATGCGACGGAACCCCGGTCCTTCACCGGTGCAGGCCTTAGCAAGCACCGCAGTACCTTGAGTTTTTTTGCCGTATCAGTGTGTTGATATTTGCCTGTCCGGCCGCTTAAATCTTCATAGACGCTGAAGCCACTTCGACCTTCCGGACATCGGAGCAACATTTATGACCCGCCAACTTTCTCTCCCACGCGAGCGAATTTCCGTGCTTCTCCTAGAAGGTATTAGCCAGACCGCTGTGGACTACTTTTCTTCGTCCGGCTACACCAACCTCGTTCATTTGCCGAAGGCGCTCGACGACCAGGATCTTAAGCGCCACATCGCCGACGCTCATATCATCGGCATTCGTTCCCGCACGCAGTTGACGGACGAGATTTTCGAATCCGCCAAGAAATTGATCGCCGTCGGCTGTTTTTCCGTCGGTACGAACCAAGTCGATCTGGATGCTGCGCGGCGGCGCGGCATTCCGGTGTTCAATGCACCTTATTCAAACACGCGATCGGTGGCCGAGCTTGTGATCGGCGAAATTATTATGCTGACACGGCAGATCTTTCCGCGCTCGGCTTCGGCGCATCAAGGTGGGTGGGAGAAGTCCGCTGTCGGCAGCCGGGAGGTCCGCGGCAAAACGCTTGGAATTGTCGGCTACGGCAATATCGGATCGCAACTCAGCGCGCTTGCCGAAAGCATGGGCATGGTCGTGCGCTACTTCGATCTTTCAGATCGGCTGCGCCGGGGCAATTCGGAGTCGATGGCCTCGCTCGGCGACCTTCTCGAGATCTCTGATTATGTGACAATGCACGTTCCCGAAACACCCTCGACGCATAACATGATCACTGAAACCGAATTGCGCCGCATGAAGAAGGGCGCCATCTTCATTAACAATTCTCGCGGGACGGTGGTCGATCTCGATGCGCTTGCGAAAGTCCTTAACGACGGGCATCTGGCGGGTGCCGCGGTGGACGTGTTCCCTAAGGAGCCGGCATCGAACAAGGAGCGTTTTGAGACGCCGTTGCAAGGTTTGAGCAACGTCATTCTGACGCCGCATATCGGCGGCTCCACTGAGGAAGCCCAAGAACGCATCGGCGGAGAAGTTTCAAGGAAGCTGGTCGAGTATTCCGACATCGGCTCAACAATGGGCGCCGTCAACTTTCCGCAAGTGCAACTGCCCGAGCGCCCGAACGGCACGCGTTTCATTCACGTGCATGAAAACCGCCCCGGCATGCTCATCCAACTCAACGAGATCTTCTCGTCGCGCGGGCTGAACATCGTCGCTGAGTTTCTTCAGACGCTTGGCGACACGGGCTATGTGGTGGTCGAGGCCGATGGCATTTCCGAAAATGCCGACGAAATTCTTCAGGCTCTACGCGAAATTCCTGGAACGATACGAACGCGATTAGTCTACTGACAGCTGTTAGGGCCGATCTGTTGCGGGGCAATAAGGGTGTTTTCGCGGGACAAGTGAAGACGTCCAATGCTTAGAATGCTCGATTCCAAGGGCTCGAGCGTTTCTGCCTGGGCAGACTACCGAATGCGACAAAGGAGGGTCGAGCTAACGCGGACATGGCCAACGTATGCTGGCCGGGCTCGCGAGCATTCGCCCAAAAATACGCACCCATTGATGGTTTGACGGAAGAGTGGATTGGCAGAGCATGAGGCACGTCAGGCCGCTGCGTTTGAGCAGATGGCAGCGGAAGACACCGACCCGCAGGAAGTCTGGAGGACGCGCCGATGACCGACTCCCCCGAAATGATCGTGTTGTTCAACAACAGCCACTTTCGCCTCACGAGCTGCGGCAAGGAGAGCCAGTCTAGCCCGCGTTGGAGAGCATTTTCCTTCGGTTGCGCGAGCGCAGAAGGCGAGGGCGCGCTGAAAGGCCGGGCCGTAGGTCACCGGCCATCTCTCGGCCAGGACGAACATGGCGTTTCGAGCGTCTTTGATCTCTATCGCACGGGACATTCCCGGAAGCAAAATTATAAGGGTGCTATCCCAGGTCGCAGCAAGCATTTCGAATTTCCCTGTCTCACCGGGGCTATGAATGCAAATCGTGCGCAGGTGGTTCCGTGTTTTTCGCGAAATTTTTAAGAGGCGGACGGCGTGAACGAGATCACACTCCTCACGGACGAACTCGCCGAGCTCGAAGCTCAGATCTTCGGCATCGGGATCAGGATGCACTGGGTCGATGGCGTGAAACTGCAGAAGCTGGCGGTGATCCATTGCCTGTGACCGGAGCAATCGGTCTCTGGACTCCCTCGAAAAGCGGGTGGGCAGCATGACGAGAGTCAATTCAGCGCAATCTTGTAACCTTGGCCTCGGCGATCGCCGCGACGAACGCTACTCGGGCTTGTTCCCATGGGTAGGTACCAACCATTGCGTCCCTGCATTTATTAACGGCGTCGAAGTAAGCGACGCCCGAGGCGGCGGGCCAGTTTTCACCAAGCAGGACCGTGGCCTTGTTCGGTGTCCAGACTATCTGCGCCCCGTCGAGCTCGGGAAGTTCGATGATCACGCACTTGTTCCAGCTCTCAACCACGGCTGTTCCTTTTCTTTATGCTTGCTCCCCGCCGTCAGACGTTGAGCTTCGGTGGCGTGTCGTTCTCATCCGGGTTCGGGTTGGGAACTTCGTCAGGAAGGATGTCGGGCTCCGGTTCCTCGATCGGTGGCTGTGGCACGTCCGGGGGCATGTCCGGCGGGAAATCAGGTTGGGGCGGCCTCGGGATCGGTTCGGTAGGCATCATGATGGACTCCTGTTTAGGAGGGCAACTGATCTCGCGTTGGGATTGTTCCGATCTTTCGGTCAAGGTGCCAGCATGATCAAGCTTCACCTCCCATACCCGTCGGTCTGGGGCCTATACGACGGCTGGGGCGCGAAGCGCCGGCTGTCGCCGACCTACACGAAATGGCGCGTTTCTTCATCAAAGTCGAGGCTGACACTCGGCAGGAACTTCTTCCGCTAGCGATCTGCCGAGCTCGTCATGCAGCAAATGCCAGACCGCGGCGTCCGATGGGAGTGGTTCGTGCGCCGCTCGAATAAGTGACTGCCTGTGCGCGATGCGAAGATAAAGTCCCCATCGACTTGCTAGCGACACATTCGGTCTATAAATACGCAGGCATCGATATTTGCTTGTTGAGCTTTGTTTTCTCGCCTTTCGCGTTCAAGCCGACCTTCCCTCTCAAAGTCGATCTATCTGCCTTGGCTGTCACAATGTCGGTCGGGGTCTTCAATCATGATTTTGAAAGGAATTGTCATGAACACTGGAACCGTAAAGTTTTTCAATAGCGCTAAGGGCTTCGGCTTTATCGAACTCGAGAACGGCGGGACGGACGTATTCGTTCACGCATCTGCTGTCGAACGAGCCGGTCTGCGTTCGCTTGTCGAGGGCCAAAAGGTCACCTTTGACATCGTTCGGGACGCACGCTCTGGCAAGAACGCAGCTGACAACCTCGCAGCTGCCTAAAAAATTCGCTTCTGGCCACTGACCACGGATGTACTGGCAGTGCCGCTGAGGCGTGTGTAGAAGGTCGGGTTTTGCCCGGCCTTTTTTATTGGCAACGTGGTCTGTTTGCCGGCCCGCTCCGCGTTTTCGGCTGACCCGGCTGACCCTAGAAACTGCGGGGAAAAATGGGGCTTTTCTATAAGAGCGACGTTCTCGAACTGTTCTGCGCGTAAGAAGCGCTGGATGCTTGGCTCTCAACCGCCGCTAGATTGTAACGGAAAAGAGGGTCGAATGTTCATTAACCCGTAGGGATTAGAAATCCACTTTTGTACACGCCCCGTTCTCACGCCGTTCGGCGCGTATTAGCGATCAAACTTTCAGTAGAAATTCAGGGTTTTCGTCGGAAGAGGGCAGCTGGGTAGCTCGCTAGCTTCGGGGACGCGCATCATTACGTGACGCGTGCGTTTCACCCATAAATCAGCAAGGCCCCGCCGGAAAAGAGGATCGCGCACCAAGCCATAGAGGGTGCATTGGCGCTCAGAGGGAACCGTTGCTCTCTTAGACAGTTGAACCCTATTAGGCCGCAATTCCTGCTGGGATCTGCCCATGAACCAGTCCTCGAATGGACGAATCTATGACTGCATCGTCGTTGGCGGTGGGCCAGCGGGCCTTACCGCTGCTATATATTTGGCACGCTACCACCTCTCCGTTTTGGTGTTCGACGATCAAGCAAGCCGCGCCGCCAGTATTCCCGTGTCCCACAATCATGCGGGCTTCCCAAACGGTGTGAGTGGCGAAGAGTTGTTGGCTCGTATGCGAACGCAAGCGGAGCGATACGGGGCCTATGTGAGGTATTGTCAGATTACGGAACTGCGCAAGAGAGGTTCGCTGATCGAGGCGATGTCCCCGATTGGTCATTGGAGGGCGAAAACGGTGCTTCTGGCGACCGGGGTCATCAATCGGCGACCGCAGATGCCGGCGGCCGTTCATGATGACGCGCTAGCCCGGGGGCTTCTGCGGTACTGTCCGGTTTGCGATGGGTTCGAGGTTACGGATAAAACCGTAGGCGTTATAGGGGTTGGGACGAGAGCGTTCCAAGAGGCGATTTTCTTGAGAAGCTATACGCGCCACCTCACCATTATCTCGTGCGAGGATAGGCCTCATTTGAATGAGACGCAGATTTCTGAACTTCAGGAGATCGGCGTCAAGCTGGAGCGCGGTCCCGTGAGTTCCATCGAAATCGCGGGCGATCTTCTCGTCATAAACACACCAGACCATCGTCTCTTCTTTGCTTCGGTCTATCCAGCGTTGGGCTCGGACGTGCGGTCGGATTTAGCATCGCGACTGAGCGCTCGGTTATCACGTGAAGGATGCGTGTCCGTCGATGCCCATCAAAGGACGACCGTGAGCGGCTTGTACGCGGCGGGGGACGTTGTACAGGGGTTGGACCAAATCAGTCGCGCAATGGGGCAGGCGGGCGTTGCCGCCACTGCCATCCGAAACGATCTGTGCGAGCAAGTGTTGCGGGTGCGGTAAAAGAGGCCGGACGGTCTCAGATGCAGTTGGGCCGCCCGGCCTATCATTTGTTGCTCCGATAGTTCCACTGCATAATCTTGAGGCGATCTATCGATCGGCAGCAGTCACCTTAGTTGTGTTCGGAATGACTTCGAGAACCAATCTCAGCTCCACCAGCAGGGCATGATGCTGATCGAGAACTTGGATGCTGATCATAGAAATTGGGTCCTGCGGAAGGCCGTCAGCCGCCATCTCCGCCAGGGTGACCTTTGCCTCCTTGATCGCCGCCTGTTCATCTGCGAATTCGAACGCCCGATCTTCGGCGCTGAACCCTTCCTGATCAGTTGTCCTGAAGTAGAAATTTGGCATGTGATGTTCTCCTACTGTCATATCGATACACGGGCTGCCGCGCAGTCGCTTCAACCTCAGAACCGGAGGGATGGCGCCTAGCGTGTCGTGACCACGTTCTTAAGCAATCGGGTGACATCGACCTCGATCCGCGCGCAATCGGAGTCGAGTTCGGCCACATGACTGGAATTCCGGCCTTCAACTGCCCGCACCTGGTCGCGCTGATGAGCCGCAAATCCGTACGCGCGCAGGAGATCTTTCAGCTCGGGAACGCGCAAAAGCTCGATCTGGGGACGATACGTGGGCAATTGTATCAGTAAGCGCGAGCGCCCTATTGCTTCGAAATCCAACGACGTGCCTCCTAAGTTATGTTTTGGGCATCCAGTCGCGAACGGCGAGAAAAGTTCCTCATGCCACGTGCGGACGGGGTGTTGAGGCCCCGAAGGGCGACGTTGCCGCGCTTGTAGGGCTAGGCGTTTGCTGTCTTCTGAGTCGACTCGCTGCGTTAGCCGCGATGATCCAGAGACGAGCAAATCGTCAACGTTGACGGCATCTGGGGGGATTGCGGATGGCTCGGTGAGCGACGGCTAGGAGCGGACCGTGGCGCGCGCTAGCGGCAACAGAGGTGCCGTTGCCGGCAGTGTCAACAGCCCGTGATTATTTCCTGACCCACGGAACGTGCTTCCTGCTCGATGGTTGGGCAGGTCTCTCTCAATAAAATGATCGGACCCTAAAATGCCTGCTGAGAAGACATTGAACGACCTCTTCCTTGACACGCTGAAAGATATCTACTTTGCCGAAAAGCAAATCGTGAAGGCCCTTCCTAAAATGGCCCGCGCCGCCCATTCGGAAGAGGGCAAAGCTGGTTTCCTGCAGCATCGTGATGAGACTGAAGGACAGATCGAGCGTCTCGAGCAGGTGTTCGAACTGATTGGCAAATCTGCCCGCGGCAAGACCTGCGAAGCCATCCAAGGGCTCATCGCCGAAGGCGAAGAAATCATGGAAGAATACAAGGGCACGGCCGCACTTGATGCCGGCCTCATTTCGTCGGCCCAAGCCGTCGAACACTATGAAATTGCCCGCTATGGGGCGCTCAAATCGTGGGCCGCCCAGCTTGGCCTCGATGCGGCCGTCCCGCTCCTCGACGCTAATCTCCAGGAGGAGATCGCCACCGATCAGAAGTTGACGGCACTTGGTGAAGTTGCGGCAAACCCGAAGGCGTCCGAGCGGGCGGCCGAGTAGACCACCTCAACGAAAAGCCGCGCTCATAGTTGGTTTTTCATTTCGCATCGGCGTCGGACGGTCGGTGGCGCATTGCGACGGCACACGACCGGACGACCACAACGCCCCTGCCGTTGGAGACTGCACGCAACCGATGCATCTCATCACCCTTTTTGCCGACGGGCATGGAACCTTTTCATGCGGCAATGTTTGGGTGATGGCGCTCTTCAACCGTAACCGCTCCAGAACAATCACGATCTGGTTTCATGGTTAGCAGCGGTTGGGCCGCGTTTAGCTTAAGGAGGTACGTCGATGGGTCGCGGTATTCTACTCTGGCTACTTGGTGTCCCGATACCGATCATTATTCTGTTGATGCTTTTCATGCGATAGGAGGCTGCCATGGCACCGTCAGTGCTTGCCGATGTTTCAACGCCGGCCGAATCATCTGTTCCAGCCGTCAGCTGGGCGCCGATCATTGCAGGTGCCTTCGCGGCCTCTACATTGACGCTCATTCTCATGCTCGTTGGCTCCGGCCTTGGCCTTACATTGATATCACCGTGGTCTGGGGAATCCGCCAGCGCCACCACTTTCGCGGTCTCAAGCGCCATCTGGCTGGTGATCGTCCAATGGCTCTCGTCGGGCCTGGGCGGCTATCTGACCGGGCGCTTGCGCACCAAATGGGTCGGGCTTCATACCGACGAGACCTTTTTCCGTGATACAGCGCATGGCTTTCTGGCCTGGGCGCTAGCAACGATGCTTGTCGTGTTCGTCCTCGGCTCCGCAACCTCCGCTGCAGTCGGAACGGGGGTGAAGGCAGTTTCCTCAGTCGCGTCAGGCGCGGCCCTTGGGGCGTCAGCGGGCGCAACGAGCGGTCCTGAGGTGGGCGATTCGAACGGGATGCCGTCTTATTTTGTGGACTCCCTTTTCCGTCCAACCGATCCCGCTCGCCTGACGGCGCCGGGCGCCGAGGGCGATGGAGCCGCAGCAGCGCAAGCTTCCCGAATTCTGGTCGCGAGCGCTGCGGCTGGCGAAATGTCGCCGGAGGACAAGACGTATCTGGTCCAGTTGGTCGCGGCACGTACCGGGTTATCGCAGGCCGATGCGACAACCCGGGTCGATACGGTACTTGCGCGGATCGAAGAGGCCAAGGTCGCCGCTCAGAAAGCTGCTGACGCTGCCCGAAAGGCGGCTGCGACATTTGCCCTTGTCGGCGCCTTATCTCTCATCATCGGAGCATTCATAGCGAGTGCCGCAGCCGCCCTTGGTGGACGACAACGGGATGACCTCGAAACGCTTTCCTGAGGGTCCTTCAGCTAAGCTTTTGCATTCTACCTCTTCCTCGACGTCCTTTTTGCCGGGGCAATGGCTGCCTCGGCATCGCTGATCGACGTGCAGGCGGGCGCCGCGATTTCACTATCGCTCTGCTTGCTCTACTGCTCGTCGTCACGACGAAGACCAAGGTGCTTGGCAGGTCTGACCCAACTGATCCAAAGGAGATCACGATGAAAGCCCTTTGCTGGCATGGTAAGAACGACATCCGGTGTGACAGCGTCCCCGACCCGCAGATCGAGGACACCCGCGATGCGATCATCAAGATGACGGCCTGCGCAATCTGCGGCTCGGACCTTCATCTTATGGACGGATACATCCCATTCATGGAAAAGGGCGACATCTTGGGTCACGAGTTCATGGGCGAGGTCGTCGAAGTCGGGAGCGACAACAAGAAGCTCAAAGTTGGTGATCGGGTCGTCGTGCCCTTTACGATTTGCTGTGGCGAATGTCCGCAATGTCTCAAAGGCAACTGGTCTCTATGCGAGCGCAGCAATCGCACCCCCGAGAACGCGGCGAAGGCATTCGGCTATCCGACAGCGGGTCTGTTCGGCTATTCTCATCTAACCGGCGCTTACGCCGGCGGTCAGGCCGAGTACGTCCGCGTCCCCTATGCCGATATTTCGCCTATCATCATTCCGGGCGGAATGACCGATGAGCAGGCTCTCTTTCTCGGCGACATCTTTCCAACCGGTTGGATGGCCGCTGCGAATTGCGAGATCGAAGCCAGCGACATTGTCGCGGTGTGGGGATGTGGCCCGGTCGGCCAGTTTTGCATTAAAAGCGCATTCATGCAGGGCGCCGCCCGCGTCATTGCCATTGATAATGTACCGGAGCGGCTCGCTCTGGCGCAGTCGGCTGGCGCCGAAATCATCAATTTCGATGAAATCGACTGCACGATTCCCGATTATATCAAGGAAATGACTGGCGGGCATGGCGCGGAGAAGTGCATCGACGCAGTTGGCGCCGAGTCTCATGCCACCGCCTCGTTCGACGCCATCGTTGACAAAGTTAAAGCAGCGACACTGATGGGAACCGACCGACCCCACGTGCTGCGCGCGGCGATTATGGCGTGTCGGCCGGGGGGAATCGTCTCCGTGCCTGGCGTCTACGGGGGCGTTCTCGACAAAATTCCGTTCGGCGCGGCGATGAATAAAGGGCTGACCATCCGCACGGGGCAGACGCACGTCAATCGCTATTCGCTCGAGCTGCTTCGCCGGATCGAAGAGGGCGAAATCGACCCTGGCTTTATCATCACGCACCGTGCGACGCTTGAGGATGGTCCCGGTCTCTACGAGACCTTCCGCGATAAGAGGGATGGTTGCATCAAGGTTGTGCTGACCGCCTGACGAATGACGGCGGACGCGTTGAGAACGGAAAAGGACACAGACGACGTGCCCACACCAATGCAGGCAACGAGAACGACCCCGAGCATCAACATTGTCGGCATTTGCGACAAAATGCTCTCGCAAAGCCCTCGTCATTCTTGACGGGTCACGGCGTGCGCTAGGAAACAGGGGTCGAGCCGTTAACGGGCCGAGGGCGGTCGTCGGCATAACAGCAACGACAAAGATGCCAGAACGGTCGCGCAAGACAAGTAGAAGAGGCCTGAGCTTAGGTCGCTACACCAGTGACAGGGTTCACTTCCGGTTTTTCACTCGTATCCTTGGCGTCAGGACCTTGAACGGTTGGCGGCGCGATCGATTCCTCGTCGCGGTGCTTTTTGCGATCGGCGGGGTGATGGACGTCTTCCGGCTTCGCCTGCTCAGGCTTTGCATTGGTGTCTTTGGTTGCCATAGCGATACTCCTTTCCAGTACAACGGGCCTGGGTGGGGCGGGTTCCGCATACGGAGGTTTGATCGCGAAAAAGCTGGCCCCGAAAGGCGACTGACGAGCCCACAAGGCTGCGGTGTCAACGAGAGATCAGAAGCAGACCTTGTAACCTCGGCCGACGAAAAAGGTGGCTTCCCACCTTCAATTCTGCCTCGTCAAGGACACGATGGGCGCGAATGCTGACTAGCTCTATAGGCCGATCGGCCACCAACTCCCCACCTCAGGTGGCGCGATCTCCGTTCGGCTCAGCAATTCCTGCGTTGAAGAGTCCTCCTGAACTTCGCCAATCACGTAGCTGTCGTGGCCGACAGCAGGAGTCGCATGCTGCTTCGATGAGGTCAGAGACGAAGAACGGGATTTCGCTGGCGTCCATCTGACGTCGCCTTCAGTCATGTTTGGCCCTACTCTGAGGGCGGGGAACTGAGCGGCCGCCCGGATCGATAGGAGCGAAGCTCACGCGTAACCCGCTGGACACGATTAATCTGGTCATTCACCTGCGTGACCGGGATCGCCACTACCGTGAGCGGGACCGTCACCAGTGCCGGGGTCGCCGCCACCGCCGTGGCCCGGATCATTCCCGCCCGTGCCGGGGTCGCCGTCACCGCCGTGGTCCGGATCACCCCCGCCCGTGCCGGGGTCGCCACCACCGCCGTGGCCCGGATCACCATCGCCCGTGCCGGGGTCGCCGACATTGCCGTGGCCCGGATCGCCAGCGCCGGGGCCGCCGCCACCGGTAGATGGGGTGCCTGGGTTTCTGCCAGCACCCGTTTTGGTGTCGGTCTTACCCGGATTGCCTTTCGATATTGTCGGGACGATTGCACTTGTCACCGCGGCCGACAGCGGCTCGCATTGTTCTTCTGCAGCCTCGACCATCCGGTTTGCCGGCCCACGGGGACTGCACTGCCCGGGGAAAACGGAGCGCTCAATCATCTGTCCTTGTGCTGGGGTGGCTGTCGATAAAAACCCGGCCGACACCAGGGCCAGACCGGTGGTTATCAGAAGTTCACGTATCGCGTTCATTTTAGCCTCACTAAATTAGCTTCATGCAAAATAAACTTGAGTGAGGGAAATGGTTCCGTCCGACGCCTGGCATGGGACCTTTGTCAGCGCCTGTGGGACCAAGGTCCCATGTGGAGGATCTTGGCCCCGCGTCTGAAAGCGAACCGCAGGGACGGAAAGGCTGTTCTGGTGTCGTTGTCAGTCCAGGGCGGAGTAATAAAATCGCTGCGCGAATAGTCTATTGCTAGGGGCTGGCACGGAGAAACGGAGCCTGGAAGCGACCGAGCGATCACAAAAAGGAATGGCCCCGTCGCGGGACGACGAGGCCAGAGGCGCTTATCGAAGAGACTTCACTTGGGGACAATCGTGAAGCTCGGGCCTGATCTCGATCGGGGAAACGGGATCAGGACAATTGAGAAACGCTTGCGTTATGAAAAGGTTCCTGGCCTCCCAATAAGAAACGGTCCTGAAGTCAACGACGGGGCCGGGAAAGTGCTTTGTTGGGCCAGGAGGTTGGAAAAGCGCTGGGCCCGAATTGGGCTTCTGCTTCCCGACCTTAATCCGTTCCTGTCTCTGTTGCGGCGATGGCGCTGGGCCTCAGTTTCGCTAAGGCCATCAGGCGCATAGTTTTTGGAGTGGTAGGCAACGGTAAAAGACAGCCCCTCCAGAGGGCGGGCAAGTAGGCCCGCGGGGGGGGGGCGGGATTTTTTGATTGTTATTCAATCACCCGTTGAACCAGTGCCGGGATCCCCGCCGCTGCCGGTGCCATGATCGCCGCCACTGCCGGTGCCGGGATCGCCGCCACTGCCGGTGCCAGGATCGCCGCCACTGCCGGTGCCAGGATCACCGCCGCTGCCGGTGCCGGGATCACCGCCGCCGGTGCCAGGATCGCCGCCGCTGCCGGTGCCCGGATCACCGCCGCTGCCGGTGCCAGGATCACCGCCGCTGCCAGTGCCAGGATCACCGCCGCCGCCGGTGCCGGGATCGCCGCCACTGCCGGTGCCAGGATCGCCGCCGCTGCCGGTGCCGGGATCACCGCCACTGCCGGTGCCGGGATCACCGCCGCTAACAGGGGTACCCGGGTTGGTGTTACCGCCCGGACCGGTGGCGGTCCGATCCGTTGTGCCATTCGTTGTCGGGGCGATTGCGTTTGTCGCCGGCAATCGCTCACATTGTGCTCCTCCGGCTCCATTGATCTTGTTTGCGTCTCCAATCGGACCACACTGACCCGGGAAAATGGAGCGCTCGGCGATTTGCCCTTGCGCCGGGACGGCTATGAATAAGAAACCTGCCGACACCACGGTCAGACCGGTGCTTATCAGAAGTCTATGTATCGTGTTCATTTCGACCTCACTAATTTAGCTATATGTTATGTAATCTTTGGTGAGGAGAAAGGTTCCGTCGGACGACTCGGCTTAAAAACTTGCCTGCAGGGCTAGGGTACTATCCTGAGTGTTTTGGGCGCCGTTTAGGGCGAGCTTTAGTTCCTCCGGTTGAACAACGAGATGCTGCGACCGTCGTGTCTAAACGAAGCAAACTGCTTCCGCGAAATCTTGGGGGCATGAAAAGGAATGGCCCCAAGACCCTTCGTGTGAAGGCGAGATCTTGGAGGCCAAGATCTTGGATTGCGAGTTTGGGCCGAATGCGCACCGACACCTCGCAAAAAAGGAGCGGAGTGCGCGCCATATCGGGCTTCGACGAAGCCTCAAAAGGAGTGCTCAAAAGGTGAGTGTGCAATTACGCCACCTTCATTCTCCCATCGATTGATGGGTTCAAGTTTTGTCACTGCGGGCAGGGGCGAGTTTCAGCTCGATACAGGCCTGCCTTGGCAGCCCGATCCTTGCTTTGTGAACCTGATCAACAATGCTTCCAGCGACGGCGAAAGAACTTAAAGCCGCTTGATCGGCAACGCTCGAATGACAATCTCTTGCTGGCCAAACGCGCACTCCAATTCATGGCGATAAACCCGCCACCATAGCTGGTCGAGGTTTTCTGTCATTACTTCCGCCACAACGATCTGATCACGCTCCATTTCAGCTCCGGATACCCAATTTCCTTCCGCGGGTGCATTCCTGTAAAACGTTATGCCGCCGAAGGCCTCCGCAAGTTGTTGCCGAACGGTATCGAACATTTGGGAACCGAACGGTTGCCCATCCCGTCGTTTGAGAGGCAGTAAGATCTGGATAAGATGCATGTTCGGTTCCTTGATTTCGAGCAGTCCCATCCTCTAATTGCCAGGTGGTTTCTTCCAGCGAGATAAAAAGCCACAGTCATCGTCAATGACCTGCCCCTCGTAGGATCAGAAATGCTTGCGGACCACTGCTCTCACTCTTCGCGTAAAGTCATTGCCGTGTTTCGTTGGACGCCGCCAACCCACCCTGCAAAGCACCGCGTTCAACCACCAGGACCGAGAAAGGCGCCTGCGGAAACAGTATCGGCTGCAACTCCCGCGGCTTCAATCGCCTCCTGCTTGGCCGCAGCGATGCTTGTGGTGGTAAGTCTTTTCATACCGCTCGACATGCGTCCGTGCTTGCAGGCTTCCACATTGAACAGGTGAGGGTGAGCCAACAAGGGATTTGCACGATCCCGCCCGTATCGCGACACCTCATGCCTTAGGGTCTTGTTTCTCTCCCGCGCTTTTGCCGTCGGAGCTTCGCGAACGCTCCTCGAAACGTTCCTCCCCTTTTGCCAGGGGGCTTCCTTTTTGGAGTTCAATCCGGCGCTCCTCTCGTTGGGCACTCTCTTGAAGCCCTCGCGCAGACTCGTTGCCCTCGGGTTGTTCATCCCTCGGCCCTTGAGCCGAGAGCGCCTCGAAGGACGACTTTTGTTCGGCGTCAGGCATTGCTGAACTCGCGCTCGCGGCCTCATCGGCCGAGCGAAATCTCTTCAAAGCTGCGCGAACCTCATCTTCTTCCCATCCAGCCTCGACGGCCGCGGCGACCAATTCGGTTTCAAAGTCTCGCCAACTGTCCCGCCCTTCATGAGCTGAAAGAATGGACGAGAAGCACTGGTAACAGTCGGCCGACCTCTCCAACGTGCCCTTCGCAGTCCTTGGGGATGCAATGTATGTCATGATCTCGGACCTCGTATCTGACGGAGCGACCAGGCAGCGAAGTGCAAGGACCTGCATTCGCTATCACTGGCGCGCAAACCTTCGGCCTTTCAAAATGTTCCTGGGAATTTCATACGGAGGGTACGTCGTCGGCCAGGCAAAAAGGCGTGACATGGAGCCGTTGCCGCAGGATCGGAAACTCCTGAAGATCCGTGCAGCCGACGTCGTTGCGCGCGCTTCACCCAGGTTACGTAACAATCCTCTCGCGGGGGGCCCTCTAACCACAGGCTCATCGCCTATGAACTGCCTTGCCCAGGCTTGCAAGCAATTCGCCACCTGAACTCCTCCCGGCGTCTGGCGCGATGAACTCTATCAACCCTTGAACGAGCGCAGGTGTCTTTTCACATTTGGACGGAACCACCGTCTCTCGTGCGGGTTTCACTGATGGCCGGCCGCCAAGTTCGTTCCGATGGAGAAGTTGCAATGGTAAATATCAAAGCAAAGGGGTTTGAAAACCTCGCGCAGTTGCAAGAACATCTGGCTGAGCTCGAGGAAGAAAGCCCTGCAGACGAGCAGGTGCCGGAAGCCTCCCCTTCCCCACAGGAGCAGATCGCAGAATTGCGCCGAGAGCTCGCTCAATTGCAGGCGCGGCTGGTGCCAATTCACGCGAAAACAGAGGGGTTGGACGTTCCATCGCGCCGGGACGTGCATCTGTGGTTGAGGATCGTCATAGCGGCGGCGACAACGCTCGTACTCGCCCGCGTGGTTCAACACTTTCGTCCCGGAGCACCGGGTGCAGCGATCCTACCGTTGCTTACGGCTCGACGTGACGGCAGAATCTGATCCCTACAGGCAAAAGGCCACGGTGAATACATCGGGAGGATCCTATGTCGAACGACAATGGAACGGATGACAGAAATAGCCAGCCAACAGCACCTGGAACCACGTTCGGACGCTCGCTCGAAAGCCAGGCGCAAATGGCGGACGCGCGAGTTGTTGCGACTGGTGAAGCGGTCGAAACCCTCAACGTCTACCGGCTTGTTCCCATTGCGGAGGCAAATGATCCCCGCTGGGCAAACGCTCCATCGCACGGCGTGGTTGTGGTGGCTGCGCGCACTGCCGGGGATGCCCGGGTTGTGGCGGCCGGCGGCGAGCTGGATTTCATGGAGGTCGACGCGGCTCCTGCGGAGGACGTAACGACGCTGCAGGCAAGTGCGTTTCGATCTGAAAAACTTTACAGCGTGGTCGAGATTGAAAGAGGAAGATCGGATCTCAGGAGGGGCGTACTTTCCGGTGCGATCTCGGTCGGCAACATCCGGCCGACTCAGGAGTAGAATCATGTAATCCGTTACCGTCGCCAACATCTTACGACCAACCTTGGGTCGGGGGAGACAATTTCCACCGCCTTGTACTGTCTGCATTCCACCCATTGATGTTGAGAAGGGGACGGAGACAAGTGGCCCGGCATTGACCGGGATGTCCCCCGCCTCTTCTGCTTTGTGCAACTTGGCTTTTCTTCGTCGAAGGCATCGCGTCCCATTGGACCAGAGCGTTCCAACAAGCCGCGCGGTGCCCATGGCAATTTGTGGGTCGAGCGCTAGATCTATCTTGCCTCAACGGAGAACACCAAGGTGGGAAGACAAAGTGGCGATGTCCGGCGTGACAATATGGGCTCAGTCGATCCTCTGGACCCGGCAATTATGGCGGGCGAAGACGCACGCGCCTTGTTCGAAGCACTGCTCGCGATGAAGCGAGGAGACTTCTCGGTCAGGATGAGGCTTGACCTGGATGGTATCACAGGAAAGATAGCCGATACCTTCAACGACCTGGTCGCCGCCAACCAGAAGATGGCTCAGCAGCTAGCGCACGTTGGTCAAGTGGTGGGGCGCGACGGACGCACAAGCACCCGAGTCCGCTTCGGGCTTTCCGACGGGTCCTGGTCCGATATGGAAGACTCCATCAATACGCTGATCGATGATCTCGTATGGCCCACGGCTGCCGTAACCCGTACGATTGCCGCAGTCGCCAAAGGCGATCTTTTGCAGACCGTTCCGCTCGACGTCGATGGTCGCCTCCTCAAGGGGGAGTTTTTAAGATCCGCGAATATCGTCAATACAATGATCAAACAGCTCAGCGTATTCACCTCGGAAGTCACGCGCGTCGCCCGTGAAGTCGGCACTGATGGCAAGCTCGGCGGCCAGGCGCAGGTCCCTGAAGTCACCGGCGTCTGGAAGGACCTCACCGAAAGCGTCAACTCGATGGCGTCAAACCTGACGGCACAGGTGCGCAATATCGCCGAGGTTACGATCGCGGTTGCCAACGGCGATCTGTCGAAAAAGATCACCGTCGATGTCCGCGGCGAAATCTTGCAGTTGAAAGAGGCCATAAACACGATGGTGGATCAGCTTCGCTCTTTCGCCTCGGAGGTAACGCGTGTTGCACGCGAAGTGGGAACGGAAGGAAAGCTCGGCGGCCAAGCGCTCGTGCCAGGCGTTGCCGGGACCTGGAAGGACTTGACGGACTCCGTCAACGCCATGTGCGGCAATCTAACGGCCCAGGTTCGAAACATTGCACAGGTCACGACCGCGGTTGCCCGAGGAGATCTCTCGCGCAAGATCACTGTCGACGTGTCGGGAGAAATCCTTGAGCTCAAGGAAACCATCAATACGATGGTCGACCAGCTGAATGGCTTTGCAGGGGAGGTAACGCGCGTCGCCCGTGAGGTTGGTACCGAGGGGCGTCTGGGCGGGCAAGCACAAGTCCCAGGCGTTGCCGGCACGTGGAAGGACTTGACCGACAGTGTGAATTCCATGGCTGGTAACCTCACGGCTCAGGTTCGAAACATCGCCGAGGTGTCGACCGCCATCGCCAACGGCGACCTTTCACGCAAGATTACCGTCGACGTGAAAGGCGAGATCCTTCAACTGAAAGAAACGCTCAACACCATGGTGGACCAGTTGAACCGTTTCGCTTCCGAAGTTACTCGCGTCGCCCGCGAAGTCGGTACCGAGGGCAAGCTTGGCGGTCAAGCACAGGTTCCAGGCGTTGCTGGCACCTGGAAGGATCTCACTGAAAATGTGAACTTCATGGCATCGAACCTGACGGGCCAGGTGCGAAACATTGCCGAAGTCACGACGGCCGTGGCAAGGGGCGATCTTTCGCGCAAGATCACCGTCGACGTCAAAGGCGAAATCCTAGAGCTCAAGAATACCATCAATACGATGGTCGATCAGCTCAATGCCTTTGCCGGCGAGGTTACACGCGTGGCGCGCGAGGTCGGGACGGAGGGCAAGCTTGGGGGGCAGGCGCAGGTCTCCGGTGTCGCGGGCACCTGGAAGGACTTGACCGATAGCGTCAACTCGATGGCCGGCAACCTGACGGACCAGGTCCGCAACATCGCCGAGGTCGCGACCGCGATTGCCAACGGCGATTTGTCGCGCAAGATCACCGTCGATGTCCGCGGCGAAATCTTGCTCCTGAAGGACACGCTCAACACGATGGTCGATCAGCTGCGCTCGTTCGCGGGGGAGGTGACCCGTGTGGCGCGCGAGGTCGGTACCGATGGCCGACTGGGTGGCCAGGCTGTTGTTCCCGGTGTCGCCGGCACATGGAAAGATCTGACCGACAACGTCAATCTGCTTGCGGCCAACCTGACGACCCAGGTGCGCAACATCGCCGAAGTCACCACGGCTGTCGCGCGCGGTGATCTCTCCCGAAAGATCACGGTCGACGTCAAAGGGGAAATCCTCGAACTCAAAAACACCATCAACACGATGGTCGATCAGCTCAACGCCTTTGCAGGCGAAGTGACGCGTGTGGCCCGCGAAGTGGGTACCGAGGGAAAGCTCGGCGGACAGGCGCAGGTGCCGGGTGTCGCTGGAACCTGGAAGGACTTGACCGACACGGTAAACGTCATGGCTGCCAATCTGACTGAGCAAGTTCGTGGTATCGTGAAGGTGGTGACTGCTGTTGCAAACGGGGACCTCAAGCAGAACCTGACGGTTGCCTCCAAAGGCGAAGTTGCCGCTCTTGCCGAGACGATCAACAACATGACGGGTACGCTTGCAACCTTCGCCGACCAGGTCACGAGCGTGGCGCGCGAAGTGGGTGTCGAGGGCCGGCTCGGCGGGCAGGCAAACGTTCCTGGCGCCGCCGGGACCTGGAAAGACCTCACAGGCAACGTCAACTTGCTCGCGGCAAACCTGACGACGCAGGTCAGAGCGATCGCTGAGGTGGCGACGGCTGTGACGAAAGGTGACCTGACGCGTTCAATCCAGGTCGAGGCCCGCGGCGAGGTGGCCGAGTTGAAAGACAACATCAACACGATGATCGGCAACCTAAGGCTCACGACGGAGCGCAACACCGAGCAAGACTGGCTTAAGACGAACCTGGCCCGGTTTACCAATATGTTGCAGGGGCAGCGCGACCTGACATTGGTCGGGCGGATGCTGCTGTCCGAGCTCGCAGCGCTGGTCGGCGCACACCAGGGCGTCATCTATAAGGTTGATAGCGACGAGCGCCGGTCGACACTTTCGCTTTTGTCGACTTATGCCCACGGGATCGATGCTACCCACCCGGCGCGTCTGGATTTTGGTCAGGGGTTAATCGGACAATGCGCGAGCGATGCACGCCGTATTCTCATTACCAATCTGCCGGACAACGTCGTTCCGATCAGTTCAGGCGTGTTTTCCGCACTTCCCAAGAGCGCGATTGTGCTGCCCGTTCAATTCGAGGGTCAGGTCAAGGCAGTCATCGAATTAGCCTCGGCTGGCGATTTTACAGACCTGCAGTTGTCGTTCCTGGACCAGCTGACGACATCGATCGGGATTGTGCTCAACTCGATTGAAGCGAACATGCAGACAGAGGGTCTGTTGAAGCAATCGCAGCAGCTGGCAACGGAACTTCAAACCCAACAGAGAGAGTTGCAGCAGACCAACGAGCAACTTGAACAAAAAGCACAGCAGCTCGAAGAGCGAAACGTCGAGGTCGAAGGCAAGAACCAGGAAATCGAGCAAGCCCGCCGGGCTCTGGAAGAAAAAGCGACCGAACTTGCACTGACATCGAAATACAAATCCGAGTTCCTTGCCAACATGTCCCACGAGCTGCGGACGCCGCTAAACTCGATCCTCATTCTGGGTCAGCAACTAAGCGACAATCCCGACGGAAATCTGTCGGGTAAGCAGGTGGAGTTCGCCAAGACAATTCACGGAGCCGGCACCGATCTCCTCAACCTCATCAGCGATATCTTGGACCTTTCGAAGATCGAGTCCGGGACGGTTTCGGTCGATGCTGAGGAGATATTCATCAACAACCTGCTGGAGATGATGTCGAGGCCATTCCGCCACGAGGCCGAAAACCGCAACCTCAGCTATTTGGTGGAGATCGGCGACGACGTTCCCAGAAGCGTCATCACAGACTCCAAGCGATTGCAGCAGATCCTCAAGAACCTGCTGTCGAACGCGTTCAAGTTCACCGCAGAGGGCGGCGTGACGCTACGGGTGACCGCGGCAACGGAGGGCTGGTCTTCGGATCACCCCTCGCTCCAACACGCTCCCTCAGTGATCGCGTTCGAAGTGTCTGACACCGGGATCGGCATTTTGCCGGAGAAGCAACGCATTATCTTCGAGGCATTTCAGCAGGCTGATGCTTCGACCAGCCGCAAATACGGCGGCACCGGGCTCGGTCTCGCCATTAGTCGAGAACTAGCAAACCTCCTTGGCGGAGAAATTCAGTTGCGCAGCACCCCCGGGATCGGCAGCACCTTCACGCTCTTTCTACCGCTGACATATGTCGGTGCGTCGACGGCGCTCAAATCTGTTCCCGCTCCAACCAATGTGGTGCAACTGGCGGAGGCTGCAGCCGCATGGCGCGGCGAGAAAGTGGCTGAACAGATGGATGACGATCGCGACGTGATTGAACCCGGCGACGTTGTTCTTCTGATCATCGAAGACGACGCTCACTATGCGCGGGTTCTTGTCGACCTTGCCCGTGACAACGGCTTCAAGGTCCTGGTCGCCAGCCGCGGTAGCGACGCATTGGATCTCGCCCATGAGTTCAAACCCGCCGCGATATCGCTCGACATCTTCTTGCCGGACATGCTCGGATGGACCGTACTGAGCCATTTGAAGCAGAGCGCGGCAACACGACACATCCCGGTCCAGATCATCAGTCTCGATGAAGACCGGCAGCACGGCCTCGCGCGAGGTGCCTTCGCGTTCATGACCAAGCCCACCACCGCACATAGCGTGGGCAAGGCTTTTTCGCGATTAAGAAACTACGCCGAGCCCCGTCGCAAACGCCTCCTTCTCGTCGAAGACAACGAGGCCGAGCGCCTGAGCGTCACCGCACTCCTTGGTGACCATGACATCGACATTGCGAGCGTGGGGTCCGGTGCGGAGGCTCTGGTCGCCCTCCGTAACGATCCCATCGACTGTGTGGTTCTAGACCTGACGCTCCCCGACATGACCGGCTTTGAGGTTCTGGAGAAGATTCGGGACGACGATGACATCGTTGAAGTGCCGGTTGTCGTATTCACGGGGCGAGAACTCTCTCCGGAGGAAGACGCACGACTACACTCCATGGCGCGCAGCGTCGTCGTGAAGGGGGTGGAATCGCCGGAAAGACTCCTCGACGAAACCGCGTTGTTCCTCCATCGGGTGGTAGCTGACATGCCCGCGGCGAAGCAAACCATGCTCGAAGAGCTGCACAGTTCGGATGAGGATCTGCTCGGGGAGGCCGTGTTGCTCGTCGATGACGATGCGCGTAATATTTTTGCGCTAAGCAGCGTGCTGGAACGGCGGGGTATGCGGGTGCTGACAGCGACGACCGGCAGCGAAGCCATCGAGGTCCTTCAAAACGAACCAGGCGTTGCCATCGTTCTCATGGATATCATGATGCCCGGGATGGACGGCTATGAAACCATGCAGGTCATTCGATCGGATTCGAAATTCCGCAGGCTGCCCATCCTTGCGCTCACGGCCAAGGCGATGAAGGGAGATCGCGAGAAATGCCTGGAGGCAGGCGCTTCGGATTACCTTGCAAAGCCGGTCAATACGGAGCAACTGCTGGCAGCTCTTCGTATGTGGCTTCATCGTTGAGGGTTTGGGCATGAATCCTGTCAACATTCTTCTTGTCGATGATCAACCGACGAAATTGCTGAGTTACGAAGTGGTCCTCCAGGATCTGGGTGAAAATCTCCTGAAGGCGCAATCCGGACGGGAAGCTCTGGAGCATCTTCTTCGAAGCGACATCGCGGTAATCCTGGTCGATGTGTGCATGCCGGAACAGGACGGGTTCGAACTCGTCAGCATGATCCGCGAGCATCCGCGATACCAAAACACGGCGATCATCTTCGTGTCGGCCGTCATGATGGCGGAACCCGACCGATTGCGCGGTTACGCCGCTGGCGCCGTCGATTATGTCTCGGTCCCGATCGTACCGGATGTCCTACGTGCCAAGGTTAGGGTCTTTGCGGATCTCTACCGCAAGACCCGCGAGCTCGAACGTCTCAATGCGGAACTCGAGAACCGAGTCCGCGAGCGCACAGCCGAGCTGGAGGCGTCTGCGACCGAACTCCGGCAGCTCAATGAGGAACTCGAACAGCGCATCGAACAGAGGACGCGCGAACGAGAGGCAGCGCTTGCGCAACTGTTCGAAGCGCAAAAGCTCGACACCGTGGGTCAATTGACTGGCGGTGTTGCTCATGACTTCAACAACCTGCTGATGGCGATCCTCGGCAGTTTGAAGCTTTTGAAGAAGCAGCTCCCTCAGGGAGGTAAGAGCGAGCGGCTGGTCGAAAACTCGATCCAGGCGGCCGAGCGTGGTGCCGCATTGACCCAACGCTTGCTGGCGTTCGCCCGTTGTCAGGAACTGAAACCTCAACCGATCGATTTCCTCGATCTTTTTCAAAACATTGAAGACATACTCGTCCGCGCTCTTGGCCCCGGCATCGACGTGCGAAAACACATTCCCGCATCTCTTCCGCCGTTGCTCGTCGATCGCAACCAGCTCGAGCTTGCCTTGCTCAACCTGTTCGTGAACGCTCGCGATGCGATGGTAGGTGGCGGCACGCTTGTCGTGTCGGCTGAGGAGGATTTAACATCGATGCCCGTTAACCTCAAGCCGGGTCGCTACGTGCGAATAACGGTTTCGGACAGCGGTGAAGGCATGGACGAGGCCACTGTGGCGCGCGCGACCGAGCCATTTTTTACCACCAAGGGGCAGGGAAAAGGGACGGGGCTCGGCTTGTCGATGGTCCACGGCCTTGCAGCTCAATCCGGCGGTGCGTTGAGCCTTTCGAGTAGAAAGGACGAAGGCACTACCGTCGCGCTTTGGTTGCCCGTCGCCGAAGATTCCGTGCCGGCGAGCACGCCCTTGGAAACCACCGCGCTCGAGGTTTCCCAAGTCCAAAGTCCTTTGAGGGTACTTGTAGTCGACGACGATGTTCTCGTCAGTATGGGGACAGCCGCTATGCTGGAGGATCTCGGCCATACCGTTGTGGAGGCATCTTCGGCAGCCACCGCACTCGAGATCCTTGGATCGGGACATACGTTCGATCTCGTTATCAGCGACCAGGCGATGCCAGGCATGACGGGTGCGGAGCTGGCACGTTTGATTTTCTCGTCCTATCCGGGTCTCCCAGTGATCCTTGCTTCGGGATATTCTGAGTTGCCCGACGACGAGGGACTTCAGGCGCTCTTGAGAATGACAAAGCCGTTTACGCAGGAAGAACTACAAACAACGATCGGACGCGCGGTGGCCCACCGGGCCACAGCCGCTTGAGAACTTCGTCACGTGCTGAACATCGCAGCAATGATGAAGCGTTCGGAATTCTCGCGGCTGTTGAAGTAGTAGACGGCCAAAAGGGAAGGACACAGCCGATGTCTGGTCCGCCGCGTCGGCTTGGATGACCGTTTCCGAACGCCGCTAGGCGACAGCCTCTATCCATAGCTCGCGCGTGCCAAGCCACTTCAACATTTCCAGCTGACGATAATCAAAGAAGCTGCGGGTGGCGTGGGGGGGAGACGATCGCTGCGAAATCTTTCACGCGGAACCTGCCGGCGGCAGACTGAGCTCAGGCGTCACTTCAGAAAGGGGCTTGCTGCAAGCTCACATCTCGATCACGACGATGTGTACTTTGACAAAGGAACGGGAGTTTGGCTCGATGGTTCGTCCGACATCTACTGGATCAAGAGGAGATTCACGATGCTAAAAACAATGTTAACGGCAGCTGCGCTGTTTGTTGCAGCGACGCCTCCCGCATTTGCCCTATCGGATATCGTGTGTGACCAATCGAACATGTCAAAGCTCGAGAAGGACGTAAAGAGCATCAAAGACGAGATGAAGAAGGACTACGCCAACAAAGAACTCGCCATGGCAAAGGACGCGCTTGCATCAAACGACAGCGACAAATGCAAAACGCACATGTCGAATGCGATGAAAGGCAATGACCCGATGTGATGGGTGAGCGGATTCGGAGGCTCCCTTTTCAAACCGGCCCTGTTGCATGCCCAGACGGAGTGTTGATGCAATATATCGGAGCATTGGAGTGGTTGCCCTTCCTTTTCGCTCGACTCCAGCGGCGCGAGCGCTGCAGCCACCTCAAAAAAACTTGAGGCCCTCGAGGGAGTCGGAGGGTCTCAAAAGGCCCACGTCGCCTTCGTGCCACGCGGTCTTTTAAGCTGCCCCCTCAACCTCTGATCTGGTGCCGGACGCGGAAAGCTTCGCTCCAAATGGTTCCCGCCGCTCCTAAATCAAAATAGTCCGCCCCGCCAAGGCGGGCAGACAACGTCACCAGGTTTGCCGGCCATACCAGTCGTCGATGTTCTTGCCGGACGCGATCCTTCTCGAGGCCGTAAGGCTTCCTGAATCTTCACTTCTAGCTGATCTTGTTTTTCCCCTTACTTGATCAAGATCGTCGTCGGTGAGTTTGCCCTACTTTCCTTGATTTTTCCCTTGAATTGCTTGCAGTTACCTTCATGCGATCCGGCGGCGAAACGCCTGGCGGCTCCTTTGTTCACCGGTTCGTCCAGATTGGGGTTTGAGGAGGGTGATCGACATAACGGCCGCTTCGCTTCGCGGGATGGCTGGCGGGTGTGAGGCTGCAGAAGAGGACTAGATTTCGATTTGGCTTAGGAAGCGAGCAAGTGCCTTCGACAATTCCTCGGGTGCTTCCTCAGCCATATGATGGCCTGAACTGATGGAGTGGCCCTCGAGGTTCGTTGCCCAGGGGCTCCAGACCGCCAGAACATCATCGTAGAGATCCGCGAGGTCGTCCAACCTGGACCATAGACACAACATCGGGCACTCGATCAACCGGCCGGCCCGCCGATCGGCGAGGTCGTGTTGCCTATCGACACCCAGCCCAGCCCGGTAGTCTTCAAGCATACCGTGAACAACGGAAGGATTGCGGGTGGCGGCTCGGAAGTCCTCATAGGCAGCCTGACCCATTGGTTCCATTTCGCCGCCGTACCACGCATCCGGATCGGCAAGGATTGCGCGTTCCGGCTTATCAGGGACGGCAAAGAAAAACCAATGCCACCATTTTCTCGCAAACTGCTCACCAGTTCGTTCGAGAGCTTCCAGGATTGGAACAGCGTCGAGTATGACCAGGTGCGTGACGCTGTCGGGATGATCCATTGCGAGCCGAAACGCGGTGTAGGCGCCACGATCGTGCCCGACAACGGCAAATTGAGTATGTCCAAGCGCCCCCATCAGCTCGACGCATGCGGCAGCCTTGGCCCGTTTCGACGAGCCGGAGTGGTCAGGCGTATCCTGCGGAACATAGGATTGACCAAATCCCGGCAGATCTGGACAGATAACCCGAAAGGTGTCTGCCAGCCGCTCCGCCACCTTCCACCAGGTGACGTGGGTCCGGGGGTGGCCGTGAAGCAATAGAACAGGCGGACCGCTTCCGCCATGTCGCACCCGCAGCTGGCCAGCTGTTACAGGTATCGTTTCAAGTTTGAAGCCCTCGAACATGGTAGTGCCATGAGTGCCATGGGGCCGGTTTTGCATTATATCCGGGCCGCAGATCGGTTAGTAACCGAAGAAACTCTAGCAAAGTCCGATAGTTCCAACCGAGTGTGTGCCTCCCCCAACAAATCGTGGGCCCCACGGGTTAGCATTCGGAACACGTCCGACGCCCTGTCACGCCGCCCATTCTGGCCATCATCACGTCCGCAAGGACTTCGTCCATTTGTCCGTCGGCGCAACGTGGGAATTTTACTTCGGCGCTTTTGGCGAATTCTCGCCCGTCAATGGTCGAAGAAAGTCACACGGAGGGATAGCGGCGGCATGAGACCCTTCCAGCAGTTACGCTCGACAAGCGCGGAAGCGTCCGCTTGGGGGCGAAAGCGACGAGCGCCCTGCGGAACGTTCAAGCTTCTCGCCGGTTTTGGCCTGAGAGAGGAGCCAATTATGGGAATCAACGAATCAAAAAGCGGCGCGCGAGGTACTCCATCACATAGGCTTGGGATACTTGTCCGGGGCCGATTGGAACTTTCCGTCTTTTAGCGCGCTTATCGGATTTGCGGCCAATGCCAGTCGAGCGATGATGCCCGCCTGCCCAGATCAAGGAAAAAGACGATGCGGAATTCAGTTGCCGCGGTCATTGTCAGCGTTTCGCTCGGCGGATGCACCGCCGGCGTCGCGACTTACGGCTTCTCGCCAAACTTAGAACCGATACCCGGTAGCATCACCTATCGCGGCCAGCCTCGCACCAAGCTGACGAAAGCACCTGTGGGCAGCATCGTGCCACACGAGTTTCGAGACCAATTCGGTCGGCGCGTTTCTGAGATCTATGTCATTCAGCCGGATCGCTCTCTTCGTCTTGTCTCCCGACGCAGGCAGACATTTGATTTTTTCGATGACGATTAAGGGGACTTGGCATCCGTAGATTGACGGACGAAGAAATCGCACAGGCGATTAACTTTTAAGCGGCAAGAGGTCGATGTGACGAAGTCAAGGGAAGCCGTGGAACCGGGCAGGGGGCGAAATGCTTCAACGCCTGAAGAGATACCGCCGAAAGGCATTCGCGATGTCTTTTGGCGTGTTGTTTCAGAAATGTTCGAGGAGCGTGTTTTCCTGATCGCGGCGGGGGTGAGTTTCTATCTGCTGTTGGCACTCTTTCCCGCTCTTGCTGCCCTCGTGTCCTTTTACGGCTTCATCGCCGATCCCATCGACATCGGAACCCATATGAGCGTGCTGGACGATCTGTTGCCACCCGGGTCTTACGCTTTGATTTCGGACCAGTTGAAATCTTTGACATCCCAGAAGACGACAACGCTTAGTTTCGGTTTCGTCAGCGGCTTGTTCATCTCGCTCTGGAGTTCTGCCAATGGCATTTCGGCGCTTTTTGATGCCATGAACGTCGCCTATGGCGAAACTGAGAAGAGGACATTCGTCACCCGGACGCTGCTTTGTCTCGCATTCACGTTCGCCGGGTTGCTTTTTGCGGTGGTCCTGATCGTGGCAATCGGCGTCATTCCCGCCTTGCTGGCGTATCTGTGGCTCGATTGGTGGACTGAAATCCTGACGAGGACGGTGCGGTGGCCGATGATCCTCTTCCTCGTCGCTATCGGCACGGCCTCGATCTACCGGTACGGGCCGAGCCGCGAGCGGGCGAAGCTACGGTGGCTCAATTGGGGTATCATATTCAGCACGTTTATGTGGCTCGCCGCCTCTTGGCTCTTTTCCTTCTATTTTCAGAATTTCGCGAACTACAACGCGACTTACGGCGCTCTCGGCGCGCTAGTGGGTTTCATGATGTGGGTATGGATTTCGACGGTTATCCTCATCATAGGTGCTCTGATTAACGCGGAGCTCGAACACCAGACAGTCGTCGACTCCACCACCGGTATACCGCTCCCGATGGGTGAACGCGGCGCCTACGTTGCTGACACACTCGGCAAAGCTGCCGACTAGGCGCGTAAAGCCACGTCGGTTCGCGCACCGCTCTACGAGGCGGGGATCTGCAGACCCGAATGAGCCGATCACTCTGAAGGTCGGGTGTGCGCACCGTCAGCAAGAAACGCTCAACGACCGACGTTGTGGCGCGTGCTCAGCTCCGTTATAGTGACACCGACACCAGTGCGCTCGGCGTTCGCACTTCGACGAAACCTCAAGCCGCGGCAGATCGCGTTCGCTCATCGCTATGAATTCCATGCGCGATCTCCCAGGTCATCCGCCCTCCGGGAAGCGCGTGCACAAGTCCAGGGTGAACCGTGGTTAGGGATCCTGCCGTTGCTCCGACACGAAGCCGAATGGCCGGTTCAGCGACACCAACGTCGGGTTAGCTGTGCCCTTCGATTTCCGCGGCCGGTCTGCGAGTAAGCCCGAGAGTTCGCAAACTCCTGCTTCGTGAGGCCGATGCACTAGCGCATACCCGGCAAACGCAAGCCGCCGCGGCGCGCCTGCTCAGTGGATCCTGGCGCATCTGCGAACCTCGCTCTTTTGTGGGCCTTTTCCGTCGTGCCACTTTGATCAAGCTCCTTCCCGGCGCCGATCTCAGGCGCTGAGTGAATGCCGCAGGGGCGGTCAACTGCCTCATTGCTACGAACGGCAATTGTCGGAGGCCCCGGGCGGGAGGTGAGATCGTGAAGGGGGCCGCACGGCGGCCCTTCAATGTTTCCGATAGAGATGGCGAGCCAGATAGGGCTATAGGCAAAATCTGATCAAAGGGAGTCTACTCGAGCAGCAGCTCCGACAGGCGCTTGGCATTCTTGATCGCATGACCATCACGATCATTGTTGAAGTAAGCCCAGACCGTTTTCGCTCCGCTTTGGCGGATGCGTTCCGCCCATATCCTCAGTTCGGCGTCACTGTAATCGTGCCTATACCATTGGTATGGCCCGTGAAACCGCACATAGATGTCATCGCAAGTCTTCACGAGGGCGTCGGGCAGCCGAGGGCCACTGCAGGAGCAGAAAATGGTTCCATTTTTCTCAAAAGCGTCGAAGACGTCGTCATTCCACCAACTCTTGTGGCGGAACTCCACAACGTTTCGACGGGAAGGGTCAAGCTGAGCCAGTATGGTGTGCAACATCTCGGCGGAGTAACGGACGCTTGGAGGCAATTGAAACAGAAAGCAGCCCATCTGGGGGCCGAGAACGTCGGCTATGTAGCCAAAGTCCTTGACCAAGGTGCTGGTATCGTCGAAGCGCCTGACGTGGGTAATGAGCTCACAGACTTTGACCGTGTAAACAAAATTCGGTCCTGCTTGTCGCAGCCAATTCCTCACCGCGGCGATCGTCGGCCATGAATAAAAGGGCGCATTGAGCTCCACCGTTTGGAACTGCTGGGCATAGATGGGAAACCACTTGCTCGAAGGAATATCTGCCGGATAAAGCTGTCCTTTCCAGTGCCAATAGTACCAACCCGAGCAGCCGATATGGAGGCCGTGTAACAGGTCCCGCGGAATGGTGAGCGCGCCTCCATTCGTCCCCAGCGCCAATCTCAACGCATGCATCTTTTCGGCCCGGCCTATATTCGCAAGCCGCTGCCTCTGTCGGCGCTGCGCGCGACGGGCGCGACGTTCTGCGAGTTCTTCCGAAGAGCGCTCCACCATCTGACAATCCGCCGTTTTCCCTGGTCAGAAAGTCTCGAGACGGGATTTGGTCCCTGCTTTCCAAACACCTATCCATCTTTGCGCCATTACATCCGTGAAGCACGCGAACTCCGGGGCGGAGCATCATGTTTGTTTGCGATTTCTTGAAGAAATGCCTCGATCGTTTTGACCTGATGGAACAACTGATCCGCCAACGGCCTGTAAACATTGCGAAGAGGTGGCGTTGGTTCAGCTGACAAAAGGCCATTGTCGCAAGGGCGACCGTCATCCCAGCCCGCATGATTGGCAATAGGATAAAGACATACTGCCTCTATAGGCACTCCCCACATCATAGCAGCCCTGACTTCTTCGCCGACATATGCCAGCCAATCGGACCGGCGATCGCCTTCAGTACCCGTCTCTGCGATCAGCATTGGCCTGCCATATCGAGCGTAGGTTTCGACAAGAATTTTGCGCAATGGTTTGTAGAGAGGGTGTTCGACGTCGATCGTCGGGCCGCCGTGGATCCACTGGTTGTTGTGGTAGTAGTTGACGCCGATGATATCGAGATACTTTTCCGCGCCTCCCAACTGGGGCCACAAGCGTCCCGAAATCATGTCCCAGGCTTGGTATTGTGCCAATCGATGGCCTTCAGCAGCAAGTCGATCGCCTGGTCGCTCGGGATCGGCCAAAACATTGATGGCCGGCTCGCAGTGGACAAATCGGGCCCGAGGCTCGACCTCAAGAATAGCATCCATCGCCGCGATCGAGGCGCGCGCAAGCTGCACCTTGAGCTCAAAGCCCCTGCGCCCTGCCCAAGGGTTGAGGTAAGCAGCATCTCCACCCGCCCATGAAAAGAAAGAGATTTCGTTGACAGGCACGAAGAACGGCGGGGCGGCGATTTCGCTTCGCAGGAGTTTTGCGGCAGCCCCCGCAAAACGCGCAAACCGTCTCACAAATTCAGGCGACCATATATCGATATCATCGGGCCAGCCGTAGTGCATAAGATCCCAGATGACCTGCGTTCCGGTGGTGCGCGCTGCGCGCATTAACGGTAAAACACTGCTCCAGTCATATGTTCCGGGCAGTTGCTCGACCAGATGCCAGCGAAAACCATCCCGTACGCTGCGGATATGATGGCTCGCCAGCTGACGGTAATCATTTTCCGCATATTGTTCGTGTTTTATCGAGGCTATCATATCCAGGCGCCGACCCCGACCCACCCCATCCCTTGGTCGGACGCGGTGGGTGGAACATTCAAAGCCTCCTTGGAAGAAAGACTGGAACAGTCCGGTCGGAGCGCACGGCGTCCTTTCCTCAAGGACTTCGTCAAAAAGCGCCTGCCACTGCGGAACCACCGCTTCGACGCTGTAAGTCTTCTCTACATGCAAACGCAACTGTAGACCGAAGCTGGCGCGCAACTCCGGCGATCCGGCAAGCATTGTGACGGCCTCTGCCACTGCTAGTGGATCGTCATGTCCGACAAAATAGCCAGAAAGGCCGTGTTTGATCTGTTGTCGTGAACCGTTGTCGGCCGTTGCAATGACCGGAAGGCAGGCGGCCCCAGCCTCAGAAATGACATGGGGCATGCCCTCATCCCGCGAAAGCCAGACGAACACGTCGAACGCTGCAAGCAGGTCCGCGACGTCGACCCGGTCACCCAGGAAGCTCAAGACGGCATCCAATCCAAGCTTGCTACACAGAGCCTTCAGATGCTGCGCATATTCGGGCATGAATGCATCTGGTCCTCCCACGATCACAAAGCGCATGGTGTGATCTTGTGCGTGAATAATCGCGGCCGCCTCGATGAAGGTCTCGACATTCTTTTTTGCATCAAGACGCCCGACCCAGCCGACCAGGATCGTGTCGTCGTAGATGCCGAGTTGCCGGCGCGTTGCAGACCGCCGGCTCGGCTCGAACTCCTTGAGATCGACCATAGATGGGATCTCTCGGGCATCACATTCCCGCCCAGGCATTCGAGACGCGGCGGCGTCGCGAATGGATCGACAGACACCCACATAGCGACTGGTCAAATGTTTCGGTCCGCTCAAAGCTTCCAGGACCAGGCCACCATGCTCGATCAACGGCGGGCGAATGTGCAGCCGTTCAAGTGCCGGGTAAATGTCTGCAACATTTTGACATGAAACCACCACGTCATAAGAAGGAATTTTGTCGGCGAGATAGGCAACGGTCTCTTCGAGCGACATGGAATAGGGCGCAGTGTCCACTTCGATGCCCAAAGCCCGCAGCTGCTGATGCGTCTGCGCGGGCATGCCGTCCTTGTGCAAGCATGCGACCACATCGATTTTGTAGCGCGAACGGTCGATATTGGCCGCAAGAAGACGAACCTCGGTTTCCTCTCCTCCCACCACCAACCAGCCGAAGACGAAGAGGACGGTCTTGGGGCGGCATGATCCGGTCATGGCCCCACCTTGAAGACGATCTGCAAGAACTCAAACCTCCGCTGCAGCAGATCCGAAAGAAACTCCGGAGCATCCTCGAAGGGGATCACATGGGTGATCATGTGCTGTTTGATCAGTTCGCCCTCACGGGCCAACAGGTCGATTGTTTCGCCCGCAAGCCGGCGTTGGCTCCAATGCGATGAAAGACCGCGTGGAACACGATTGATCTGCGCGCAGCGTATGTTAAGGCCATTGTGGTGAAACTCCTCACCCAATCTCAACCTGTCAGCTCCACCCTGATAAAATGCCAGGTCAATCACGCTCCCCTGGGGTCGTACGGCCTTGAGTGCGACGTTAAGGCTTTCCGAATGGGCCCGGGTCTGAAACACGATATCGGCTCCGCGGCTTGCAGCGCCGTCGTGCCAGTGCGTCTTCACGTGTTGCCAGGCGTGTTCCTCTGACATTGCCTGAATGCCCATCGCCTCTGCCTTTTCTCGGCGGAACTGTGACGGATCCGCGACGAGGACCTGGCAAGCGCCAAGGGTCTTGGCAAAGAGCGCTGTGAGCAAGCCTACGGTCCCAGCTCCGATAACCAATACGCGTCGACCGATGACACCGCACCCCAGGAAGGGCAGTGCCGTTCCGAACGCATCGGCATCGGCATGGAGAATGCCATTGGCAGCTATCGGGCCCATTTGTGCGACGAAGATGCCAAGCAACGGATCGATCGTGGTGGGAAGTGGGACGAGAAGGTCGCAAAACGGGTCGGCTACATGGCCGGTCTTGTGGGCGTAGGTTGCAGCGACGATATCGTTTGTTGCGTAGCCGGCGGCGTTTGTGTCTGCGACCCGTGCCACCTCCATGTAGCCTAGAAAGGGGACGGGATATGACAGGTCAGGTTCGTTCGCTATGAAAACCCCCCGCTCGCGGTCGAAGCGCGAGTGAAAGTAGGGGTTGGTGTTTTTGAGGAACGTTAACTCGGTCCCGGCCGAAAACCCGGTAAAGAGTGTGTCGAGCTGTACGTGACCGTCGGCTGGCGCCTCTTCCTCATATTCCAGGAAGTACATTTTGCCAGGGCGCTCGACGCCGAGGGATCTTATGGTGCGGCTGAACATCGGCACAATTCCTAAAAGTTGTGGAGGTCGATCGGCTGACCGGTTTCGGCAGACTTGCTCAGAGCTAAAGCAATGCGGTGGGTCGCGAGCGCCTCATGGTAAGGGCAACGAATGCGATTTTCGCGGCCCCGCACCGCATCGACGAAGTCGCGATCCTCCAGCCGCACCGGGTCTCCGTCGGCCCGGCGCACCGGCCTCCCCGCCCCGACATCCACCATGATGTCATGGTCTGTCAGTTCAATCGCCAAGCCATCGGCAAAGAGGTTCAATCCCATGTGATGCCCCCACTTCAAGGCACACGTGGACGCAATGTTTCCGATTGCACCTGTTGCGAATAAAAAGCTGGCCGTGCTCGACGTGGCAACATCGAGATCAGGAAAGTCATCCCTTTTTCTATGCGTCGTCTGGCCGAATACCCGGACGATATCGCCGACAAGATAACGGGCGAGATCGACGATATGGGTCGTCTGTTCGACGGTTTGCCCGCCTGATGTCTCCTTTTTCCACCACCACTTCGGGGGTGGAGTCTGATCGAGCCAGTAGCCCGAAACAAGTTGCGCAGGGTTCTCAGCCAGGCATCGGCGCGCTTCCTCGACGGTGTCGAGGTATCGCCAGTGATAGCCCACCGCGGTAATCAGGCCGGCCGCAGCAATGCCCGCGGCGAGCTCCCTGGCAAGATCGAGATGCAGGCTGATTGGCTTCTCGACAAAAAATGGAATCCGAGCCGAAATGAGCTCTCGCTCGACATCGCCATGCGCAAATGGGGGGACACAGATATAGGCGGCATCCAGTTCCAGTTCGCCCAGCATCTGGGCAGAGGAAGTAAAGGCTCTGGCGCCAAATCGGCCTGCCGCATGCTGGGCCCGTTCGATGGCGGGATCGGCAAAGCCTACGAGTTGCACGTCGTCGAATTCCGCCAAAATATCGAGATGGCGGGACGCGATCCCGCCCACTCCAATAAAACCGATGCGCGTGCGTTTCATGGTTCGATGCTCTCTTTCGTTGGCGACCGCTGAATGGAGAACGGATCGGTAGATTTCTGCGGTCTCCTCGACCATCCGGGCTGCGGTGAATTGTTGCTTGAACCTTCGTCGCTGCGCCTCTCCCGTGCGAGCTGCCCCTGCCGGATCGGCTAGGACGGAGATAATCCCCTCAGCAAGCCCTTCCGGATTGCTGGGCTCGACAAGGAAGGGATGCTCGTCTCCAAGAGCGTCAATCGTGCCTCCGATCGCAGTCGCAACGACAGGGACCCCCACCGACATCGCCTCAAGAACCGCCAGCGGCAGCCCTTCGAACAGCGATGAGAGAACGAAAACGTCCGCCGATGCCAGCAGCGAGGCTATGTCGTTGCGCTGCCCTGCAAACAACACGGCGCGTTCAAGTCCGAGCTCTGCGACCAAATCCTTCACATTGCCGACTTCAGGACCCGTACCCACCAGTAGCAGCACAGCATTGGGGAATTGTTGCAGGACGCGAGGCATCGCCCTGACCAAGGTCAGGTGGTCCTTCTGCCGTGTGAAGCGCGCGATCGATATAAGGGTGTTTGATCGTTGGGAACCCCACTCAGACCGCACCTCGATGCCATCGCGAAGCGGTGGAATTCCGTTTCGGACAACCTTGATCTTGTTTGGATCGACGCTCTCATTCGGGAAAGTCGACCGCGCCGCGGGGGAGACGACAACCAGTCGCTCGACGAAGCCAAGGCCCTCGAAGAACGCCGCCTTCTGTTCTCCTTCGGTGAGGAGAAACGGCAAATGCTCCGTTCTGATAACCGGAACACCTGCGACTTTTCCGGCGTGTGCGAGCCCATGGCCTTCCCAGCCGATGCCTGCGTGAACATGAATAAGATCGGCATCGACCGATTTCAGCCACAAACCGCACTCGGCGATGTCGTCGAACTCTTTGACCGCCAAGCCGAGTGCGAAGGCTTTCGAAGCAAGGTTGCCCTCGCATCCTCGCGGCAACACCATCGTAACTTCAAAGTGTTCGCTCAACCCCTCGCCGAGAATAAGCATGTGGGCACCCATGCCCGATGCATCGCAGCTGTCGGTCGCAATGACGAGCTTTTGTTTTGGCTTCATGAGAGGGCTCATCGAACACCCAAGCTATGGTCCGCCGTGTCCCTGGCCGCAAATCGCTTGAAAGTCGAAAGTGCCTGACCCACAACCTGGTCCATGTTGTAGTAGCGGTAGCTCGCCAGTCGTCCGACGAAGGTCACATCGCTGCGCGAGCGTGCAAGAAGCGCGTACTGGTTGTAGAGCTCCTGATTTTCGGGCCTTGGGATCGGATAGTAAGGGTCTCCGGCTGAACACGCGTACTCGTGACACACACTCGTCTTGGGATGGACTTGCCCGGTGATGTGCTTGAATTCGGTCACTCTCGTGTAAGGAATCTCTTCAGAGGGAAAATTCACGACCCCGACGGGCAAAATTCGCCGCTGGTCGTAGGTCGTGTGTTCGAACCGCAGGCACCGGTAAGGAAGCCGACCATACTGATAGTTGAAGAACTCGTCGATCGGTCCGGTGAAGATGATATGCGTGCCGGGGAACTCATCCCGGACATCTCTAAAGTCGGTGTTGAGCCGAATATCGATGCGATCGCTATCCAGCATATTCTCAAACATCTTCGTGTAGCCCTCCTTTGGCATCGCCTGGAAGGTGTCCGGGAAGTAGCGATCGTCGGTGTTCGTGCGAGTAGGAATGCGGGCGGTAACTGCCTTGTCGAGTTGAGAAGGATCCAGTCCCCATTGCTTGCGCGTATAGCCCTCGAAAAATGTCCGGTACAAATCCAATCCGACCTGCGCGATAACGACGTCCTTCGAAGTGCGCACCCGGTCCATCGGCTCCGCCTTGGAGGCGAGGTACTGGGCAGCCGCGTCGTCGTCCTTCAAATCAAGTCCGTACAGCCCATTGAGGGTTGTGCGATTGATCGGTATCGGCAAGAGCTTGCCCTCTACATCAGCAAGCACGCGATGTTCGTATGGCCTCCACGCGGTAAAGCGCGAAAGATAGTCGAAGATCATTTCGCTGTTGGTGTGGAAGATGTGCGGGCCATATTTGTGAACAAGAACGCCATGTTCGTTGTAGAAATCGTACGCATTTCCTGCGATGTGGGATCGCCGATCGCAGACGAGCACATTGTGCTTGCCTTTGTTTGCCAGCCTCTCGGCAAGGACTGCCCCAGCAAAACCGGCGCCGACAATCAAAAAATCATAAGAACGGCGCCTAGATCTCATTTTTGCCGGTTTTCGCGAAATGGGCGATATCGAGCGCAGATTTGTTTCAGCCGCTTCCTGCACCAATCCGTCCATTTTCCGGTGAGTCTCATCCCATGAGACCGTCGACAGAAATTCATCGACGCCTTTCAGCCATTTTCCTGACCGGGGCTTTAAATTCATTGCGGCTTCGCATGCCTCAACGAATTCGGTCGCATCGGATGCAAAGAAGACCCCGCTGATGTCTTTGTATTGACGCACGACGTCGACAACCGGCGTCGTGACCACGGCAAGCCCGGCTGCCAGGTATTCCGGGGTCTTTGTCGGGCTGATAAACCGGGTGGCCTCATTCATGGCAAACGGCATTAGAGCCACGTTCCACCCAGAGAAATAGGCAGGCAGGACCTTGTAGTCCTTCTGGCCGAGGTATTGGATGTTGGGTGCGCGAGGAAGATCCTCCTCCCTGATCTTGGCCACCGGACCAATGAGAACGATTGACCAGGACGGCCGTCGTGCCGCCAAGACGCTTATCAGTTCCAGATCAAGACGCTCATCGATGACTCCGCAAAAACCGAGGACAGGGCCAGCAAGATCCGCTTGGTCCGGTGGGCTGATCGGCACCGTTCGTGCCGACCGAAAGTGCCCCACATCCACGCTGGAGGGAAAGGGATGAATGTTGTCATGCAGGAGGCGCTTGGCGTCGTAGAGGCTATGGCCACCTGTGAAGACCACATCAGCCCGATGCATCAGCTCACGCTCCAGTTTCACCATATTTGCCGGCGCGAATCTGAAGTTGGCAAGTTCGTCCATGCAATCATAAACAATTGCGGCCGCATCGACATGCCGGGCAAATGGAAACATCATTGGTGTGTAGAACCACAGGACTGGCTTGGGATGACCAACAAGGTCCAGAAGCTCGTCGAGCAATCCGGCCAAACCCGTGTTTCGTTGTGCCTCGGTCCATTCCCTGGGAATTCGGGGCCTAACGGATTTTACGGTCGTGCCCGCGAAAGGATGGATTTCCAGATAGGCCAGATGGTGGTCTGTCGGAATAAACTCTTCAAAGAAGTAGACGTGTCGGTCGCGAGCAAACCGCTTCATGAGGTGTTGTGGCCGCTGCACGACATAATCCCACCGCAGGTGTGAAAAACAAATCACCGGCGCGCGAGCATTAGAAGAACTCTCTTTTTTCTTCAGATCTGCGGTTAGAACATCCATACTCATTCCGCGCTGAGATGTTCGTAGGCCCGAACAACTTCAATTGACGCGCGCCTCCTTGTTTGCTGACTGTTCGGCTCGAATGAGCTGGCGAAGTTTCTTGATGGAGTGTGGCCAAGTCCAAGATCGGAGGACTGCGTCGCGCGGACTAAAGTCGCTAAGCCGCGACAACATCTGGGCAATAGCAATATGAAACTCGTCCGACGTTGCGGTCGCGCCGGTCTGCGGGGTTATGTATTGCTGGCCGCATCGCAGTTCGGCGTTGGCAAGTACAGGCAAACCTGCGAGCATGTATTCGGTGAGGACCGCCGGGGCCCCGTCATCGACCCCGCACACCACGCCCATGCGAGCGAGATTCATCAACCTGTTGACCTCCGCGAAGGAGACGCCTGGAGGTCCGACAAAGTCGACATCAATCTGCAATTCCGCCGCGTGTTGACGCAACTGATCCGATCGATCGCCGTAGCCGAAAACGCAAAGCGCGCGCACGGACTTCGGCATCTTGGCGAGCGCGTGAAACAGGACATCGTGACGCTTATAGGCTTGCGCGGCGGCTACATAAATTATGTCGTAAGGCTTGGCCCCCTCGATTGGGTAGAACATCGACGGTGCTGCAAATTCCGGACCGATCGGAAGGACCGCGGTGCGTTTGCCCGGGTGACACGCCTCGACCTCGCGGCTCTGCTCTTCTGATCCGGTCAGGATCAGATCGAAGTGGCGGCTCGTGGCGAAAGGGACCCGCAACGCCGGCGCGTCGATCGAGTTATAGATTTTGAAGCTGTTTCGACAAGCCTGCAGGATTTCCTCATCGACCCCTAGGCCCCAGACACAGAGAATATCCGGAGCGCCATAGATCTCGATATGAGCAAGCATGTCGTCCGACGAAAACGGAGGGGTGTTACCGTCGAGGTGGAACGAGCGCCGTGTCAGGAAGGAACTTTCTCTTACCGTTGGTGGGGGGCCGCTGGCCAGCCAATGGCTCCAGATCTCCGCCCGATCGACTAGGCCATCGGCTACGCAGGCAATTGGCATTCGTTCGAGATAGCTACCCTTTACCTCGACATTGTCTTCTGCGGTTGGCCGAGCAGCCAAATCATCCGCGAAAGTCGATGCCCAGGCCGCCAAGCGCTCTGACTTAGTCGGGACTGTTGAAACCGGTGGCCAGCCGTCCTGGAAATCACTGATGACGACAATCTTTCGCATTACTCACTTCGCACATCTACAGTCGCGAACGTCTTGACGACCACCGCGTTTGGGGAAACGGAGTTGTATTTGTCAGGAATCTAATAGTCTCGGCTTGGAACCGCCGAGCACACTGTTTGTTCCAGTTTTGGCCAACTTAAATTTCCCAACCCATCTATTCAGGACCACCGGTGTCAATCGAGTTCCCATTGGTGGCGCCGATTCTGCTTACGAAAGCCGAACTTCAAACGTCCCTGAACACGGGATCGTCAGAAGGAAAAAGGCATCCTGCAGAAAGAAAGAATGAGTTCACTGCGTCGCCGATCTTTGGCACTGCGAGTTTTCGACGCTCCTTTTCACAGAAACCGGAACATAGCCGGCGCCACAACGTTTGGTGTGGTCTGAGGTCATGCGGATTGATGACTTGGTGACCCTCACCTGTGAACTGTTCAAAGAGTGAACTGATGTAGTTCAACTCGAAATGAGAGAAAGGCCACCAAATGGCTACCAAGACGAAAGTCCTGAGCGATCTCTTCCACGATACCCTCATGGACATCTATTTCGCGGAAAAGCAAATCCTCAAGGCGCTCCCAAAGATGGCACGGGCTGCGCGGTCTGAAGAAGGCAAAGGTGGCTTCCTCAAGCACCGGGACGAGACCGAAGGTCAAATCGAGCGGCTGGGGCAGGTTTTTGAGATTATCGGAAAACCTCTGCGGGGTAAGACATGTGAAGCCATCCAAGGCATCCTCGCCGAAGGCGAAGAAATCATGGAAGAGTACCGTGACAGTCCCGCCCTCGATGCCGGCCTCATCTCGTCGGCCCAGGCGGTCGAACACTATGAAATTGCCCGCTATGGGACGCTCAAATCATGGGCCGTCCAGCTTGGTCTCGATGAAGCCGTTCCACTGCTCGACGCCAATCTCCAGGAGGAGATCGCCACCGATCAAAAGCTGACGGCACTGGGCGAAGCTGCGGCAAACTTAAAGGCGTCCAAGCAGGCCGCCGAGTAGACCAACTCGACATGGAGAAGCCGCCGTGAACGGCGGCTTTTTCATTCCGGCACAGGCAAGTGCGCACTCTCCGCGTAGTCCCCCGGCCAATCAATTCGAAACAACGGAGTTCGCCCCATGGCCAAGAAATCTCAAGAAAAGTCGACCTTGAAGCAGCGGGAAACTGTGACGATCCATGATCAAAAGGTGCGCCGCGGGGAAGGAGGCGAGCTTCACCAGATCGCGGAAGACGATACGCCCGTCCTGACCACCGCTCAGGGCGGCCCCGTTGCCGACGACCAAAACTCCCTGCGCGTTGGGCCACGCGGTCCGCTTGTGATTGACGACTTTCATTTCCGTGAAAAGATTTTCCACTTTGACCATGAGCGCATCCCCGAGCGGGTAGTCCACGCTCGAGGCTATGGAGCGCACGGCTATTTCGAAACCTACGAGTCGCTCGCCGCCTATACCCGGGCTGATGTTTTTCAGCGAGCAGGTGAGAAGACACCGGCGTTCGTCCGCTTTTCCACAGTTGCCGGCAGCAAGGGGTCGTTTGATCTTGCCCGCGACGTCCGCGGTTTCGCGGTAAAAATCTACACCAAGGAGGGCAACTGGGACCTGGTAGGCAATAACATTCCTGTCTTCTTCATCCAGGATGCAATCAAGTTTCCCGATATTATTCACGCGGTGAAGCCGGAGCCGGACCGCGCCTTTCCCCAGGCGCAATCTGCCCACGATACATTCTGGGACTTCATCAGCCTCACGCCGGAAAGCATGCACATGATCATGTGGGTGATGTCGGATCGCGCGATCCCCCGCTCGTTCCGGTTCATGGAAGGGTTTGGCGTTCACACCTTCCGCCTCGTCAATGCAAAGGACGAGTCGACCTTCGTTAAGTTTCACTGGAAGCCGAAGCTGGGCCTCCAGTCGGTAGCCTGGAACGAGGCGGTGAAGATCAATGGCGCCGACCCGGATTTTCACCGCCGCGATCTTTGGCAGGCAATACAGTCGGGCAATTTCCCGGAATGGGAATTGCAGGTTCAGCTTTTCGATCAGGAATTTGCAGACAGCTTTGATTTCGACGTGCTTGATCCGACGAAAATCATTCCCGAGGAGGTCCTGGCGCCCCAGCCGATTGGACGGCTCGTCCTTGATCGCATGCCGGACAACTTCTTTGCCGAGACCGAGCAGGTAGCATTCATGACGCAGAACGTTCCGCCTGGCATCGATTTCAGTAACGATCCTCTCCTACAGGGGCGTAACTTCTCCTATCTCGATACGCAGCTGAAACGTCTCGGCAGTCCCAATTTTACCCATCTTCCGATTAATGCGCCGAAGTGTCCCTTCGCGCATTTCCAGCAGGATGGCCACATGGCTATGCGCAATCCGATCGGTAGAGTGAACTACCAGCCGAACTCCTTTGCGGAGGGGCCACGGGAATCGCCGATGAGCGGCTACCGGCATTTCCCCGCCGAAGAGACAGGGACGAAGGCGCGGCTACGGCCGGAGAGCTTTGCCGACCACTACAGCCAGGCTCGCCAATTCTACATCAGCCAGACCGCGCCCGAGCAACGCCACATAGCGGCCGCGCTGACATTCGAGCTGAGCAAGGTCGAAACGCCGGCTATCCGCGAACGGATGGTGTCCCATCTCCTCAATATCGACGAAACGCTAGCAACTGCCGTTGCCCAGAAGCTCGGCTTCCATTCGATGCCAAGCCCGGCTGATGCGGCCGTGCCAACACGGCAGGATCTTGAACCGTCCCCAGCGCTCAGCATCGTGGAACGCGGACCGAAACGCTTCGAGGGCCGCAAGCTCGGCATCCTGATCACCGACGGTCTGGATGCAGCGTTGTTAAACGGCCTGACGGCGGCGGTCGCCAAGGAAAAGGGGGCCTGCGAACTTGTCGCTCCGAAGGTCGGGGGCGCTACGGCCTCGGACGGGACCTGGATAGAAGCACATCACATGATCGATGGCGGTCCCTCCGTGCTGTTCGACGCCGTCGTCCTGCTGACTTCGGCTGACGCCATCGACGACCTCGTAAAGGAAGCCACCGCCCGCGATTTTGTGGCGGACGCCTTCCAGCATTGCAAGTTCATCGGCTACGACCCCTCGGCGATGCCGCTGATCGAAAAAGCCGGGATCGCCGATGGCCTCGATGAGGGTACAATCGAGCTTCCAGGCGAAAAGGGAATATCCGATTTCGTCTCGACGCTCGGCAAGCTGCGCGTCTGGGCCCGAGAACCGTCGGTGAAGCTGGGTAAAGCTTCGTCGCCTCCAGACTAGGCTCGCTGAGATCCCGCGCGCCAAACACGGGACCTTGGCCGTGGATGGTGGTGGCGTGGATCAAACGATTCGTCGCTGTGGACTGGAGCCGTTGCGGTGATGCTTCCGAAGCTCGCGCAATCGCATCCCGTGGTTGACCGAGCAGAGGCCGACAGCAGGGAAGTGCCACTTCGGACTCACGCGCGACCCGCGCATTTTCTCAGCGTTCCAGAGCGAACGATTCACAGCTCAGAGGCCGCTTCGACGAGTCCGGAAACTCGGCCAGTGGCTTTGTGTGTGGTGTGGGTCGCAGAGCCACACCACAGCTACATAGCTCTGGCTTGATATCGAGGAGGAGCCACTCTGTGTTAGACGAAATCTAGATTTGTCAGACACGAGGCCTGTCATGGGAAAGCACAGTGGAACGGGAGAACAGCCAGGGGCAACGCTGCGTGCAAAGCGCGTGCGCTGTGCGAAGGTCGGCAAGTTCACTTGTAGCAGCAGATTGATGCGGTCATGAAAGCGGCTGAGCATTCCGGCCTGCTGGGCGAAAAGAGCAGAAAGAGCGGCGGTAGGATCAGCACCGCTCTTATCGAACAAGCCAACAAGCACACCGGCATCGAAAGCGATATGACCGAGTTCGCTTTGGCAGCCGTAGCGCTTGACGACGATTTCGGATCCGCTTTTCGCAAGATCCGCCGTACCGTCAACCCCGACCTGAAACTCGGCTTCTGATTTGTCGGACTTTAATTTCGACGCCGCGGTTCGCAGGGGAAGGTTTGATCGCGGACGCACGCTTTCAGGGCGCAGGGATAGAGGACTGCCTTCCTTGACAAGCCGGTTGAAGCCGGTCTCGAACTGCTGCTCGATAACTGCGTAGGCCCTTGCGACACCGCGTTCGGTCTGCGTTGGCAGTCTTGTTCGCCCCAAAAGCGGGTGTATCGCGGCCGCGAGCCCGATGAACCGCCTATTCGCTCATCAGTCGTAGCTTTGTGAGGTTCAATACCTCGACCGCGCGTGCGCTTTTGAGTCGAATCACCCCCATGGATCGCAGCTTAGAGAAGCTTCGTGAAACAGTCTCGATCGTCAGCCCAAGATAGTCGCCGATGTCTGTCCGGGTCATTGGAAGGTCGATCGTGCCGTTTGCGCCTTGACGTTCGAAAAGGTCAACGAGGAAGACGGCCACTTTTTCAAGCGCGCTCTGCTTTCCGACGACCAAAAGATGCTCCTGCGCCCGCACCATGCACTCAAGCGCCAGAGCCATTAACTCTGAAGAACAGCGGCCTCGTTCTTCGAAGGTTAGGATTGTCAAACCCGTAGGGGCGATGCTTTCAGCGAAGAAGCTGCGCATGGTCCGCGCTTCGAAACCGAAGGTCTCTCCGGCAACGTGAAACGCAACCACCTGCCTGCGGCCGTCGGCGAGCAGACGGAAGATCCGAACAGCTCCATACTCGATCCGATAGAGCGTACCCGCCACCTCTCCCTGGGCATAGATTTCAGTTTCTGCCCCGTAGAATGAGATTGCGCGAGGCCGAGCAAACGAACGACCATCAAGGGCTACGGCGGCATTGAAGCTGAAGGAGGGGATGGAAGCGGTAGAAGCGTACATGGGACCGACCCTTTGTTGACGGTCAGATCATGACGAAGCATGGCCGCGTGCGAAATTCGTTCGTTCCACTACGCGTTACTACGTAGTGCGGCCAAGGCGGCGATTACGTCAGAACCGGAGAGAGGCTTGTGAAGGACGAGAATGTTCCGGCCCGGCCTCACCCGGTCAATGTCTTCATCTGCAAGCAATACCACTCGCTTGCCGGCCGCCAACACCAAACACTCTTCGATGTCCGTCGCCGGCAGTGATCCGTCAAGGACCAGGATTTCCTCGACGGAGCTTCGTTCTTTTGCTGCTATCCATGACCCGAACTGCTCGACCTGGTATCCATGCGCCTCCATTGCGAAGACCAGGGAGCGGAGCAAAGCTTCGTCTTTCACAATCGTGACGACAGGTGGCGGGCTGGACACTGCGGTTCCGTGGGTTCGAGGCGCGATAATTCCTCAAACTTTGCACAGACGGAAAGTATCTGCTTTGTTCCAGATCAACACGATGGCGCGCTAGTCTGAGGCCTCTGCTGCAAGAGACATCCTTACAAGTTCTGGTAGGCTGCGGGCCTGCATTTTCGCCATGACGTTCGCCCGGTGAACTTCAACGGTGCGCGGGCTAATGTCGAGAGCAAAGGCGATCGCCTTGTTCGGTTGTCCGGCGACAACCGCGCTTAGAACTTGACGCTCGCGGTCGCTGAGGGTGCCGATGCGCGCCCGAATGTCTTCAGCTCTCTCTATGGGCGACGACGCATCGCTCAGACGCTCAGAGGCGCGTCGAATCGCTTCGACCATGGTGTTGTCGTCAAAAGGCTTTTCAATGAAGTCGACAGCTCCCGCTTTCATCGCGTCAACGGCCATCGGTACATCCCCGTGCCCCGTTATCATGATCGACGGGATCGGTGTCTTGAGGGCGGCCAGTCGGCGAATGAGATCCAGTCCGCTAAGATCGGACATGCGCATGTCGGTAATGAGCACGGCTTGTCGCAGATTGGGAGCAACGGAGAGGAAGGCGCTGGCGGACTCGTGCACCCTGACACCCAGTCCGTGCATCGTCAGCATAAATGCGAGCGATTTCCTGACCGCCTCTTCGTCATCGACAATATGCACGGTGAAGTCGTCAATCGGCATCTTCTTCCTCGTTGTATTGCGGCAAGGTAAAGCTGAAGCGCGCGCCGCCCAAACTCCCGCTGAAGACGGTTAGATCGCCACCATGCGCCTCGACGATGCGCTTGGAGATCGACAACCCAATGCCCATGCCACCAGCCTTGGTCGTTGTGAACGGCTTAAACAAGTTGGCGGCAATTTCCTCAGGTATGCCAGCGCCGGAGTCTTCGACCGCAATCATGACCTCTGTAGTGCCCAAGCGCCGAATGGTGACCAAAAGTTCCTTCTTGGGCGTATTTTTCATCGCCTCTACGGCGTTGCGCATAAGGTTTGTCAGCACCTGCTGTATCTGGATTCGGTCGACCAGGACATGGTCTGCGCCTGATTCGAAATCGAAGACCGTTCGCACGCCTTTCTCACGCGACCCGACCAAAGCAAGCGCGCCGGCTTCTTCGACCAGTTGCCGCAGGTTGTGGGGAGACTTATCCGTCTCTCCCTTGGTGACGAATTCCCGCAAGTGTTTGATGATTTGTCCCGCACGCAGGCTCTGTTCGCCGGCTTCCTTCAGCGCATCCCGTATCTGGATGTCGCGCGGACTTTCGGCTTGCTGAAGCAGCCGCCCGCAACCGTGGACATAATTGGCTATAGCGGAGAGTGGCTGGTTCAATTCGTGGGCGAGCGTCGAGGCCATTTCGCCCATTTCGTTGAGACGGGCGAGGCGAGCCAACTCCGTCTGAACCTCTTGCAGACGAGCGGCCGATTCTTCGCGCTCAGTCAGGTCGCGTATAAAACCTGTGAAAAACCTTCGACCACCGGATCTCATCTCCCCGACGGCAAGTTTCATGGGAAAGGTCGACCCGTCCTTTCGTTGACCGACGACCACACGGTCGGTTCCGATAATACGTTTTTCACCGGTCGAGAGGTACCGCTCGAGATAGCCGTCGTGTTCCTTGCGATAGGGTTGCGGCATCAGCATCCGCAGATTTTGGCCGATCACCTCATCTTCGCGGTAGCCAAACTGTCTGATGGCCGCAGCGTTGAACGATACGATCGTGCCGTCCTGCTCGCTGACGATGGTGGCGTCGAGAACAGTGTCCAGGATCGACCGAAGATGCGCCTCTCTAGTACGCAAGGCTTCGTCAGCGGTTGTTAACTCATGTTGAGCGCGTCGGAGCATTTCTCCCAAGAAGGAAATTGCGACCCCCACGGTGGTGAACACGACCAATTCCGGTATCTGTACCCCGCCAGGAGTAAGTGACCGAAGATAGGCTGCCGAACCGATTGAAGCGATGACAGCAAGGATCCCGGGACCGATGCCCCCGATTGCGGCTGCAAGGAGGACGGGGGGCACGAAAAGAATGTAGATTGCCCGATCATCTAGAACACCCATTAGGAAATAGCGAAGGAGAAAGGCAATCAAGACCGTAGTGGCCGCAAATCCGTGGGCTTTGGCGGGCGACGAACTTCCGCGGAACACGCGATCCGAAAAGCCGCGCATTAAGCTGGTCCGACCACTGAGCATCATCTCTTCCGCATTCCCAATTGAAAGCGAATTGACGCTTATCATCTTGATAACGGTGCTGTCACATGAAAGCTGCACCTCTCACCTGGCCGTGCTTGTTTGAGGGCGACAGAAACCGATTGGGCGATCGGGTCGTCGGGCAGCTTCGCCGACGTTGACTGGCGTGCGCGCGGCCACAAGACGTTGGTATCATTCTCAATACGCTCGGCTGAAATCGCCATCGTGCAGGATGTTCAAGCCTGCATGTGGTTCGAGAATTGCGGCAGGAATGCCTCGACCACTATAGCAACCTCCGCCGGATCGCTATATTTCCCCATTCAATTGTGGACGGCAATCCGAAAGCTTTCCTGGCCGCTTTTGAAGCATCCATGCAATCCGGCACGGATCGTCACGTGCGAAACCTAGCGCTTTCCTCAACGCTGCCGCTCTCAAGCAGGGAGATCAACTCGTCTGGAGGTATCGGTTTCGACATGAGGAAGCCCTGGACGTTGTCGCAGCCAAGAACCTTGAGAGCGTTGAGTTGATCTACGGTTTCGACCCCCTCGGCCGTAGTGCTGAGACCTTGAGCCCGAGCCATGGCGATCATCGCCTCCACCAGCGCGCGGCTTCGGTCATGATGAATGGCTTGCACGAAGGACTTGTCGATCTTAATCCTATCGACCGCCATCTTTTGAATGCGCGCGAACGACGAGTGCCCGGTCCCGAAATCATCGATCGCGAAACGAACCCCTGCAGCCCTGAGCATCGCAATGTTTCGATCCGTCTGCTCTTCGCCTTTGATTGCTGCGGTTTCTGTAATCTCGATTTCGAGGCGAGCAGGCGCGACGCCCCACTTCGAAAGCATTGTCAATACTCTTAAGCAGTAGCCGGACGAATCCAACTCAACCGCTGAGGCGTTTATGGCCACGCCGACCGCTTTGCAACTGGCGCCCAGACGACAAGCGTTCTCAAGTACGATCGCCCCAATTTGATGTATCACCCCGATTTCTTCCGCGAGCGGAATGAAGACGTCGGGTGCGACCAGACCCATTTGCGGATGGCGCCAGCGAGACAAAGCCTCTATGGAACGCACGGTACCTCCATCGGCGCTGAAAACAGGTTGATAGACGGTTTCAATCTGTATCGGAGTTTCGACTGCCGCGCGTAGATCTACCTCTAGCTTTCTCCGGGTTCTAAGAAGTTCGTCCATATGAGCGCCAAACACAGCATAAGTGTTCCGCCCCGCAGATTTCGCGTGATAGAGCGCGATATCCGCTTGCCGCGTCAGCTCAATTGCGTCCATTTGCGCATTTCCAACTGCCGCACCAACACTCGCGCCGATCGATATATTGAGACCCTCGATGTCGAATGGTTCACGCATACAACCGACCAGCTCCTTTGCGATCGATTCAATCGCGTTCCGGTCGCGACCTTCCAGAAGTACAGTGAATTCGTCGCCACCTATCCGTCCGACGAGCGCGTCCGGCAAGAGGTTCCTCATACGCTCGGCTGCGATGCGGATGAGCTTGTCGCCGGTCGGGTGGCCATAGGTGTCGTTGACCGCCTTGAACCGGTCGAGGTCGAGAAACAGCACGCCACAATCTTTACTGGAAAAAGCACCCCTTAGACGTGCTGCAACTTCGCGTTCGAAGTAGCCTCTGTTGGCCAATCCGGTCAGTGTGTCGTGCATCGCGAGATGCTGAAGCTGCGCCCGACTTGACGCAAGCCGCACAGAGCGCCGGCAAAGCAAATGTCCAGCTGCGCATGTGGTGAGGAAGATTGCCACCACCGCCAATCCAATCGTCGGGAGCGTCGCGTTCAGAACATTAAGGCCCGGCGTAAACTGATTCCACCTGAGGTATCCGACGACCTCCCCCGTGTCGGACTTCAAGACGATGTGCGATTGACCTGCTTCGACATGATCCTCGGGCGTGAACCGGATGTTTGCAAATTGGTATTCCGCCGCGATTGATCGCTGAAAGTCCGTGTCCAAAAACCGTACAGCAACGTGCAGGCTTTCCTTGCCCGCCGGCTGGGTGATCTCACCGGTATCGGAGACAATCGGCTTTACGCTGACCACCGCCGGCCGCGAGCCAACGATTTTTAAATCGCTCTCGCCAATGGAAAGAACGCGGCCAGAAATACCTTCGCGATCGCCCGCGCGAAGCCGCGCTCGAAGCCGCTCGACGAGTGGCATGTAGCTGGTGCGCAGATCAGCGTGCAACGACGTGGATTTGGACGGGACGATAAACTCGTAAACCGGTTCATCGTTTGACGTAAGCACGATTGCGGCGTCATGGCCGAAGTAGGTGTTCATCCATTCGCCGAGATTGGCCTGAAGCCAGGAAACATCACCTTCGGCGACCTTGACTACAGCGTCGTCCCAAACAGTTGCGCTCTCTTGATCGTGTGCGATCTTCGCTTGCAACTGAGACACTATCAAGGAGATCAGATCCTGCTGCCGTTCCCTCGCAACTTCATCGGTCTTGGATGCCGCCCAGTGCAGCGTACTCACCAACACTAGACCTATTAAAGCCGATATGCCCGCCGGGATCAGCCATTTAAACAACCACTGTGAATGCCTGGACATGCTTGAACCTGCTATAGAACGACGAGTAGATATCACGGGTCGGTTAAGAGTGGCGAAAGCGAGGTGGTTAATGAGAAACGATCACTCGTCGAACTACGCGCTTCTTTCGGCAAAGCGGCTGAGAGACTCTCCAAGAACGCGCCATCATGCGACCTGAGCATTTCCTGCCTGCATCCTTGCTCCAAGCTGATGCTGCTTATCGTTTGGCACTAACGTAAGAATGTGGCTGTTTCCTTGGTTGGCATTTAATTCGAGATTCCGTGGGCTGAGAATCTCAAATTAAGTGTAACTGCGAAGACCTCCGCGACTGGGCGCCCGCAGTCCATCATCTCCTCTATAGAGTTGCCGAAGCGGGCTTATTCTCACCCGTCATATGGCCCTGTAGCATCTCCGGCCCAGCTCCCGGACTTGCTGGGCTCGGAAAGTAGTTTCCATCTTTAGGACGTGACCGAGATCAGGAATGATGAAGCCGAGCACTCTGCAGCTTGACGGTTCGTAGCGATCGGCGAACGACTTTGGAACGCCGCATCAGCAGTAGGCGGGCAGTCTCACTCGGGGTTAACCAGTTTTGGACACCCGGCTCGGCTCTGGCCGATGGGCCGAGACATAGGCTTGCCCGAGTCGACGCGGCACGCCGACGTTGACGCCCATCAACAGTGCTGTATCCCGGGGATTGAAAGCGCGCCCGGGCTTAGTGAAGCCAGCTGGCGTCGTTGCGCGCATACGGCGAGGCCTTTTGGTGACCCCAGATCGCGACTCTTCCTTAGGGGACTACCATGAAAAAAGTTGCACCAATGATCACGGAAAATGGCTCTCGAACCTCACGGCTGGGCTGGGTCACTGCCCAATGCGTCACAGATCTTCTGCCACGATTTTGCGCCCATTCCCTTCATCCGCAACGCGTCTGTCGTGGGAACGTGCTTCATGTCGTCTACGGACTCGTACCCTCGCCGCTCGAGTTCAGCGAGAAGCTTTGGATTTCTCAATGCCAAGTCTGAAAGTTTCCTGCCCATACTCTGATATTGAGCAGGTCTGCTCGCGACGCGCAATTACAAGTATCTACAATAATGGAAGGCAGAGGACCCTCCGCCAGCCCTGTGCGTCTACTGGCCGCCTACGATCAATAGTCCCCGGATTGCAGCCGAGTGGCATTATGCCCTTCCTCCGGGCCCCGCTCTCCCCGAGCACGGGGGCCGTTTTCTTTGATCGGCTACGCCTCGGACTTAGGTCCGACGTGGTCGCGCAAAGGTCCGGGTTGCATTGCCGAATCCTAATCGCTCCGCCAATTGCCGGTTAAGCACAAGCGGTATCAGAAGCCCCCTGCCGCCAAAGATCTCACCGAGCGCAGCTCCGCAAGCGTCGAGCCAGGACGGTTCAGCTGACGTTCAGGCTTGAGGAGCCAAGCTAAGGCTAGAAAGGATGCGTCGAATGAAACTGATAATATCCACCCTTGGCGCCGTCGTCCTGACGGCATCTTTCGCGCTACCGCTAAACGCCGCGCCTATTTACCTGCCGAAACCGGAACAAGTGCAGACCGGCGATGTCGAACAGGTAAAGCACCGGAAACATCGTCATGAGCATGCGGATCGCCACTGGAAACGGAAGTACGCCCATCGTCACTGCGGCTACTACGACAGGTGCTACCCCCGCTATTCCCGGTATTACGGCTATCGTGACCATTACCGATACGGCCATCGAGACTACTATCAGCGGCGGCAAGGCGTGACAGTCTATTTTGACTTCTAGCCGGCAACTCTCGCTTCATTACCGCCCTTGGGAGACCCTGGGGCGGGCTTTCGCCGAAGGAACCTCTGGTGTCCCAGCTAACAACCCGCGCCCAGCGTGTTTCCATCCTCCTGGCCCAAGACAAAGCACACTGCGCCTTTTTGGGGCCATCTTTTTTCGGGGAGGACCGGGAACCCATTTGGAGTATCGGCGGTTCTGGCTTTGTGGAGCCCTTTCGCCGATCAGGGTGACACCTTCACAATCCCTCCGGAAGTGAAGCCCGATAAGTGCCCATGGCCTCGTCGCTTCCCGACGGGGCCATTCCTTATGGCCGTTTCATTTCCACGTCCTAAGAGGTCGGAGAGTACACAAGACGGCACATTCAAGTCTGATAGCTTCGTGGTAATACCCGCATAAATGAGGCTTCCCCAAGCCGCGCAATTCGTAGGATCTTCATGAAAGCGCGGAAACAGTCGCCGCCTATGACCGTTCAGAGCCTGAGGCCCGAGTTATCCCTTCTAAACGAGGGCCTCCGTACACTCTGTCCTCGGCCCCGTCATGACCTTTCGGGGCCATCTTTTTGACCGCCCCACCCCGAAATCTGATTTTCCGTCGCACCCAAGCAATAATTCGACCTAGCTGGTATGGCCCGGCCACGGAAGGCGCTCGGCTCTCCAGCTGCAGAGATCACAGAGATGTCGCCCAACCTTCCTCCCCAGGAAATGAACTAGATCTTCCAGGGGATATTGCGGCAGCGCGGCCTGTCGCGCGATTGCGCAGCCGCAGAGATCGCGAGACACCTTATCGCAGGAAAGAGCCAAGGAGATCGTCGCCTACCTTCGGTCCATTGGTCGGTACGTGGACGTCCCATGGCCGACGACCGTCCACTAGCGCAGCATTCGCGACTGTGAAGGCCTGAGCGCCAGTATGACACCATCCACACCGCGATCGGCTATCGCAATCATCGGAACGCGAACTTTTCATCGAGCAGCGCCTGGATGGCGGCCGCATAGTCGGCCCGTCACCGGCCGAGCAGGTTGCGCATATTCGATCAGCATGGCGTCGACGATCTTCTATTTGCCCGCGGGCGCCCGAGATGTCTAACCCCGACCATCGCCTGCGGCTTTTTCCGGTGTTTCATAGGCGCTTCACAAACACGGAATTGAAAAAGCACATTTCTCTCTTTCATCAAGGGAAGCATCGCTGCGACGACAGATTCTTGAAATTCGCTGGGCAGGCTTTAAGTCTTGGTGGCCAGAAGGGAATGAACGAGCGCAAGCTAAAACGAAACCGCAAGCTCCGCATTCTTTGCGGGTGTCTTGCACTCTTCACAGCAAATGAGGCCGTTGCCCAGGAGGTGCTGGTCAGCCCCGGCGTCGTGGCGGTCGTGGAAGGCGGGCCCTGGAAAGAGGAACGCCTGGGCGAGGGGAGCTACCGTGTCGCAGTTGTCAACCAAGTTTTCGTCACGCGTCGTGGCGGAACGGAAACTGGTGCCAAATGAACGCGGCCTGTCCCGGATCGTTCATTCGGTGGAACTCGTCGAAGGTGGGTTCTATAGCTTCGGTGCACCTGAAATCACTTTTTCCGGCGGTGAGACAAGCGTCGATTTGAAAGGCACGGCGACTTACTCACCGGGAACGACGGTGGTTTGCCGCTTTGGGCTAGCCCCCGGAGGGGGCGTCTCGCCAATCAGGGCGTGCGGCGACTAAAAAACCTTCGATCTCGTTTCAAGAACGGAGCCGGCTGCTTGTCGCCGACGTATCTGATGCGTAAATCCACTATATTCCGGTGAACGATCAGCGTCCGCTCGATAGCCATGAATTTCGGGCCGATCAGCGTCCATTTCAGGCCCGGCGCGATCGATGGCCCGGAGAGCGGGCGGTTCGCATCCATGTCTGAGGCGTCAGGCTGAACAGTACACGTGAAGCCCGGTAGCAAGGCCGATCTCCCGCCGATCGTCTTCATCCACGGCGCCAGCGCCAGTCTTCACGATCCGATGCCTCCCTTTCGCGCCAAGATCGAAGCAACAGCCACGCTTTGTTCGTCGACGGCCGGGTTATGGCTGCCATGGCAAGTGTTAACTGTTACGTACTTTCTCTTCCGCGCGTAACAAGCAATGATGTTTGCCGGACGTCGCGAACAGCGCGAGATATGAAGGCTTGTGGGGAGCAATCCCTTGCGGTCCCGACCCTCGCGCCGTTGGCAAATGCGGGCCGGGCGAGATTGGAAGGCGCATGAGCTTGTTGGAACTGGGGCGGGTTCGGCTGGCCATGGTACTGCCACGCCATCGCGAGCAGTTGCGGGGCGCGATGAACGAACGCATCTGTGAGCTTTTCGAGGCCTACGCATTGGCATCGACGACACTTGACAAGCTCGAGCGAGAGATGACGAGGAGTGAGCACTTGATACATGAGTATCGTCAGATCTGCCTGGATTTGCAGGCGGAAGTGATGACGATGCTCGCGCTGAGAAAGGATAAGTCGTAAAGTCGTCGGGGCGAGCACGCCGTCCCTTTGAAGCGGGGGACAATGCGCCTGTAGTGCATCCCGAGCTCGTTCCCTAAGCAGTGGAATTGCCGGCTGCCACTGCTTGCTCGCCCGCATACTTCGCCGATACGGGCGAGCGTAAGGATCTGGGGGAGAGGCTGCAATCGCAGCCTCTCGCGGGAAGGTTGGTTTACGGCGAGAGTCGCCCGCCGCCGGACTTTGCTTTGATCATCCACGGCGCAACCGCGGGAGTTTTCACGAGTATACCCTTCTTCTTCGCGAAGGCGCGCAGTGCGTCTCGCGCCACCTGAAGGGGCTTATGTCCGTCGTGGGCGAGGTAGCACGTCTTCAGGGTTGCGTCGTGAATGATGTCACGGTCTCCTTTGGACCACTCCTCAAGGAAATCGATCGCATCGTCCAGGTTTGTGATTTCGAGGATTAGATCCTTCCTTTCACGCAGGTAAAGTGGCCGGTCAAACATCTTCATTTGCATTTCTACCTCACTTAATAGCTGCGGCACCACCAACCTGTGGACCAGCCGGCGGGGCCGATCGGTGGAGTCGTCAGGCCCGCTCCCGTGAGAACGGGCCTGAACCATCGCTTTAGAAGTCCATGCCAGGGCCGGCCGGTAGTGCTGGCGCGGCGTCCTTCTTCGGCTTTTCTGCAATCATCGCCTCGGTAGTTACCAGGAGGCCAGCGACCGAGGCAGCATCCTGGAGCGCTGTGCGCACGACCTTCGCCGGGTCGATCACGCCCTGGGCGTAAAGATCACCGTATTCTCCGGTCTGGGCGTTCCAGCCGTAGGAGAAGTCCATCTTCTCGCGCAGCTTGCCGACGATGATTGAGCCTTCTGCGCCAGCATTCTCAGCGATCTGGCGAACCGGGGCCTCGACCGCACGTCGAACGATCTCGATCCCAACCTTTTGGTCTCGATTGGCCGAAGGCAGATCGTCGAGCGCCTTGACGGCCCTCAGCAGCGCGACACCGCCGCCCGGAAGAATACCTTCCTCAACGGCCGCTCGGGTGGCATGCAGCGCATCGTCGACGCGGTCTTTCTTTTCCTTCACCTCTACCTCAGTCGACCCGCCCACTCGAATGACAGCAACACCGCCGGCGAGTTTGGCCAGACGCTCCTGGAGCTTCTCGCGATCGTAGTCGGACGTGGTTTCTTCGATCTGGGCGCGGATCTGTGCGACACGGCCGTCGATATCAGCTTTGGCGCCAACGCCGTCGATGATCGTTGTGTTCTCCTTCTCGATCGCAACTTTCTTTGCCCGACCGAGCATGTCGAGGGTGACGTTCTCAAGCTTGATACCGACGTCGTCGGAGACAACCGTGCCGCCGGTGAGAACGGCGATATCTTCAAGCATGGCTTTGCGGCGATCGCCGAAGCCCGGAGCTTTGACCGCTGCAATCTTCAAGCCGCCGCGCAACTTGTTGACGACCAGCGTCGCTAGCGCTTCGCCCTCCACATCTTCAGCGATGATGAGCAGCGGCTTGCTGGATTGCACCACCGCTTCGAGAACGGGCAGCATGGCCTGAAGGTTGGAAAGCTTCTTTTCGTGGATCAGGATGTAGGGATCGTCAAACTCGGTCCGCATCTTGTCCGCATTGGTTACGAAATACGGGCTGAGATAGCCGCGGTCGAACTGCATGCCCTCAACGACTTCGAGTTCAGTCTCTGCAGTCTTGGCCTCCTCGACGGTGATGACACCTTCATTGCCCACCTTCTGCATCGCCTCAGCCAGGTAGCGGCCGATCTCCTCGTCGCCGTTGGCCGAGATGGTGCCGACCTGGGCGATCTCCGAATTATTGGAGATCTTGCGGGCGTTTGTCTTGAGTTCCCTCACGATCGCGTCAACCGCAAGGTCGATGCCCCGCTTCAGATCCATAGGATTCATGCCGGAAGCAACGGCCTTCGCGCCTTCCTTGACGATCGCTTGCGCAAGCACAGTGGCCGTAGTCGTCCCGTCACCGGCGAGATCGTTGGTTTTGGAGGCGACTTCGCGCAGCATCTGCGCGCCCATATTCTCGAACTTGTCTTCCAGCTCGATTTCCTTGGCGACCGAGACACCGTCCTTGGTGATGCGAGGGGCGCCAAAAGACTTGTCGATAACGACATTGCGCCCCTTTGGGCCGAGCGTCACCTTGACGGCATTGGCAAGAACATCGACCCCACGCAGCATGCGTTCACGGGCATCGGTATGAAACTTGACTTCTTTCGCAGCCATTTCCTTAACTCCTCAATAGGCAGCTATTTGACTGATGGATTTATGGTGTGGTTGGCTCAAGCTGCCTGCTTGCGCTCGACTTGGGCCTCGAGGACACCGAGGACGTCGCTTTCTTTCATGATCAACAGGTCTTCCCCATTGATCTTGATCTCGGTTCCTGACCACTTGCCGAACAGAATACGGTCGCCTGCTTTGACGTCGAGCGCCTGGACTTGGCCCGCTTCATTGCGTGCGCCAGGTCCGACGGAAACGACTTCTCCCTCCTGGGGTTTCTCCTTTGCCGTATCAGGAATGATGATGCCGCCCCTGGTTTTCTCTTCTGAGTCAACCCGGCGGACGAGAATGCGATCATGCAGCGGTCGGAAAGACATGTTTTCCTCCAATGGACAAACACTATTGACGTTGTTCCCCCATCACCGGACCGGACAGTCCGGACGGGTGCAAAACCTCGAATGAGCGTCTTGCGCAAATCATCTGGTTTCACAATTTTTCGGATTCAAGGGGTGAAATCAAAAAAATCAGCACTCGCATCGTGCGGCTGCTAACATGCTGTAAAGGAACAACAAAGCCTCCTTGCCGTTTAGAATTTCGTTGATGACCGCGAACAATTGCGCCACCTTGGCGCTTGTTGAGGCAACGGAGATGAAACATGCGATATTCATCGGATTTCGAGCGTCAAATAAACGGCTACGGACTGACCACCGCGCATATCCTTTACCGCATTCCCGATTTCGAATCCGTTCTGCAGACCTATATCTGGCAGGATTATGATCTTGCTCCCGAGTTTCCTGAGATGCAGAAATTCCTCGATTTCTGGCAAGCCAATCTTGACGGTCCGCTGCATTCCGTTCGCTATACGCATCACCATCTGATCGGCCCGAATGAATGGCGACGCGTGGATGGCGAGTTCCGACTGAACTGAGCCCTCTGTTGGGGTTTTGAGTCGTTCAAAAACGTCGAAAAGCGCACGCGATTTTTTTTATTATGGGCCCTTGAAACTGCGGTCCATCCTAACCAAATCGCTTTCCGCCAGCCGCTCGTGTAGGGCTGGCCTTGCTGGAAGCGTCGTCTTTCGGCGCTTCCGTACCCATGTTGCTCAAGGAGGATATGGTTATGGCAACAACTTACGACTACGCACCACTGTTCCGTTCGACTGTCGGGTTCGACCGGCTCTTCAATTTGCTCGAAAACGCGCAGCGCGCTCGTTCGATCAGTGATTGGCCTCCCTACGACATTGCCAAGACCGGTGACGATAGCTACCGGATCTCGATTGCGGTGGCCGGCTTTGCTCGCGACGATCTCGACATCACGTTTCAAACCAATCTTTTGACGGTCGTCGGCAAGAAGCAGGAGACCTCTTCCGAAGCCTATCTGCATCGCGGGATCGCCGGCCGACCGTTCGAGCATCGGTTCGAGCTTGCCGACCACGTCCGAGTGATGGGCGCGGATCTGAACAACGGCCTTCTAGAGATCGATCTCGTGCGGGAAATCCCGGAGGAGATGAAGCCACGCAAAATCGCGATCGAAACAGCTGCGGCGGTTGAGCAGTCAAAAGCTCAGATGCAAATCGAAGCATCGAATGCCGCGTAGCTGACGTAAATTGGGCGCCGGTTTCAAGGCGCCCATCGGCATTCCGGGTTGGAAAGGAGAGCACGATGAAACCCGATATGTTCGAGCGGCCTGTTAGCATCCTTGTTGGTCTTGGTTTCCCCGGTGAAATCCGCTCCGTGATGGACGCTTATCGTCTCCTCGTCGATTGGCAAGCCCCGTCGGGGGATGCGCTGCATTCGGTGGCGATCAAGGCTTGTCTGGCTGCATTACGGGGAGAGGTTGAAGCAGAGACTGTGCGCGGCCTTTTCGTCGCCTTCGCCGAAAGGCACCATCTTCTAGCGCCAGCGATGGATGCGAGCATCCCATCTGCGCCGCCGGCTTTTGAGATCGGCATCGTGCCTGGCACGGCCGTTGAAAAGTCTTTGTATGGCATCAAGGCGAAGGGAGATCACCATGCTTAATCCCGAACTACTGCTCATGGCACCCATCTCGGTCCAGATGAAGGACGGCACGCGGCAGGTATTTGCGTCTGTCAACGACGTTCTCGATTTCCTGGAAGGCGAATGGACTATTTATAGAGGCCGCAAGCACAATAGGGCGGTACAAACATGTCGTCGGGCGCTTAACCGAATGACGCCGGTTGCCATCGCCCGCGAAGCGTTCGTTGAGGCCTGCCGAGACGCTGGAATGTCGACAGATGCCGAGCGGCCGTTCGGCGCCAAACCCGATGCTGGTGGCCACCATTCCCCAATTTAGAATGTGATAATCCGGGCAACCCGAAGCGCCCGACTCCCCACTTCTCGAGGCCGCTCGTGCGCCAGACTGCTTTAGCCGCAGGAGTGGCATGTGAGAGACGAGGGTCATCGACCCGGTCGCCGACGCGACCGGGTAGGAGACGAGAAATCAACCTCCGTAGAAACCAGTCAGAACCCTCGTACGAGCGCAGTGGCTTGTGGGCACCTCTGCACGATTCCTTACCTCGCCCCTACAGCAGCTGGACGGGGCGACTTCGGTTGCAGAGCAGAGCTGTATCCGTCGCCGCTTGTCAAACCGCGTTGGGGAATAACTGGTTCCAGCCCTCAGCAAGCGACAGGTCGTTCGAGCAGAGAGGGCCGGCGAGAGTGGGTGGCTGCACCCGTCTCACATCGATTGACGGCTCTGCTTGATCGATAGGTCAGTCCCAAGCAAGGGACCTCTTGAGTTTGAGCCACCCATCTGTCGTGCACGGTTCGACGAGTACCGCTGGTTCCCGAGCCGCGCCGGTTCGAAATGAAACTGGCTGGATCCTCGAGTGGCTCGGAACGTCGACCGACGTCCACGAGATGCGGGAGTTGTGGGCACATCAGAAGGTCCTCGTCGCTGAACTGCAATACGGTAACCATCCGGACGTGGTGCTTGCGATGGGGAACAAGACGTCACGCCCCAGAGCGGAGCTGTATACCTCCCGGGCTCGCTTCCGTGACTAGCTGTGTGGCCGTCCAAAACGTACTCCCTCAATTGATCTGACCGCGTGACATTTGATGAAATGAACCATGCTGAATCTGCCGCGATGGATGGTTCGACGGACCGAGCAACGGAAGCGGCCGGGTGTTAGACAAGCGATTGGTTGTCGAAGCCATCGGCCTTTCAGCGAGGGACGACCGATGAAAGCGTCAGCGAAGACTCTTTGAGAGGATTATCTTGTACAAGCCTCAGCACTTCCTATCTCAGATTCCACCCTCGACATGGAGCCTCGAGATGGACCAGATGGCACGAAAACTCCCTACCGATCGCGTGATCGAAATCATCCCGCCTGCGCCCGTAAAGCGGGACGCGCGGAGCACTTTGACGTGTCAGTGTTGTCAAAAGCAGTTCCCAGCCTCACGTATGGACGTCGATGGTTGTGGCATATGCGAGGAATGTCTCGCCCCGTAAGCATCTGCGGGGCGAGTGGCGCGTTCAAGCTGGCCTGACGTTTGCGGCTCGTACCAGACTGCGTCCAAGCGAAGCGCAGGCCCGCGTTCCGCGGCTCGGATAAGACTGCATAAGAGCCAGTTCGGCCGGCAGAACGTTCCGGCGGTGCAGTAAGGGTCTGAGCGGGCGAGCGGCGCTGTCGCCGAAACACACCAGCTGCTCGGCACTTGAGATGGGCACAGGCATGCGATCAGAGCAAGTGGTGTGAGATAATCGACGGCGCCGGCGCTACTCCGGAGATGCTTTATTGAAAGATTGTGAGGCTTGAGGGAGGTTGTGGCAGATCCTCTCCAGATAACACCGCCCGGAGATACAACAGAGCGTTTTGTAGGCCGTTGGCCGAGTAAGGTTTCTCGATAGCGCCGAGTGCACCCGCGAAGTCCGCCGGAATTCGTTTAAGGTTGCCTGAGACAAAAACGAAGGGGATGCCCCTCGAGGCCAAGTATCGACCGATATCAATACCAGTCGGACCATCGCGCAGGTGGATATCGACGAAAGCGAACTCTGGTTGTTCTCGCTCGACGAGCGCAATCGCTTCGCTTGCGTCGCTTGCCAGGCCGATAACCCTGTAACCGCTGGACTCGACCTCATGTTCAAGTTCCAGGGCCAGGAGCATTTCGTCTTCGACAATCAGGGTTCGCAAATATCGGCCCTTCCTAATCTCCTACCGGCAGCGTTACACGAACTTCCGTGCGGTGACCGGAAACCTCTCGCTCGCTCGTTGCCCTTAGCTGCCTGATCGAGGCGTCAAGCATGGCGCGGCTGAAGGACTCTTGTTCTTTGTCGACCTCGACGGGTGTGACCGTGTCCAGGACTCGTATGAGCAAGTGTCCGTTGAGCCTTCGGATTTCGAGGTGTATTTCGCCCCCGCCATCACTGAGGCCGCGTCGGACTGCATCACCAACGAGTTCGTTAACGATAAGGGCGAGGGCCGAAGCTTTCGACGCCGAGACTGTCACAGAATGAAGGTCCGTAGTTAAGATGATGTCTGGCCTTTTCAGAGAACCCACGATTTCGGTAATCAGGTCTCGACCGAAATCGGCCACATCGAACTGACCAACGCGGTTATCATTGAGAAGCTTCCTTTGCGCGGCACTCAGAGCCTCGACGCGGTCGAGTATTGATTTAAGTGTCTGTGCGACCGTAGCGTTGCTGGTCATCCGCATTTGCAATCTGATGATCGAGGCGATTGTCAGAAGGTTGTTTTTAACCCTGTGATCGACCTCGTGGACAAGGGCAGTTTTCACGCGCAGCGCTTCCATGAGCTCCGCAGTGCGACTTGAGACTTCCTCTTCCGCAAGCTGGCGCGCCTTGGCCAGCTCGGCTTCTTTGCTTTTGGTGCTCGTGAAGTCGAGTTGCGACGCGAAGAAGTAGATCACTGCGCCGGCCTGATCGCGGACGGGGCTGACAAACAGCGCGTTCCAGAAGCTGCCGCCGTCCTTACGGTAATTGAGGATGTCGACCGAGACATCGCGCGCTTCTGAAATGGCATCCCTGATCTTAGCGATCGCCGCTTTGTCCGTGTCCGGCCCTTGGAGAAGGCGACAGTTCCGGCCGACCAACTCATTCTGACTGTAGCCGGTCAACTCGGTGAAGGCTCGGTTCGCGAAGATGATGGGATTATCGTCCTGCCTTGGATCGGTAATTAGCATCGGCATGCGTGTGGCCTTGAACGCAGCCGCGAATGGATCTTCAGATGGGTGTGAAGCTAAGAGGCGGTCGCCCGCATCACGGGCGTCACGAAGGTGGTTTTCGTCGGCCATTTTGCTCATCCAGGTCGGCTGTTGCTGGCCACCCAAACAACGGATTGCAGATGATAGGTATCTATCCGCGCGTTTTGTGTTTTCAAGGTTTTCCGAAATGGGGGCGCACACGGCATCTTATGAGGTCACGCAAACAGTCTTAACGAGGTTGCTCCTCAGTCTGTTAGACCGAGCTCGACTTGCGCGATAAAGTGCGTGCCTTCTGTTGACTTGTATTCGAATGAACCGCGCAACTGACTTACGACCCCGCGAATGATACGGCTGCCCATGCCTTTGCGCACAGTCGATGTGTCGAAGCCCACGCCGTTGTCGCAGATGGTAAGCAGGGAGCTGCGCGAAGACACTTTGTGGAACGCTATTTCGAGCTTTCCTGGGCGGCCGTCCGGAAACGCGTATTTAAGACTGTTTGTCACGACCTCGTTCACCAGGAGCGCGACGGCCGTGGCCTGTTCGGGTGTCAGGTCAAACTCACCGATATCGTACCGTACGGATACGTTGTCAGAATAGGCGCTGACGAGTTTGTCCACGATCGACGGGATAAGATCACGGGCGGACAGGGCGTTGAACTGGTCGCGATCATATATTTGCTCATGGACCGCGATCATGGCGCCGATCCGGTCAAAGAGCGACTTCTGTGCCTCGGGCGGCAGTAGCTGCATGCGGATGACGCCCTGCACAGCCTGAAAGTTGTTTTTGACCCGATGATGGATTTCGCGCAGCAGAAGGCGATTGTCCTCAAGTGCGGCCTCAAGTTCGGCGGATTTCTTCACATCGCGCTTAACGAGGTGCCTGACCCATCCTCCTGCGGCAAGCGATGAAGCGGCAGCAAGTGCCATAACGGCGATCGCGATGAAGACGTCGTTGCGGAAGGGGACCAGCCCGACACGGTAGTCAGCCGACGCGAGCGCAACGATGTCCGTTCCCTCAACAACCCGATAGGCGACCATACGGTGCTCGCCGTCCGCTGGAGATATTGCCTCGTAAGTCCCGTTGGGCGAGGAGGGAAGATAGTCTGTAAACAATACGTACTTGCTCATGTTCAACGGACCGCCGGGGGCGGGGTAGCGTGCGACGAGTTCTCCGTCCTTGCGAATCATGCTGATAGTCGAATTCGTGCCGAGAGAGACGGCCTCCCAAACATCCTTCAGCAGGTCGCTCCCTTGGAACGACACCATTGCAGCGCCGACGAACACGCCGTTCCGTTCCAGGCGCCGGCTGAACACGAATATCTGCTGATTGTTGAGTCTGCTGACCAGGAGACCGGAAACGAAAGTTTTCGCTCCCTTTTCGACGGCGGCGAAGTATTCGCGGTCCCTTATGTCGATGGGCTTTATATCGGGATCGGTGGACAGAAGTGTCCGGCCATTCCGGTCGACGACGTAGGCCTGAACTTGACCCGGAAGATTAGAAACCGCCTCGTTGATGTTCTTGACGTCATCCGTGGCAATGCCCAGCGTCGGTCCGAGAGCGTCATCAATTCGTTGAAGTGTCTGTGCCGAGAGCGCGTTTATCCATGAGGCGTTCGTGGATACGATTTTCGAGGCGGCAATTGCGCGCTCTTCGGTCCGCCGTATCGCGGCATGGTAGCTCTCGTATAACCACAGGCTCAGTAGCACGACAAGCGCCGCAAACATTGCCGCAATGACAAACGTCGCGGCTCTGGACACCGTAACCGTCAGACTTCTCACCATGCCCCAGTCCCTAAAACCTGAGTACATATTAGAAGGCTTCTAATCCAATGCAAGAAACTCCACCCCTCGATCGGACGCCTGTCATTGTCACCAAGCACCTGGGCATCATGGAAGCTCCGGCCGATAGATCCTCAAGAGTAGGGTAGGCTGGGAAGCGCCAAGCGACCAAGCAGTACGTGCCTCTCTTTCACTCTCGCCATCCCCTCATACGGCCGGAGGGTACATATTCGGTAACTCCGTACGATCTCTGGTTGAGTTGCTCCACCCCTCTTTCATAGATAACTGCCATGGCCTTGGCCAGGTCACGCGCCAAATCATCTCGGGCGATCGTGGCGGCTGCTGGGTCGCCTGCACGCAGAATATAGGAAGGATGCCATGTCACGAGGACGGGGCCGCCGTGAAGACCGGTTTCAATCTCCCCCCGCCGCTCCGCCATTGGACGGTTGTCGCCTGTAAGGGCGAAGGCCGCGGAGGCGCCAAGCGCCACCGTCAACTTCGGTTTGACAAGGGTCAGTTCCAGTCCCAGCCACCAGCGACAATGAGCAATTTCGCCGCGGTCCGGATTGCGGTGCAGTCGCCGCTTGCCACGTGGGCTGAACTTGAAATGCTTGACGGCGTTCGTCAGCCACAGCGTCCTTGCGTCTATACCGGCGTCGGAAAGCAATGCCCGAAGCAACTGCCCGGCCGGCCCCGTAAACGGGCGGCCCTCGATATCTTCCCGGTCGCCAGGCTGTTCGCCGACGATCATGAGCTGCGCGTCAGCGGCACCTTCACCCCAGACGGTCTGCGTCGCGGATTCGCACAGGTCGCAACGCCGACATTGTGCCGCTGCCTTCGATGCCTCCTCCAGGGTGTCAATTTGCTCGGGCGGCTGCGGCATTGAAGCCCGATAGCGCTCGGACACCGGGGCTGCGCCCGTTCGCGGCGCGGAGATGCCTGCCTCGTGCATCTTTTGCACCCGTGCTTCCGCTGCGGCGAGCATCTCGGGGATTAAGCGCGTTTCCGGCAGGTTGTGCCAGTATTTCTTCGGCATCTCCGACTGCATGGCGTCGAGCTTGATGCGGGCCGGATTGAAGATGTTGACGAAATAGGCTGCCCAAAGTTTCTCGGCCGCATCCTCCGGCAGGTCTGGTTTCGTGCCACCCTGATCAAAGGTCAACGCGCCGTCAATAAAAAGGGCGGTCAAGCGCGGCGTCGCAATCATCCAATCCATGTCGCCGAACCGGCGGGCAAAGAAAGCGCTTCCCGGCTCCAGCGTATTGTGCGTCGGCTCAAACCAGGCGGCAAAGCGTCGACGCGGACCCTCTGCTGAGATTTCGCGGAAGCGAACGAATGCATGCATCTTGTGAATGTCCCGTCCGACGGATTTCTGCATAAGCGACAGTTTGCGACCGAGCGGATCGGCGGGCGAGAGCGGCTCGCCCTCGCGCCTGTCGAGGCGCCAAAGCGCGCGATAAAGGAGCGCCAAGCGTTCTGGTGCTGAATGCCAGATTACGGACTGCGCCAAAGTCATGAAGGCTTGAGGAACGCGTGCTGCGTGCTCGCCTGGAGTCTCCGGGAGAAAGGCCCTGTCGAACAGGCCGCCCGCGCTGTTCCAGTCAATTTGGTCGGGGGCGATCCGGTGGCTGATAGCGCGCCTGGCGGCATTTCGCCAGGCATCAAAAGTTCCCTTGTCCGGAAGTGAGACCCCGTAAGTCATAGAAGCTGAAGTTGCTTTGGCGGGGGCGCCAGGCGCGCGCGCAGATCGCTGCTGTCCGTCAAACCGCCGGGGCTCCAGCCGGGCAGGGCAACGAAGGGGCGAGCCTTGCGTGTCAGCGCTCCCATTCGAGCGAGATCCTCGACACGGAGGCGGCGATTGCGTCGCGCGGTGATGATGCGGTCGACCACGCGCGTCCCAAATCCCGGCACGCGCAGAAGCGTATCGCGGGAGGCGAGGTTGACGTCGACCGGAAAGAATTGCCGGTTCTGCAGCGCCCATGCCGTCTTCGGATCGAGCTCCAGATCCAGAAAGCCTCCTTGCGTGCCGGTCGCGATCTCGTCGGTCGTAAAGCCATAAAATCGCAGAAGCCAGTCGGCCTGATAGAGCCGGTGCTCCCGAACAAGCGGTGGCTGAACCAGGGGAAGCGCAGAGGAAGCGTCCGGGATCGGTGAGAACGCCGAATAGTAAACGCGCCGCAGCTTGTAACCGCTATAAAGCCGGGTTGCGCAGGACAGGATGGCGGTATCGTCGGCGCCGTCAGCGCCGACAATTATCTGCGTGCTCTGGCCGGCAGGGGCAAAGCGTTGCGGCTTGCGGCCGGTGTGGGTCTTGTCTTGCGCGGCTTCACCTTCCAGCCGAACCTGTGCCATGGCGGCACGAATGGTTTCCGGCCGCTTCTCCGGCGCGAACTTCCTTACGCTCGAATCCCTTGGCAGTTCGACATTTATTGACAACCGGTCGGCCCAAAGGCCGGCCTCACGAATGAGCTCAGCCTGTGCGTCGGGGATGGTCTTGAGGTGAATGTAGCCTTTAAAACCGTGGACTTCTCTCAGCGTTCGGGCAATGCGGACCATATCGGCCATGGTCTGGTCAGGCGAGCGGATGATACCGGAGGAGAGAAACAAGCCTTCAATGTAGTTGCGTCGGTAAAACTCGAGCGTCAATGATACCACTTCTTCGACGCTAAACCGCGCGCGCTCGACATTGGAACTGACGCGATTGATGCAATAGGCACAGTCGAAGATGCAGAAGTTCGTCATCAGGATCTTTAATAGCGATATGCATCGCCCATCTGGCGTGTAGGCATGGCAAATACCGCTCCCACCGGAAGATCCTATTCCTCCTTTGCGTGAATCTCGCTTCTCGCCACCGCTCGAGGCGCATGAGGCGTCGTACTTGGCTGCGTCCGATAGGATCGCCAGCTTCTTTCCAAGTGCCATGGGTGTCATGACGCGACTTTAGATGTTCATGTTATGTTCGTCAAGGTTTCGCGGGGAGCCGCAGGCGAATGTCGAAAGATGAACGGTCGCTGTGTTCCGCTTCCAGTATCGCAGCTTTCAATCAAGAACGCTTTCCCTGGTCGCTTCAGAATTTTCAGTCGCGGCTGATCCATCCCGCATTCCATCCGTATTCAATTGGGTTGATAAATGAAGAAAGATGTGATGCTCAAAAAAACTGCCGGTCACCCCACTATTAAACGCGGCAACATCGGAGTTCTCCTGGTCAATCTCGGCACGCCTGATGGCACCGACTACACCTCGATGCGCCGCTACCTGAAGGAGTTTCTGACCGACCGCCGGGTGATCGAGTGGTCGCGACTGTTCTGGTACCCGATCCTGTTCGGCA
>NZ_JACVBF010000021.1:0-141775 GCF_014852195.1 Ensifer sp. ENS08
CTCTCGGGGCATCGGGCTGGCAGACCTTCTGGCATGTGACGCTGCCCAACATCAAATGGGGGCTGCTTTACGGCGTGCTTTTGTGCAACGCCCGCGCCATGGGCGAGTTCGGCGCCGTCTCGGTGGTGTCCGGCCATATCCGCGGCGAGACCAACACCATGCCGTTGCAGGTCGAAATCCTCTATAATGAATACAACTTCGTCGCCGCTTTCGCGGTGGCGGCGTTGCTGGCGCTGCTGGCGCTGATCACCCTGATTTTGAAGACGGCGCTGGAGATCCGCTACAGCGCCGAGATCGCCGCCAGCCGCAGGCACTGACCGGGAAAGCCGGCATTCGAAAGGTATTGTCATGGACGTGCGCGTTCACAACATCCGCAAGGAATTCGGCCGCTTCCCGGCGCTCGACGACGTCTCGCTCGACATCCGCTCCGGCGAGCTGATCGCGCTGCTCGGCCCCTCCGGCTCCGGCAAGACCACACTTCTGCGTCTCGTTGCCGGGCTCGAAAGCCCGACCGAAGGCACGATCTTCTTCGGCGACGAGGATGCCTCGCAAAAGACCGTGCAGGAGCGCAACATCGGCTTCGTCTTCCAGCACTATGCCTTGTTCCGCCACATGACCGTGCTCGACAACGTCGCCTTCGGCCTCAAGGTGCGGCCCTCCAATCGCCGCCCGCCGTCGGCCGAGATCCGCAAGCGCGCCCTCGACCTTCTCGACCTCGTCCAGCTCTCCGGCCTCGACAAGCGCTATCCGGCGCAGCTCTCGGGTGGCCAGCGCCAGCGTGTGGCGCTCGCCCGCGCCATGGCGGTGGAACCGAACGTGCTTCTGCTCGACGAGCCCTTCGGCGCGCTCGACGCGCAGGTCCGAAAAGAACTGCGCAAGTGGCTGCGCGACATTCACGACCGCACCGGCCACACGACGATCTTCGTCACCCATGACCAGGACGAGGCGCTGGAGCTCGCCGACCGCGTCGTCGTCATGAGCAAGGGCGTGATCGAACAGGTCGGCACCCCCGACGAGATCTACGACCATCCGGTCTCGCCCTTCGTCTACGGCTTCATCGGCCAGTCGAACTGCCTCAATGTTACGCTGCAGAACGGCGAGATCTGGTTCGAGGATCGGCCGATCGGGCTGCGCGCCCCGTCCGAGCCCGACGGCCCCGCGAAACTGCACTTCCGCCCGCACGACATCGAACTGATCGACGGCTGCGGCGGTTGCCTTGCCGGCCTCGTTGCCGCCAGCCGCCGCGTCGCCGGCACCCGTCATCTCGAACTTGACCTTGGCCGCAACCATCCGCATGTCGAGATCGAACTCTCGCCCGAACGCGCCGCTGCCGGCGACCACAGCCGCATCGCCTTCCGACCGACAAAGTGGAAACTGTTCAGGGAGGAGCAGGCGAATGCGGCCGCAACGCCGGAGCCGCCGGCCGAAGTGGAGACCGCCGAACCGTTTGAACTGGCACGCACCGGCAGCTGACCGGTCGCGCTCCTAGCCCAGTTTCGCCCGTCTCGTCATGCCTAGCGTGCAAGCGCGCCGACAACGACGGGCTGAGAGTCGCCGTGCGGATATCGGTTTGCTTCGCGATGCGCTAAGCAAGGATACCCGCTGCCGACAATGGCTGCGGAACCAGGAGAAGCGCATGACCATCGTCGACGACCTGAAACAAGCCCTCGGCGACATCGTGCTCACCGGCACGCAAATCGGCGAACGCCACCGGAGCGACGCCAGCCTGACCGGCCGGGAGCTGCCCAAAGCCGTGATCCGCCCGACAAGCAGTGGCGAGATCGCCACGGCCCTCCGGCTCTGCAACGAGAACGGCCAAACGGTCGTCGTCCAGGGCGGCCTCACCGGACTTGCCGGCGGCGCCAATGCCGGCAACGACGCGGTGGTGATCTCGCTCGAGCGTTACACCGGCATCGAAGAAATCGACCCACAGGCAGGCACCATGACCGTGCGGGCCGGAACGCCGCTCGAAGTGGCGCAACGCGCCGCCGAAGACGCCGGTTTCCTGCTGCCAATCGATCTCGGCGCCCGCGGTTCCTGCCAGATCGGCGGCAACCTCGCCACCAATGCCGGCGGCATCCGGGTGCTTCGCTACGGCGTGACGCGCGACAACGTGCTCGGTCTCGAAGCGGTGCTCGCCGACGGCACGATCATCTCGTCGCTCAACAAGATGATCAAGAACAACACCGGCTACGACCTCCGGCAATTCTTCATCGGCTCCGAAGGAACGCTCGGCGTGATCACCCGCGCGGTCCTGCGCCTGCGGCCCTTGCCCGCCGGCCGGCTGACGGCGCTCTGCGCTCTCGAAAGCTACGACGACGTGGTCGCCTTCCTCACGCGCTGCCAACGCCGCCTGCCCGGCCTCTCGGCCTTCGAGGCGATGTGGGAAAACTACTTCCGCTTCAACGCCGAGGCGGAGAAGCTGAAGTTCTTTGACGAAATCCCGCCCTTCGCGGTGATCGTCGAGCAGGATCTGCTCGGTGATGCCAGCGAGCGTGACGGCTTCGAGGCCTTTCTCGGTGAGGCGCTTGAAGATGGGATCATTGCCGATGCGCTGATCGCCCAGTCGGAGAAAGAAAGCCGTTCGTTCTGGAGCGTGCGCGAAGGCCACGCGATGGACAGCCAGCTGCCGGCGCTCGTCAACCTCGACGTCAGCCTGCCGATCGGCGATATCGGCCGCTTCGCCACGGAATGTGGAGCGGCTCTATTTCAACGGTTCCCGGCCGCCCATGTCTCCTTCTTCGGCCACGTCGCCGACAGCAACCTGCATATCGCCTTTTCGGAGCCTGACAGCGACGCGGACACGCCGCATATCGTCGACGGCATCGTCTACGAAATCGTGCGGCGCTACAAAGGCTCGATCTCGGCCGAACATGGCATCGGCACGCTGAAGCGGGATTTCCTCGACCATTCGCGCAGCCCGGCCGAACTCGAACTCATGCACCGGATCAAACGGGCGCTCGACCCGAACGGCATCCTCAATCCGGGCAAGGTGATCTGAGGCAGCCTCATCGCCACGCAAACGGCTCAAATTCAGAGCCAGGACGCCGGCGTTTTCGGCAGGCGCCCTTCGGGATCGATAACCTTCAGTTCGGCACCCTCGCCCGTGTTCCAGTGCCACAGCGCGACGCAGGTGCCGCCGGGCGACATGAAGGACGGATAGATCAGGCCATCGAAGCCTCGGTCGCTCAACGCCAGTTGCAGGCGGTGCGTCTCCGGCACCAGACCACGATCGAGCGCATCACGCCATTCGCATCGGTGGATTTCTTCGGTGAGACCAAGGTCGGAAAGGATCTCCGGCGCCGTCAGATCGGCAAGACGGGCAAAGCGGAGTTCAAGCTGGGCGATCAGCGCCGGGTGTTGGACGAAACCCTGATTGTATTCGGCCCAGGCGGTCGAGAGCTCGCGGGCGGCATAGATCGTCGGCGTTCCCACGGGATTCCACCTCCCACCGTACCGCCCTGCCCCTTCGCCCGAGAGCGGCGCATGCGCCCAGCGCGGCACATAGGCGCGCCAGAGGCGCACCGGCTCACCAACCGCCATCAGGCGTAGACACCGGAACGCACGGCTTCGAGATAGGCGAGCACCTTGTCGGCCTTGCCCTCGCCGACGAGGTCATAGGCGGTCTTGCCGGCCCAGCCGGGGATCGGCTGGTGCTTGAACCAGATGACGGCGCGGCTGTCGTCGCCCGCCATTTCGCCGGCCATGGCAAGGATACGGACGACGCTGCTCAACGCCGCATCGACCTTTCGGGCACTGGACTTCGCCGTCAGCGTGTTGCGCGCGACACCGATCAGCTTCGCGAGTTCGGCAAGCGTCACGCCAAGGCGATCGGCAACCAGCCGAGCGGACAGGAAAGACGACTGGCTCTCGCCGTAGTGGGCGGTGGAGATGTTGAGACCGACAGCAGCCATGACAGGATCCGCACTTGTTTTGATCATCGTGTTGTCAAAGTAAGATCAAAACATGCCCAAATCAAGGACACCTATCGCCGCCAGGCGGGCTCGCGCTTGTCGAAGAACGCGCCGACACCCTCACGCGCCTCATCGGATTCCCAGCAATCGGCAAGCTGTTCGATGGTCGCGGCAATGGTCTCTTCGGTGATTGGAGCCCCAAGCGAGCGAGCCAGTCGCTTGGCCCGGCCGGTGGCCTCCGGCGCGACCGCCAGATAGGGCTCGATCTCCGCTTCGATCGCCACATCCAGCGCGTCGGCGGCGACAACGGTGGTGGCGAGCCCCAAGGCGCGCGCCTCCTCCGCACCAAACAGGCGGGCGGACATGAACAGCGGCCGCGCCTTACCCTCGCCGATGCGGGCGACGACATAGGGGCTGATGGTCGCCGGGATCAGGCCGAGACGTGTTTCGGTCAGGCCGAACTTGGCGTCGGTCGAGGCAACCGCCGCGTCACAGATGCTCATGAGGCCAACCCCTCCGCCAAAGGCATTGCCATGCAGGCGGCCGATCACGGGCTTCGAGATCTCGTTCAGCGCCTTGAACATCATCGCCAATCGCGTCGCCTCAGCAATGCGAGTCGCCCTGTCTGCATCGAACTGCTCGCGCATCCAGCCGAGGTCGCCGCCGGCGCAGAAGCTGCGGCCCTCGCCCTCAAGGATAACGACGCGGACAGAACGATCAGCCGAAAGCTGCTCTGCCGCCTCGGTCAGTTCGCCGATCATCCGCGCCGAAAGCGCGTTGTGCTTCTGCGGCAGTGCCAAGGTCAGCCGCGTGACACCGCGCGCATCGGTTTCGATCCGGATCGTTTCGAAGGTCATGATCCCGTCCTTAAGGTCCGCGCAAATGCGGCGGCCTGTTCGAGCTTCGCTAGGTCGAGCCCCGTCGAAAAACTCTTGGCCGTTACGAAGGCGTTGACGGCGAGCGTGTCGACATTGCCGGCAGCACCCGGCGCATAGGGGCAGCCACCGAGACCGCCGGCCGAAGCGTCGAAGACCCTAAGGCCGCGGTCGAGCGAAACGGCAATGTTGTCGAGCGCGCGGCCGGAGGTGTCGTGGAAATGCCCGGCGAGCCTGTTGGCCGGAATGCGCTCCAGCACCGCGGCCAGCATCGCGTCCACCGCCTCCGGCGTGCCGCGGCCGATCGTGTCGCCGAGACTGATCTCGTAGCAACCGAGATCGTCGAGCAGGCCGGCGACGCTTGCGGGGCTCGCTGGGGCGATCGCACCCTCATAAGGGCATTCGACAACGCAACTCACATAGCCGCGCAGCAGAATTCCTTTTTCCCGGCACAGTTCGGCAACCGGTACGAACCGCTCGATGCTCTCGGCGATCGAACAATTGATGTTCTTTTGCGAGAAGGTTTCGGAAGCCGAGGCGAAGATCGCCACCTCGTCGGCGCCGGCTTCGAGCGCGGCTTCAAGACCGCGCATGTTGGGCGTCAGCACCGCGTAGCGCGTCCCGGGCCGCCTCCGGATGCCGACCATCACTTCGGCGGCGTCGGCCATCTGCGGCACCCATTTCGGGCTGACGAAGCTCGTCACCTCGATCCGCCCGTAGCCGCAATCAGAGAGCATATCGACGAGACGTATCTTCTCAGTCGTTGGGACGAGCGCGCTTTCATTCTGCAGCCCGTCGCGCGGCGCCATCTCGACGATCGTCACATGCCCAGGCGCCGCTCCGCTCATTCCGCGCTCTCCGGCTGGAGCATCACCAGCACGGCGCCGGCTGTCACCTGCTCGCCTTCGCTGACCTGCACGCTCTCGACCACACCGGCGCGCGAGGCCGACAAGGTGAGTTCCATCTTCATCGCTTCCATGACGGCAAGCGCCTGGCCCTTCTCGACGGCATCACCGGGGCGGACCCGGATGAGCTTGACGATACCGGGCATCGGCGCCGAGACCGCGTCGTCGGCGACCTCGCTTGAGTGACCGGCACCAAGCGCGTCCGGCAAGCGAAGTCCGTAGGTCTCACCGTTCAGGAACAGCGTGATCTGCTCGCCTTCGCGCAGGAAACGGAACTCCTGCTGCGCGCCGGCGATTTCCGCCCGGGCGCCATCGGCAGAGCGATTGAGGATAACGACCGGCAGCGCCGCCGTCCCGGTGTGGACGGCGAACTGATCCCGGCCACGGGCCGCCAGCGCCACGGTCGTCCGTCCACCCAGGTGCTCGATCGCGATGTTGCGGTTTGCGTCACCCCAAATCTGCCAATGGCCGAGCGAAGACCAGGGATCGGCCGATCCGTCCGGCTGCAAGGCTCCGGTCGAAATGATGGCCGCAAGCGCGAGGGCCGCATCGTTCGGCACCGGCGACGCCGATAGCCGATCGATCGAACGATCGATCAGGCCGGTATCGGGGTGCCCGGCGCGAAAATCCGGTTCGGCCGCAAGGCGGGCCAGAAAATCGAGATTGGTGACCGTGCCACCGATGCGGCAGGCCCTAAGCGCGATCTCGAGCCTGGCCAGCGCCGTCGACCGGTTGGACCCGTGCACGATCAGCTTGGCGATCAGCGGGTCATAGAACGGCGTGATCCTGTCTCCCTGCCGGACACCGGCATCGACACGGACGCCCTCCTCCGGAAAGCTCAAGGTCGTGAGTTGCCCGGTCGCCGGCAGGAAGCCGCGCGACGGGTCTTCCGCATAGATGCGGGCCTCGAAGGCCCAGCCGTCGATGGAGATCTCGCTCTGGCGTTTCGGCAGCGCTTCACCGGCTGCAGCCCGCAACTGCCACTCGACGAGATCGATGCCGGTGATCGCCTCGGTGACAGGATGCTCCACCTGCAGCCGGGTGTTCATTTCCATGAAGTAGAACTGATCCGGCCAGAGCCCGTCGGTCACGTCGGCGATGAACTCGACAGTGCCCGCGCCGACATAGCCGATCGCCTGCGCCGCACGAACGGCGGCTTCACCCATGGCGCGCCGCACTTCCGCGGTCATGCCCGGCGCCGGCGCTTCCTCGATCACCTTCTGGTGGCGTCGTTGCAGCGAGCAGTCGCGCTCGTAAAGATGCAGGATGTTGCCGTGCCGGTCGCCGAAGACCTGCACCTCGATATGCCGCGGCTTTGTCAGATATTTCTCGATCAGGACCGCGCCGTCGCCGAAGGCCGCTTCCGCCTCGCGGCGCGCCGCCTCCAGCGCAGCCGGAAAGTCGGCGGCGCTGTCGACCCGCCGCATGCCCTTGCCGCCGCCGCCGGCGCGCGCCTTGATCAGCACGGGATAGCCGATGTTCACCGCTTCCCCGGCAAGGAAGTCCGGCTCCTGTGTCTCGCCGTGATAGCCCGGAACCACCGGCACGTCGGATTGCTCCATCAGCGCCTTGGCGGCATCCTTCAGCCCCATGGCGCGAATGGCCGACGCCGACGGTCCGACGAAGGTGATGCCGGCCGCCTCGACGGCTTCGGCAAAGTCGGCATTCTCCGACAGGAAGCCGTAGCCGGGATGAATGGCGTCTGCGCCGACGGAGTGCGCCGCCGCGATGATGCGTTCGGCCACAAGGTAACTGTCGAGCGCCGGCGCCGGGCCGATGCGGATCGCCTCGTCGGCCAGCGCCACATGCAGCGCGCCGACATCGGCATCGGAATAGACGGCGACCGTGCGGATGCCGAGGCGCTTGGCTGTGCGGATCACCCGGCAGGCGATCTCACCGCGATTGGCAATCAGGAGTTTGGAAAACATCGGCATCTCCTGGCCCTATTGCGCTGCGATCACATCGATTTCGAGCAACCATCCGGCATCGAAGATGCCGGCGATCGCGACCGTCATGGCGGGTGCTAGCGCACCGAGATATTCGGCGCGGGCCGCGCGGTTGGCCATGGCGTGTTGCCGATCGGCAAGCAGCACCGTCACCTTGACGATATCGGCCTTGGTCATGCCCGCCGCGGTCAATTGCGCGTCGATGTTGGCCCAGACCTGGCGCGCCTGCGCCTCGAAACCCTCCGGCAGCGCGTCTTCAGGCGTCAGCGGCACCTGCCCGCTGACGAAGAGCAGACGCTCGAAGTTCTCCAGGCGAACGGCCTGCGAGTAGCCTCCACGCGGCTGCGGTGCGTTCGGGGCATTGATGTTTTCGCGTTTCATGGCGGTGTCCCTACATCCTGAAGAGGCCGAAGCGCGTGTCTTCGATCGGCGCATTGAGCGCCGCCGACAGCGACAGGCCGAGCACGTCGCGCGTCTTGCGCGGATCGACGACGCCGTCGTCCCAAAGTCTGGCCGAGGCATAGAGCGGATGGCTCTGGCGTTCGAAGAGATCAAGGATGGGCTGGCGGAAACGCGCCTCCTCCTCCTCGCTCCAGGGCGTTCCCGCCCGCTTCAGGGCCTCGCTGCGCACGGTCGTCAGGACGCCGGCCGCCTGCTCACCACCCATGACGGAGATGCGGCTGTTCGGCCAGGTCCACAGGAACCGCGGCGAAAACGCCCGACCGCACATGCCGTAGTTGCCAGCGCCGAAGGAACCGCCGACCAGCATCGTCACCTTCGGCACACGTGCCGTCGCCACCGCCGTCACCAGTTTGGCGCCGTGCTTGGCGATGCCTTCCGTCTCATATTTCCGCCCGACCATGAAGCCGGTGATGTTCTGCAGGAAGACGAGCGGGATCTTGCGCTGGGCGCAGAGCTCGACGAAATGCGCGCCCTTCAGGGCGGATTCCGAAAACAGCACGCCGTTGTTGGCGATGATGCCGACCGGGATGCCGTGCACATGGGCAAAGCCGCAGACGAGCGTGGTGCCGTAGCGCGCCTTGAATTCGTCGAAACGGGAACCGTCCACGGTGCGGGCGATGACCTCGCGGATGTCGTAGGGCGTGCGCAGATCCGAGGGCACGATGCCGGCGATCTCGTGCGGGTCGTAGAGCGGCGGCTCAGGCGTCACCAGCTCGACCGTCAACGGCTTCAGCCGATTGAGTGCCGAAACGGCCCGGCGGGCGAGCGCCAGTGCATGAGCGTCATCGCGCGCCAGATGGTCGGCCACGCCGGAGAGCCGCGTGTGCACATCGGCGCCGCCGAGATCCTCCGCCGAGACGACCTCGCCGGTCGCGGCGCGCACGAGCGGGGGGCCGGCGAGAAAGATCGTGCCCTGGCCTTCGACGATGATCGTCTCGTCGGACATGGCCGGCACATAGGCGCCACCCGCGGTGCAGGAGCCCATCACCACGGCGATCTGTGGGATGCCGGCGGCCGACATATTGGCTTGGTTATAGAAGATCCGACCGAAGTGATCGCGGTCCGGAAAAACCTCGTCCTGGTTCGGCAGGTTGGCGCCGCCGGAATCGACCAGATAGATGCAGGGCAGATTGTTTTCCGCGGCGATCTCCTGCGCGCGCAGGTGCTTCTTGACCGTCAGCGGATAGTAGGTGCCGCCTTTGACCGTCGGGTCGTTGCAAACGATCATGCACTCACGGCCAGACACCCGGCCGATGCCGGTGATCAGCCCGGCCGCCGGCGCATCGCCGTTATACATGCCGTGCGCCGCCGTCATGCCGACTTCGAGGAAGGGTGTTGCCGGATCGATGAGGTTGGCCACCCGGTCGCGCGGCAAGAGTTTGCCGCGGCTGACATGGCGTTCGCGCGCGGTATCACCGCCGCCGGCGGCCGCCACCTTCACCGCGTCTTCGACAGTCGCGATCGCCTCCGCCATGGCCGCCTGGTTTGCCTTGAACGTATCGGAGGACGGAGAAATGTGAGATTTCAGAACGGTCATCAAGTCCTCTTTCGATCGAGTTCGGCCGTTTCAGTTGCCGGCGGCTACCGCGTCTCGGTAAACAGCTCCCGCCCGATCAACATGCGGCGGATCTCGCTGGTGCCGGCGCCGATCTCGTAAAGCTTGGCGTCGCGCAGCAGGCGACCCGCCGGGTAGTCGTTGGTGTAGCCGTTGCCGCCGAGCGCCTGGATCGCCTCGAGCGCCAGCGCCGTCGCCTTCTCAGCCGCATAGAGGATGCAACCGGCCGCATCCTTGCGCGTGGTCTCGCCGCGATCGCAGGCCGCCGCCACGGCATAGACATAGGCGCGCGCCGCATTCGCCGTCACATACATGTCGGCGAGCTTACCCTGCATCAGCTGGAACTCGCCGATCGCCTGGCCGAACTGCTTGCGCTCATGCAGATAGGGGACGACCACATCGAGGCAAGCGGCCATGATGCCGAGCGGCCCGGCCGAAAGCACGACACGCTCATAGTCGAGCCCCGACATCAGCACGCGCACGCCACCGCCGATGGTGCCGAGCACGTTTTCTTCCGGCACTTCGCAGTCCTTGAAGATCAGCTCGCAGGTGTTGGAGCCGCGCATGCCGAGCTTGTCGAGCTTCTGGCCGGTCGAAAAGCCGGCATAGCCCTTCTCGACGAGGAAGGCGGTGATGCCGCGCGGGCCGGCGGTCGGATCGGTCTTGGCATAGACGACGAGCACGTCGGCGTCCGGACCGTTGGTGATCCACATCTTGTTGCCGTTGAGCACATAACGGTCGCCGCGCTTGTCGGCTCTGAGCGTCATCGAAACGACGTCGGAACCGGCGCCGGGCTCCGACATCGCCAGCGCACCGACATTCTCGCCGGAAATCAGCTTCGGCAGGTAACGCGCCTTCTGGTCGTCGTTGCCGTTGCGGTTGATCTGGTTGACGCAGAGATTGGAATGGGCGCCGTAGCTAAGGCCGATCGAGGCCGATGCGCGGCTGATCTCCTCCATCGCCACGCAATGGGCGAGATAGCCCATAGCGGCCCCGCCATGCTCCTCGCCGGCGGTAATCCCGAGCAAACCAAGCTCGCCCATCTCGCGCCAGAGCGGCATCGGAAATGCGTTGCTGCGATCGGTCTCGTCCGCCAAAGGCGCGATACGGTCCGTTGCGAAGCGCCGCACACTCTCGCGCAACGCGTCGATGTCCTCGCCAAGCGCGAAGCTCAATCCGCCCTGAAACATGTCTATCCTCCCATCGTGCCGCCCAGTGCGGTCTCCTCCCACAGCGGCCGGACGATAACGCTCCATCCTCTACGCGGATCGCAGCGAATGCAATGAGATCAACGCCGCGACATGGCCGGACGATAGCACCGCGTTTCGCTAATTTCCTTCCAAAGAGGGGCAAAGCCAAGCACGATATGCAAATCCGGAACCGCCTGCCGATTGCATCCTGTGCGCGAACGAGTTGGCGGGCCCTCGCGCCGAGTCCGGCGGCAAGCGTTCCACTCCTGGTACGGCAACAGGTGTCGCCGTGACATCGCGGGATCGACGATCAGTTCTTGTTCGGCCAGATTTCCTGGCTGGCCTCGACGGCCGCAAGGCCCTGCATCGCGTCTCTATTGCCGGTGGCGGCAAGCGCCTCGAAGATGCGTCGCGCTTCCGCGTGGTACTTGAGGTTCATGTAGGCGTAGCCGCGCAGCACCATCAGGTCCTGGCGGCGGGTCGAGATCTGCCCGAGCTGATCGAGAAAAAGGATGGCCTCGCGGTAGCGATTGGCATTGAAGGCGGCAATGGCACGGTCTGCGAGGATCGCCGTCTGCAGCTCGTCGACCCGCCCCCGGCTCTGCGTCGACTTGGTCGCCGACACCGCCGCCTTGTTGGTGAGGCCGGCGCGCAGGTAGGCCAGGCTCTGGCCATAGGCCGCGTCTTCGCGCATCTGCGACGCAGGCGCCTGCAAGGCCACCTCGAATGCTTCGGCGGCCTCCAGCGGCCGGTTGAGGTCCATCAGGCACCAGCCGCGCGCGAGCGCCGCCTGCGGCGCCATGCCGGCGGGATTGATGGTGGTTCGGCAGCCGGCCCCGCTGCGCACCGATTTCTGCACGACGCCGCCCGTGCGCGGCCTCTGAGCGGCAGGTTGCTCGACCACCTCTGTGACGACGGTGGTACGGGCCGTCGGCTGCGGTTGCGTCCGTTGCACCTCGGCCGTCGGAAGCGGCGCGCGGCTGACTTCGTCGAGCTTCTCCTTGACTTCGCCAAGCCGGGCGATGCGTTCGGAACGGCCCGACCACAAACGCTGGACTTCGACGACGCCATCCTTGTCGTTCAGCTGGTCACGGCTGAGCGCGAGGCCATAGGCCGACGGCTCGTCGTCCGGCTTCCAGCGCAGCGCCGTTGCAAACCATTGTGCGGCGGTTGCCGGCTGGTTGAGGGCGCGCGCATACCAGCCGAACTGCTGGGCCGTGGCCGGTTCGCGGGCCTTGGTCGTTTCCTGAGCGATCCGCGCCAGCACGGCGGCATCGAGGGCGACCGGCGGATCGATTGCCAGCAGATTGGCAGTCGCCGCGAAATAGGTCGCAAGGGCATCGGGCGAGCTATCGCGCCACGGGTAGAGTACGGCCTCGGCCTCGAGCGGTGCCTTGCGCGCGATCAGCGTCAGCGCCAGCCCCTGCGCGGCGGAGGCGCTGTCTTCCTTGTCATGGGCACGGCGGAACCATTGCTCGGCGGCGCTCATGTTGTCGCGGCGCAGCTGATACCAGCCGAGCAGCAGGGCGTCGCTTGCCGTGCCACCGGTCTCGGCCAGTTTTTCGACGCGCTGGACGTACTTGGGATCAACCGCAAGCGCTTTGTCTCCGTCACCTTCGGCAACGAAGCGCCGGGCGAGATCGTCACGGATGCTTTCGAACTCCGGCACGCCCTCCGGCGTGGTGCGCTCGAGCGCGAGCAGATCCTGCAGCGTCGCGTAGGACAGCACAGCGGCAGCCTTCTGCACGGTGGCGAGCCGTTCCGGCGCGTTGTCGCAGCTCTTCAGCACATAGAGATAGGCATCGCGGGCCCGGTCCGGCCGCTTGGTCTCGGCAAAGGCCTGCGCCACATGCCAGAGCACATCCACTTCCGAGCAGGTCAGAAGGCTCGGCGTGCTCGCAGCAATCGAAATCACGGTTTCATACTGCTTGAGCTCGGAGGCGTTCACCAGCCGGGCGCGAGCCTCGGCGACGTTGAGGCGCTCGAGCAGGTCCGATGGCGGCTGCCAGGCGGCTTCCTTCGCCTGACGCTCGGCGATCGCCTTGCGCACTTCGGCGTAGCGGCCTTCAGAGTAGAGCCGCCACATGGTTTCGAGCGCGACGTCGTTGTTGCGTGGCACAGCCAGCGGATCGGCGGGCGGGACCCAGTCGGGATAAAGCGAGCGCAGGCGCGAGATTTCCGCCTGCAGCCGTGCGGTATCGCCCTTGGCGGCAAAGTAGCGAAGCGCCGATTCGTCGACGACCGACTGCGGCTTGCTTGTGCTTTGTGCTTCCTCCGACGGCCTGTCGGCCTGGGCCACCTCGGTGAATTGCGGCGGCGCGCCGCGCTGGCCCTGGCCGGCGCTGCCGCCGACGGCGGGCGCCTCCTGGCTCTCGCCAGTCAAGCTGCCGAGTTTCTTGTTGTCCTGGCGCAAGAAGCCGCCATCGGTCAGTCCGGCAACCCCGATCGCCGTAGTCATCACAGCGGCAATGGCAACGATTGAGGACTTCATAGACACTCCGGACGCTTCTCCCTCACGTAAGACAGCCCCAACAGGTGCAGCGTGGAAGGGTAATATTGCGTCGGGCTGAACACCTTGACGCTGTCGGGTATCGGAACCCTGTCCAAGACACAGGCCAGAATATGGTTAACAAATCGATAACCGGGGTCCGTGAGGCTGGTTTGAACGGCCCCCGTAGAGGCGTCGCTGAGGACCAATGCGTCTTTGTCGCCGGCCATTCCCGCCCGCAGCCGCGCCATCAGATCGCGGCCACCCATGTCCGCCCGGGCGAGGTAGAGCGGGATCCGCAAAGCGTTGTAGCCGAACTCGGCGGGAAAGCCCTGGGCTGGCTTCGGCATCGCACGCAGGCTGACCCAGTCGGCCGGCAGTTTTCTCGGGCCTGATTGCAGGGCATTGAGCAAGGCCAGGCCGTCATCCGAGAGCGCCTTCCAGCGCGGCGACGGCGCTACCCGATCAAGTGCGGGAAAAGCCTCGAAGATCCAGTAGGACGGATTGACCACCGGGCCATCCGGGCGATCGGTCGTGCCGAAGCCCGTAACGCCGGGCAACAGCAGCGTTCGCCCGCCATGATCGAGCAGGGTGTTGTCGAGGATGGCCTTGGCGATCCTCGATGCGGCCTGCAGGTAATCCTGCCGCTTCCAGCGTTCACCGGCGAGCACCAGCGCATAGGCGATCAGGATGTCGCCGTCGGTGGCATTGTTGATGTCGATAATGTGCGGCGTTTCGGTGGCACTCCACTTCCACGCCGCCAGCCCATCGTCGCGCAGCAGCAGCTCACGGCGCGTGAACGACCAGATCAGCGCGAAGTCGGCCGGGTTGTCGGCCAGCACGGCGAGAAGCAGGCCATAACCCTGTCCCTCGCTATGGCTGACATTGCCATTGGCGTCGTCGATGATCCGGCCACCGGAATCGAGGAACCGCGCCTTGTACTGGTCCCATTCCCCAGCCTTCACCGAGCCCGCCTGTTCGTCGGCTCCGGCCGCCATCGGCAAAAGGAGCGCAAGCAATCCGGCGAGAAGCGCGGTCCGCCACCTCATTGGCGCCGCCCCAGGCGGGTCAGCATCGAGGATGTTGCCAGCCCCAGAAGCACCGACAGCACGATCAGCAGCAGGGCATAGACCATGATGTTGCTGGACAGCCAGTTGGCAAAGATCAGGCGATAGTTGGTGAGCGACGGCGGCTGCGTCTGGACGAAATCGAATCCGGCGACCGGCGTCGCCTCGATCTTGTCTGTCGCCGGCTCATAGGCCGAGACCCGCCCGGCAAGCTGTTGCCAGCGCGTGACGTCGGCGATCGCCGCCGTGCCCTCACGCAGACGCTTTCCGGTTGGCGCCGTCAGCAGCGTCCAGGTCGCGTCGTCGCTCGGATTGGCGCCTTGCGCAATCACAAGCCCGGCACTTTCCGGCGGAATATAGGCGGCTTGCGCTTCGGGCAGGATACGCAGCGAGCTCAGCGAAATGTCGAACTCCTGCTTCACCCAGGTCTGAAACCCCGTGACCTGGTTGCGCCAGGCGCCGCCGCTCAGGCGCGTGCGCCATTCGTCGATGGCTTTCTGGGTGTCGTCAGGACGGCCGGTGTCCTCCGCATTGCCCCAGGACATCTGCCTGGCGGGGTCGATACCGACCTGTGTCAGCACCGTCTTCGGCAACTGCGGCATGGCGCCGATGAAGATCGCGTTGCGGCTGCCGGCTGCAAGCGGCGATGTGATCACCTCCACCAGCATCGGCCTGCCGCCGGCAACAGCCAGGCGGGCAAGGAAGGTCGCGGCCGCCGACAGCGTGTCCTCGTCGGCACGGTCGAGGAAAAGGGGAACGGCGGCGCTATCACTGCGATAGGGGGCGGCAGCACCGGAAATCGCAGCGATATTCGGCCGGCGACCGATGCGCGCGAAGTCCGGCATTCGCAGTTCGGACGTATCGAAGAGCGCGAAGCGCGGATCGTTGGAGGCCGGCGTTCCCGGCGCGCAGGCCTTGTCCGGCTCGGCGGAGAGCACCGCCTCGATCTCGATCAGGTTCGGACCGGGCTTGAAATGGCGCATCGTTACTTTGATCGGCAGGTGGCGCAGGATGTCGCCTGTGGCCGAGTTCAAAGGGATCGTCGATGCGATGTTGCCGTTGATATAGATGTCGATGTGGCTGCCTGGAAGCACGGCATCCGTATAGGCAGCGTCGAGCAAAAGCGTCGCGTCGCCATAGGCGTCGGCATAGAAATCCGACGGCACGGCTACGGAGAAACGCGTGCGAAAGCGCCGGCCGGTAAATTCGCTGGTTTCCACCCCGAGTTCGGAGAAGCGCAGGCGCGCATTCGTCACGACCAGCGGCGTCTCCGGCAACTGCCAACGCCCGGTGGCGATGACGTCGCGCGGCACGTTGCTCGGGCGGTCCATCGGCTGCGTGATCCCCTCGATCGCCTCCTGAACGGCGGACCAGTCTGGACCGCTGATCACCAGCACCGACGACTTCGTCTTGCCGTCGCGCACGAACATGGCGACAGGGCCGCTCGACGCACCTTCCGGCAGTCGCTCGAGGAACGGCGCCACTTCCTCCGCGGTGCCGACGAGCGCAGTCATCTGCCCGGGTTTCGCGAGTTCAGGCATGGTCTCGCTGAGGGCGAATTCCTGGGCGGGCATCTGGCCGCGCAACGCCATGCCTTGCGCAAGCCGCATCAGAGTTGCCGTTCGGCTCGGCTGCTGGAGGCCGGGTACGACCAGGTTGAACTGCGTCCGGCCGCGCGCATCGAGCCCGACCGCGCGTACGTCGTCGAGACTGGAAAGCGTCGCGCTGTCGCCGGAGGAAAACCGGATGAAGGCCGATTCCGGTGCGATCTCAGTCCACAGTTCATAGGTCGATTCGACCGTGCAGTCCGTGCGGTGGCGTTGGCGAACCTTGACGCGAATATCGTTGGATCCGGCGCGCAGCAACCCGGGCTTCAGGTCGTAGCTCAGCGGCGTGGCGGCCTCCGCCGAGCCGATCGGCTTCTCGCCGGCCAGTTCGCCATTGACGAAGATCGAAAGCGTCGACGCTTCCGGCGCAACGACGATCGCGTTCTGATAGGCGAAATTAAGCGAGGCGGCAGATTGCGCCTGCGCCGGCGTCAGATAGACGGACCAGGTGCGTTCATCGACCTCGCCGGTCAGCGACAGTGCGCTGAACGGGATGATGAAGCGCTTGAAGTCGTCCGGCGGCTTGAGCGTGACGATGGGCTCTGCCGGCCCGGCGTTGCTTCCGGTGTCTGCCGGCGGCTGCAGGATCGGAGCATCCGCCGGGCGCTCGCCGGACATGTCGAAAGGCGACGGCTGCGCCGACACGCCGGTTGCAAGGCTCGCAAGCAAGAGGGCTGGGAGAACGAGGCGCCTGAGCATCAAGCGCCCTCCTTCTGCGCCTCGGAGCCACGCAGGCTGCGAAGGAAGTAGATCATGCCGCGGCTCGTCTGATAGAGCGCCAGCCAGAGGAACCAGAACGTTCCGCGCACCAGTCCCGGATTACCGCGCCGGGCGCTTTGAAACTCGCTCCATTGCCGCGAATTGGCAAAGATCAGGTCGGCGACCAGGCTGTGATGGCGGGCGACCTGCGGCAGGTAGCGGCAGCCCATGATGGTGATATCGCCGGCAACCTCCTTGTTGCGGATCGCGACAGGCAGCGTCTCGGCCACGCCGCTGCCGCTGTAGGGCTCGAAGCGGATCCCGCCCTCGGTGTCGGTCGGCAGCGTCGATGCGTCGATGCCGTAGACCTGGACGCGCGCGCCGTGCGCCGAGACATCCTCGATCGTTGCCGGATACCATTTGTCGGCGACCCCGAACTCGCAGCGGCGGCTGACCTTGACGCGCCGGGAGGCTGCCCGCTCGCCGCGCTCCGACACGACGCCGAGCACGCAGCCGGCCATGATCAGGTTCAAGAGGTTCCAGCCGCCGACGACGAGCGTCACGTCTGCCTTGTACGGCTCGGTGTAGACCCGGTAGACCGTCATGAGCAGGGCGACGAAAAGCACCGCGAAGATGACGAAGAACGGCCGGGCAATCTCGGAGAGCCGGCTTTCCAGGATCGATTCATCCTTTGCCGTCACCTTGAAGGTCGGCCGGCTCGGCCGCAGCAGCACCGAGATGACCGCCGGCAGCAGATGCACCGTCTGGGCGAACTCGTAGAGTTCAGAGATCCAGGGCCAGCGGAACGAGCCGTAGAGATAGTTCTGCATCATCAGGTTCACGACCATGTAGGCCAGCGTATAGGCGAGGAACTCGCCGCCAGACGCCGTGAAGATCTCAAGGTCGAAGAACAGATAGAAGAGCGGCGCAAAAAGGAAAATCGTCCGCGGGATCGGAAACAGCCAGAACAGCGTCGACGACATGTAGCAAAGCCGTTGCGGGATCGACAGTCCGCCCTTGAACAGCGGAAAGCGGAATATGAGGATCTGCATCATCCCTTGCGCCCAGCGGCTGCGCTGGCCGATGAAGCTGGCGAAGGTCGCCGGTTGCAGGCCGGCGATCAGCGGGCGGTCGACATAGATGCTGTTCCAGCCGCGTCCGTGCAGCGCCAATGCCGTTTCGCAATCCTCGGTGATGCTCATGCCGCTGAAGCCCTCGGTATCCTCCAGCGCCTTGCGGCGGAGAACGGCGGCCGAGCCGCAGAAGAAGGCGGCATTCCACTTGTCGAGACCGCGCTGGATGATGCCGTAGAACATCTCGTTCTCGCTCGGCATTTTCTCGAAAGTGCGCAGGTTGCGCTCAAGCGGATCCGGATTGAGGAAGAAGTGCGGCGTCTGCACCAGGAACAGCTTCGGGTCCTGCTCGAAATAGCCGACGGTCTCTAAAAGGAAGTCGCGCGCCGGCGCGTGGTCGGCATCGAAGACCGCAATCAACTCGCCGTCGGAGTGCAGCATGCCGTTGTTGAGGTTGCCGGCCTTGGCGTGCTCGTTGCGCTCGCGCGTGAGGTAGCGCACGCCGAGATCGTCGCAAAGCGCCTGCAGTTCGGCATTGCGGGCGGATGCGCGCTGCGCTTCGACAAGGTTTGCCGAGTTGCGCTTCTGCAGGGTGCCGCCGTCGTCGAGCAGCCACACCGTCAGCTTGTCGGCCGGATAATCCATCGCCTTGGCGGCGGCAAGCGTATTGGCGAGCAGGCCTGCGTCCTCGTTGTAGGATGGCACGAAGACATCGACCTTCGGAAACTTGCCGGGAGAGATCGAACTCGCCTTTCGCGGCGGCAACGGCATCGCCACTACGAACAGGCTGAGCGACAACATCATCACGCTGTACATTTCAGCAAGGTAGAGCAGGAAGCCCGGGATGAAGTTTTCAAGCTGGTTGAGCGGCGGCAGCGTGCTTGTCGTGCGCCAATAGACATAACGCAGCACGATCGCCGTACCGAAGGCGAGCGCGATCAGCCGCCAGCGGCCGCCGGCATTGGCAAGCTTGAGCACGGCCATGAAGGTAACGATGAGAACGCTGACGATGAGCTGCGTCTGGAGGTTCACCGGCAGCGTGATGACCGCCATCACACAAAGCGAGAAAAACGCCCAAGCGGCAACCGATCCGATCCTGCTCATACATTTGCCTTCCAGCGTTCGGCATCATGCCACTGGTATTGCCCGACCCATATTCGACCGAGTCTCCCCTACCGACACCAGCCCATAACAAAGGATGGTTAGCGGTCGATTAAGGGCAGGCTCCTCCGGTCTGCTGCCCTGCGCACGCGGGAGCCGGCACGATCACGTTCGGCAAGGTTTTCGCCGTGGTTTCCGCCTGCGCCTGCGGCATTGAGACGGTCCCGTCCGGCTGCGGAACCGGGATCGACGTCACCGCGGCGGGCGCAACGACCTGCTGTTCGACGCGTGCCGGAACGCTGCTGACTTCACGCCGTGCCACGGGCTGCACCTGGCGCCGCGGAACCGCCACCGGAGCGCTCGTGGTCACCGCCTCTTCCTGGCGGTAGATCGGGCTGCCGGTTCGGCCGAGACCCGCCTCCAGCGGCGGCGGCGCGCCATAGGGGTTCCAGGCAGGATCGCCGAAGGTGCCGGTGATCGTGTAGCCGTAGACCGGGGCCAAAAGCTCGGTCTCGCTGGCGCCTGCCGCGCAATAGCGCAGCCGCACCTGGATCGTGCCGTAGCCCTTGAGCGGCGAGCGATGGTTCTCCGCCTGGCGGATCTGCTGCCAGGCAAAGATGCAGGCGTCGTTCGCCCGGCCCTGACCGAAGGCATAGCCGAACGGCCCGTAATTGTTCTGCAGGAAGTAAGGGTTGAGCGACAGCGAAACGCCGGGCAGCGCCCGGCGCGCCTCAGCCATCATTTTGTTGTCGCGCACAGCGGCATAGTTCGAGCGGGACTGTTGGTCGAACTTGGCGTTCATCGGGCCGAAGAACTTGGCCCGCAGCAGGTTCTGACCTGGGGTCGCCGCCGAGGTGTAAAGATAGATATCCTGCTCGATCGCGTTGGTGCTGCGCCGTTCGACGACGTTCAGAACCGCAGGCCCGCCGGGCGGCGGCAGGATCAACGCGTTTTCCGAGGGAACCATGATGCTGCCGGTCGGCGTGCCGACGTCCTGGCGCGTGTTGCAGCCCGACAGCACGGTCGCGGCCACCAGCGACACCGCAGCCACGCGCCAGCCGTTCGCAGGGCGCAGCCGTCTCTCCGACGTGCCGAATCTCCGACTCAGATATCGTTGCATCATGGCTGAGCATTAGTTGATTCACCCCATTTCGCAAACCCGCGAAGAATGGGGGCAGAGATGCGACCGGGCGACGACGCACGGCTTTGTCCCCTCAAAATCGATTGTTTCAGGGCGGGCCGGCGCGCTTCGGCGGCGCCGCGACCAGTCGCCTCAAACCGCTTCTCTGGGACGGGCAAGATCGTTGACACCCTCGTCATCCGGGGCCTGCCCGTAGCTCATGCGGCGCATCTGCGCGATGACGCGCTCCATCTCGTCGTCGGGCAGAACCGGCGGCTCGCCAAGCGTCAGCGCCTGAACATACATGCGCGACAGGGTCTCAATCTCGATCGCCAGCCACAGGGCGGACTCGAGCGTCCTGCCGAGCGAGATCTGGCCGTGCTGGCCAAGCAGGCAGGCCGTACGGTCCTTGAGCGCCACAAGCGCATTGTCGGACAATGCCTGCGTGCCGAAGGTCGCATATTCTGCACAGCGGATCGTCGTGCCGCCGGCAATGCCGGTCATGTAGTGAAAACTCGGGATGGTCTTGTGGTGGCAGGCAAGCGTGGTCGCATAGACCGAATGGCAGTGCAGTACGACGTTGATATCCGTGCGTTCCCTCAGGATATCGCGGTGGAAACGCCATTCCGACGACGGACGAAGACCGACATAGGTACCGTCGAAATCCATCTCGACCAGATCCTCAGGCTGCATCGTCTCATAGGGCAGCGACGACGGCGTGATCAGGAAACCGGTCTCGGTACGAACAGAAATGTTGCCCGCAGTCCCCTGGTTGATACCGTTCGAATTCATGCGGCGGCAGATGTCCACCATCTCGCGGCGGAGCGACAGAATGTCGGCCTTGCTCATCGATATGTCCTTTCGAAGTCGCGACTGAAACCATTGTTGCGCCCAGCCCGGGCGCGGGCTCGCCATTGCGACGCATAGACGGCGACAGCAGGCGAGAGGTGAGACACGTCGCCGGGATCGGCGAGCGAAAGCGGCGCCGGGCGCCGGCGCCGGCCCTCGCTTGCAAGCAGTGCGGCGCCGGAGGCCACGCCATAGGCATCGAGATTGAAACGCACACGCCGGTTCGGCATCAGTGCGGCGACGAGGCGGGCATAGAGCGGGTCGCGCAGGAAGCTTCCGTCGAGTACGACCAGCGGCCCCGGCCCCAGCGCCTCCACGCACTCCGCCGTTAGAAGCGCGCAATAGAGCAACGCCAGCGCCTTGCGTTCGATCGGCGTTTCCGGCGGTGGCCCGCTGATGCGACCGCGACCGGCACTTCCCGGAAAGAGGCCGTCATCGTCGCCGAACGACGGCAGAGCCATGCTGCGTCTGGCGATCAAGCAGAGAACGACGTCGTCAGGCACCGCGGCGTTCGGCGGTTCGCAGCCCGCCACATGGGAGAACTCGCGGCCACCCATCGTGAGCACGCCGCCGAGCGGGCGCCCGAAGACGTCGCTGTTCAGCGTCATGCCGCGGTGTTCGTCGAGCCGGTCGAGGGCCGTGCGGCCGGAAAAGCCGACGATCCAGGTTCCGGTCGAAACGACGATGAAATCGTTGAGCCCGCCGGCGTGATAACGATAGTGGTTGAGGCTGCTGTCGTGGCCGCCCGTAAGCACGCGCAAGCCTTCCGGCAACCCGTGGCGCCGGACAAGCTCGGGACGAGCGGAGCCGAGGACCTGCCAGGCATCGGCGAAATCCGGCATCAGGCTCCGCCAGCCGCGTGTCCCGACAATGGGCGCGAAGCGGCGTTCGGCGACATTCCAGAGATGCGATTGCGCGCCGAGCAAGCTCGCCTCGGATGCAGCAACGCCCGACAGCCGCCACGCCCAATATTGCGGCAGGCCGAGATACCAGCACGCGGCGGCGACGGCATCGGGCGCATGCTCCTGCATCCAGTAGAGTTGGCGCGCCTGATGGGTGGCGCTGTGCATCGTCGCGCTGCCGCGGTCGAAAAACGAGCCGGATAGCGGCGCGTAGCCGAGCTGGATTTTCTCCGGCACCGGCTGCTCGTAATCGATCATCGGTAGAGCCGCGCCAGCGGCCATATCCGGGTCATCGCCGACGAGTACGCCGCCGGACCCGTGACCGGCGGCGACGAAGGTTTGCAGCGGATGGCGGCGACCAAGATCTGCGAGACTGGCGAAGACCCATTCGCCAAGGCTTTCGAGATCGTGATGCCGCCAGGGCGGGCCCGGCAGCACTGGGTTGGCGACGCTCAGCGTTTCCACGACGAAACCGTCTGATGTGACCGCGTTCAGCTTCACATTGGTCTTGCCGACGTCAAGGACGGCGACCGTCCCCGTGTCCGCATCCGCTGAAACTGCCATACCGAGACCCTCCGTCCTGATAGAGGCGGCCCTTAATGCGCGCGCGCCTAGATCAATCCGTATTGCCGGGCCTTGTTCCTAAGGAACGGCAGGCCGTTGCCCATCACTTCCTCTTCGTCCCTGGCGACCGGCCGCCAGACCGCAAGGCCATAGGCCACTTCCGGCGGCATGTTGATGAAGCTTTCCATCGCCAGTCCACCCTTGAAACCGATCGCAGCCAGCGTCGCGAAGATCTCGTCCCAGGCGCAGTTGCCATAGCCGGGCGTGCCGCGGTCGCTTTCGGACAGGTGGATGTATTTGATGAAGTCGCGTGCATCGAGGATGCCGGTGCCGATGCCCTTTTCCTCGATGTTCATGTGGTAGGTATCGAGATGCACGAAGACGTTGTCGGCGCCCACCCGCTTGATCATGTCGACCGCTTGCCAACCGGTGTTGATCAGGTGGTTCTCGTAGCGGTTGACCGCCTCGACGCCAAGTTCGATGCCACGGGTTTTGGCGTGCTTGGCGGCGGCCTGCAGCACACGGGCGATGTTGTCGTACTCGGCTTCAGTCGGCGGCACGCCGGTGCGCTCGCCGATGCCGCCGTAGATGACGCCGGACAGCGCCTCGCCGCCGAGATCGGCCGTCTTGTCGATCGCCACCTTCAGATGCTCGATCGCGGCATCGGGTCGGACGGATGCCCAGGCGCGCTCCGGCAGGCCGAGCGAGCAGACCGCGCGCAGCTTGTTTTTCTCCAGCAGCGCCTTGGTATGGGCAGTATCAACCGCCGGCGGATTGAGCATCGGGATCTCGATGAAGTCGACGGCGTATTTCACCGCCGCCGCAACGGCGCGCTCCGCACCGGGGCGATCCCAATTCATGGTCCACATGCTCGTATGGACGCCAAAACCCTGCATGGTCATGTTTCCTTTCTGACAAATGAAATCTTGAATTTCGTCGCGACGAAGCGCAGCACCATGACGCCGGCGAGCAGCAAACCCCAGACGGCGGTCGCCAGATGCTGGTTGGCGCCGACGAGGTTGAGACCCGAAGAGAGAAGCTGCAGCACCACCAGCGCGACAAAGACAGGGATTACCCGACCGAAGCCGCCGAACGGATTGACGCCACCCAAGAAGCAGGCGAGCACCGTGATCAGCAGGTAGCTTTCACCGTGGCCGATGCGCACGGAATTGAAGCGCGCCAGCATGATGATGCCGGCAATCGCGCACATGGCGCCGGAGAGCGCATAGACGAGCACGATCACCTTGCGGGTGTTGATGCCGGAATAGCGGGTCGCCTCGAGGTTGGAGCCGATCATGTACGTGTTGAAGCCGAGCTTCGTGCGGGTCAGCAGCACGTTCCAAGCGAGCACGCAGACGATAAAGACGATCAGCGGGATCGGCACGCCGAGAAACGAGCCGTGACCGAGCGGACCGAGGAAGGCCGGAAAGCCGGATACGTCGCCGCCGCGCGTCAGGAACTCGCCGAGGCCGCGCAGGAAGATCATCATCGACAACGAAACGAGGATCGGATGCGCGCGGGTAAAGGCGATCACCAGTCCCATGATCACGCCGCTCGCCGCCCCAACGAGAATGGCGAGCACCGAACCGAGCAGGAAAGCGCCGGGGCCGGCCTCCACCCCGCCATTGGCCTGCAACACCCAGGCGAGCGTCAGCCCGGCGATGTTGGCCGTGAAGGTGATCGCGAGATTGAGCCCGCCCGTCAGGATCGGCAGCAACATCGCGAGCGTCAGAAGGCCGAGCTCCGGCAGCTGGAAGGCGACCGAACCGAAGGTGGCCGCGCTGAGGAACTGCGGCGAGGCGATGCCGAACACCAACACCACGGCGAGAAACGCCAGCCCCGGCCCGGCTATTTCCGGACCGATGAGGGTCTTCACGCGTTCGACGATCGCACTCATCGTCCGGCTCCTTTCTGGCTGACGAAGGGCAGAAGTCTTTCGATGCGGGTGTTGGAGAGCGTGATCGCCCCGAGGATGATGGCGCCGATGATCATCTTGAAAGCGAAGGGCGAGACGCCCATCAGGTTGAGGCCGTTCTGGGTGATCGAGATCAGGAGCACGCCGAGCACGCAGCCGAGCACCGAGCCCTTGCCGCCGCCAAGCCGCGCGCCGCCAAGGACGACCGCCGCAAGCACGTCGAGTTCGCGACCATAGAGCGCGTTCGGCACCACCTCCTGCGCATAGTGCGCCTGGATGAGCCCACCGATGCCGGCCATCAGACCGAGCCAGCCGAAGGCGATGAACTGCATGGCGCCGATGTTGATGCCGAAGCGGCGCGCGCCTTCCGGATTGTCGCCGAACGCATAGAGCTGGCGGCCGGTCGTGGTGCGGGTGATCAGCACCCAGGTGGCGATGACGCAGAGCACCATCACCAGCACGGGAAGCGTGATCTCGATCCAGGTTCCGTCCGGCATCTCGTGTTCGAACAGGATGACGCGGTCCGTCAGCCAATCCGGCAGGTCGTAGATCGACACGCCCTTGGTGAAAAACATCAGGAGGCCGAAGTAGATGTTGAAGGTCGAGATCGTCGCGACGATCGAGATGACGCGGAAGCGGTGGATCAGGAAGGCGTTGATGGCGCCGAGTAGGATGCCGAGCGAGCCGGCAATCAAAAGGCCTGAGATCCAACCTCCGCCGCCAATCCAACCAAGAGCAATGGCCGTACCGTATTGCACGACCGAGGCGGCAACAGCGAAGGAGATATCGATGCCACCGGCGATCAGCACGACGAGCAGCCCGACGGCGAAGATGATGTTGACCGAGCTGATGTTCAGCAGGTCAAAGGCGTTGCCGAGCGAGAAGAAGTTGGCGGTCGAGACCGACAGCACGGCGCTGATCGCGATGATGACGGCAAGCAGCGACACTTCCGTCGCGTGGGTGCGGACGAAGCTACGCATAGACCGCTCCTTCGATCTCGGCGAGCGAAGCGCTGCGCGGATCATAGCTGCCGACGATGCGGCCTTGCGCCATGTGCAGCACACGGTCGGCGTTGAAATAGACCTCCGGCACCTCATCGGAGATCAGAATGATCGCAAGGCCGGTCTCGGCAAGCCGCGCGACGATGTCGAAGATGCCAGCACGCGCACCAACGTCGACGCCGACAGTCGGGGCGTCGAGGATCAGGAGCTTCGGATCGGTCGCCAGCCACTTGGCGATCGCCACACGCTGCTGGTTGCCGCCGGAAAGCGTCGAGATCGCATCCTGCTGCAGCCCGATCTTGACGCCGAGATCGGCGATCCAGCGCGCGACAAGACTGCGCTTGCGATCCTCGGAGAGCAGTCCGCCTGAAAGGATCTTGTCGAGCGAACTAATCACGAGATTGTCGGCGATCGACTGCGGTTGGATGAGGCCAAGCGTCAGCCGGTCCTCGGAGAGATAGGCGACGCCCGCCGCAATCGCATCGCGGTTGGACGAAAAGCGGACCGGCTTGCCTTCAAGCGCAATGGTACCGGATGCCGGCTTCAGCATGCCGAAAAGCGTCAGCGCCAGTTCGGTGCGCCCGGCGCCGAGCAGGCCGGTAATCCCAAGTGTTTCGCCGCGCCTGACCGAGAGCGAGATATCCTCGAATTGCCCGGGGCGGGACAGGCCCTTCACATCGAGCACGACGGGCTGACCGTCGCGGAATTTCGCGCGCACCTGCTGGTCGAAGGTCTTGCCGGTCATCAGTTCGGTGATGCGCGACTGGGTCATGCCGGCGGCGGGGTAGACGCCCACCAGCGCACCATCGCGCAAGACCGTGATGCGGCTCGAAATCTCCAACACCTCGGCGAGCCGATGGCTGACGAAAACGACGGCGACGCCGGAGCCGGAGAGCCCGCGAACGATATCGAGCAGATGGTCGGTTTCCGATTGCGTCAGCGACGCGGTCGGCTCGTCCATGAAGACGAGCCTCGCTTCACCCACAAGCGCCCGGGCGATCGCCACGATCTGGCGCTGGGCAATCGCATATTCCTTGAGCGGCAGGTCGACGTCGAGCGCCACGCCAAGACGGGCGAGCGCATCGGTCGCGATCTGGCGCATTCGGCCATAATCGACCAGTTTCGGCCAGCGGCCGAGCACCGTCTGGAAGGCGATGTTTTCGGCGACGCTCATTTCGGGAAACAGCGCCAGGTCCTGCCAGATCACCTGGATGCCGCGATCCTGCGCGGTCACCGGTGACATGTGGAAATAGGTTTCGCCATCGAACTCGATCGAGGCGCCATCGGCGGGGCGGTAAACGCCGGTGATGATCTTGATCAGCGTGCTCTTGCCGCAACCGTTTTCGCCGGCAAGGCAATGAACCTCGCCCGGTCGGACGTCGAAGCTCACATTCTTGAGCGCACGAACCCCACCAAACGTCATATTGATATCGCGCAGGGCCAGAAGCGGCTTCTCGCTTCCTCCCGCGGTCGCAAGCTGGTGCATGGACTGCCCCTAAATCACGTTAAGTCCGAGCAAGATGCGGGCAGAAACCGCAAACACCTTTCCTCATCCGGCTCCGGTACGGTTGAGGGACTTGCCAGGCCGGCCGAAGCCGGCCCAGCAGCCGGGAGAACCCTTGAGGATCAGAGACCCATGGCCGCGAGATCCGCGACCGTGTCCTTGTTGATCGGCACGAGCTGATCGACGATGATGTTGCGGTTTTCGAAGTCCGGCTTGACCTTGCCGAGACCTTCGATCTCGTCACCGTCCTTGACCTCCTCGCCCTTCATCAGCTTGTCGGCAAGCGTGACGAAGACTTCGCCGGCCTGCTTCGGATTCCACATGAAGCCGCCGGAGATCGCGTCGGACTTCACCAGCTTCTGGCCTTGGCCGGGAGAGAAGGGACCGAGCACGAAGATCTCGCCGACCTTGCGGCGCTCTTCGACGGCGCGGCCGGCGCCGATCGGCCCCTGGCTGCCGAAGGCAAGGAAGCCTTTCAGGTTCGGATGGGCAGAGATCAGGTCGAGTGCAGTCGACCGGCTCTTGTCGACGTCTTCGGCAACACCGTAGCGATCGCCGACCAGCGTCATGTCCGGATGGTTCTTCTTGATGTAGGCGATTGCCGCATCGGCCCAGGCATTGTGCAGCGGCACGGTCAGCGAGCCGACGAAGACGGCATATTCGCCCTTGCCGCCCATCTTCTCGGCCAGCAGCTTGCCATGCGCCTCACCGAAACCGGTCGAGGATGCGAGCTCGAAGTCCCAGTCGGCACCCTTCTGGCCCGGGGATTCGTGGGTGATGACGATGATGCCCTTTTCCTTGGCCTTGGTCAGCACCGGCTCAAGCACCTTGGCGTCGTTCGGCACCACGCCGATGACCTTCACGCCTTGGGCGATGAGATCCTCGATGGCGCGCACCTGCAGCGCCGGGTCGGCGCTGGTCGGGCCGACCATGAAGGCGTCGATACCGAGCTTCTGGCCGCGTTCCTTGATGCCGGCTTCCATGGCGTTGAACCACGGAATGCCGCCGATCTTGACGACGACGCCGACCTTACCGGCATCCTGCGCAAAGGCGGTCGCCGAACTCGCAAGCGCCAGCGATGTCGCCAGGGCGGCGACGAGAATTTTCCTGATCATGTTCTCTCCTCCACTCGTTCCCATAGGGGGAACGCGCCCGGTCGCCTCAGCGCCGGCCTCCAGTTTCAAATCATCACTGGCGAAGTGTTCCTCGCCTCCCTGAAACGCCGCCTCCTCAGACGACACCATGTGCACAATCGATATTTCTTGTTTGCACAATCGATGGTGCAAGAACTATTGTGCAGACTTAATCTTTCGTCAAGGGGAAATCGGCACTAAAACCACCAGGGGGAGAAACCGTTGGCCAGCAGCAGCAAGAAGAAAGCGACGATCTACGACCTGTCGGTGTTGTCAGGAAGCTCGCCTTCAACCGTAAGTGCGGTCCTGAACGGCACCTGGCAGAAGCGCCGGATCAAGGAGAGCACGGCGGAACTGATCCGCAACCTCGCCGAGACGCACCAATATACGGCCAATCGCCAGGCGCGCGGACTGCGCAGTTCGCGCTCCGGCCTGATCGGGCTGCTCCTGCCGATCCATGACAACCGCTACTTCTCGTCGATGGCGCAGACCTTCGAGGCGCATGTCCGAAGCAAGGGGCAATGCCCGATCGTCGTCAGTGCCAGCCGCGATCCGGAGGAAGAGCGCAAGACCGCCGAAACGCTGATCTCCTATTCGATCGACGAGCTGTTCATCTGCGGCGCGACCGACCCCGACGGCGTGCACGAGGTCTGCGAGGCGGCCGGCCTCAAACACATCAACATCGACCTGCCCGGCACCAAGGTGCCCTCCGTCATCAGCGACAACTACGAGGGCGGGCGAATGCTGACGGAGGCGATCATCCGCCACTTCCAGGCATCAGGCCCGCTTGCGCCGCACGATCTCTACCTTTTCGGCGGCCGCAACGACCATGCCAGCCGCGAGCGCATCCGCGGCTTCCGTGCCGTCAAAAGCGAACTGCTCGGCGCCGATCCGGACGAATGCATCCAGCCGACGGGCTATGCGCCGAACAATGCCCGCCTCGCCTTCGAGGCCTTCTACGAAAAGCACGGCAAGCTGCCGCGTGGTCTCTTCGTCAACTCGTCGATCAACTTCGAGGGGCTGCTGCGTTTCATGGCAGGGCATCCGCACGAAAACTTCGCCGACCTCGTGGTCGGCTGCTACGATTACGATCCCTTCGCGTCCTTCCTGCCCTTCCCCGTCATCATGATCCGCCAGGACGTCGAGGGCATGATCACCAAGGCCTTCGACGTCATCGAGGAAGCCCGGCCGCAGCCGCGCATTCACCTGATCCAGCCCGAACTGGTGCAGCCGCGCACGGCACTGACCGGCCCGCTCGACGCCTTGAAAGACATCGAATAGCCCCGGCGACCAACGTTTCCGCGGAAACTGCGGTTTCATACAGAAAAATCATCTGTACATTCCATTAGAAACAGCGTATTCATTGGAAATGGATGACGTTGACAGAAAAATCGTTGAAATTCTTGCTGACGATGCGAGGCGATCGCTGACCGATATCGGTGCTGCGGTGGAGTTGTCGCCGTCGGCCGTCAACGAACGCATTCGCCGGCTCGTCGCCAATGGCGTGATCCGAAATTTCACCGTCGAGGTCGATCATCGCGCGCTCGGCCTCGACGTACTCGCCTTCGTCTGGGTCGGCCTTGCGCCGGACGCGGACGAGGAAGCGTTCCGCAGCTTCATGGCCGGTCACCCTGCCGTAGCGGAATGCCACCATGTCACCGGCGCCTGGTCCTATTGCGTCAAGGTCCGGATGCCATCGCTCGGCGACCTCGAGCCGTTCCTTGCCGAAATGAAGCAACGGCGATTCCTGGCGCGAAGCGAAACGGTGATCGCGCTGTCGACCGTGCGGGAAAGCCTGGCAACGACCGCGCCGCGCGCCTGACCGGACGCGCAAACTGCTGCAACATTTTTTGTTTGCCGGGCATGTACCGTCCTCGAAGCGAACGGCGCAACCATGCCCCGGCCGGAGCCCTATGCCATGTCCACATTGTTGTTTGGAAAAAGCCTCCTCGTCGGCCTCGCGGTCGCAGCCCCTCTAGGCCCGATCGGGGCGCTCTGCATCAACCGCACGCTGGAGCGCGGCTTCTGGGCGGGCGTGGCCGGCGGCCTCGGAACAGCCGCCGCCGATGCCACCTATGCGGCACTGGCTGCGATCGGCTTCGCGGCCTCCGCAGCGGTCCTTGCCATCATCGCCACGCCGCTTAGCTTGGCCGGCGGACTGTTCATGATCTGGCTCGGGTGGAGCGGATTGCGGCCAAGGGCGGTGACGGCAGCCGCCGATGTCGGCGGACGCGATCTCATTCGCACGACCATCGCCACCTTTTTCCTGACGATGACGAGCCCGGCGACGATCCTCTCCTTTGCCGCGATCTTCGCCGGCCTCGGCCTTGCCGAAGCGGGCGACGCGCTCAGCGCTGCCGTCGTGGTCATGGGCGTCTTCCTGGGATCGCTCGGCTGGTGGTTTTTCCTAAGCGGCGGCGTTGCGATCGCCCGGACGCGACTGCCCGACAGCTTCGTCGTCTGGGTATCGCGCATTTCGGGGCTGGTTCTGATCGCTTTCGGCATCATTGCCATCGGAGCCGCCGTGAAGGGGCTGCTCTAGCCCCTGTCGACGCTGCCTCTACCGGCTGCGTCAATCACTTTCGACCCCTGCTCGTCAGGTCGTGGGCTTCACCGCCTCCACGTGCCACCACTTGGGTCGGGCAGTGCGATAGCTGTGGCTCTTCGGGATCAGATCGACGGCACTCGTCTTGTCGAAGACGCCGAGCAGAAGGGCAACCACCGGCGCATCGTCGATCGCACCGAGACTGCTGCCGCAGGCCGGGCAGAAGGCGCGGCTGGAATAGTCCGAGGAGCGATAGACCGATGGCGCGCCGCCCGGTCCGGTCCAGGTTACGGCTTCGCTCGGGAATTCGACCCACGCCAGGGTCAAGGCGCCCGAATGGCGCTGGCACATCTTGCACGAACACGTATGCGGCTTTCCGGCCGTCCCCAGCGCCTCAAACCGGATTGCTCCGCAGAGGCATCCGCCCGTGTGCGGCTTAAGCCTCTTGGCAATGGCCCGCGTCATACTTACTTCCAGTTGTGGTTCGAATCGGCGCCAGTATAAACAACCGCGACAAAATTGGAGGCATCCATGCGTGCAATTCGGGTGATATCTGCCCCTTTTGGTTGTCGGCGGCATCGCAGGCGAGGCGATGACTGAGTGTGCGCCCGTCTGCAGCCGGGCCAACGCCGAAGGGCCGGATCGTCTCCGGCGCCTTCGAGATGGACTTCACGAAGATCCCGTAATCGCGGCAGCTTACATGCCGGTACCGGCTCAGTAGAACCAGGCGCCGATGTCGCGAAACGCGCGTTTGCTCTGATCGCGCCTGTTGCCGTCCCGCGCCGCCGGGTCGTCGCCGATCGGCAGACTGAAGCCGAAAGGCTCGGCCGGCACGCCGCCGCGATCGCACCAATAGGCATCGAGGTCGGCCCTCATCATGCGGCGCCGCTTCAAGCGGCGGCGGTTGATGACGTGCTTGTCGTTCGAGACCGCAAAGACGTGGCCCGCGTGGCCTTCCGTCACCAGGCCATTGAGGACGAGCAGCGCCGCATCCTTCGGCCGGAGCCCGCCGAGATCGCGAGTTGCCGTGATCAGAGATCGCTTGGCCTCTTCGCCCTTCGGCCCCTGCATCCCGCCGATGGCGAGACTATAGGTGTCGCCTTCGCAACGCACGAAGATGAAGCCGACAGTGCAGAGCGCATAGCCATCGCTCTGCCGGCGCAGCCGGATCGCAAATGCCCCCTCATGGCGGGCGCCGCCATGGTCGGCCAGTTGCAGCTGGATGCGATAGTTCTCGCTGCGGCCGGAAACCGTGCCCATTTCCAGCGTGCTGCCGCGCCAAAGGGCCATCAGTGAACGTCGCGACAGGACCTCGCTTGCGACATCGAAGTGATTGAGCAGCAGGTCGAGCCTTGCTGTCGACGACGCGCCGTGCAGGAAGAATGTCGGGATCGACTTGCGCACGAGATCATCGTGCGGCAGACCCAGCCGGTAGCGTTCGGCGAATTCGCCTAGAAAGCCGATCCAGCGCGATGTCAGGAACGGATGGCGCGCAAACCGCATGGAAAATACGACGGCGCGCTTCAAGCTCACCCTCAGGCCGAGCTTGAGCACATGGCTGGTGATCGACGTCTCTCCCGAGCCTTCACCGACGACGGGCGCAGAAACCGGCCGGCCCGAAGGCGTCAGCTGTTCGCCGACGAATGCCTTGCCATCGACCGGCAACCGCAGATCCGCGCTGTATTCCTGACTGAATTCCAGGGACATGGTGCTATCCTTGAGAGCAAACGCTGTTGGCCGAAGGACTCGGCCGAGCTCAGGTTTGCCCGGGCACTGTCAAGGATTTGCGGAGAACCGGTGGGCAATTGCGCGCCGATTCTAAGCGGGCGCGACGGCGGCGAAGCCGCCGATGTTCCGATCGGGAAAAGCGGAAAATTGCTTGGCGCAACGGCTGTTGCGCCAATCGTTCACAGGACGATTTCCCGCGGCAGGACGAGCGTGATCACGGCGCCGCCGCCGGCACGCGCGGAAAATTCCAGCCGTCCGCCATGCGCCTTGGCGATCGCCTGGACGACGGAAAGCCCAAGGCCCGTGCCGCCCGTCGCGCGCGACCGCGAGGCGTCGCCGCGCCAGAACAGGTCGATCGAATGGATCGAAACGTCGTCCGGAAGACCGGGACCACGGTCCAGCATCCGGATAAAAGCCTCGTCGGCACCCCGCCGCCCGGTCTCGCAGCGCAGGACACGGCCGTCTGCGGCGTAGCGTGTAGCGTTTTCGATCAGCGCCAGCAGCGCCTGGCGCAGACGCTGCGAATCGCCGGAGACCCGCACCGGCTCAAGCGCGACCTCCACCGACATGCCAACAGAGCCAAGCAGGGTGTTTGACGCACCAAGCACCTGGGTCGCCTCCACGGCGAGGTCCACCGTCTGACGCTGGGTGACCAGCTTCTGGCCGGCGGCGAGCGAAAGCGTACGCAGATCTTCAACCAGGGCGGAAAGCCCCTCCACCTGCAGCAGCAACTGCCGCACCCTTTCCGGCTCGAGAGGAAAAACACCGTCGGCCATTCCCTGAAGGTTGCCCTGCAGGATCGTCAGCGGCGTACGCAGTTCGTGCGCCACCGCCATCGTATTGAAGCGCAGCCGGTTCTCCATGTTTTCCAGTTCGGCTGCCAACTCATCGAAGGTCTTCACGAGCGTCGCCACCTCCTTGGCACCCTTGCGAAACGATCCGACGCGCACCGCGAAGTCACCCGTCCTGAGGTCCTGCGTCGCCTGCGCCAGCACTTCCAGTGGCCGGCTGATCTTGCGCGCCAGCCAGTAGCCCACGAGCCCGCAGAAAGTGACTGCCGTCGCTCCGAAACCGAGGATGATCTTGTCCACCTCCCAGTTCGCCCAGTCTTCGAGTTCCGGCATCGTCGAAAGTAGCTTTTGCAGCGACTCCTGGCGCGGCAACTTGCCGGCATTGATGTCCTTGTAAGCCTGGGCCGCCTCCGCAGGCATCCGCTCCAGCAGTCTCGCCTCCAGCCGCGGCTCCATAAATTCGACGCCGGCATAGATGATGAACACGCTGATGATGAGCAGCGCGATCGTCACGAGCGCGGTGAGAATGCCGAGCGGCAGGCGCGAGAGACCGATCTTCATCTGGGCTCCACGAAACGGTAGCCGACGCCGCGCACGGCACTGAAGAAGCCGCAGGCACCGAGATCTTCCAGCTTGCGCCTGAGATTGGCGATATGGGTATCGACCGTGCGGGCGAGCGCATCGCTGTCCGGCAGGCAGGCGTCGAGGATATCGGCGCGATCGAAGGCATGCGTCGGGCGGCGGATCATGTGGGCAAGGATGCGGAATTCGCTGAGCGTCAGCGGCACCGACTGGCGATTGCCGGCCTTTTCGACGAAGGCGACATGGGCATCGAGATCGACCTCGACACTCTCGAAGCGAAGCACGGTGGCGCCGGCGCCGTTGCGGGTACGGCGCAGCACCGCGTTGACGCGCGCCACCACCTCCTGCGGGTTGAACGGCTTGATCACGTAGTCATCCGCGCCGAGCCTCAGCCCGGTCAGCCGGTCGAGATCTTCTGCCAGTGCCGTGACCATGATAACCGGCGTGTTCCCCTCGCGGCGAAGGCGGGCGAGAACCTCGAACCCATCGAGCTTCGGCATGCGAACGTCCAGCAGCACCAGGTCCGGCGACAGCACCGCATGGTGGGTCAGCGCCGTCTCGCCGTCGGCGGCACGCACCGTCCGGAAACCGTCGCGCACGAGATAGGCATCTAGGATCTGCGCAATCTCCGGCTCGTCCTCCGCCAGAAGGATGAGACCCTTATCGACCATGAACTAACTCCCTGGGTCTGATGTTGTGATCAGCAGCTTATGTGACGAATAAGCCCGCGTTGCAATTCGTCCGCGCGGCCCAATGGTCGCTTGATCGGCCCTCCGGATAGAGCTCCGAACAAATCTTCGCCGTTTCTTGACAATTGGCGGCGGACGCGCCGTACAACCGACAAAACGGGCCTCTCCCCGCGGCCGAAATGCGGGGCAGAGTGCCGGAGACCTCCTTCCCGCATGTCGGTCGCGCTCGACCAGAAGCTGTATCAGCCAACCGTTCGGTCTTGCGCATCAAGCGCTCCCAGTTCCTCGACGCAGCCTTGACAGAGCGGCGCAAGTGTCCGGCCCACACACAGACAACTTGCGAGCGACCGCATGCCCAGCCATTATTCATCCACGGCGACCTCTTCAGACAGCGGCCGATGGCCGCGCGCCAATCCTCGTCTCTGGCCGGGGCAGGCGCGCGCGCGCCTGGAACACCAGCCAATCGCGGCCGCCGGCGCACTGACCATTTGCGCGGCCTTCGTCTTCATGGCCTTTCCCGGCATCGATCTTGCCGTCTCGCGCTGGGCCGCCTTCGCCACCGGCGACTTTCCGCTCTCGCGGGAGCCGGAGCTGCGGGCCCTTCGCGACTTCAACCGTATCTTGCCGGTTTTCATTCTGCCTTGCGTTCTGGCGCTTCTGGTTGCGCAGGCCATCGCACCCCGCCCATGGCTGCCCCGCCCGCACAAGGCACTGTTCTTCCTGACCTTCTTTGCGCTCGGGCCGGGGCTCCTTATTCAGGCGCTGAAGCGGCTGATCGGACGGGCGCGCCCCCATGAGATCACCGATTTCGGCGGCAGCCTGCCGTTTACGCCGGCCTGGCAAGTGTCCGGCGCCTGCTCGCGCAGTTGCTCTTTTGCGTCGGGCGAATCCGCCACCGCGATCGCGCTCGTGGCGCTCGCACTGCTGTTACCGGTTCAATGGCGACGGGCGACAATCATCGCCCTCGTCCCCCTTGTCCTCGCCTTCTCGCTGAACCGGATCGTGTTCGGCGCGCATTACTTGTCCGATGTCGTTCTGGCGTGGTGCCTGATGCTGTGGCTGATGGCGTGGCTGTGGTCCGTCTTTGCCGACAACGGCGAACGGATCGATGCCGCCGTGATGCGCCTTTCGCGCCGAAGCGCGCCATAGAGCGCCCGAGAAACCGGTATCGCTTCAGCGCGGAAAGACGAGTTCCACCGTCGTTCCGCGCCCAGGCTGCGAGAGAATGCGGGCATCGCCGCCGCTTTGCCGAACGAAGCCGTAGACAACGGCGAGGCCAAGGCCGGCACCGCCCTCCTGGTCACGGGTGGTGAAGTAGGGCTCGAACGCCTTGTCCACCGCCTCCGGCGACATGCCGATCCCCGCATCGGTCACCGAGACGACGACATCACTCTCGACGCAGCCCGCGCGGACGAGGATCGTGCCGCCGAGCGGCATCGCCGCGGCGGCATTGAGGCAAAGGTTGAGGATCGCCTGCTCGAAGAGCGCTGCATCGAGATGCACGTTGGGCAAGCCGTCCGCAATCTCGAAGGCGAGCCGGCATTTTTCGCCGACGGCGATTTCAAGCACGTCGGCCATGCCGCGCAGCACCGCGCCGATTTCGAGCGCGCCCGGCTGGAGTGGATGCTGGCTGCCGACAGACAGCATGCTCGAGGCCAGCGAACGCCCCCGGTCGGCCGCCTTGCGAATGCGGGCGATATGACGTTTCTGCCGGTCGCTGAAGCCTGTCTCGCGCTCCAGCAGCCCCAGGCTGCCGGTGATGATACCGATCATGTTGCCGACCTCATGGCTCACCTGGTGGGTCATCCTCATGATCCCGTCCAGCCGCTGCGCCTTCGCCGCCTCGGCCTCCTGCCGGTCGATCTCCGTCACGTCCCGCGCCAGCAGCACGATGCCCCGGTCCGGCTGCCGCGACAGGGAGACTTCGGTCACCCGGCCCATGTCGGAGCGATGGCGCAGCACCAACCGGTCGTCGAGCGATCCCGCGTCGCGATCGGCGGGCAAGAGGGTTGGATCGATCTCCGGCATTGGGCTCACGAACCGGCGCAGCGGAAGCTTCCGCGCCGAGCCTGGCCAGCCGACGAGCTCCATGACGCGACGATTCATCGTGATCGGTTTGCCGCCGGGATCGAAAAGCGCGATCCCTTCGTTCATGTTGCGGAAGGTCGAGCGAATGGTGCGCGCCGCCGCCTCGGCCGTCCGACGAAGCCGCGACACGCGCTCGACGCTTTCGCGGAAGGCGCTGAAGGCTTCAAGCAGCCGCAGGAACTCGGTCTCAGTCCCCTTGTAGCTCGGTGTATCGACGTCACGGCGCCCCTGGGCAAGCGCGTTCATGCCCTTGGAGAGCGACACGATCCCGCGCGACACCCGCATGACGGAGCGGATCGAGAAGATCGCCATGACGAGCACCAGCAGGGCGGAGACCGCGACGATGACGAGCAGTCGGCTCAGCGCATCAGAGGTCGAGGCGAGATCCTCGTTGAGCCCCCGGGCAACGGCCTCGCTTTGTGTTTCCGTGGCGTGCGAAAGATCGCGCGAGACCGTGTGCAGCCGCGCCACCGCGGCGCGGATGGCGAACATTTCCAGAAGATAGTGGGTCTGCGCCTCGAACACCCGTTCATAGGGCGTCAGCTTGGCTGCCGAAATCCGGCTATCCGGCCCGGCGGGCGCCAGCCGGGGCGTCGTTACGGCAACGTAGCGGCGGCGCAGTTCGCCAAGCTGGAACAGGCTGTCGGAATTGGATGCCGATTGCACGATCGCGTTGAGGCTCTGGCGAACCTCTGCGTCGGCTATGCCGTTGCCGGTGGCGATCTCTCCGAGCGCTGCTGCCGCATCGGCCTTGTACTGCTGGGCCGAATCCGCGTCGGCGGCGAGTGTCACCGTCTGTGTGCGGATCGCATCCAGCAACTCGACGATGTGGGCGCTGGCAAAGCCCTCGACCGCTGTCTTGCCGGTCTCCGGCGCCATGGTCTGAAGCAGGACGTCGACCTGCGCGACGACCGACCGGCTTTCGCTCGACACCCGATAGGGCGAGGTTGCGTTCATCAGGAACGGCGCGCTGGACACGAGATCGGAAACCTGGCGCGAAACCAGCGAGGCCTTGGCAAGGCTGGAAAAGGCCTGCAGCCCGTAGGCCGCCATCTCGTCACGCGCCCGTTGCAGGCCGAACACGGCGACCGTTGCCAGGCTGAAAACGAGCACGCAGATGAAGACGATCGCAAACGGCAGGCGGAAGGCGATCGACGAAAGGAACGGGCGGCTGATCACGGCCGGGCCTCGTCGTCGTCGGTGTCCAGCACATAACCCTTGCCGCGCCGCGTCTTGATGTGGCGCGGAAGGTCCGGATTGCGCTCGATCTTGCGCCGGAGCCGAAGCACGAGCACATCGACGTTGCGGTCGATGTAGCGATCGCTTTCGGCGCCCAGCCGATCGAGGATATGGGCGCGGGTGACCGGCGTGTTCGGCGTTTCCGCGAGAATTTCCAGCAGAGCGAACTCGGCGCTGGTGAGCGAGCGGGTCGCATCGGAAAGGCAGACCGCGCGCCGGCTCTTGAGGTCGATCGACCAGTCGCCGAGTTTCAGCGCCGCGGGCTCGTGCTCGCGCTCGGTCTCCCGCTCCGGCTTCAGCGACGGGTAAGTCCGTCGAAGCACGGCCTTGATCCGGGCCGTCAGTTCGATCGGCTCGAACGGCTTGACGACATAATCGTCGGCGGCCGTCTCCAGTCCAAGCACCCGATCCGCGGCGCTGCCTGCCGCCGTTACCATGACGATGCCGATATTGGTGCGCGCCCGCAGCCGCTGGGCAAAGGTTCGGCCCGAGGCTCCAGGCAGGTTGTGGTCGACGAGCACCAGGTGCACCGTTTCCCGCTCGAGGACGACAGCGGCGGCCTCCGCCGATGGCGCCGTCAGCGGCATCCAGCCTTCGGCCTCCACCAGATCGGAAACAAGCTCCGCCATGTCCGGATCGTCTTCGACGATCAGAATCCGTATTCTCTCACTCAGCATGCACGTCCTCCCGCCGCCATCATAGGCGGGGCTGCCCCAATGATCAAAGCGGCTCGCGTTATCCGCATTGTCACATTTGTAATCTTTGTAATCTTGAAACGGCAAAGCCGCATCCGTGTTGTAAGAACGGTAACCATTCTGCGGGTTGCGACCCGCAGGGAATACCGACATCCTGATTGCGGAGATTGGGGCGGCAACGCTCCAAATGGGAGGACATCGTGAAAGGCATTACCGCTATCGGCGCGGGCGTGGCCCTATGGCTGTGCGCCGCCACGTCAGGCATGACGGCACCGGCGCTCACCGTGCTTTGCGGTGTCGACGAAGCGTGGTGCGCGACGATGAAGGCCGCTTTCGAGGCGAAGTCGGGCATCGAGGTCGCTATGACCCGAAAGAGCAACGGCGACATCCTCACCCAGATCCGGGCCGAAAAGGACACCCCTACCGTCGATGTGTGGTGGGGCGGGACAGGCGACACCCATCTGCAGGCGGGATCGGAGAACTTGCTCGAACCCTATCAGCCGGCGCATGAGCGCGACATGCTGCCCTGGGCGCAGAATTTCTTCGCCATCTCCGGCGGACGTTCGGCGGGCATTTATGCCGGAGCGCTTGGCTTTGCCTACAATGCCGACCTGCTGCATACGCTGAAATTGCCGGCCCCGACCTGCTGGAAGGATCTCGCCGACAACGCCTATCGCGGCCGTATCCGCAGCGGCAATCCGAACTCGTCGGGCACCGCCTTCACCACGCTTGCAACGCTGGTGCAGCTCTTCGGCGAGGATGAGGCCTTCCGGTTCATGGGCGCACTCAACCGCAACATAGACCAGTACACCACGGCCGGCTCGGCACCGGTCAAGGCGGCAGCACGCGGGGAAACCCTGATCGGCATCTCCTTCATGCATGACGCGGTCACGCAGAAGCAGGCGGGCTTCCCACTCGTCATCGTCGCGCCGTGCGAAGGGACCGGCTACGAAATCGGCGCCGTCAGCATCGTCAAGGGCGCGCGCCATCTCGAAAACGCGAAAAGCTTCGTCGATTTCGCGCTCACCCCGGAAGGCCAGGTACGGGTGCAGCTGCCGGCCAGAACCAGGTCCCATCCAACGCCCGCGCGGAGTTGCCGCCTGGCGCACCGGACATATCGCTGATCAAGATGGTCGATTTCGACTTCGCCACCTTCGGCTCGCCGGAGGAACGAAGTCGATTGCTCAAACGGTTTGACGCGGAGATCGCCGCGACGAACTGAGCGCTTCGCAGAAGCGTAGCAAAATCCACAGCAGCGAAATCGTGAACGTGCCGCCCGGCGGGCAGGCCGATGGCCGCGCCATGCCCGTTCGCGCCCAAGTTTCAAACAGGCAACAGGAGGATGCCCCAATGAAAACAACGACGCTTTCCCTCATGCTCTTTGCAGGCACGGCGCTTGCCGCCCTGCCCGCCCAGGCTGCCGGCAGCCTCAACCTCATCTGCTCCGCAGACGTGGTCATCTGCGAACAGATGACCGGCGATTTCCAGAAGGAAACCGGCATCAAGGTCAACATGGTTCGCCTGTCTTCGGGCGAAACCTACGCCAAGATCCGCGCCGAGGCGCGCAATCCGAAGACCGACATCTGGTGGGCAGGCACCGGCGACCCGCACCTGCAGGCAGCCTCCGACGGCCTGACGCTCGAATACAAGTCGCCGATGCTGGACCAGCTCCAGGACTGGGCGAAGAAGCAGGCTGAAGGCTCCGGCTATCGCACCGTCGGCGTTTATGCCGGCGCGCTCGGCTGGGGCTACAACACCGAGATCTTCCAGAAGAAGGGCCTGAAAGAGCCGAAGTGCTGGGCCGACCTGCTCGACGCCTCGCTGAAGGGCGAGATCCAGATGGCCAACCCGAACTCTTCCGGTACGGCCTATACCGCGCTTGCCTCACTGGTGCAGATCATGGGCGAGGACCAGGCATTCGACTATTTGAAGAAGCTCAACGGCAACATCGCGCAGTACACCAAGTCCGGCTCGGCACCGGTGAAAGCAGCCGCACGCGGCGAAGCCGGCCTCGGCATCGTTTTCATGCACGACGCGGTGGCACAGACTGCCGAAGGCTTCCCGATCAAGTCGATCGCGCCTTGCGAGGGCACCGGCTACGAGATCGGCTCGATGTCGATCATCCGCGGCGCCAAGAACCTGGACAATGCCAAGGCCTGGTACGACTGGGCGTTGAAGCCCGAGGTCCAGTCGCGCATGAAGGACGCCAAGTCCTTCCAGCTGCCGTCCAACAAGTCGGCCGAAGTGCCGAAGGAAGCACCGAAGTTCGAGGACATCAAGCTGATCGACTACGATTTCGCCACCTTCGGCGATGCCGAGAAACGCAAAGCCCTGCTCGAGCGCTGGGACCGCGAGGTCGGCGCGAGCGCCAACTGATCGCGGCCTGAACGGTTCGGCCGGGTGATTGATCCGGCCGGCACCGCCCAACGGTCCCAACCGTCGTTCATCGCTTCCGGCATGCGTCGCGGCGATGCGATGTCACATCATCTTTCATTCCAAATTGCGCGAGGACCGTCATGGAACATCGCAACCGCAGGCTCGACCTCACGCTCGGGCTCGGACTGGCCGCATTCTTGGCTGTCCCCTGGTATCGCATCGAAGGCGGCTTCTTCGGGCTCGGCTGGCTTGCCGATTTCCCCGGGGATCCAGCCGTTGCCCCCGGCCCGATGCAGATTTTCGCCCATGGTAAGCCGTGGCTGATCGTGGCGCTGGCGCTGCTCGGCATCTGCGTGGCAGCGCGTTTCGTCCGCGATCCCGCGCGTCGAGGGCTTCTGCTTGCCGTCGCCGGCGCAGCGGGGGTTCTCTATCTCGCTCTCCAGGGGCTGGCGATCGGCTTTTCCGGCTGGACCTGGACGATCAGCGAGACCCTGTTCGGCACGCTTTCCGACGGTCAGCCGTCAATGGGCGCCGGCGCCGTGCTTATGGCACTCACCTTCGTTCTTCTGTTCGCCTTCGGGCTGGCCGAGCGCGGCGTGCTCAAGGGCGACGCCTTCATCGTCGCGGCGATTTCCCTGCTCGTCACCCTCGTCATCGTCTTCGTCTTCTATCCGGTCGGCAGCATGTTCGCGGCGTCGGTTCAGGATTTCGACGGCTCGTTCAAACCGGATGGTTTCATCCGCAATATCCAGGACGCCTCGATCTGGAGCCTGAGCTGTGTCGTCGGCGAAGGCCGCTGCGGCGTCGCCTGGCGCACCCTATGGCTGGCGCTGATGACGGCGTCCGGTTCGACGCTGCTTGGCCTTGCCTTCGCGCTTGTCGCCACCCGCACCCGCTTCCCCTTCAAGAAGGGCATGCGGCTCTTGACGGTGTTGCCGATCATCACGCCGCCCTTCGTCATCGGCCTGGCGCTGACGCTGCTCTTCGGCCGCGCCGGGGTCGTTACCGAATTTCTCTCGGATGCCTTCGGCGTCGAACCGGGGCGCTGGCTCTATGGCCTTACCGGCATCTGGATCGCGCAGGTCCTCTCCTTCACCCCGATCTCGTTCCTCGTGCTGATCGGCGTCGTCGAAGGGGTCAGCCCTTCGATGGAAGAGGCGTCGCAGACGCTGCGCGCCGACCGCTGGCGCACCTTCTGGACCGTCTCTCTGCCGCTGATGAAGCCGGGCCTGGCGAACGCCTTCCTCATCGGCTTCATCGAAAGCATGGCCGACTTCGGCAATCCGCTGGTGCTCGGCGGCAGCCATGGCGTGCTCTCGACCGAAATCTTCTTCGCCGTCGTCGGCGCGCAAAACGATCCGTCCCGTGCGGCCGTGCTCGCCATCATCCTTCTCTGCTTCACGCTCACGGCCTTCGTGGCGCAACGCTACTGGCTCGCCGGCAAGAACTATTCGACCGTGACCGGCAAGGGCGATTCCGGTGCCCACAGTGCACTGCCACGCTCGATCTCGATCGGCGTTCACGCCATCGTCATTCCCTGGATGATCTTCACCGTCGTCGTTTACAGCATGATCCTCTTCGGCGGCTTCGTGAAGACCTGGGGTCTCGACAACTCGCTGACGCTCGACCACTACGCCAAGGCCTTCTCAATCTCGTTTGCCGACGGCGCAATCGCCTGGACGGGTGTTGCCTGGAACTCCTTCTGGACGACCATGGAGATCTCGCTGATCGCAGCACCACTGACGGCTATGGTCGGGTTGCTGACGGCCTATCTGATCGTGCGCCAGCGTTTCGCCGGCCGTGATGTCTTCGAGTTCGCGCTGATGCTGAGCTTTGCTATCCCCGGCACCGTCATCGGCATCAGCTACATCATCGCCTTCAACCTGCCGCCGCTCGAAATGACCGGCACGGCGCTGATCCTCGTCGCCTGCTTCGTCTTCCGCAACATGCCGGTCGGCGTGCGCGGCGGCATTGCAGCGATGAGCCAGCTCGACAAGAGCCTCGACGAGGCGTCGCTGACGCTTCGGGCAACGAGCTTCCGCACGTTGCGCAAGGTCATCCTGCCCTTGCTGCGTCCGGCGATCGTCGCGGCACTCGTCTATTCCTTCGTCCGGGCGATCACCTCGATCAGCGCCGTCGTCTTCCTCGTCAGCGCCGAGTACAACATGGCCACCGCCTACATCGTCGGCCTTGTCGAAAACGGCGAGTTCGGCGTGGCGATCGCCTACTCCTCGGCCCTCATCCTGGTGATGATCACCGTCATCACCGGCCTGCAACTCCTCGTCGGCGAACGCAAGCTGAGGCGCGAGAACCGCCTCCTCGGCGCCGCTCCGGTCCGTTCGTCCAACACCATCTCCCAGGAGAAAACCGCATGAGCACCTCCATGAGCACCCCGCGCACCGGCTCGGTCGTCTTCCAGAACGTGCGCAAGCAGTTCGGCAGCTTCACCGCCATCCACGACCTGTCGCTCACCATCGAGCCGGGCACGCTGGTGACCCTGCTTGGCCCCTCCGGCTGCGGCAAGACGACGACGCTGCGTATGCTGGCCGGCCTCGAACACCCTTCCGCCGGCCGGATCCTGATCGGCGGCAAGGACGTGACCATGCTGCCGGCCAACGAGCGCGACGTGTCGATGGTCTTCCAGTCCTATGCGCTCTTCCCGCACATGTCGGCGCTCGACAATGTCGCCTACGGCCTCGAATCCTCGGGAATCAAGAAGAAGGAAGCGCGTGAGCGCGCCGAAGAAGGCCTGCAGCTCGTTGGCCTCGGCGGCCTCGGCCAGCGGCTTCCGGCCGAACTTTCGGGCGGCCAGCAGCAACGCGTCGCCGTTGCCCGCGCGCTCGTGCTCGAACCGCAGGTGTTGCTGCTCGACGAACCGCTGTCCAACCTCGACGCGCGACTGCGCCGCAAGGTGCGCACAGAAATCCGCGAGTTGCAGCAGCGCCTCGGGTTCACCGCCGTCTACGTCACCCACGACCAGGACGAGGCGCTTGCCGTTTCCGACCGCATCATCGTCATGAAAGATGGCGCGATCGCGCAGCAAGGTGCGCCGCGCGACCTCTATGAAGCACCGGCCTCCACCTTCATCGCCGACTTCATGGGCGAGGCCAATGTGCTGCCCTGCGAGGTGACCGCGACCGACGCCGGCCTGGCGACGATCCGCATCGGCGGATTTGAGCACCGCCTGCCCTCCAAGGGCGCCCGGACGGGTCCGTCAAAACTCGCCGTAAGGCCCAACGCGGTGACGCTGACGCCGGCCAAGGGTGCCGCCCTTTCAGGCACGATCAGCAGCGCCGCCTATCTCGGCGGCCACGTCGAATACGAGGTCGAAACGCCGGCGGGTCTCCTCTTTGTTGTCGATCAGGCGGTGGAGGAAATGCTATCTCCGGCAACGGAGGTCGCGATCGGGTTCCGCAGCCGCGGCCTCGCTTTGATTGACGCATGACTTTTCACAACTGGATACGAGAAGGACACTTGCATGACTGCTGAAATTGCCGGCCTCGATGCCCGGTTCGCGCTTGCCAAATCCATGGCCGAGGAGGCCGGCCGGCTCGCCTACGATTACTTCCTGAAGCGGGAAACACTCGTCATCGAAACCAAGCGTGACGCCCACGACGTCGTCTCGATCGCCGACCGCAACGTCGAGACGTTGATCCGCGACAAGATCGCCGCCGCGTTTCCGGACGATGGCGTGCTCGGAGAGGAGCATGGACTTCTCGACGGCACATCCGGCTTCACCTGGGTGCTCGATCCGATCGACGGCACCACGCCCTTCGTCAACGGCATGCCAAACTGGTGCGTCTCGATTGCGGTGGTCTATGCGGAGAAACCCGTTATCGGCGTGATCCACTCGCCCTGCCACCAGGAAATCTATGCCGCTGCAACCGGCCGGGGCGCGACGCTGAACGGCAAGCCGCTTCGTCTCGACGGCACGCGCACGATCCGCAACGCCGTCACCGGGCTTGGCGCCAACGATCAGGTGAAACCTGGCGAGATGGGTGCCATCGTCGAGCGCCTGCTCTCGAATGGCGGCAACTTCATGCGCAACGGTTCCGGCGCACTGATGATCGCCTATGTGGCGGCAGGTCGCCTCGTCGGCTATTACGAACCCTACATGCATGCCTGGGACTGCCTTGGCGGCTATTGCCTGGTGACCGAAGCCGGCGGCTGGACGCTGCCTTTCCCCGCGCGGGGCGAGGCGCTGACGCATTGGGCGCCGGTGTTGGCCGCAGCCCCCAGCGCCGTCGATGACCTGCTGAAGGTCGCCCAGCTTGACCGGGCAGCAGCTTGATCACTCTTGCGCCGAGCCGGTGGGTTTGTCGGGCTTGAATCCCAGCAGACCACCGAGTTCCATCGGGAACGGGAAGATCACGGTCGAGTTCTTCTCGCCGGCAATGACGTTCAAGGTGCTCAGATAGCGCAACTGCATGGCCTGAGGCTGCCGGGCGAGGATCTCGGCGGCCTCGAGCAACTTGGCCGCGGCCTGCTGCTCACCCTCGGCATTGATCACCTTGGCGCGCCGCTCGCGTTCGGCCTCCGCCTGACGGGCAATCGCCCGAACCATGCTCTCGTTGATGTCGACATGCTTGATCTCGACGGTCGCCACCTTGATGCCCCAGGCATCCGTCTGGCTGTCGAGGATCTTCTGGATATCGTCGTTCAGCCGATCACGCTCGGCCAGCATCTCGTCGAGATCATGTTTGCCAAGCACGGACCGCAGGGTCGTCTGCGCCAGCTGGCTCGTCGCCATCATGAAGTCCTCGACCTGGATCGTCGATTTCTCGGCGTCGATCACCCGGAAATAGATCACGGCGCTGACCCGAACGGAAACGTTGTCATGAGAGATGACGTCCTGGCTCGGCACGTCCAGCACCCGGGTTCGGAGATCGACCCGCACCATCTGCTGCACATAGGGCACAAGCAGGATCAGCCCCGGCCCCTTGACGCCGGTGAACCGGCCGAGGGTAAAGATCACGCCCCGTTCATATTCACGCAGGATCCGGATCGAATAGGCGATGACGAGAATGACGAGCACCAGCAACGCAGCAAAAGGAGCAAGGCTCCCGAACATGTCCATGACCATTCCTCCATTCCGGGCGCTTTCACCGCGCCCTCACCCGATCCGCGGGCGCTATGTCTTTGGTCCGTCGCGGATCACTTCGAGCGTCAGTCCGTTCCGCCCGATGACCTTCACGTTCTCGCCCCTCGACAGCGTCTCCGTGCTGACGGCCTGCCAGCGCTCGCCATGGGCGATGACGTAACCGGCCGCGCCGGTCCAATTTTCGACCGTGCCGGCAAGGCCGATCATCTGTTCGCTGCCGGTCACCACCGCGTGGCGGCTCGAACTGAAGGCGAGCCGAGCGACCAGAAGGCTAAAACCGAGGCTTGCAACCGCAAGCGCCGCCAGCACGGACCAGGAAACCCCAAAACCCGGCGTATCCGTATCGAAGAGAATGGCCGCGCCCAGAACCAGTGCAAAACTGCCGCCGGCGCCGAGCACGCCGAAGGATGGCGAATGCGCCTCGGCGACCATCAATCCGATCCCGAGCATGATCAGCCCTATGCCGGCATAACTGACGGGCAGCACCGAAAGCGCATAGAGCCCGAGCAACAGGCAGATGCCGCCGATCGTTCCCGGCGCCACCGACCCCGGCGACAGGAACTCGAAGATCAAGCCGTAGATGCCGATCATCATCAGGATGACCGCGATATTGGGATCAGTGACCACTGAAAGCAGCCGGGTGCGCCAGTCGGGCACGAAGTCCTCGGTCGTAAGACCTGCGGTATCGAGCACGATCTCTCGCTGCCCCACGCGCACCGTCCGCCCGTTCGCCTGCTTCAGGAGATCGGTAACGTCGGTCGCGGTGAAATCGACGGCCTTTTCCCGGACGGCCGCCTCGGCCGAGAGGCTTGCAGCCTCGCGCACCGCCTTTTCGGCCCAGTCGGCATTGCGCCCGCGCAACTCCGCCAGCCCGCGGATATAGGCCACGGCATCGTTGACCATTTTTGCCTCGGCAGGGCTCTGCGCCGCCGGCTGTTTGTCGCCGTCCTTACCCTCACCGAACATGTCGCCACCGATCGCAATCGGCGTCGCGGCGCCGAGGTTCGTTCCCGGCGCCATCGCCGCAATGTGGCTGGCATAAAGGATGTAAGTGCCGGCGCTCGCCGCTCGGCGCAACGTAGGTTGCGACGGGTACGGGCGAGCCAAGGATCGCGCGGATAATCTCGCGCATCGAGGTGTCGAGGCCGCCGGGCGTATCCACCTGCAGGACCACCAGCGGCAGGCGGCGCTCTTGCGCCTTCGTCAGGCCACGCCTGACATATTCGGCGGTCGCCGGACCGATGGCGCCGTTGACATGCAGCACCAAGGCGACCCGATCGTTTTCGGCCCGCGACGAAGCTGGAAACGCGAAGGACAAGATCAACAAAAACAACAGCGTGAGGGTTCGCAACATCCGTCGTCAGAACCTCGCATGCTCGACACCTGCGAAGAGGGCCACGCGCCGCATGATAGCACAACACAAGGTTAGCACGAAGCGAAGGCCTCTACTGCGCCCGCGGGCTCGCACGTCAGAGCACGGGACGCCGGCGGCCTCTCGGCTGCGACGGGATGACAACGGCGGCGATCGGCGGTATCTGCTAGATGTTCACTTGAGCGGCAACGCTTCGCCGCCAATTCGAGGCCGCCTTTGGCGCCTTCCAGTTTCAGCAGAACAGGATTTTGGGTTTGGAGACGACCCTCTACCAGCCGATCAAGAGCTTCCTCGAAACCCGCGGCTATAGCGTCAAGGGCGAGATCGGCGGATGTGATATCGTCGCGCTCAGCGACGACGAACCGCCGCTGGTGGTCGTTTGCGAACTGAAGCTGAGCTTCAATCTCGAACTGATCCTGCAGGCGGTCGATCGCGCCACCGCCGGCGACGAGGTGTGGGTCGCCGCCCGTGTTTCGGCCAAGGGCAAGGGGCGGGAGAGTGACCGGCGTTTCCGCGATCTCTGCCGCCGGCTCGGCTTCGGGATGCTGGCGGTCGCCGACAATGGCATGGTCGATGTTATTCTCGCGGCTTCCGCGGTGATGCCGCGCAAGAACAACAGGAAAAGAGCGCGCCTGATCAGCGAGCATCGCCGCCGCAAGGGCGATCCGACCGCGGGTGGCGCCACGCGCACACCGATCATGACCGCGTATCGGCAGCAGGCGCTCGCCTGCGCTGCCGCCCTGCAAGTCGGCCAGCAGCGCCCGCGCGATCTGCGCCCGGTAGCACCCGATGCCGCCAAAATCCTGCTCAGCAACGTCTATGGCTGGTTCGAGCGGGTCGACCGCGGCATCTACGCGCTGTCGGAACAGGGCGCCGAAGCACTTCGCCGCTGGCCTCCGCTCGAGACCGCAACGGTCGTGATCGCCGAGGCATCCGAAGCATGACACAGCCTGGAGCCCTCCGGTGAACCCCGCGCTTCGCCTTCTCTATCTTTGCCTCGCATGGCTGATGGTCGGCCTCGGCGTCATCGGCGCCTTTCTTCCGATCCTGCCGACGACGCCGTTCCTGTTGCTGGCAGCCGGGCTCTTTGCCCGCGCCTCGCCCCGGCTGGAGCAATGGCTGCTCAACCACCGGGTCTTCGGGGCCCCACTTCGGCTGTGGCGCGAAAAGGGGGCGATATCCCGGCGGGCCAAGACCGGTGCGGTCAGCCTGATGGCCGCCAGCTTCGGCCTCTTCCTTTTCTTCGGCAATCCGAGCCTCTCGCTCGCCGCTATCGTCGCAGCCGCAATGGCGCTTCCCGCGCTTTTCATCCTGACGCGTCCAGCGGAGTAGCCGGTCGGCACGGCCAACGAACCAGGCCGGTGCAAACGGGAAACGATACTTTTCCTCTCAAGAAATACTTGATTGCGCGCGAAAAGTCGAAATATTCTCCGGGGGCACACGCTATAAGCGTATACATCCATACTTAGTGTTTTTGTAAATCAAAATATACTTCGAACAACTCAAGAACAAAGTTGTACAAATGTGCAATTTCCGCGGCCGCGCAGCGGCTCGCTCTCTTGCTCGACCGTTGTTCCGCATCCACGCAATGCACGATCGCGTGAATTTATGCATCGCGAACGGCCGTGGAAACGTTTCATCGGCTCACATAGGCACCTGCTGAACGCAGATAGACCCCAAAACTGACGATTGGCGATTGACAAGCCGGTCCGGTTGGCTCCATCTATTGCATTACAAAGGCAGCAATTCCTTAATAAAGGAATATGTGGAGGAGCATATGCCTGACATGCTGGTGAGCTTGTATTCGCCGATCCTCGGTGAACTCAAGCGCAGAACAAAAACCGACAAGGTGACGATCCGTCCCGCCTTGCCGCCGGAAATGGGCCTGGTCGTCGGCTGGGTTCGGGAGAATTTCAGCGAGAACTGGGCGAGCGAGGTGACTGTCGCCTTCACGCGCAGGCCCGTCGCCTGTCTTATCGCGGTTGACGACGGCAAGCTCGTCGGCTTCGCCTGCTACGACACGACCGCTCCCGGCTTCTTCGGCCCGACTGGCGTCGATCCCGTCGCCCGCGGCAAGGGCATCGGCGTCGCCCTGCTTTCCGATTGCCTCGACACCATGAAGACGCTTGGCCACGCCTATGCCTTCATCGGCGACGCCGGCCCGGTCGATTTCTACGCAAAGACCGTAGGCGCCGTGCCGATCCCCGCCCCCGACAAGGGGATCTACCAGGGCATGCTGCGCCGCCCCTCCAAATAATTCCAATCTCGGAGCCTCTGAATGTCCTCGACACCCCTCGCCCTTTTTGTCGGTCTTCCGAACCCTACGCTTTCGGACGACGAGTTCGCCCTGTTTCGCGAAACCAACCCGCTCGGTCTCTTCGTTGGCCGCCGTAACCTGCGTGATCCGCAGCAGGCAAAGGCTCTGATCGAACGCTTCCGCGAAGCCGTCGGCCGCGAAGACGCTCCCGTCTTCACCGACCAGGAAGGCGGACGCGTTCAGCATCTCGACGCCGGCCCCTGGCCGCTGTTCCGCTCCTTCGGCGAATTCGCCGAACTCGCCCGCCGTGACTATGCCCTCGGCAAGAAGGCCCTGCGCCTGTCAAGCCAGGCCATGGGCACGATGATGACCGATCTTGGCCTGACGAGCGGCTGCTCGCCGGTGCTCGACCTCGTCTTCTCGACGACGAGCTCCGTCATTGGCGCCCGCGCCTTCGGCGCCGACCCGGACTTCATCGCCGCACTCGGCCGCGAAGTGGTCGACGGCCTGCTCGAGACCGGCAACATGCCGATCATGAAGCACATTCCCGGCCATGGCCGCGCGACGCTCGATTCGCACAAGGAGCGCCCGGTCGTCGACGCCTCGCGTGAATTGCTGACGTCCACCGATTTCAAGCCCTTCGTCGCCCTGCGTGACACGCCCTGGGCCATGGTCGCCCACGTCGTTTACTCGGCCTTCGACAAGGAACTGCCGGCGTCCATCTCGCCGATCATGCACGACGTCATCCGCAACAACATGGGCTATGACGGCGTCCTCATCTCCGACTGCATCTTCATGGAATCGCTGCGCGGCACCCTGCCGGAGCGTGTTCGCCAGGTGCTCGATGCCGGCTTCGACATCGCGCTCCACAGCCATGGTGATCTCGCCGAAAGCGAAGCGGCAGCCAAGGCGGCAAGCCCGCTGACCGCCGCCGCGCAGAAACGCATCGACGCCGCCAACGCCCGGCTCGGCACGCTCAAGGTCGACGTGCGCGCCGTGCATGCGGAAGTCGAGGACATGTTCAACAGCGCCCTCGTTGCCTGACCGAAACAAGAAATCCTAGCGATCTAAAAGGGGAACTACCGTGAAAAAATCGCTTCTCGGCGCAGCCACCGCGCTCGCCCTCATCGCCGGCCCGGCGGCGGCACAAACGGTGCTGACGGCCAATATCGAGCCGGCGACCACCTGGGTTCGCAACTTCAACCCGTTCAACCAGACCTCGGCGCGCCAGAGCACGCTCGACTTCATCTACGAGCCGCTGGTCGTCTTCAACCGTTTCGACGGCAACAAGCCGGTCTTCCGGCTGGCCGAAAGCTTCAAGCTCTCGGACGACCTGAAGTCGATCGAGTTCAAGCTTCGTCCGAACCTCAAGTGGTCCGACGGCAAGCCGCTGACGGCGACCGACGTCAAGTTCACCTACGACTACCTGAAGAAGTTCCCGGCGCTCGACTTCGTCAGCATCTGGACCTTCATCACCGGTGTCGATGCCGTGGACGGTGAGACCGTGCGCTTCACGCTCGCCAATCCGAGCTCGCTTGCAGCCGAACAGCTGGCGCAGCTGCCGATCGTGCCCGAGCACGTCTGGAAGGACATTGCCGAGCCGGTCACCTTCGCCAACGAAACGCCCGTCGGCAGCGGTCCGCTGACCGAAATCCCGCGCTTCACCGGCCAGACCTACGACCAGTGCCGCAACCCGCACTACTGGGACGCAGCAACGCTCAAGGTCGACTGCGTGCGCTTCCCGCAGCTTGCCGACAATAACCAGATCCTGACGGCGACCGCGTCGGGCACGCTCGACTGGGGCGTCTCCTTCATCCCGGATATCGAGAACGTCTATGTCGCCAAGGATCCGGAACACTTCCACTTCTGGTATTCGCCAAGCAGCATGGTCGCCTTCCTGTTCAACCAGGAAACGGCGAACGAAAACAACCGCAAGGCCTTCAACGACGTGAAGTTCCGCCGTGCCGCCTCGATGGCGCTCGACCGCGGCACCATGGTCGACGTTGCCGGCTACGGCTACCCGACGCTCAACGAAGACCCGGCAGGAATGGGCGAGCTCTACAAGAGCTGGGCCGATCCGTCAGTCGCGGCCGATTTCGGCAAGTACGGCAAGTACGATGCGGATGCCGCCAAGGCGCTGCTCGACGAGGCCGGCTACGCCGACAAGGATGGCGACGGCTTCCGCGACAACCCGGATGGCAGCAAGATCTCGTTCTCGATCATCGTTCCGAGCTCCTGGACCGACTGGATCGACACGGTGACGATCGCCGTCGAGGGCCTGCAGGCCGTCGGCCTCGACGCCAAGATCGAGACGCCCGAGGAAGCGGTCTGGACCGGCAACCTCATCAACGGCACCTTCGATGCGGCGATCAACAGCCTGCCGGCATCGGCCTCGCCCTACTACCCCTACAAGCGCGCCTTCAGCGCGTCGGACAAGGGCAAGACCCGCTTTACCTCGCAACGCTGGTTCAATCCGGATGTCGAAGCGCTTCTGACCGAGTTCACCCAGACCGCGGACCCGGCCAAGCAGAAGGAAGCGATGAACAAGGCACAGCGCATCGTCGCCGAAAACATGCCGATGATCCCGGTGTTCAACAACCCGAACTGGTACCAGTACAACACCAAGCGCTTCAAGGGCTGGGCGACGGCGGAAAACCCCTTCGTCAACCCGTCGATCACCCGCAACAACCCGGCGCGTCTTCTGCACCTGCTGGCGCTTGAACCGGTGAAGTAATCCCTGATCGAAGGCGCGGCGCCCTTTCGGACGACGACCCGGGAGGGCGCCGCATCTCGATCGGCAACGGTGGCGGGCGCCTTTCGCCCGCCACGCAATCGTCCTTGGGGTCAGTCTCCACGGGCGGTTCGACAAGAAGACAGCCCTGCCGCCTGACGCGCGCTTGCGGCAGCCGCAGTCGATGGAGTTCCCTATGGCTTTTCTGCTACGCCGCCTCTGCTTCTATCTGGCGGCCTTCGTCGCGGCGGCGACGATCAACTTTTTCCTGCCGCGGCTGATGCCCGGTGACCCGGTGCAGATCATGTTTTCGAGCGCCGGCGCTGAACTGCCGCCCGAAAGCCTGCAGGCCCTGAAACTCACCTTCGGCTTCGTCGATGGCCCCCTTTGGCAGCAGTACCTCACCTATCTCGGCAGCATCTTCAACGGCGACCTCGGCCGTTCCATCAAGTATTTCCCGCTGCCGGTGACCACCGTGCTCGGCAACGCACTCGTCTGGACCGTCGGCCTGATGGGAACCGCCACCATCGTCAGTTTCGCGCTCGGCACCTTCCTCGGCATTCTCGCGGCCTGGCGCCGTGGCAGCCTGTTTGACGTCATCGTTTCCGTCGGCGCGATCTTCGCGACCTCGGTTCCCGCCGTCGTCACCTCGCTGATCGTCGTCTTCACCTTCGGCTTCACGCTTGGCTGGTTCCCGACCGGCTATGCCGCCGATCCGGCGCTCGATCCCGCCTTCACGTTCGAATATTTCGGCAGCATCCTCTACCACGGCATCCTGCCGATGCTGACGCTCTGCGCCGTTCTGACCGGCGGCTTCGCCGTGACCATGCGCAACAACATGATCAACCTGCTCGGCGAAGACTACATCGTCATGGCCCGCGCCAAGGGGCTTTCCGACACCCGCGTGATGATCTGGTATGCGGCGCGCAACGCCCTGCTGCCGACCGTCTCGAGCCTTGCCATCGCCATCGGCACGGTGCTCGGCGGCTCGCTGGTGACCGAGGTGGTGTTCAACTATCCGGGCCTCGGCAACATTCTCTACCAGGCGATCCTCGCCCGCGATTACCCCGTCATCCAGGGACAGCTCTTGATCATGACCGCCACCATGCTCATTGCCAATTTCGTCGTCGACGTCAGCTACGTGCTGCTCGACCCGCGACTGAAGAGGGCGTGATATGAAAACCTCCTCCTTTCCGCTCATCCACAACCGCAAGGCCATGGTCGGCGCGCTGATCGTCGCCTTCATCCTGGCTGTCGCGATCGCAGCCCCCTTGCTGACCTCCTATGACCCGGGCGCGCGCGTCGGACGGCCGCATCAGTCACCGTCGCTCGAGCACTGGCTCGGTACCACCCGTATCGGCCAGGACGTCTTCGCCCGCCTCATCTACGGCGCACGCACGTCGCTCGCCGTCGGCTTCGGCGCCGGGCTTCTGATCACCATTGTTGGCACAGCACTCGGCATCATCGCCGGCTATCGCGGCGGCAAGATCGACGAGGTCATCAGCTTCTTCACCAACATGGTGCTGGTCGTGCCGAACCTGCCGCTGCTGCTCGTGCTTGCCGCCTTCATCGGCCAGGCAAGCCCGTGGGTCATCGCGCTCATTCTCGGCTGCACGTCCTGGGCCTGGGGTGCCCGCGTCACCCGCGCAGAGACGCTGTCGGTCAAACAGAAGGACTATGTGAAGTCCGCCGAGATGATGGGCGAGCCACGCTGGCGCATCATGACCTTCGAAATCTTCCCCAACCTCATCTCGATCGTCGGCATCAACTTCATCGGCAGTGTGATCTTCGCGATCATCACCCAGGCGACGCTCGAGTTCCTGGGCCTCGGCGATCCCAAAGTCGTTTCCTGGGGCACGATGCTCTATGCGGCGCAGAAGGCCTCCGCCCTTTCGGTCGGCGCCTGGTGGGACATCCTGACGCCCTGCTTCGCGCTCGCCTTCCTCGGCATCGGCCTGTCGCTGCTCAACTTCGCCGTCGACGAAATCGCCAATCCGCGGCTTCGCACCGGCAACCGGCTCGGCCGCTGGTCCGCGCTCATCCGCTCCGGGGAGGGCCGCCTGTGACCGCACCTTTGCTTTCGGTCAAGAACCTGACCATCGATTACATTGGCGAGACCAACGATTTCCGCGCCGTCGACAATGTCAGCTTCGACGTTGCCCCCGGTGAGGTCTTCGGCCTTGCCGGCGAATCCGGCTGCGGCAAGAGCACGATCGCCTTTGCCATCAGCCGGCTGCACAAGCCGCCGGCGCTGATCCGCAAGGAAAGCGCCATCCTGCTCGACGGCCGCGACGTGCTCGACCTCGACCAGAAGGATCTCGCCGACTTCCGCTGGCGCGAAGTGGCGATGGTGTTCCAGAGCGCAATGAACTCACTGAACCCGGTGTTGCGCATCGAACAGCAGTTCTACGACGTCTTGAAGACGCACAAGCGCATCACCCGCGCACAGGCGCGTGATCGCACCGCCGAGATGCTCAAGCTCGTCGATATCTCGCCGGACCGGATGCGCGATTATCCGCACCAGTTTTCCGGCGGCATGCGCCAGCGCATCGTCATCGCCATCTGCCTTGCGCTCGATCCGCGGCTGATCGTCATGGACGAGCCGACGACGGCGCTCGACGTGGTGGTGCAGCGCGAAATCCTGCAGCGGATCAACGAACTCCGGCGCAAGCTCGGTTTTGCCGTGCTCTTCATTACCCACGACCTCGGGCTGATGGTGCAGTTCTGCGACCGCATCGGCATCATGCTCGGCGGCAAGCTGGTCGAACAGGGCACCGCCGACGCCATCTACCGGACACCGGAGCACGACTATACCAAGAAGCTCTGGGCCTCCTTCCCCTCGCTGCACGGAGGCGTTCTTCGATGACCGGCATGTCCGCACCCATTCTTACCCTGGACAAGGTCAGCAAGACCTTCGGCAATGGCCCCGCCGCCGTGCGCGCGGCGAGGGCTATCTCGTTCTCATTGCATGCGGGCCGGGCGCTTGCCGTCGTTGGCGAATCCGGCAGCGGCAAGACCACCTGCGCCCGCATCGCCATGCGCGAATACGAGCCGAGCGAAGGACGGCTGCTCTATAAGGGCAAGCCCGTCGACGCGGCCGGATCCAAGGAAATCGCCGACTATCGCCGCTCGGTGCAGATGATCTTCCAGGATCCCTTCGCTTCGCTCAATCCGGCCCACACCATCGCCTACCACCTGAAGCGGCCGCTGATGCTGCACCGTGCTGACATCAGGGGTGCGGCGGTCGACGAAGAGATCAAGGCCCTGCTTCGGCAGGTGAAGCTCGATCCTGAGATCGTCGCGCCGAAATACCCTCACGAACTTTCCGGTGGCCAGCGCCAGCGCGTCAACATCGCGCGGGCGCTCGCGGCCAAGCCCGAAGTCATCGTCGCCGATGAGCCGACCTCGATGCTCGACGTTTCCGTGCGGCTCGGCGTGCTCAATCTCTTGAGCGAAATGAAGCGCGAGATGAATCTCGGCCTGCTCTACATCACCCACGACATCGCGACGGCCCGCTACGTCGCCGAGGATATCGCGGTGATGTATGCAGGCCAGATCGTCGAATGGGGCAACACCGGCAAGGTCATCGACAACCCGGCCCATCCCTATACCAAGCTGCTGCTCTCGGCGGTGCCGGATCCGGACATCCGCTTCGACGATCCGAACGCGCAGGTCAGTTCCGCTGAAGCCGATGAAACGCGCCGGCGTTCGGCGGCGACCCAAGAGACAATCCGCGAAGTCGAGCCCGATCATTTCGTGCGCGCGGCCTGAGCCGCCCACCGACTAGCTAAAGCAAAAACGCCCCGCTTACCGCGGGGCGTTTTTGTTTGGTCGCGAAAAGCGCAACCCCGTCGATTTTTGGCCCGGCGCCCTCGTGCGCCGGGCCATAAAATCAGGCGGCTTCGCGCTTTTCGACGTCGGTCGGAACGGTGGAGATCGTCTTCAGGATCTGCGAAGCGATCTGGTAGGGGTCGCCCTTGGAGTTCGGGCGGCGATCTTCGAGATAGCCCTTGTAGTCGTTGTTGACGAAGCTGTGCGGAACGCGGATCGACGCACCACGGTCAGCAACACCGTAGCTGAACTGGTGGATCGAAGCGGTTTCGTGCTTGCCGGTCAGGCGCATGTGATTGTCTGGGCCGTAGACGGCGATGTGATCGGCACGAGCTTCGGCGAAAGCAGCCATCAGCTCTTCGAAGTATTCCTTGCCACCGACTTCGCGCATGTAGGCGGTCGAGAAGTTGGCATGCATGCCCGAGCCGTTCCAGTCGGTGTCGCCGAGCGGCTTGCAGTGGTATTCGACGTCGATGCCGTACTTTTCGGTCAGGCGCTGCAGCAGGTAGCGGGCAAGCCAGATTTCGTCGGCAGCCTTGCGCGAGCCCTTGCCGAACACCTGGAATTCCCACTGGCCCTTGGCGACTTCCGCATTGATGCCTTCATGGTTGATACCGGCAGCCAGGCAGATGTCGAGATGCTCTTCGACGATCTTGCGGGCCACGTCGCCAACGTTGCTGAAGCCGACGCCGCAGTAGTAGGGGCCTTGCGGCGCGGGGTAACCGGCATCCGGGAAGCCGAGCGGGCGGCCGTTCTGATAGAAGAAGTATTCCTGCTCGAAACCGAACCAGGCGCCGTCGTCATCCAGAACCGTAGCGCGGGTGTTGGACGGATGCGGCGTCTTGGCATCCGGCATCATGACTTCGCAAAGGACGAGAACGCCGTTCTTGCGCTCCGGATCCGGATAGACGGCGACCGGCTTCAGCACGCAGTCCGAGCTGCTGCCTTCGGCCTGCATCGTCGACGAACCGTCGAAGCCCCAGAAGGGCAGCTGTTCCAGCGTCGGGAAAGCATCGAATTCCTTGATCAGGGTCTTGCCGCGCAGGTTCGGGGTGGGCTTGTAACCGTCGAGCCAGATGTATTCGAGCTTAAACTTTGTCATTTCGTTCTCTCACATGACGCCAGGAATGGCTTGGTTCCGAAGCGGTTGGGCAATCCAGACTGGCTGCCCGACGACCGATGAGCGTTAAGAAGCATTAATCGTGCCAACTCGGATTGAGCGTCGAGAATCCAGAAAAAAGGGTCACTAGAGGCAGGTGCGAGCGCGGCCGAACCGATGGCACAGCGCAAGGAAGCAGCGATTCGCACAAAAAATAGGCAAAACCTGCCCGACTCCGCGGCAAAGCAGGGCGGCAAGTCTGCGATCAAAGATCCAGCGTCAGTAGATGCCGGCGATTGCCTGCAAAACGTGCAGTGGCGCAATGAACCGGACAGGTCAACTTCAGCGCCCGACGACGCATTGGCGCATGATCGCGGGCAGGACCTTGAACAGCCGCGCGTCCTCGCACTGGGAAACATTGAAGCGCATGAAGCCGTTGGCGGTTCCGGCGTGAGAGAAGACGTTGCCGGGCGCCAGCACGATTTCCTGCTGCAGCGATTTCTGCGCCACCTCGGCCGCGTCGATGCCATCGGGCAAACGGCACCAGAGAAACATGCCGGCCTGCGGCTCGATCCATGGCGTGATGCCGATCTCGCCGAGCCGCGCCGCCGTCTCGTTCATCGACCGTGCCAGGCGCTCGCGCAGCGCCTCCATGTGCTTGCGGTAGCTGCCGTCCTTGAGCATCGCAAAAACCAGCTCCGCCGCAAGGCTCGGCCCGCCGAACGTGGTGGCGATCTTCAGGTCGACCAGCCCCTCGATCCACCCCCGCGGCGCGGCGATGAAGCCGCAGCGGATGGAGGCCGAGAGAGTCTTGGAGAAGCTGCCGATCTGCACGACACGCTCGAGCCCGTCGAAGGCGGCAAGCCGCGGCGCCGGCGTATGCTCGAAATCGGCGAAGATATCGTCCTCGACGATCGTCAGCCCGGCCTGTTCGGCGAGCTTCAGCAGACGATGGGCAACGACCGGCGAGAGCGTGGCGCTTGTCGGATTGTGAAGCCCGGAATTGGTGATGTAGAGCCGCGGCCGGTGGGTTGCGAGAACCTCAGCGAATTTCTCGAGATCGGGCCCCGAAGGCGTATAGGGCACGCTTACGACCTCTGCCCGATGGGCGCGCAGCAGAGCATGGAAATTGAAATAGCAGGGGTCGTCGACCACGACCGTATCGCCTGGCTCAATCAGGAAGCGGCAGAGCAGATCGATCGCCTGCGTCCCGGATTCCGTCAGGATGATCTGGTCGGGCGATGCCTCGACACCGTGCTCGCCGAGACGCCGCGCCAGAAGCTGGCGTAAGGGCCGATGGCCAAGCGGCGTTCCGTAGTCCGTCAGCCCGCTCGCCTCCAGCTTGGATGCCGATTTAAGAGCACGGCGGATTGCAGTTTCCGGCATCCAGCTCGGCGGCAGCCAGCCGCAGCCGGGCTTCAGCACGCTATCGCCCGTTTCCAGCGCCTGGCGCGACACCCACAGCGGATCGACGGCCCGGTCGAGCCGCGGACCGATCTCGGCCAAAGACAGAGGCGCCAGCGGCGCCGCCACGAAGAAGCCGGCGCCGGGCTTCGAGCGAATGACACCTTCGGCCACCAGCCGTTCATAGGCTTCGACGACGGTGGATTTCGAAACGCGCATGGTGTTGGCGAAGGCGCGGATCGACGGAAGCTTCGCCCCCGGCGTTAGGACACGCCCGGCGATCCGCTGCCGGATCGTCGATATCACGCCTTCGAGCAGCGTTTCGCTGCCGAGCTCCAACTCCTGAACCGTCATCCGTACTGCTCATACATCCAATACAGTTTTGCAAAACTGTACCGCATTGTCTCTGGCAGAGCCAGTCCGTTCGACGGATACAGACGAAAAAGGAGAATGCTATGGACAAGACGGCAGACGGTTGGATGAGCGGTTTTCTCGGGGTGCTGATCTTCAGCGGATCATTGCCAGCGACCCGCGTCGCAGTGATGGACTTTGATCCGGTGTTTCTGACAGTCGCGCGCGCGGCGATCGCCGGCCTGCTCGGCCTCTTGCTGCTTCTCATCTTCCGCCAGCCGCGACCGGCGAAGGCCGATCTCGTTTCGCTGGCAATCGTCGCCTTCGGCGTCGTGCTCGGCTTTCCGCTGCTAACCGCGCTGGCCTTGCAGCACGTCACCTCGGCGCATCTGATCGTCTTCGTCGGACTTCTGCCATTGGCAACCGCGATCTTCGGCGTGCTTCGTGCCGGCGAGCGGCCGCGCCCAGCCTTCTGGTTCTTTTCCTCGCTCGGCAGCGCCGCGGTCGTCGGTTTCGCGCTGGTGCAGGGCTTTGCCGCATCGCCCGTCGGCGACCTCCTGATGCTCGGCGCCATCATTGTCTGCGGCCTCGGCTATGCCGAAGGCGCCAGCCTTTCGCGCAAGCTTGGCGGCTGGCAGGTGATCTGCTGGGCGCTGGTCCTGTCCTTGCCGATCATGCTGGCGCTGACGCTCTTCACGCTGCCGGCCTCCTTCGCAGCCGTCACCAACGGCGCCTGGGCGGGCCTTGCCTATGTCTCGCTCTTCAGCATGCTCGTCGGCTTTGTCTTCTGGTATCGCGGCCTTGCGCTCGGCGGCGTCGCCGGCGTCGGACAGTTGCAGTTGCTGCAGCCCTTCTTCGGCCTGGCACTCGCTGCAACACTTCTCGGCGAGCCGGTCAGCTGGAGCATGCTGGCCGCGACCGGCGCGATCGTGCTCTGCGTTGCCGGCGCCAAGAAATTCGCGAAATAGGCGGCTTTTCACGGGGCGGCGCAGCCCAAGCCCTTCAGAGGCGGTCGAGCTTCAACCGCGCGCCGAGCAGATCGAGAAAGCGGCGGATCTTTGCAGATGGGGTCCGCCCTTCCAACCACAGCGCATGGATCGGCACCGGGGCCGGCTCGAAGTCTTCAAGCACGGTTTCGACCTTGTCGGCATCGATCAGATGTTTGATCTGCCAGAGCGGCGAAAAGCCAAGGCCGAGGCCCTGCTCCACCGCCGCATAGATCGCATTCATCGAGTTGGTGCGAAACCCGCCGCTCACCTTGACGGCGCGAGCCCGCCCGTCGATGCTGAACATCCAGACGCCGGGTCGCTCGTCGCCCGTGCGCGTGACGCAACGATGCGCAGAAAGTTCCTGCGGATGAGACGGCCGGCCGAAGCTCGCAAAATAGGCGGGCGAGCCGAAGACGACGCGGCGAAGCGCGCCCAGGCGCTTGCCGGTCAGGCCAGAATCCTGCAGATCGCCGATCCGCAAGACCAGATCGAGTCCGCTCGCTGCCAGATCGACGAAGGCATCGGAGAGGTCGAGATCGACCTCGACTTCCGGATATTTCGCCATGTACTCGGCGATCACAGGTATCAGGAACCGCGGCGCAAACAGATTGGGCGCCCCAAGGCGCAGCACGCCTGACGGCTCGGAGCGCCGCTGTGCGGCCTCCTCGCGCGCGTCGTGTATCTCCTCCACCGCAGGCTTGATGCGCAGATAAAAGCTCTCGCCCGCCTCGCTCGGCATTGAGCGGCGGGTCGTGCGATGCACCAGCTCGACACCGACATCGGCTTCGAGCATGGCGAGCGACCGGCTGATGGTCTGGAGCGGTCTGCCCAGGCGTTTCGCCGCGGCCGTCAGGCTCCCCTGCTCGACGATGGCCAGAAAGGCCTCCAGATCTTCGATGCGGCTCATTCGATAATCCCGTTTTGCTGGAGAATAAATCACATTTTGCGTCGATTGTCCGCATTGTTGTGCAGCACTAGCTTGAGATCGTCACATCACGACGGCTCGAAAGGCAGACCCCATGAACCAGCGCTCCAACACGATCCTTGTCGTCGGTGCCACCGGCCGCTTCGCCGGCCTTGTCCTTCCCGAACTGGCGCGGCGCGGCGCCAGGGTCCGTGCCCTCATCCGCGACGAAGCGCAGGGCACGATTGCGAAATCGCTCGGTGCATCGGAGATCGCGATCGGCGATCTGCGCGAGCGCACCAGCCTTGACCGGGCACTTGAGGGCGCTGACGGCGTCTTCCACATCGGCCCGGCCTTTGCGCCGGACGAGGCGGCGATGGGCGTATCGATGGTCGAAGCCGCCGTTCGCGCCAGCGTCCGGAAGTTCGTTTTCTCCTCGGTCATCCAGCCAACCCATGTGCGGCTGAAGAACCATGCAGCCAAGATCCCGGTGGAGGACGCGCTCTATTCCTCGCCGCTCGAATACACCATTTTGCATCCGGCAAACTTCATGCAGAACCTGCGGTCGGCCTGGGCGAGCGTGCTTGCCACCGGCAGCTTCGCCGAGCCGTTTCCGACAGCAACGCGCATCGCCCGTGTCGACTACCGTGATGTCGCTGAAGTCGCGGCCATTGCCCTCACGGAGGACCGGCTCGCCTATGCGACGCTGGAACTTAGCGCCGAGGGCCGGCACAACCGCGAGGAAATCGCCCGAATGATGAGCGCCGCGCTCGGTCGGCCGATCGTTGCGGCAACCATCGGCTTTCACGAATGGGCAAAACCGATCGCCGCGAAATACACCGACCACCAGCTGGAGCTGCTGTCCAAGGTTCACGCCCACTATGCCGAAGTCGGACTTGGCGGAAACAGCCTGACGCTGCGCGCCGCTCTTCAGCGCGAACCGCGCAATCTCGAGAGTTTCATTCGCGAGCTGGCGCAGGCCTAACGGTCGGCGGCCACACCTATTCCCTTACCCCCGGAGTTCACCTCATGTCAAAAAAGCTTCCGCATCGATACCAGGCCATCGTCATGCCGCTTGTTCTTTCCGTCCTGATGTCGGGCATCGTCTCCTTCGTCTCGACGGCCATCGGCAACGGCATCCATCCCGATATTCTCGCACTATGGATCAAGGCCTGGGCTTTCTCCTGGCTGGTCGCCTTTCCGAGCCTGCTCGTGGTTCTTCCGCTCGTGCGCCGCATCGTGGCGGCGACCGTCGAACAGCCGCGCAGCAACTGACCGATCTCGCGCTATTCACCCCGAGCCGACCTTTCGGGCGCAACCGATATTTTTAGGATATCTAAAAACGATTGACAGGAAATCGGGCCGCGCCCTAGCTTGAGGAGAGACGAGAAGGGGACAGACAGTGACGACGGACCATGCCAGCGGCGCTTCGACCGGCGAGGCAGAAACGCCGCCGCTCGGCGATCGCCTGCGCCAACGGCGAAAGGCCCTGAAGATGACGCTTCAAGAGGTCGCCGACGAGGCCGGTTTTTCCGTCGGCTTCATCTCGCAGATCGAGCGCGGCATCACCGTCCCGTCGCTGACCTCGCTGATCGCTGTCTGCCGGACCTTGAAAGTCGAGGCCGGCAGCTTCCTCAATCCGCCGAAGGTGGCGACGCCATTTACCCGGCGCGAACACCGTCCGGTCTATGGGCTCGGCGGAGAAAGCGGCAAGGCCGTCTCCTATGAGCGGCTCTCCGCCTCCTTTCCCGGCAACGTGCTCAGAAGCACTATTATCCACGAGCCGCCCGGCCATCGCAGCGAGCCAATGTCGCATGAGGGAGAGGAAATCTTCTTCATCCTGAAGGGAGCGTTGACGCTGGAGGTGGACGGCGAAGCGATGGTTCTCGAAGCGGGCGATTCCGCTCATTTCCCGTCGCTGCGCACCCATACGATGTGGAACCACACCAGTGAGCCGACCACGATCCTGCACACCTGCACCATGGACGTCTTCGGCGACGGAGCGCCCTCAGGAAGCCCCACCGACAGCCTCGCCGTGACCCGGGCCGAGAACCGGCTCGAGGGGATCGCCGAAGGCAAGTGACGGGCGCCACAGCCAGCGCCGCCACGAGTTCTTAGAACATATCGCCCCATCGCTGGCCTTACGGCAGGAGCACCAAGGCGCCTGTCGTCTGGCGTCCTTCGAGCCGGCGATGCGCCTCGGCTGCCTCGGCCAATGGCAGTCGCGCGTGCACGCGGATATTGACCGCGCCGCGCGCGACAACGTCGAAGAGATCCTTGCTCATCGCCAGCACGTCCTCGCGTCGCGATAGATGCGCCGGTAACAGCGGCCAGGTGGCATAAAGCGATCCCTTCTGCGCCAGCGTCGTGATGTCGAAGGGAGGGATCGAGCCGGAAGCGGCGCCGAAACTGACGAAATGACCGAAGGGGCGCAGGCTGTCGAGCGAACCTTCGAACGTCGCCTTGCCGATGCTGTCGTAGACGACGTCGACCCCCTCGCCTTCGGTGATTTCGAGCACGCGCGTTGCAAAGTTCTCCTTGCCGTAGTCGATCACGTAGTCCGCACCATTGGCCCGCGCCAGTTCGGCCTTCTCCGGCGAACCGACGGTGCCAATGACCTTTGCCCCAAGATGTTTCGCCCATTGCGTCAGGATCAGGCCGACACCGCCCGCGGCCGCATGAACGAGGAGGGTGTGGCCGGCCTCGACCCGGAAGGTGCGACGCAACAGATATTGCGCCGTCAGCCCTTTCAGCATCATCGCCGCACCCGTCTCGAAGTCGATATCCTCAGGCAGATGCACGAGGACACGGGCCGGCACATTGTGTTCCTCGGCATAGGCTCCGAGCGCCTCGGCATAGGCAACGCGGTCACCCGGCTTGAAGCCCTCGACATCGGGCCCGACAGAGACCACCTCTCCGGCTCCCTCCTTACCTGGGATGAATGGAAGCTGCGGCGGCGGGTAGGCGCCGCTGCGCAAATAGATGTCGACGAAGTTGACGCCGATCGCCCGGTTGCGCACGCGCACTTCCCCCGGGCCGGGTTCGCCGAGTTCGAAATTTTCGTAGGCGAGCACATCGGGCCCGCCGTGCTGATGCACGCGGATAGCTTTCATGGATCTGGTCCTCTGGTTGAGTTGGCTGGTCCTGGCAGCCTCCAGGCGGCGGCCGATGCCGATCTGCCTGATGCTGCCTCGCCTTCCTCGCTGATCACATCTGACAGATAGCCATGCGTGAGTTACCCGTGTAGACTGATATCAATGACAACAGAGTTCAAACTTCATGATATCTGACCAGATTGGCATCGACCTCCTTCGCAGCTTCGTCGCGGTCTGCCGGCAGGGTAGCCTGAACCGCGTCGCCACCCAGACCGGCCGCACGCAATCGGCGCTGAGCATGCAGATGCGCCGGCTCGAAGATCTGCTCGGCCGACAACTCTTCACCCGCACCGGTCGCGGCGTCGTGCCGACACCCGAAGGCGAATTGTTCCTCGGATACGCCACGCGCATGCTCGCGCTTGGCGACGAAGCGGCGGCGCGGCTGCGGCAGGCTGACCTGAGCGGTGGCGTGCGGGTCGGGCTGGCCGAGGAAGTGGCAACGACGGCGCTGCCCGAAGCGCTCGGTCGACTGCGGCGCGGCTACCAGGAGATCCGGCTCGACGTGGTGGTCGAGCAATGCGTGGCGCTTGGAAAGACCTGGCCTGAAGGCGACCTCGATATCATGGTCGTGCCGACCTCCGTGATCACAGCCGACGCCCTCACCACCTGGAATGTGGAGCTGCAATGGGTCTGCGCGACGGACTACGCCTTCGACGAGACCCGACCGATCGACCTTGTTGCCTTCGCCGCACCCTGCCTCTGGCGCCGACGCATGATCGAGACCTTGGCCGACCAGGGCCGGGAACACCGGATCACTTTTACCAGCCAGAGCATCACGGCGCTGCAGGCCGCGATCGAGAACGGGCTCGGCATTGGTTTGCTTCCGCCGGACGCGATACGCGCGGGCACGATGCGGGCGCTGCCCGCCTCGTCAGCCGTACCGAAGCCGTTTGCCGTCCAGTATGGGCTTTTTGCCAGGGATCGGCGATCGGCCGTCGTCGATTGCGCGATCAGCGTGCTGCTCGAAGGCTTGCCGATCGCTTCAAGGACCTAACGTCCTTCGCGGCTGAGCGCGGCGCTCACCCGCCCCAGGTTGTCTCCAGCACGCGGATCCAGTTGCCGTGGCAGATCTTTACGAGTGCCGCATCGTCATAGCCGCGGGTGCGCAGCAGGTCGACGAGCAGCGGCAGATCGGCCGCGCTGCGCATCGCAGCAGGGATGGCCGTACCGTCGAAGTCAGAGCCGAGCGCCACATGATCGATACCGATACGCTCGACGATATAGTCGATGTGGTCGACAAGGAGCGAGAGCGGCGTATCCGTGTTCCTGGTCCCGTCCGCGCGCAGGAAAAGGACGCCGAAGTTGATGCCGGCCAAACCGCCGGTGTCCCTGATCGCGTCGAGCTGACGGTCCGTCAGGTTGCGGCTATGCGGGCAGAGCGCGTGCACGTTGGAATGGGAGGCGACGAGCGGCGCCTGCGACAGCGCGGCGATGTCCCAGAAGCCCTGCTCGTTCATGTGCGAGAGATCAAGCATGATCTTCAGCTCGTTGCAGGCGCGCACGAGATCCTTGCCGGCCTCGCTGAGGCCTGGACCGATATCGGGTGAAGAGGGAAAGCGGAAGGGAACGCCATAGGCAAAGAGGTTCGGCCGGCTCCAGACGGGGCCGAGCGTGCGCAGACCCGCGGCGTGAAGCACATAGAGCGCGTCGAGATCGGCGCCGACCGCCTCGATACCCTCGATGTGCAGCACCGAGGCAAAGGCACCCTTGTCCATGGCGGCGCGGATATCGGCAGCACTTCGGCAAATCTTCAGCCGGCCCTCCGACTGGCGTTCGATCCGCATCAGCAGGCTCGTCATGCCGAGCGTGGCTTCGAGTGCGCTTTGTTGATCGGGCGTTGCAAACTCGCCGCTGCCATCCTTGGCAAGGCCGGGCGAGGCGACGTAGACGGCGCAGAGGCCGCCGGCAAGGCCACCCGCCGCGGCCTTGTCGAGATCGATATGCCCGGTATCGACGCCATCGAGGAAGCGGCGCTCGGCAGCGCCGCCCGGCGAACGCCAGAGCCGCGACAGCACGTCGTTATGTCCGTCAAAGACCGGGATTTTCGCTTGCGTCGCCAATTCTGGATCGCCTTCTCAACCTGTTGTCCTCAAGTGCGACTCATGGATAGTCGCCGACGGACCATAGACATTGGGTGCGGGAACCGCACCCTTTTTCCCCGCCGGCCTAACGCAATGCAGGCGGGCCGGGCAAATGCAAACCGTGCATAGGCCCTGCCGGAATCGGAATTGGCGGCACGAGGTTCTGTCGTGCTTAGTCGGAGATACGCGTGGGAAACCACTGCGACCAGAATTGGAGAATGAACATGACGAAGCCGGCATCGCTGGATTGGCAAGCCGCCGAAGCGGCTGCGAGACGCCTGACCGCACAATGGGTGGCAGACGAACCGGGCGGCGCGGTCATCGGCTTCGATGCATCCGGACCGCGCTTCTCGCATGCGGCCGGCGTCGAGAGCCTCGCGACATCCGCGCCGTTCACGCTCGACAGCGTCGTGCGCTATGCGTCCCTCACCAAGCACGTCTTCTCAGCGATGGTGCTCGCCCATGCCGACCTTATCGGTCTCGACGAACCGCTCGGCCAGCATCTTCCGGAACTGCGGTCGCCACTTGCGGACGTGACGGTCGGGCAGGCGCTCGACATGAGTGGCGGCCTGCCGGATACCCGCGAATGCCTGTCGTTGCTCGGCCTTTCCGTCTACACGGAGACCAAGGCCGGACCGCTGCTGGAGTACCTCTCACGCCTGGAGCGGCTGAACTTTGACGCCGGCACCGAGGTCTCATACTCCAACACCGGCTATCGCCTCATCGAAGCGGCTTTGGAGCGCAAGGGCTTCCGCTTCGACGATTTCGTCCAACGGGAAATCGCGGCCCCGCTTGGCATCGCGCTGAAGGCGCCGGATGTCTGGAACGATCCGGTGAGGGACCTCGTTCCCGGCTACTGGCACTCGGGCGAAACCTGGCAGCTTTCTGCCGCTGGCCTGCACATTTCCGCATCGGGCAGCCTCACCGGCAGCGCCGGGGCGCTTGCCACCTGGCTGCAGGCGCTGCTCGGTGGCGAAGGCCACTTCGCCGGTCTTCTGCAGAAGTTGCAGGCGCCCCGATATCTCGCCGACGGGCGACCAACAGGATACGGGCTCGGCCTGCGCAACTCGTCGCTCGGCGGCCGCGAATTCGTTGGCCATGGCGGTTCACATCCCGGCTACAAGACCTATTTCCTCCTCGATCCCGAAACGCGCGCCGGCTTCGTCGTCGTCTCCAACCGCGAGGACACCAACGGTTACAAGATCGCGCTCGAAAGCATGGCAGCGCTCACCGGCATTCCTCTGCCGACCCCGGCAGCCGATCTCGGCGACGGTCTCTACGTGACGGAGGCCGGTCCGTGGTGGGTCGAGGTCAAGGGCAGCACCTGTACCTATCTCGATGCGGATGAGACGCTCTATGACGACGGCGACGGCTGGGCCTCGTCGCGCTCGGCCTCATCCCCTCTCCGGCTGCGCCGCGACGGCTCCGCCCTTGTCGGCGAGGTCGGCCATTCCGTGCGACGCTTCCTTCCAGCGGCGACGCATGAGCCGCTGCCGGCGTCGCTCTCCGGGGTCTGGCGCTCCGACGAAAGGGCGGAATTCACGGTCGAGAACGGCGCGGTCCTGATGGGCGTCGGCCCCGTACGTCAGACCATGAAGCTCACTCCCCTTGGCAATGGTCGCTTCCTGTTCACGCTGAGCGATGGGCCCTGGGTCAAGCGCATCTGTCTGCATCTCCTCGGGCCCGATCACCTCGAACTGGTGACAAGCCGAGCCCGGATGATCGAATATCGCCGCCGCGCCTGATTTTTCTTGATGACGCGCGGGCGCTGCCACAAAAGAAGTCCGGTCGCCGGCGAATGACGGACCGGACTTCAGGAGTGCATGCCCGTGGAAATCAAATGGCTTGAGGACTTTCTGGCGCTCGCCAGCACGCTGAACTTCTCAAAGGCAGCGGACGAGCGCCATGTCACCCAATCCGCCTTCAGCCGCCGCATCCGGCAGTTGGAGGCCTGGCTCGGCGCCACGCTCGTCGACCGCGCGACCTATCCTTCGCGCCTGACGGAGGCGGGGTCGAAATTCGTGCCGGTCGCGCAGGAGACTCTGAAACAGCTCTACCAGGCAAGGCGCAATCTGCAGCAGGAGGAAGGCTCCGACGCCCGCACCATCAAGCTGACAGCGCTGCACACGCTCTCCTTCACCTTCTTTCCCGCATGGATGACACGGGTCAACGCCCGGAGCGGGCCGCTCTTCTCCCGACTTCGCCCCGATTCCGGCAGCATGGAGGAAAACCTCAACTCGCTTGTCGACGGCGAATGCGACTTCCTGCTGACCTACGCCCATACCCAGGTCCCGCACCTGCTCGACCCGCAGGCCTTCGAACATCGCGTGCTCGGCCACGAACGCATCATCCCCGTTTCGGCGGCGAATGAAGCGGGGGAGCCCCTGCACCGGCTGGAAGGCGGCACGAAGCCGTTCCCGCATCTGAGCTACGAAAAATCGTCGTTCTTCGGCCAGCTTCTGGATGATCTGATCGGGCGCGAGCTGCCGCCGGCGCAAAGGGTGCACGAAGGCAGCATGTCGGTGGGGCTGAAAGCCATGGCCGAATCCGGATGGGGCATCGCCTGGGTGCCCGAAAGCCTGATGACGGATGAGCTGGCGAACGGCTCGCTGGTCAGGGCCGCCGACCCGCGCTGGGACGTCAGTGTCGAGATCCGGCTCTATCGCGCCAAGGAAAACCGCCGCCCGATCGTCGGCCGCGTCTGGCAGGGCCTGGAAGCTGTCGCCTAAGCGACAGCCCTGGCCCGCACGGGCGAGCTAGATCGCCGTCTGTCGTGCGCGCTCCAGATAGAGCTCGCGCAGGCGCTTGACCACCGGGCCAGGCTCACCGCTGCCGACGGCCTTGCCGTCGATGCGGGTGATCGGCGCAACGAAGTTCGAAGCGCTGGTGAGGCACGCTTCGCGGGCGTTGAGCGCCTCTTCGAGCGTGAAGGGGCGTTCTTCCAGCGTCATTCCCTGTTCGGCGGCGAGCGCGAGAGCGGCGAGCCGGGTGCAGCCGGGCAGCGTCTTGTGGCTGTTGCCGCGCGTGACGATGCGGTTGTCCGCGGTGACGATATAGGCGGTGGAGGAAGCACCTTCCGTCACGAACCCATCCTCGATCATCCACGCCTCATCGCAGCCTTCAGCCTTGGCGATGCGCTTGGCGATCACCTGCGGCAGCAGGCACACACTCTTGATGTCGCGGCGCGCCCAGCGCTGGTCGGGCACGGTCTTGACCGACAGCCCCTTGGTGGTGGCAGTCACCAGCGTCTTTGCCTGGGTGAAGAGCACCAGCGTCGGCTTGATATCCTCGGAGAACAGAAAGTTCCGGTCCTCGGCGCCCCGGGTGAGCTGCAGATAGACCATGCCTTCGACAAGGCCGTTCTCTTCGATCAGCCGCTTTTCGATCGCGACGATCTCGTCGGTCGATACAGGCAAAGGCACATCGATTTCACGCGCGCAGCGCTCCAGGCGCGCCATATGCGATGCGCTGTCGATCAGCTTGCCCTCAAGCACGGCGGTGACCTCGTAGATGCCATCACCGAAGAGGAAGCCGCGATCGAAGATCGAGAGACGCGCCTCGTTCTCGGGCAAAAACTCGCCGTTGAGATAGACGGTGCGGATGGACGGCTGGGACATGTAGGCTCCGTAAAAATTGGTTTGGCAGAGGCGCATGGACCGCAACACCGAACGCGATCCAGGGGCACAAATCAGTGTTCGCTGAGCGCGCGAAGCCGTTCGAGCGAGATCGCCTCGACCGTGCTCGGCTTGCCGTTCGCGGCATTGAAACCATGCGTCGTGCGGGCCATGGTCAGCGAATTGAGGATGGCCTCCTCCGTCGCCTCGATGGCCGCTTCGAAGAGCGGCGATATTAGGTCGTTTGGAAGATCGGGATAGTCGGCAATCGCGGCCCGGCGCGCCTTGGTGCGACGAACGGCGGCAGCCGTCGAGAAGGCGAGCGCATAATCGCCGGAACCATTGCTGAGCGCGGCGCCGGTGCGGGCCAGGCCGCCGAAGGCGCGTTCGGCCAGACGCTTGAGGTTGCGGGAAGAGAGCGGCGCATCGGTCGCGATCACGATGACGATCGAACCGTCGCGGTCGTGTGCCGCCGGCGCCTCATAGGCACGACCGCAGACGGTGAGCCGGCCGCCATAATTGGATTGGACGAGCACGCCGAGCGTAAAGACCTCGCCTGCCGCCTTCACAAGTCGCGAGCTCGTACCGATGCCGCCCTTCAGCCCGAAGGCCACCGTGCCGGTTCCGGCACCGACAGCCCCCTCCTCGACGGCACCGGTCTTCGCGGCGGCAAGGGCGGCGCCGATCTCGTCGATCGTCGGGCGACCGGCGCGGATATCGTTGAGGCGGGAGTCGTTGGTCTCGCCGACGACCGCGTTCAGCGACACGACCTTCTCGTTGCCCGGCTGCGCCAGCGTCCAGCGATTGACGGCCTCGATGGCGCGTCCCGTCGCCAGCGTGTTGGTGAGAACGACGGGCGTTTCCAGCTCGCCGAGCTCCTCTACCTGGGTGGAGCCCGCAAACTTGCCGAAGCCGTTGAGCACAGCGAAGCCGGCCGGCACCTTGTCCTGAAAGAGGTTGCCGTCATGAGGCAGTATGGCGGTGGCGCCGGTGCGGATGCAGTCGGCCTCGACAACGGTGGCATGGCCCACCGCGACACCCATCACATCGGTGATCGCATTGAGCGGTCCGGGTTCGTAAGCCCCCGGGCGGAAACCGATGTCGCGAAGCCGTAAATGCTTGATATTTGTCATTTTTCGCCGTTTTCCTCACCCATCACCGCGGTCGCGAAGCAGTCATTTCGTCGCAGGCGACCCTACCTGTATCGGCGGCAAAACGGCATCGCAAAAATGGAATAGTTTCATGAGAAGCCTGCAACGCCGCCCTTCGCGGTCGGTCGTGGAGCTATGAGCCGAATGCGACTTTTCCGCATGGGCCCATGGGTCAGCGCGGCGACTGATAGTCGAGTGAAATAAAGCAGTTGCAACCATAAGAAACAGTTCATAAGTTCGCCTCGTCTTTGGCAAGGGAGCCTCCCATCCATGACGAAGCCGCTTGATGCAACCTCAGGCAGGTCTCAGCAGACGACGCCCGAAATGGCGACACGGCCGAGCCTCGGCATCTGGGCTTGCTCCGCGCTCGTCGTCGGCAACATCATCGGCTCCGGCTTCTATCTCTCTCCCGCCGCACTCGCGCCCTACGGCGCCGCAGCCCTCGTCGGCTGGGTCTGCATGGCGGTTGCCGCCATGTGCCTCGGCCTTGTGTTTGCGCGGCTCGCAGGCGTCAGGCCCGCGACCGGCGGCCCCTACGCCTACAGTCGCATGGCTTTCGGTCCGTTTGCCGGCTTTCTGGTCGCCTGGGCCTACTGGATCTCGATCTGGGCGTCGCTGCCGGCGATCGCCATGGCCTTCACCGGTTATCTCGGCGTGTTCTTCCCGAACCTTCAGCATATGCCGGGCGGCTTCACGGCGGTTTCGCTCGCCGCCATGTGGCTGGTTGCCGCCATCAACATGTTCGGCGTCAGGAGCGCCGGGCGTTTCCAGATCGTGACCGTCGGATTGAAACTCCTTCCCTTCATCGCGATTGCGCTTCTCGGCCTCTTCTGGATCGAGCCGCAGAACCTGACACCCATCAACCCGAGCGGGCTGTCCATGCTCGGTCTGATCTCCGCGACCGCACCGTTGACGATGTTCGCCTTTCTCGGCATCGAGTCTGCCACCGTTCCGGCCGGCGATGTCGACGATCCGAAACGCACGATCCCGCGGGCGACCGTGCTCGGCACGCTCTGCTGCGGCCTCATCTTCATCCTAGGCACGCTCGTGGTCATGGGCACGGTCCCGCGCGAAACGCTTGCGCGTTCCGCCGCTCCCTTCTCCGATGCGGCCTTCATGATGTGGGGCTGGTGGGGGAGCACGCTGGTTGCGGCCGCCGTCGTTCTTTCGTCGATCGGCGCGCTCAACGGCTGGACGCTGCTGATGGCTCAGGTGCCGATGGCAGCGGCCCGCGATGGGCTGTTCCCTCCAGTTTTCGGGCGCCTTTCCAGCCGTGGCGTGCCGCAGTGGGGTATCGTCCTCTCGATGCTGCTTGCTTCGGCCCTTCTCGTTCTGCAGACCTCGGGCGTGTCGGGACTGATGGCCGTCTATAGGTTCGCCGTCGACCTTTCGACCACCGCAGCCATGGTGCCTTACGTCTTCTGCAGCCTCGTCGAGGGCGCGCTGTTCCTGGCACTCACACGTCCGCGCGACGAGGAATGGGGCGGCTTCCGCCTTGGCCCCTACAAGCCTTATGCCCTGGTCGCTTTCATCTTTTCGCTTTGGACGGTCTACGGCAGCGGACCTCAGGCGGGCCTCTGGTGCCTGCTGCTGCTGCTCGTGGCACTGCCCGTCTACCTGTCAGTCGAAAGGAAGGAGCCGTCCACTGGCTGACGTCAAAAAGAATACCCCCACCTGCACCTAGCACCGAACTAGAGAGAGGATTGGATATGAGCATGTTAAACAGGGGTCACCGCCGTCTCGGCATGAAAGCACTCGTCCTGGATGACGAAATCAGCGAGGAAAGTGCTGCAGGCCGCGCCGTCCGGTCGCTGATCGCAGAACTCGAACGCCGCCAGATCGAAGTAGTCACCGCGGAAAGCGCGGATGATGGCATCGCGGTGATCCGGTCGGACCCCGCTCTCCAATGCGTATTGGTCGACTGGGATCTCGGGTCGGACGGCCACGAACAATCGATCGGCGTCGTCGAGGCGCTGCGCAAGCGCAACGGCACCGTTCCGCTGCTGCTGCTCGCCGACCGCAGCGTCGCCTCGTCGGTTCCGGCCGATATCATGGCGAAGGTCGACGATTTCGTCTGGATGCTCGAAGACACGATGGACTTCGTCGGCGGCCGTATCCAGGCGGCAATCGAGCGCTATCGTTCGACCGTGCTGCCGCCAATGTTCAAGGCGCTCGCCCAGTTCTCCCAGGTGCACGAATACTCCTGGCACACGCCCGGACACACCGGCGGCACGGGTTTCCTGAAGTCGCCGCCCGGCCGCGCCTTCTTCGAGTTCTTCGGCGAACCGCTGCTGCGCTCGGATCTCTCGATCTCGGTCGGTGAACTCGGATCTCTGCTCGACCATTCCGGCCCGATCGGCGCCAGTGAAAAATACGCTGCCCGCGTCTTCGGCTCGCACCGCAGCTACCACGTCACCAACGGCTCCTCGACCTCCAACCGCGTCATTCTGATGGCGAGCGTCAGCCGCGACCAGATCGCGCTGTGCGACCGCAATTGCCACAAGTCGGCCGAACACGCGATGACCATGTCGGGCGCCGTGCCGACCTATCTGGTGCCGACCCGGAACCACTACGGCATCATCGGGCCGATCCCGCCGGAACGGCTGACCGCGGTCGCGATCCGCAAGGCGATCGACCAGAACCCGCTTGCCGCGGACCTTTCGGACAAGGAGCCAAAGCACGCCATCATCACCAACTCGACCTATGACGGTCTTTGCTACAACGTGACCCGCGTCGAGGAACTGCTCGGCGCCAGCGTCGACCGCCTGCATTTCGACGAGGCCTGGTACGGCTACGCCCGCTTCAACCCGATCTATCGCGACCGCCACGCAATGCACGGTGATCCGAAGGCGCATACGGCCGACAAGCCGACGGTCTTTGCCACCCAGTCGACGCACAAGCTGCTGGCGGCCCTTTCTCAGGCGTCCTTCATTCACGTACGCGACGGCCGCAAGCCGATCCCGCATGGCATTTTCAACGAGACGTTCATGATGCACGCCTCGACCTCGCCGAACTACGCGATCATTGCCTCGAACGACGTCTCGGCGGCGATGATGGACGGGCCCGGCGGCGCGGCGCTCACCAACGAGTCGATCGAGGAAGCCGTGGCGTTCCGCCTGATGATGTCGCGGCTGGCCAACGACGCGGCAGAGCGCGGTGACTGGTTCTTCGATTGCTGGCAGCCGGATACGGTGCGCGACCCGAAAACCGGCCGCACAAGCCCCTTCCATGAAGCCTCGCCGGAATCCCTCGCGACCGATCCGTCCTGCTGGGTGCTGAAGCCCGGGGCAGCGTGGCACGGCTTCGGCGAGATCGAGGACGGCTATTGCATGCTCGATCCGATCAAGGTCTCGATCGTCACACCGGGTGTTGCGCCCGGCGGCGGGCTGATGTCGGTGGGCATCCCCGCAAGCCTCGTCACCGCCTATCTCGATGCCCGCGGCATCGTTGTCGAGAAGACGACCGACTTCACCATCCTCTTCCTCTTCTCGCTCGGCATCACCAAGGGCAAATGGGGCTCGCTTGTCAGCGCGCTTTGCGACTTCAAGCGCGACTACGACGCCAACCTCACGCTCGAAGTGGCCATCCCGTCGCTGATCGAGGACCACCCGGAACGTTACGCCGGCATGGGTCTCAAGGATCTCGCCGACACAATGTTCCAGGCGATGGACCAGCTGAAGACCACCGCCTCCATGGCCGCCGGCTTCTCTGTCCTGCCACATCCGGACCTGAGCCCGGTGCGCGCCTATGAGCGGCTGGTGCGCGGCGAGGTGGAACAGGTGACGCTCGACCATCTGGCCGGCCGCACGGTCGCAACGGGCGTCGTGCCCTATCCGCCCGGCATCCCGCTGCTGATGCCGGGCGAAAACGCTGGGCCCGCCGATGGTCCGGTCCTCGGCTACCTCAAGGCGCTGGAGGCCTATGATCTCCGGTTCCCGGGCTTCACCCATGACACGCACGGGGTGGAGGTCGAGGACGGCCTCTATCGCGTCTATGTGTTGACCCGCTGACCCGGCTTCAGGAGCGAGAACAATGCCTGCTGTCGATACGGCCTCCAAAACCACATCCGCGGGCGTCGCGGAATCCGCCAAGATCGGCCTCGTGCCCGCGACCCTGATGGTCGCGGGCAACATGATGGGCTCCGGCGTCTTCATGCTGCCGGCAAACCTTGCCGCAGTCGGCTCCATCGCCGTCTTCGGATGGCTGATCACGATTGCCGGCGCGATCGCGCTGGCTTTGACCTTCGCCAAGCTGGCAGCGATCGACCCCGCCGCCGGCGGACCCTACGCCTATACGCGCAAGGCCTTCGGCGACTACATGGGCTACCAGACGAACCTCATCTACTGGCTCGCCAACGTCGTGGGTAACGTCGGTCTGGCGGTCGCCGGTCTCGGTTACCTCACCGCCTTCTTTCCGATGCTGCGCGATCCGCTCGTCTCGGCGCTGGCGCAGGTGGCGCTCATCTGGTTCTTCACCTACGCCAACATTCTCGGGCCGAACGTCGTCGGGCGGCTGCAATCCTTTACCACCTCCTTCGCCCTGGTGCCGATCCTCGGCATGGCGATCTTCGGCTGGTTCTGGTTCTCGCCGGCGACCTTCTCCGAGGGCTGGAACGTATCGGGCAAGGACAGCTGGGCGGCGATCATGGCGACGCTCAACTTCACGCTCTGGGCCTTCATCGGTGTCGAAAGCGCGTCGGTCTCGGCGGGCGTCGTGCGCGACCCGCAGCGCAACGTGCCGATCGCAACCGTCGGCGGCGTCATTCTCGCGGCCGTTGCCTATATCCTGTCGTCGACGGTGATCATGGGCATGATCCCGAACAAGGAGCTGATCGCGTCTTCGGCACCTTTCGCAGACGCCGCGCGGTTGGCCCTCGGCGATACCGCAGGTGCCGTCGTTGCGATCTGCGCCGCACTCGGCTGCCTGGGCTCGCTTGCAGGCTGGACGCTGCTCGTCGGTCAGACCGCGAAAGCTGCGGCCGACGACGGCCTCTTCGGCTCGATCTTCGCCAAGGTCAATTCCAAGGGCGTGCCCTCGGCCGGCCTTGCGATCGTCGCCGTCATCATGACCGTGCAGGTCTTCGCCACGATGTCGCCGACCGCCAGCGAGCAGTTCGGCAAGATCGCCTCGATCGCAGTGATCATGACGCTGCTGCCCTATATCTACTCGGCGATCTCCATCAAGGTGCTCGGCTACAAGAAGATGCCGGCAAGCACCTACAATTGGTACGTCATCATCGGCCTTGCGGCGGCGATCTACAGCCTGGTGGCGCTCATCGGCTCCGACGGCGAACAGACGCGCTGGTCGCTGATCTTCGTGATCTCGACGATCGTGTTCTACTCGGCAGCGATCACCCGCAAGCGCGAGATCGACGAGAAGCACATCGATCCGGGTGGGCACGCCCCGACCTGGATCCGCTATGTCACCGTGACCGTGACCATTGCCGCGCTCGTCGCGCTCTTCTGGGTCTCGGTCGGCCGCCATCGCGCCGAGACGCTGCGCACCCGCTCGCCGGTACCACCGGTGGAAAGCACCACGCAGCCAGCCGCCGGGTCTCCGGCGGCAATGCTGCCGGCTGAACAGCAGCCAGCTCAGTGACAAAGTAAGGGGCGGTGATGCGACGACCGCCCCTCGCGCTATACCCTGGGGAACCCAAGCGAAATGTCCCAAAGCGGACACCGCGTTCTGCCATTGGGCACCCGTCCCCACTCCCCGCCGCTCAGGCCGGGGCGATAGGCGGCGAAGCAAGCCGACGAAATACGGCATCTGCCGTATTTCCCAAAGCCACGCGCGAGGCTAGCGTTCGCGCGCCCGTGCCGTAAATTTCCGTTTTCCTTCAATACGATGCGCAACGGACGCGCCGTGATGCCGGGTATTGGGGAATGTCTTGGAAAAGTATTGTCGTAGCGTCATCCATGTCATCACACTCCTGTTGTTGACCGCAGTGCCATCCCTTGCGCTCGCGCAGGATGCGGGCGACCCCGGCGATCCGGCAACGTGGCGTACACCAGAGTTCAACGCCCAGTGGGGACTGGCAACTATCCACGCTGAATATGCCTACATGCTGGGCTACGACGGCAGCGGCATCAAGGTCGGCGTGGTCGACAGCGGCCTCGACATTACCCACCCGGAGTTTGCCGGACGCTATGTAGAGGGTATCACCTATGATCCGGAGAAGCCTTGGACGTTCGTAGGGGAGGGTCACGGCACAACGGTCGCCTCGGTCATCGCCGCCAATCGCGATGGGGTCGGCATGCACGGTGTTGCCCCGCGCGCGACCATCGTTCAGGCAGGGGCATCCGACATACCGGGCTACATCAACAATGCTGCCGCCAACTACGGAATCCGTACACTCGTCGACCGCGGCGTGAAGATCATCAACAACAGTTATGGCGACGGCTTCATTACAGAAATGACGGCCGACCGGGCCGAAGCGACGCTCTCAAACAATCTGTCCGCCTATCGCTACGCGGTTTCGCGTGGTGCACTTCTCGTCTTCGCAGCGATGAACGACGGCGCGGCACAGCCGTCCATCGATGCGGGTCTCCCCTATCTTTTCCCGGAGCTGGAACAGGGCTGGCTCGCCGTGGTGGCGACCAGTCCTACACACATGCCCGATTGGTCGAACAGGTGTGGCGTTGCATTAAATTGGTGTCTTGCCGCACCTGGTGGAGACGACGCCACGCGCTGGGACCCGGAAAGAGGCGAATGGGTCTGGGCCAATCCTCAGGACAACATCATGGTCGCCGTCCCCGGTGGAGGATACAGCAGGGAAAACGGCACATCCCTGGCTGCACCGTTCGTGGCCGGAACGGCCGCGCTGGTCGCGCAGGCATTCCCGTACATGACGATGGACCAGGTCCGCCAAGTCCTGTTGGGAACGGCCATCGACTATGGCGACCGGGGCGTCGATCCCGTGTTTGGCTATGGCATGGTCAACGCCGGGCGGGCAGTGCGAGGTCCGGGCAAGTTCGACTGGGGTGATTTCCACGCCGTGATCGAGGACGGCGAAAGCGCATGGTCCAATAACATCACCGGCGCGGGAGGGCTGATCAAGTCGGGCGACGGCATATTGATCTTGGCCGGTGACAGCACCTATCACGGCTCCACACGCGTCGATGGTGGCTTCCTGGCGATTGCCGGCAGCATTGCCTCCGAGACCTTTGCTGACGGAAACGGCATACTCTCCGGCAACGGTACCATCTACGGCAATGTCGACAACAACGGCGCCGTCAATCCGGGCTGGGGCCGCAGGGGCGGCACGCTGACCGTGGCCGGCAACTATCGCCAGTCGGGCGACGGCTGGTTCCTCGTCAATCTCGACGCACCCGATGGCACGAGCCGGCTCGACGTCACCGGCACGGCCGAAATCGCCGGTGCAGTCGACGTCAGGGTCCGGCCCGAAAATTACAAGGGCGACGGCCGCCACACCATTCTCTCCGCGGTCGGCGGCGTGACCGGGCGGTTCGAGCACGACTGCGGCTGCTACGCCTTCCTCGACCTCTCGCTCGCCTACGAGCCGAGCGCGGTCTACCTCGACGTCGCCCGCAACGGCGTTGCCTTCGCGGACTTTGCCGAGACCCGCAACGCCGCCGCGGCTGCCTTTGCCGTCGAGCGGCTCGGTATCGGCGGGACGCTCCACGATCTCGCCGTCACCCTCGACGGACAAACCGCAGCCGACCTCTTCGGACAGCTGCCGGGCGACGTTCACAGCTCGACCGTCACGGGCCTCATCGAAAACAGCCAGCTCATCGGCAACCGGATGAACGACCGGCTGCGTGCAGCCTTTGAAACTGTCGGCGCCACGGCGCGGCCGATCGTTAACACCGACGAGATCACCACGGCATCGATTTCTTCGCCAGAAACCATGGGCGCGTGGGGCTCGGCGTTCGGGTCCTGGGGGGATACCGACGGCGACGGCAATGCAGCCGACCTGTCGCGGTCCATAGGCGGCTTCGTCGCCGGTCTCGATGGCGACATCGGTAGCGACTGGCGGCTCGGCTTCCTCGGCGGCTACAGCCATTCCAGCTTCAAGGTCGACGACCGCCGCTCGCGGGCCTCGAGCGACAACTACCACCTCGGTGTCTATGGCGGTGGGACCTGGGGCAGTTTGTCGTTCCGATCCGGCCTTGCCTACACCTTTAGCGAGATCGACAGCAGCCGGCTCGTCGTTTCGCCAGCGCTCGTCGACAGCCTGACTGCGGATTACCGCGCCGGCACCACGCAGGTGTTTGGCGAACTCGGATATGATTTCAGGGCCGGCGATTTCGCGTTCGAGCCCTTCGCCAACCTCGCCTATGTCAACGTGCACACCAATGGGTTCAAGGAGAAGGGCGGTGCGGCAGCGCTCTCCGTTCATGGCGGCTCCAGCGACATGGCCTTCACCACAACGGGACTTCGCGCGTCTGCCGATTTCGAGCTCGGGGCCGCAAAGGCGACGGCGCGCGGTATGATCGGCTGGCGGCATGCCTATGGCGACATCACCCCTGCGCTCGCCCAGGCATTCTCCGGCAGCGAGGCCTTCTCGGTCGCCGGTGCGCCCATCGCGCGCGACGGCGCCATCCTCGAGGCCGGTATCGATTCCGCGCTGACGCCAGCATCGACGCTCAGCGTTTCCTATCAGGGTCAGATCGCCTCGACGGCCCGGGAGCACGGGGTCCGAGCCGGTCTCAATGTCAAGTTCTGAGGTTTCGCGACCGAAAGCGGATCAGGATGCCAGTTGATCCGCTGACATAGTCAGGCTGCGCGAATGGCTTGGCGGCGCGCCCATTATCTTGCGGAAGGCGCGGCTGAACGACGCCTCGGAATCGTAGCCCAGACGATTGGCGACATGGGCGACCCGTTTGCCCTCGCGCAGCCACTGATGCGCCTGGTGCATGCGCATGCGTGCCACGTAGCGGGCCGGTGTCTCGCCGACCGTATCGGCGAAGCGCTGGGCAAAACCGGAGCGCGACGCCCCCATGAGCTTTGCCAGTTCCGGCACTGTCCAGTCCTTCGTCGGGTCGAGATGGATGGCGGCGAGCACCCGGCCCACCTCCGGATGGCGCACGGCTGCAAGCCAGCCGGTTGACGTGCCGCAACCGTGTTCCACCCAGGCGCGGATGATCGTGGCGGTCAGCACGTCGGCAAGGCGCGCCAGGATACCGCCCGCACCGACGCGCTGCATCGCGGCCTCCCGCGTCATGGTATCGAGAAGCGACGGGATCGACGGCTCACTCTTGGCAAGGTCGCTGGTGCGCATCACCGACGGCATCAGTTGCAAGAGCGGATGGAGCCGGTCGACGTTGAACTGCATCACCGCGAAGAACAGGAGGTTCTGGCTGTCCGAGTTGGGGCACTGCACATCGACGATGCCGTCGCAAAGCTGCCGTTTCGGCAGGTCGCGGATCGATATCGTCGGCAGGCCGGGCTTGCTCGCGAGCACGTGCGCATCGCCCCGCGGCAACAGCACGGCATCCCCGGGCGTCAACTCCATCCACGAACCATCTGGCGATTGCAGATGGGCGGAACCGGAGGCAAGAAAATGAAATCGTGCCGGTTCCTGTTCGGGATAGGAGGTCGCCCATGGCGCGCAGGGCTGGCAGCGCCCATATTCGACACCGTCGAGCCTGAGGCCGCGCAGGATCTCCGTCAGCGCATCGCTCATATTACATCTCACCTTTGGACAAACAGCACAGTGTTTTGGATTTTCTAGCATAGAAACTCCAGATGGCCATGCATATTTTCATCATCACATGCAAAGGAGATGAAAGTCATGGATGGTATTGTCGCCAAGCCCACGGGACAGGCGGATGAACGGGACAAGCCCTTGTGGGCGGCTGTCGTTTCCCTGTCGCTCGGGGTCTTCGGCCTGGTCACGGCAGAGTTTCTGCCGGCAAGCCTGCTGACGCCGATGTCGGCGGATCTCGGCGTGACCGTCGGCGCCGCCGGCCAGTCGGTCACCACTACGGCCGTGGTCGCGGCCATCGCCGGCCCGGCGATCGTCGTCTATACCGGACGTTTCGACCGCCGCAACGTGCTCTTGTCCCTAACCGCGCTGCTCATCGTTTCCAGCCTGATCGCCGGTTTCGCGTCCAGCCTTTCGATGCTGCTCGTCGCCCGTTTCCTCCTCGGCATCGGCCTAGGCGGTTTCTGGGCGCTGTCTTTGGCGCTCGCCATGCGGCTCGTTCCCGGCCGGCTGATGCCGCGGGCGATGGCAATCGTGATGTCCGGCGTCTCGATCGCAACCGTCTGCGCGGCCCCGGTCGGCGCCTGGATCGGCGCGACGCTCGGCTGGCGCTACGCCTTCCTGCTTGCCGCCGCCGTCGGCATCGTCACCTTCATCGTCCAGGCGCTAACGGTTCCGCGCCTGCCTCCCATCGGCACAACCGGCCTCGACACGATCCTCAACGTCCTGAAGCGCCCGGCGATCCGGCTCGGCCTTGCGACCATCCTCTTGGTCGTCACCGGCCACTTTGCCGGCTTCACCTATGTCCGCCCGTTCCTTGAACAGGTGCCGCAGTTCGGCGTCGAGGCGATAACCGCGATCCTGCTCGCCTTCGGCATCGGCGGCTTCTTCGGCAACATTGCCGGCGGCTTCCTCGCCGAGCGCAGCACGCGGCTCTCGATGATGTCGGCGGCCGCCGGCGTCGCTGCCACCACGCTGGTCCTGGCCCTGGCGGGCGCGCTGCCGGCCGTCGCCATCGTCGCCACGGCGGCCTGGGGCTTCGCCTTCGGCGCCCTGCCGGTCAGCGTCCAGTCGTTCCTGAGCCGTGCGGCCGGTGATGAGGCCGAAGGTGCTGGAGCGGCGACGCTCACCACCTTCCAGATCGCCATTTCCACCGGGGCGATCCTCGGCGGCCTCCTTGTCGAACTGCAGGGCCCGGCCGGCGTCTTCCTCTTTGCGGCGGTTGCCGCGATGCTCGGCACCTCACTGGTTTCGGTCTATCGCGAGCGGGCTCTTCAACCGGCGGAGTAACAACATCCGCGCCAGCTTGGTGCGAGAGTGGCAACTCGCACTCGCGCCTGCCGGGCTCGGAAGAGTCCGGCAGGCAAGAATGTTTTAGGTGCAGCGCGGCGATCCGTGACGTCTGGCAACAGGCGCTGCACGCAGTGGGGCGCTGTTGCGGAAGGGGGTTTGGTCAGGACAACGACATGCCCCCATCCGTGTCGGAAGGATCAATTCCCCGGAAGCCGCCGCTCCTTCCAGGCAGCTTTCGGCACTTCGCCACCGATGGCAATGCTGAAGGAGGTCACTTCGGTCGCATCTTCATTGACGACGCAATTGAAGTCGACGTCGTACCAGTTCGATTTGTTCTGGTAGGCCCCACCGCTGGCGTCCATACGGTTTTTGGCGATGAAGCCACCCCTCGGCCCGAAGGGCACCAGTCCTTCGGGCGGGGTATCCGGCCGCTGGCTGCGGATCTGCTCCAGCGCCTCGAGATTGCACAGTTGCAGGATCCGCCTCTTGACCGGCAGGTTGATCAGGGCCTGTTTCACCCGCGGATCGGCAATCGATTTTGCAGAATAAAGTTCTTTTGCTTTCGTCAATTTGCTTGGAACGGGCTTGAGTTCGACCTTTGCCGCAGCATCGGCCGGCTTTGCCTTTGCCGTCCCGTCTTCCGATTTGACCGTCTGCGGCTTGGCGTCAGGCGTTTCTTCTGCTTCAGGCTTGGCTTCGGCTACCGTCGCCGCTGCCTTTTCATCCGCCTTCTGTGTGGCGCTGTCAGTGGATCTCGCAGGCACGGCAAGCGTTGACGGGGGTTTCGGTTCCTTGACCGGTTCTTTTTTCTCGGTCGAGGACACGGTTGCCGGCTTATCCGCCGGCTTTGCCTTGTCATCCACCGCCTTTGCCGGCTCGGACGCCTCCGTCTTTTTCTCCGTCTCGCGCGCAGCCGGCGGAAGCTCTGCCTCCTTGTTGTCCTGCTTGGTCTTGGCCATGGCCGAGGCGAAGGATTGCGGCAGTTGCTGCGCCGGCTTGGGTTGCGGCTTCGGGTCTGCCTTCGGCTGGGGCTTGGGTTTGGGCTGCGGCTTTGGCTGTTCAGCCTTCTTCTCTTCGCCCTTTTTCGGCCCCGCCTTCTTCTGCTCTGCCTGTTTCTGCTCGGCCTTCTTCGGCTCCTTCGCCTCTGCTGGCGGCGGAACGAGCTCGACGTTGACGGTCTGCTCCTTCGGCGGCGTCGGCAGCTCGAAGGGCAGGTCGTACAAAAGAAAAAGGGCTACGACGAGGTGCAGGGCGACCGACACCGGCGCGCCCCATCCCATCCGTTCCCGCCAATTTCCCGCAAAAAGCTGCATCGCCAAGGAGATAAACCAATCGACGGGCGGAACCTAGGAGCTTCCGCCGATCTCAACAAGAGGCATAGGCCTGCATATGCAGCCGGAGGTTCGCGCTGCAGCTTGCGGGCCATCGATCGTGGGCGAATGAAATTGACGCCTTCGGGGGTCGCCGCCATCAACCGCTGGCTTCTTGTCAAAAACGTTCCCGGCAAAAACGAGGCGGCGAAATCTGTTTCGGGCCACGCGCCAATTTCGCACAAAAATACCTATTATATAATTTCTATAGATTTAATTTTTACTCACGCCCGAACGGCTTCGCCCGGTGGCGCAATGACATTCTTTTGGCTTTGGGGACCCTCATGCAGCGAACTTCCACTCACCGAAAACTTTTCACAAAAGCCTTTGCCGCGACGGCAGCGCTGGCGGCGGGCCTCATCGCCACCTCGGCGCTTGCCGGCGAAACGCTCGACAAGATCAAGGCGCGCGGCGTCATCAAGGTCGGCGTCGGCACCACGCCGGGCTTCTTCTCACCCGACAGCAACGGCCGCTGGCAGGGCTTCTTCGTCGATTTCGGCCGCGCCATCGCCATCACCGTCTTCAACGATGCCGAAAAGGTCGAGTTCACCAACTCGTCGCCGCAGCAGCGTCTGCCGGCGCTGCAGTCGGGCGAGTTCGACATCCTGCTTTCCGGCGTGACCCAGACGGTGAGCCGCGCCTTCAAGCTTGGCTTCCACTTCGGCCCCGTCGTCTTCTACGACGGCCAGGGACTGCTGGTGCGCAAGGACCTTGGCGTAGCCAAGGGCGAGGAACTCGACGGCGCAACGATCGGCGTCCAGAGCGGCACGACCGGCGAACTCAACATCGCCGACTTCTTCCGCAAGACCGGCAAGGCTTTCACGCCGGTCACGATCGAGGAAACCGGCGAGTTCCTGAAGGCGCTCGACTCGGGCCGCGTCGACGCCCTGACCCAGGACGCGACCGACCTTGCGGCCAAGCGCACCCAGCTTTCCAAGCCCGACGATTACGTGCTTCTGCCCGAGCGCCTGTCGAAGGAGCCCTTGGCGCCGGCGATCCGCGCCGGTGACGACCAGTGGCTCGAAATCGTCAACTGGACCGTTTACGCGACGATCCAGGCCGAAGAGTTCGGCATCACCAAGGAGAACGTCGACACGTTCCTTGCGAGCGAGGATCCGGCGATCAAGCGCTTCCTCGGCGTCGATCCGTCGCTCGGCGAAGCGATCGGCCTCGATCCGAAATTCGCCTACAACATCGTCAAGACCGTCGGCAACTACGGCGAGATCTTCGAGCGCAACGTCGGCAAGGGCACGCCGCTCAACTTCGAGCGCGGCTACAACCAGCCCTGGACGGCCGGCGGCCTGCTCTATTCGCCGCCGTTCCGTTGAGCCGGTTCATGGTCCTTCCCATGACACGCCAACTCCAACCGGGCCCTTCGGGGCCCGGACCCGTCTCGCGCCTCCTGTCCTGGATCGGGCCGCTGCCTTTGCAGCAAGGCCTGCTCTTTGTCGGCGTGCTGCTGCTCTTTGCCTTTCTCGGCCAGAACACCGCCGAGAGCATGCACCGCATGGGACTGACGCCGGGCTTTGCCTTCCTCTCCCATCAGGCCAATTTCGAGATCGGCGAAAGCGTTCTTCCTTACGCGGCCGGCGACAGCTACGCCCGGGCGCTTGCCGCCGGCATCGCCAATACCGTCAAGGTCGCGCTCGTCGGATGTCTGCTTGCAACCGTGCTCGGTGTCGCACTCGGCATCTTCAGGCTGTCCGGCAATCTGCTGCTAGCGACCTTCGCCCATGGCTATGTCGAGCTTCTGCGCAACACGCCTTTGTTGCTGCAACTGTTCCTGTGGAGTGCGATCATCCGCGCGCTTCCGCCGCCGCGCGGCGCCTATACGTTTCTGGACAGCGTCTATCTCAGCAATCGCGGCGTCTTTCTGCCCTCGCTTTCGGTCGACGGCCTGCCGGCCTCCGTATGGCTGCCCGCGGTGCTCCTGACCGTCTTCGCGGCACTCGTCATTTCCAGGCGCCTGCTGGTGGGCGCGACGTTCTATCTGCCGAAAGCCGCCGGCACCGTACTCGGCGCGTTGGCAATCTTCTATTTCGCTCTCGTATCCCTCGGCTTCAGCGCATCGGTCGAAGTGCCTGCCAAGGGCGGCTTCAACATTCGCGGCGGCCTATCGCTGACCCCGGAATTCGCCGCGCTGCTGATCGGCCTCGTCGTCAATGCCTCCGCTTCGATTTCCGAGATCGTGCGCAGCGGCATCCAGTCGGTGGCATCGGGTCAATGGGAAGCCGCTCGCGCACTCGGGCTGAAGCCCGCGCAGATCATGCGCCTCGTCGTACTGCCGCAGGCGCTTCGGGTGATCACGCCGCTGATGATTTCGAGCTTTCTCGATCTGACCAAGAATTCGAGCCTCGCGGTCGCAATTGGTTACCCCGATCTCGTCAGCGTCGCCAACACGACGGCCAACACCACCGGTCAGGCTCTAGAAGCGATCATCATCATCGGCGCCGTCTACCTGACGATCAGTCTTGCGGTTTCGGCCCTCATGAACCTCTACAACAGGCGCGTCGTTCTGCGCGGAGAAGGAAAACGATGAGCCAGATCGAACTTGCGCCGCCGGTCGCGCCCGACTGGCACCGCTGGCGTGAAGGCCTCTTCAACGGTCGGGCCAATGGCCTCGTCACGCTGGCGACGCTCGCCGCAATCCTCTGGATTGCACTTCCCTTTGTCCGCTGGGCCGTCATCGATGCCGTCTGGACCGGCACCGCGGCCGATTGCGCCACGGAAACGGCGGGCGCCTGCTGGGCGTTTGTCGGCGCCAAGTTTCGTTTCATGCTCTTCGCCTTCTTCCCGCCGCCGCTGCAATGGCGCCCGGCGCTGGTGATCGCCCTCATTGCTGCGCTCCTGACCGTCTCCGCCATTCCCCGTTTCTGGAGCTTCCGCCTGGTGCCGGTCTGGTTGCTGGCGCTCGTCGGCATCTGGCTGCTGATGGCGGGGACGTCGGGCTTGGAACCGGTCTCGACCAATCATTGGGGCGGGCTGCCGATCACGCTCACAGTCTCGATCGCCGGCCTTGCCTTCGCCTTTCCGATCGCGCTGCTGCTGGCGCTTGCCCGCCAGTCGGACATGGGGCTCGTGCGCTCCTTGGCCATTGCCTTCATCGAAGTGCTGCGCGGTGTGCCGATGATCGCCGTGCTCTATGTCGCCATACTGATCGTGCCGATGGCGCTACCGAGCGGCGCGGCCATCGACAAGCTGCTTCGGGCGCAGATCGGCGTCACCCTGTTCTTCTCGGCCTACCTCGCCGAGATCATCCGCGCCGGATTGCAGGTGATCCCGACGGGTCAGAAGGAGGCGGCGCTGTCGCTTGGCCTCAGCCGGATCCAGATGCTCCGGCTGGTGGTGCTGCCGCAGGCGCTGCGAGCCGTCATCCCGGCCATCGTCAACCTGTCGATCGGCATCGTGCTCAACACCTCGCTGCTTGCGGTCATCGGCATCTACGATCTGCTCAATGCCGCCAAGACCTCGGCCACCGATCCCGCCTGGCTCGGCTTTTACAGCGAGGCCTATATCTTCGCGGCATTGGTCTATTTCGCCATCTGCTTTTCCGGTTCGCGCTACAGCCTGTGGCTGGAGAAGAAGCTCAACGGCGCCCATCGCCGATAGCGGCATCTGACGGGGGTTGCGTGCCACGCGCCGCCGGGCCAAGAGTGCGCCGAAGCGAAATCTGTGACCGGGCAAAGCGCATGGGACAAAAGAACATCGCCGTCATTGGCGGCGGACCGAGCGGCTTGATGGCCGCCGAGGTGCTGTCCGAGCGCGGCCACGCGGTCACCGTCTATGACAGCATGCCGACGGTCGCGCGCAAATTTCTGCTGGCCGGCAAGTCGGGCCTGAACATCACCCATTCGGAGCCCTATACGGCCTTTGCGGAGCGCTTCGGCAATGCCTCGCCGCGATTGCGTGCGGCGCTGGACGCCTTCACGCCCGATGACATCAGGCAATGGGCGGCAGACCTCGGAACCAGGACCTTCGTCGGCTCCTCGGGCCGTGTCTTCCCGGAGGTGATGAAGGCGTCGCCGCTGCTGCGCGCCTGGCTCAAGTCGCTGGAAAGCCGAGGCGTTCGTATCCTGACGCGGCACCGCTGGACTGGCTTTGAAGGCAAAGCACCCGCGTTCGATACCCCGGACGGCAAGACGCTTGTCAGCGCAGATGCGACTCTGCTCGCCCTCGGCGGCGCCAGCTATCCGCGTCTCGGGTCGGATGCCGCCTGGGTTTCCTGGCTGGAACAGAGGGACGTGTCTGTCGCCAAATTCCAGCCCGCCAATTGCGGCTTCGACGTCGACTGGAGCGAGACCTTCCGCGATCGCTTTGCTGGCGCCGCGCTGAAGGGCGTCACCGCAACGTCGGAAGCCGGCACCGTCCCGGGCGAATTCGTCATCAGCAGGACCGGCATCGAAGGCAGCCTCGTCTACGCCCATACGAGCGCGCTCAGGGACCGGCTGTCGCGCGGCGAACTGGCCGACCTGGTGGTCGACCTCACCCCGGGACGTGGCGTCGGGAAATTGGCAAAAGACCTTGGCCGCCTCGACACCAAGACCAGCTTTTCCAACCGCCTGCGCAAGGGGGCCGGGCTCGAAGGGGTGAAAGCGGCGCTGCTGCGTGAGGTTTCGCCTGATGCCGCGCGCTTGCCGCCTCCAGAACTTGCGGCCTTGATCAAGGCGTTGCCAATCCCGCTCATCCGCCCACGCCCGATCGCCGAGGCCATCTCCTCCGCCGGCGGCATCGCCTGGTCCGCGATCGATGACGAATACATGTTAAGAGCGCTGCCCGGCACCTTCGTCGCCGGCGAAATGATCGATTGGGAAGCGCCGACCGGGGGCTATCTGCTGACCGCCTGCTTTGCCACAGGCCGTGCGGCGGCTCGCGGCCTCGATCGTTGGCTTAACCGGCCAGCATAAAAGATCGCCGCGCCTTTGGCAGGCGCGGCGATGGTTTCAGGTGGCGTCAAAGCCTTACTGGTCGTTCAGCACCAACCCCTTGGTCAGCTCCAGCGCCTGGCGCTCGAAGAGACCGCGGTAGATGCCACCGTCGAGGCGGATCAGCGCGTCGTGCGTGCCCTCCTCGGCAATCCGGCCGTGGTCGAAGACCAGCAGCCGGTCGAGCGCCCGCACCGTCGAGAGCCGGTGCGCGATGACGAGCGTCGTGCGCCCCAGCATCAGCCGCTCCATCGCCTGCTGGATCAGCACTTCCGATTCCGAATCGAGGCTCGATGTCGCCTCGTCGAGGATCAGGATCGGTGCGTCCGCGAGGAACGCGCGGGCAATTGCGATGCGCTGGCGCTCGCCGCCCGAGAGCTTGACCCCGCGTTCGCCCACCAGCGTGCCGTAACCTTTCGGCAGAGCCGTGATGAAGTCGTGGGCGCTCGCAAGCCTTGCCGCCTTCTCGATCTCGCTCTGCGTGGCGTCCGGCCGCGCATAGGCGATGTTCTCCGACAGAGAGCGATGGAACAGGATCGGCTCCTGCTGGACGATCGCGATCTGCTGGCGCAGCGACGTCTGCGTCACCGATGCGATGTCCTGACCATCGATCCGGATCTCGCCGGCCTTCAGGTCATGCAGACGCTGGATCAGCTTGACGAAGGTCGTCTTGCCCGAACCTGAGTGCCCGACAAGACCGACGCGTTCGCCCTCCCGGATCGTCACTGAGAAGCGGTCGTAGAGCGGCTTGCGGTGCGCACCGTAGTGGAACGTCACATCCTTGAACTCGATGCGGCCGTCGGTGATGCGGATCGGCTTGGCATCCGCCTTGTCGTCGATACCGAGCGACTGGCCATGGATGTCGACAAGCTCTTCCATGTCGTTGATCGAGCGCTGCAGGTTGCGGATGTGCTGCCCGACTTCACGCAGATAACCCTGCAGGATGAAGAACGAGGTAAGCACGAAGGTGATGTCGCCGGCCGTCGCCTGGCCTTTCGACCAGAGGAACAGCGCAAAGCCGATCACCGCCGCGCGCAGGATGAGCAGCATGGCGCCCTGCGACGTGCCGTTGGTCGTGCCGCGGATCCAGGTGCGGCGCGTACGGTCACGCCATTTGGCGAGCACCTTGGCAAGGCGTGCGTCCTCGCGGCTTTCGCCGCCAAAACCCTTGACGACGATGTTGCAGCTCACGGCATCGGCGAGCGCCCCGCCGAGCTTGGTGTCCCACCGGTTGGCAAGGCTTGCCATCGGCGCGACGTAACCAAGCGACAGCACGATCGTCATCAGGATGAAGACGATCGACCCGATCCCGATGATGACGCCCATCATCGGCCAGTAGAACGACATCAGGATTGTCGATCCGACCAGCATCACGACGGACGGAAACAGGGCGACGAGCAAGGTGTCGTTCAAGAGATCGAGCGCCCACATGCCGCGGGTCACCTTGCGAACCGTCGATCCGGCAAAGCTGTTGGCATGCCAGTCGGTCGAGAAGCGCTGGATGCGGTAGAAGGCAGCCGACGCGATGTCGGTCATCATCTTGAGGGTCAGATCGGTGACCCCCAGGAAGGTGAGGTGCCTGAGAATGATCGCGCCGAGCGACAGCGCCATCAGCATCCAGAAGGCGGCAAGCGCCGCATCCCAGGCAAGCTGATCGGTCGCCACACCGGAAACGACGGCATCGACGAGCCGGCCCGAATAGAGCGGCGTCAGGACGTCAGCGAGCGTCGACAAGAGAACCATGCCGAGAATGACGCTGATGCGCAGCGGCTGCGCTTTCCAGTGAGACCAGGTGAATCCAAGAACGCTGCGGAACGCACCGCCGCGCAGGTCAATACGAGTAAAAGCCATAACAATCGCCCGATGCGCGACGCATCGGCCTCAAACAAGATCAGAATGGAATATGCCGTTAAAAGGAACCCAGCTTCCGATGCGGCATCATTGGAGTGACCGAATCCTCCGGAGAGGAAGGGCCAAGGTCAGCGAAACGAAATCCGACCTGGAAAAGACGAAAAGGCGAAAATGCCCTTCCCGGCCCAGTTCAAGACTGCACGCCGCCCCGTAGGGAGAAAGAAAAAGCTGGCATCTTTTGAAACCTCCCTGATTGGTTGCCGGAAGACGACCTATAGGCGAATCGCGCGCAACCGCCAAGTGCAGAAATCTTGCCATGGCGCCAATCGTCGCGGCTGCGACCTGTTTGCAACAGTCTCCGACATGCCTCCCGGGGTTTACGGCGGTGGGCTCTTCGTAGCAGAGTACGCCGCGATCGCCGACCGTGCATGCACGAAACGGCGGCATCTTGGGGAGGGTCCGCGACAACCGGCACCGGCAATGACCGGACGGCGATGCGCGGTGGGAGTGAATTGACAAGGTTCCGGTTCGATATCGTCGCGGCCCTGCTGCCGCTGATCATCCTTGGCTTCATGGCGTTTGCGGGGCCCGCGCGTGCTGTCGAGAAGCAGGAACTCGTGGTGGTCACCTCCTACCCGCCCTCCTTCTTCGAGCCCTTTCGCGCCGCTTTCGAACGCGCCAATGCCGACATGCGGGTGACGATCGTGCAGCGCAACACGGCGAGCGCCAGCCGCTTCGTCATTGAGAAGGCGGACGTGCCGGCCGACATCTTCTGGGCCTCGGCGGCCGATGCCTTCGAGCTCTTGAAACGCAACGGAAGCCTGCGCCCGATCGCGCCACGCAACACCGGCGCACCGGATCATGTCTTCGGTTATCCCGTAAACGACCCACAGGGCTACTATCTGGGCTTCGCGCTGTCGGGCTACGGCTTCGTCTACAATCCCGCCCATCTCGCCCGGAGCAAACTACCCGTGCCGGAGGACTGGCAGGATCTGCTGAACCCCGTCTATTCCGGCCAGATCGGCATCACCACGCCTTCCCGCTCGGGCACGACGCACCTGATCGTCGAAGCCTTGCTGCAAACCTACGGCTGGGAGAAAGGCTGGGCGATGCTGTCGCAGCTCGGCGGCAATCTCTCAACGGTTACCGCCCGCAGCTTCGGGGTTGCTTCCGGCGTGGCGCAGCGGCGCTTCAGCATCGGCATCACCATCGATTTCCTCGCCACCTCGCCGGATTTCGCCGGCGCCGGCAATGTCTTCGTCCTGCCGCCCGACACCGTGTTCGTGCCGGCAAGCATCGGCATTCTGTCCCGGGCGCGCAACGTGCCGGGAGCCGAACGCTTCGTCGATTTCGTGCTTTCGGAGGCTGGCCAGAAACTCCTGCTGTCGCCGGCAATCGCCCGTATTCCCGTCAATCCGGCGCTCAACAGCGGCCTGCTGCCGCAGGAAGACGGCGAGCGCCTGCTGAAATCCGGCGGCTTCGACGCCGCCCTGTCGGCGCGCAGATATGGCCTCGTCAATCTGATTTTCGACGACTATATCGTGCGCCGCCGGGCAACCCTTGCCCGCCTGTGGAAGAGGGCTGCGGATCTGGAGGCGATGAACATCGAAGATGCGCAACGGCTGAGCATGCTGGCTCGGGCGCGGCGGCTGTTGGGTCAGCCTCCGCTTTCGGCAAGCGAAGTCGCCAATGTTGCTGAGGCCCTGCAAGGCGAATGGCCCCGCGGCGTCGCCCGCTCCCCTGCCCACGCAGAACTCGCGAGCCGCCTGCGCGCACTGATCGAACAGAACCTCAACGAGGCGGAGCAGCTGCTGTCCTCGGCGGCGCGATCTGGCGGTCCCGTCAATCTCCATCCGTGGCGGCAGTGACGATGGCGGTTCTCGAAACGACCGCACAGCAGCCGCGCTGGCGCTTCGGCATCGGCGCCCGCCTCGTGCTGGCCTTTGTCGCGATCGTCGGGCTCGCTGTCGGCGCCTGCCTGGTCGGTTGGCTTTCCTACGAGCGGCTGTCGGGCGAACTGTCGCGCATGGCGGATGAGCAGATGCCGCAGCTCGCCTTCGCGTCGCGACTCTCCAAGGCCGGGGCCGACATCGGCTCCGTGACGTCGGTACTTGCCGGCGCCGAAAGCCGCGCCGAGTACAACGAGATCCGCGCCGTCTACGCGACGCGCCTCCAGACCCTTCGCGCCCTGCTCGAAGAAAACACGGCGCAGTCGAGCACGGCGGCGCTGCTGCCGCTCGCCGAGGCCATCGGCACCAATCTGAAAAAGATCGACCTTGCCGCGGGCAAGCGCTTCACGCTGCGCGAGGCGATGCGGTCGGACATCGACGAGTTGCGCTGGGTCCAGGCCGATCTTCTGGAAGAAGCCGATCCGTTGGTCGACGACATCCGCTTCAACATCGAAGCGGAGACCCGCAAGGGTCAGGGTGCGGCCGCACTCGCCGAACAGCAGAAGAGCGAAGCGCTGCTGACCGTCGTCTCCCAGGCGAACCTTGCGACAGGCCTGATCGGTCGGCTGGTCAACGCCACGACCGAAGAGGAAATGCAGGAGACCAACGCCTTTCTCGGCGACAGCGCCGACGAACTGGCAAGCCGCATCCGCTCGCTCGACAGCTGGCCCGACAGCATCACCGTTCGGCAGCTTGCCGGGCGCATTCTCGACCAGTCCAACGCCTCGACGGGCATACCCAATCGCAAGCGCTCGGAAATGCTGCAGGCCAGCACACTTGCCGAACTTGCCGGCGAAAACGGCCGGCTCGTCGAGGAGCTTGGCCGCAAGATCGAAACGGAAGTGATCGCGATCGAGGCAAGCGCCGGGGACGCCGCCCGGCGCGCGGCTGCGGCAATCGAGACCGGGCGAAGCCTGCTGGTCGCGATCGCCATTCTCTCGGTGCTCGTCGCAAGCGCGATCGGCTATTTCTACGTCCACCGCAACCTCATTGCCCGTATCCGCCTGCTGGCGACGGCCGCCGGCGCGATCAGCGGGGGCCGGCACTCCACGGCGATCCCGCCGCCCGAGGCCGACGAACTCGGCGACCTCTCGCGTGCGCTCACCCTCTTTCGCCAGACCCGCGACGAGCTGATCCAGTCGGCAAAGCTTGCGGCCCTCGGCCAGATGGCGGCCGGCATCGGCCACGAACTCAATCAGCCTCTAGCCGCCCTTCGCGCCCATATTCACAGCGCCGCCACTCTAATCGGCCGCGGCAAGGGCGAGCAGGCCGTCAACAACCTCGACAAGATGAAGGGGCTGACGGGACGCATGGCAGACCAGATCAGCCATATCCGCCGCTTTGCCCGGCGGCCGGACGCGCAGCTGCGGCCGGTCGATCTCACCGCGGCGGTGCGGGACGCCCTCAGCCTGCTCGAACACCGTTTCGAGGAGGAGAACGTCGCCCTCGATCTTTCGTTGCCGCAGGACAGTTCGGCCATGGTCATGGCCGAACCGGTCCGGCTCGAGCAAGTCGCCGTCAATCTCGTCGGCAACGCGCTCGACGCCGTCGCTGGCCAGCCACTTCGGCGCGTGAGCGTCAGCGTTGAAGTCACCGGCGGCGTCGCCCGGCTGATCGTCGACGATACCGGGCACGGCATCGCCACGGAAAACCTGCCAGCCGTGTTCGATCCCTTCTTCACCACCAAGCCGGTAGGCTCGGGGCTCGGTCTCGGCCTGTCGATCTCCTACAACATCGTCAAGGATTTTGGCGGCGACATCACGATCCTCGACACCGGCCCGGCCGGCACACGATTCCTCGTATCCCTGAAAGGCCCGGAATGAGACCGGAAGCGGACATCATCCTGATAGACGACGACGCCAGCGTGCTTGAGGCCTGCTGCCAGGTGTTGGAACTGGAGGATTTCACAGTCTCCCCGCACGGTTCCGTCGTCTCGGCGCTCGCCGGCCTTCGCGCCGACAGCGACACCGTGATCGTCTCGGATGTGCGCATGCCCGATCATGACGGCTTCGACCTGGTCGCCGCCGTGCGCAAGATCGATCCCGATATCCCGATCGTGCTGATGTCCGGACATGGCGATATCCCGATGGCGCTACGTGCAATGCGCGAAGGCGCCTGGGATTTCCTGGAGAAGCCAGCCGATCCGGTGCACCTGATCGAAACCGTGCGCCGGGCCCGCGATCACCGTCGCCTGCTGCTGGAAAATCGGCGGCTGCGCCTCTCCGTCGACAAGGACGGCTGGGAGACGCGGCTGATCGGCCATTCGGCGCCGATGGTGGCGCTGCGCGAAAAGCTGCAGCGCATCGCTGCCGCCAGCGCCGACGTGCTGATCATCGGCGATACCGGCACCGGCAAGGAAGTGACCGCAAGGGCGCTGCACGATTTCAGCGGCCGCAAGGGCCGTTTCGTCGCCGTCAACTGCGGCGCCATCCCCGAGACCATGCTCGAATCCGAGCTTTTCGGCCATGAGGCCGGCGCCTTTACCGGCGCGCGCGAAAAGCGCATCGGCAAGATCGAATATGCCGATGGCGGCACGCTGTTTCTCGACGAGATCGAGTCCATGCCGATCGCAGCCCAGGTGCGGCTGCTACGCGTCCTGCAGGAGCGCGTCATCGAACGGCTCGGATCGAACGTCGAACTGCCGGTCAACATCTGTGTGGTGGCGGCAACGAAAGCCGACCTGCACGATGCCGCGCGGCGGGGAGAATTCCGCGAAGACCTCGCCTACCGCCTCGACATCGCCCGGGTCGAACTGCCGCCGCTCGCGCGCCGCAAGGGCGATGTCGGCCTCCTGTTCCAGCACTTCCTCAGCCTTGCCGCAAAGCGCCAGGGGCGCACTGCGCCGCCGGTCGGCGTCGATCTGCTGGCCGATCTCAACGCCCGGCCCTGGCCCGGCAACGTGCGTGAACTGCGCAATGTCGCGGAACGCTTCGTGCTCGGGCTCGAAGAGCGCCCAGACAGCGAAGCCACGACCGCAGGCGGCGAGACGTTGGAAGCGCAGATGGACCGGCTGGAGCGGACCATCATCATCAACAGTCTCGCCAGACATGAGGGCCGCGTGGGTGCGACCGCCGATGCGCTCGGCATTTCCCGCAAGACGCTCTATCTGAAGATGCGCAAGTTCGACATCGACGCCCGGGCCGATGGCGACGAGGGGTAATGTTACCCTTTTGACCCCGCCTCGCCCGCCCCGATGTTACCCTTCTTACCCATCCCGACGTGAAACTGGCTGGTTTTGCGGGGTTTTTCGATCTGGCACGGGCCTTGCTCTCAATAGGACAGCCGCCAAGCACTGGCGGTCTATTGGGAGGAGATACCTATGTTGAAAACCATCGCAGCAGCGATGCTGATGTCGGCTGCCTTTATCGTGACGGCCCACGCCCAGGACGGTGGCAAGGTGACGATCGTCACTTCGTTCTCCAAGGACGTGACCGATCCGTTCAAGGCGGGCTTCGAGGCCGCCAATCCCGGCTTTACCCTCGACGTCCAGAACAAGAGCACCAGCTCGGGCGTGAAATACATCGACGAGACCAAGGTCAACAACCAGGTCGACCTGTTCTGGGCGTCGGCGCCTGACGCCTTCGACAGCCTGAAGAGCAAGGAACTGCTGGCGAAGTTCACCCCGTCGGTGACGGGACTGCCCGAAAAGGTCGGCTCCTATCCGGTCAACGATCCGGACGGCTTCTACTTCGGCTTTGCCGCGTCGGGCTACGGCATCATGTCGAACGACCGCTACCTGGAAGCCAACAACCTGCCGAAGCCGGCCGAATGGGGCGACCTCGCCAAGCCGGAATACTTTGACCACGTCGCCATCGCCGCCCCGTCGCGCTCCGGCACCACCCACCTGACGATCGAGACGATCCTGCAGGGCGAAGGCTGGGACAAGGGCTGGGGCACGCTCAAGGGCATCGGCGGCAACCTGCAGCAGGTGACCGAGCGCTCCTTCGGCGTTCCGGACGCCGTCAACTCCGGCCAGACCGGCATCGGCATCGTCATCGACTTCTTCGCCTTCTCGGCCCAGGCGAGCGGCTTCCCGGTGAGCTTCGCCTATCCGTCGGTCACGACGGTCGTGCCGGCCAATATCGGCATTGTCGCCAATGCCCCGAACCAGGCCGGCGCCGAGGCCTTCGTCAACTACATCCTGTCGGAGAAGGGCCAGGAAGTCCTGCTCGAGCCGGCGATCCGTCGCCTGCCGATCAACCCGGCGCTCTACGCCAAGGCGCCCGAAGGCTTCCCGAACCCCTTCAAGGATCCGCGCTTCCAGTCGATGATCACCTTTGACAGCGACGTCTCGAAGAAGCGCACGGATGTCGTCGACACGCTGTTCGACCAGCTCATCTCCTTCCAGCTCGAAAACCTGAAGGGCGCCACCCAGGCGATCCATGCGGCCGAAAAGGCGCTCGCTGCTAACGAACAGCCGGCGGCCCGCGCGCTTCTTGACGAAGCCAAGGCCCTGGCTGCCGCCATGCCGATCACGGCGGAGGAGGCAGCCAGCAAAGAAACGCGCGACGCCTTTACCGGCGGCGAAGAGAAGACCGCACGCCAGGCGGAACTGGAGCAGAAGTGGGCCGCGTTCGCGACGGAGAAATATGCCGCCGCCAAGGCCAAGGCTGAAGAAGCCCTGAACCTCGTCGACTAACGCGCGACAGCGACCGCCTGCCCAACTGGCGGGCGGTCATGCTCCCAAAACATCATAGCTTCGCCGACCCTGGCGCGCCTTGCGCGCGCCCGGTTGGCCGAACTCATTCCGGAGTCTGCCCCATGGCGCTCGTCGCTTCCGTTCCCATCAGGCCCGCCGCGGCCAAACCAGGCCAGATCCTGGCGGTCTCGGTGATCGCCCTGTTCCTGGCGATCTTCCTGGTCATCCCCGCCGGCACTGTCATCTACACCGCCTTCACCGAGAAGGGCACCGGTGCGCTGACCATCGTCAACTTCATCGACTTCTTCAACACCGACCTCTTCCGCCGGTCCTTCTTCAATTCGGTCTATGTGTCCGGCATGTCGGTCGTCTGGGCGAGCGCCATTGCGCTGCCGCTCGCGGTGCTCACGACCCGCTTCGACTTCCGCGGCTCGCTCATCATCCAGACGCTCGGCTTCGTGCCCCTGATCATGCCGCCCTTCGTCGGCGCGGTGGCGATGCAGCTTCTCTTCGGCCGCAACGGCACGGTGAACCTGCTTCTCAACGACTGGTTCGGCATCCGCATCCCCTTCATGGAGGGGCTGAACGGCGTCATCTTCGTGCAGTCGCTGCACTATTTCCCCTTCATCCTGATCAACCTGTCGACCAGCCTGCGCAATATCGACCGGTCGATGGAGGAAGCTGCCCAGAACCTCGGCTCCTCCGGCTTCCGGCTCTTCCGTCGCATCGTCTTTCCGCTTGCCATGCCCGGCTATCTCGCCGGCGCGTCGCTCGTCTTCGTCAAGGTCTTCGACGATCTGGCGACACCGCTGCTCCTCAACGTCAAGGACATGCTGGCGCCGCAGGCCTATCTCCGCGTCACCTCGGTCGGCCTCACCGACCCGATGGGCTACGTCATCTCGGTGATCCTCATCGCGGTATCGATCTTCGCCATGTGGCTTTCGGCGGTCGCCATGCGCGGCAAGGACTATTCGACCGTGCAGCGTGGCGGCGGCGGCCTTTCCAGGCGCAAGCTCAGCCGCGGCGAAAGCGTCATCGCCTATGGCGTCGTCGCTCTGATCCTTCTCCTGGTGCTCTCGCCACACATCGGCCTGTTGCTGCTGTCTTTCGCAACCGTATGGTCGTTCAGCCCGCTGCCCGATGCCTACACCGTCGCGCACTACGGCCGGGTTTTCGGCGAGAGTTCGCTCTACATCAAGAACACGCTGATCTACGCCAGCCTTGCGGGCCTGATCGACGTCGTCATCGGCGGCGCCATCGCCTATCTGGTGCTGCGCACCAAGGTCGTCGGCCGCCGCTGGCTCGATTGGGCGGCCACCGCAGCGCTCGCCATCCCCGGCGTCGTGCTCGGCATCGGCTATCTCCGGACCTTCTACGGCATCACGCTGCTCGACGGTACACCGCTTGCAACGCTCTGGGTCATGGTGGTTTTGGCGCTTGCCATCCGCCGCCTGCCTTATGCGCTGAGGGCCTGCTACGCCGCCCTGCAACAGGTGTCGGAATCGCTCGAAGAAGCGGCTGAAAACCTCGGCGCCACCAAGCAGCGGACCATCCGCCGCATCGTCTTGCCGCTGATGACCGGCGGCCTGCTTGCCGGCTTCGTCACCAGCTTCTCGACGGCCGCCGTCGAGCTCTCGGCAACGCTGATGCTGATCCAGAGCAACTCGGACGCGCCGATCGCCTACGGGCTCTACGTCTTCATGCAATCGCCGGCCGGTCGCGGTCCGGGCGCAGCCCTCGGCGTCATCGCCGTGATCATGGTCGCGCTCTGCACGCTCCTGTCCCACTACGTCATCGAGCGCCGCCAGAAGGCGCTCGGGACGGCAAAGTAATTCGGGAGGAAACAATGACAGTGAACATCAACAGCGCCGCACTCGCCGCCGGCCCCGCCAAGGCGATCAGCATCAGCGACGTCAATCTCTACTACGGCGCGCTGCACGTCCTGAAGAACATCAATCTCGAAATACAGCCGGGGGAATTCTTCGCCTTTCTCGGCCCGTCCGGCTGCGGCAAGACCACGCTTTTGCGGTTGATCGCCGGCTTCAACAACGCCCGTCAGGGCAAGGTCGTGATTGGCGGACAGGACGTGCTCGACATGCCCGCATGGAAGCGCGACATCGGCATGGTCTTCCAGTCCTACGCGCTCTGGCCGCACATGACGGTCGCCGCCAATGTCGCCTTCGGCCTTGAAGAACGGCGCCTGCCACGCGCCGAGGTCGACCGTCGGGTCAAGGCGGCGCTGGACCTCGTCGGCCTCAAGCACCTCGCTGATCGCCGCCCGTCGCAACTTTCCGGCGGCCAGCAGCAGCGCGTGGCGCTCGCCCGCACCATCGCGATCGAACCGAAGGTGCTGTTGCTCGACGAGCCGCTGTCCAACCTCGACGCCAAGATGCGTGTCGAAGTCAGGCGCGAGCTGCGCGAGTTGCAGCAGCGGCTGCAACTGACGACGATCTTCGTCACCCACGACCAGGAAGAGGCCAACACGGTCTGCGACCGGATCGCCGTCTTCAACGAGGGCAGCATCCAGCAGGTGGGAACGCCGATGGGGCTCTACGAGAAGCCGGCCAACCTCTTCGTCGCCAACTTCCTCGGCACGGCCAACATCCTCGACGGCAAGGTGGCCGGCATCGGCGCTGCCAGAAGCTTCGAGGTCGTGGGCGGCGGCTCCATCCCGATCCCTGCGGGGACCGAGGTCCCCGCAGGCGCCAAGCTCGTCTTCCGGCCGCAATATGCGACGATCGGCAGCCTCGAGCCCGGCGCCGTCGCGCTCGAGGGCATCATCGCGCATCGCGAGTTCCTGGGCGCGACCGTGCGCTATGGTGTCAGGATTGGGGCGGCGACGGTGCTGATCGACGCGCCGTTCCATTCCGGCGACGCGCTTCTCGAACCCGGCGCGACGACGACGCTCGGCCTCAAGCCGTCGTCGGCGCAATGGCTCGCCCACTAGAGCATACGACGCGCGTCCGCCGGTCTCGCCGGCGGGCGCCAGCTTTCCCATTTCAAGCAGCGCCAGATCGCTGACACCCGAGTTCCGCATGAAAAGAGATCTCCCAAGCCTCATCCTCATCCGCCACGGCGAAACCCAATGGAACGTCGCCGGCCGCCTGCAGGGCCGCAAGGACACGCCGCTGACCGCCAATGGCGTGCGCCAGGCACTCGCCGTCGGCCTGCGACTTGCCGAACGGATCGCCGACGAGGAAAAGACCCTGACCTTCTGGGTGAGCCCGCTCGGCCGCGCCCGCCAGACCGCATCGATCCTCGCCGACACCTGGTCGATCCCCTTCGATCGTTTTGCCGAGGCGGCTGCCCTTGCCGAACGCTCCTATGGCGCCTGGGAGGGGCTGGCCCATGACGAGATCGAGCGCGATCTTGCCGATCAGTACGATGCGCACAGCGCCGACCCGTTCGACTATTCGATGCCGGGCGGCGAAAGCCGGACTGCGCTTTCAGCGCGCCTTCAGGCCTGGCTCGACACGCTCGACCGCGGCCGCCGCCATGTCGTCGTCACCCATAGCGGTTGCCTCAGGGCCCTGCGCGGCATCTACACCGCCGCCTCGCGCGACGAGATTCTTGCCTATCGCGAGCCGCAGACCGCCTCGTTCCTTCTGACCGCGGGTCGCGAGACCATGCTCGACGTGCCCCTCAACATCCTACGCGCCCTTGGCTGCGATGGCGCAGGAAGGACCGTCTGGATCTGATCGACAAGGCCGCCGCAACCAACCACAAGAAACGCCGCGCATGGAAACCATGCGCGGCGTTCGATGTTCAGAGCGATGTGCTGCCGCCTCAGAAACTCACCTTCAGCTTGGCGTTGACGCCGTGGTCGGAAACGCCTGAGGCGATCTGGCCGGTGTAGTTGACGCCGAAGGTCGCGGCCGGAGCGATTTTGAAGTCGATGCCCGCTTCGACGAGTGCCGCATCCCGGGCAATCGGCGCACCGCCGACGGTAAAGCCCTGGCCGCCGGCAAAGGCAAGCGTGGAGGTCGGCACGACATCGCCGAAGGCATGGCGCCAGCCGACGGTGCCGCTCAGAACTGCCGCCGTTTCGCCGAAAGAAACGTCGGTCGAGGTGCGCACGCCAATCGTCGTGAAGGTCGTGTCGTTGTTGTTCGAGCGGCCGGCGAGCGCCGCTGCCCCGCCCTTTTCACGGAAACTGTCCGTGTCGAGGTTGAGATAGGCGAGATTGGCGAAGCCTTCGAAATCGAAGCGACTGGCACTCGCGGCATAGCTCGCCTCGCCGAAGATCTGGGCGGTGCGGGCGTCATAGGCCGCCGACAGGCTGTCGTCGAAACCGCCGAAGGACACGCTGCGCGCCGTTTCGATGCGATGCCAGCTATAGGTCGCACCCGCTGTCAGCGACAGCGCGCCAAGCCCGGTCCCGGCATAGGCACCGATGTGGTAGTTGTCGCTGTCCCCGGAGGAACGACGGTCGACCACATCGAAGGACGAGCGGCTGTAGCCGCCGAAGAGGCCGGCGCGCCAGTTGTCGCCGACGAGGCCATCGGCGCCCATGAGAAAGCCGCCGACGTTACGCTGGAAGCCCGCCGCATTGCCGTTGCCATCCGTATCGCCCCAAGTGCCGAAGGCCTGGCTCCAGAAGGCGAAGCGCTCGGTATCTGCCGCAACGCTTTCGATGCCGCCTTCGCCATAGGCGAGCACTGGCGTCGCCTTGGTGCTGTCATCGCCGAAAGCCGTGCGGATGCGGTTGGTGGCTGCAGCGTTCAGGAGCAGGCCGTCCTGCAGCAGCATACCCTTGGTCGAGGCATGGATTTCACCCGAGAGCTGGTCGAAGGCAAAACGCGCCTGCGCGCGGTCGAGGTTGGTGAGCGCCGAATAGGCTGCATTGGAGAAGCCGAGGCTTTCAGCGGCGATCGCCGTTGCCCGCTGGTTGGCGGTTTCCGTGACATCCGCGAAGCGGATGTCGTTGCGGCTGAGTGTCAGCGTCACGTTGTTGGCGTCGTAGCCGAGCGTCGGATCGAGGAAGACGAGGCTCGATGCGACGTCGGCAAAGGTACCGGTCACGCCGCCGGCCGCCGTCAGGATCGTGTAGTTGGTCTGCGGCGCATAGCTGCCATTGGCTGCGAGCGCCAGGACAGAGCCGCCGTTGAGCGTCGCCTTGCCTGACGCGACGATCTTGTCGCTCTCGCCCTTGTCGTTGGCCTCGACCTCATAGGTCGAGCCCGCTGCAAAATTGATATCTCCGGCAACGTTGAGCGTGCCGATCGAATTGCCGGGGGCAATCACGCCGCCGTCGGCAATCGTGATGCTGCCGAACGTCCCGATGCCGCCGATGGCGCCGTCCTTTTCGATGGTGAGCCCTGAAGACGAGGCGATCGACCCTTGCACCGAAAGCAGGCCGGACTTGACCACGGTCGCGCCGGTATAGGTGTTCTGGCCGTTAAGCACGAGCGCGCCGGCGCCGAGCTTAGTGAGACCGCCGCTGCCGCTGATCGCCTTGTTGATGGCAACCACGTTGGCGGCGTCCGCCACGTCGAGCGCGCCACCGGCACCTTCGAGAACGATATCGCGGTTGATCTGATGCATGTCGCGACCGGCGATCCTGAGGGCCCCGCCATCGAGCCTCAGCTTGGCCGCAGCGCTGCCAAGCGCAGCGTCCTCTTCGACCACAACGGTACCTCCGTCGGTCACCAGCGTTTCGCCGATGAACGAATGATCGTCGATGCAATAGTCGCGGATCGCCTGCTGGAAGCGCGGATCGCTGCTCTTGCAATCAAGCAGCGTCTTCTTCTCCTGGTCGGTCAGACCGGCCAGAATTGGCAGGCCGTTCTCGTCGGCGATCTGGCCGAGATAGACGTCGTTGCGCATGTTGTTGCGGCTAAGGTTGAAGACCTTGCCCTTCTCGGCGAAGGTCGATGCCTCATCGCCCCAGACGATCCGGGTCCTGGCCGTCGCTGTCGCCGGATCCGTGTAGTTCTGCAGCACCGGACCGACCCAGCGCACCGTGTGCGCAACCGGCTCGTGGTCCGAAAGCGGCGTCTTCGATCCATCCGGATTGGTCACGTAGCTGACGTCGGTGATGACGCCCGAATAGGGATCCTTCGGATCGTCGGCCAGCGTCCACCACTTGCCGAAGGGACGCGACGCCAGGAAGTGATCGATCTTGACCCGGTGCCAGCTTGCCCAGGTGTTGGTGGCGTCTTCGCCGTGCGACGGCCAGGTGACACTGCCGTCGTTCAAGCCATGCGGCGAGAACTGCTCGCGCTCGTTTGGAAGCTGCAAGATCTGGAACTGCTTCTTCAGGATGTTCATCGTCTGCGGCAGGTTGCCGGCAACCGGGTACATCTCGTCGGCAAAGAGGCCAGAGGGAACAGTCGAGCCGTTGATCGCCGAAGCACTCTTGCCCTTCCACGCAACGATATAGGCGTCGAGCTTCTGCTGATCCTTGGCATAGTCGCGCAAGAGGCTCAGATAGAAGCTGTTGCTCGGGCTCTTGACGTAGGTCTTCAGCAGCAATTCCTGCTGGCTGATCGAATGCAGGCCACGTTCCGAGACATCGCCGGCATTGAAATCACCGGTGAGGATGATCGGCCGCGTCTCGGACTTCGCCCATTGATTGATGCCCTTGGCCTCGCTGATGCGGGTCGTCGGCGGGTCGTAATAGTTGAGGTGAGTGGTGCCGACGACCACCTGCGGCTTGCTGACGGTCGGATCGACCACCGTGTAGGTCACAATGTCGCCGAGTGTGCTGGCGCCGAAGGTGCCGGGGAGACGCGAGAACACGCCGGTATCGCTGTCCTGGCGCGTCGCGTAGGTGCCAAGGCCCGCATTCTTCAGGATGCCGGGAATGTCGCGTGCGTAGGTGCTGTTGGCGCGGAACTCCTGGAAGGTCAGGATGTCGTAGTTCCCCTTGACGAAGAAGTCCGACATCACGCTCGGGTTGGCCTTGAAGCGGTCCAGCCAGGTGTTGAGCGTCAGGATCTTCATGCTGTCGTCGGCGGCGCGCGCCTCGGCCGCCGAGAGCGTCAGGCTCGTTCCGCACAGAAGGATCGCCGTCGCCAGGCGCAACGGTTGCGCAAGGCGCGCAAAAGCCCGCACCCCGCGGAGGTGGTGTCCACGTTGTCTCATATCTTGCTCCAATGTCGCGATGCGAACACGCTCCGTCACAAGACCTTCATGGCGATGGTATTGATGTGCGGAAGAGTTCGCTGAAATGTACGATTACGGACATTAAGCGAGTCAAATGTCAGTTTTACAACATTTCATGGGCGCCATAAAATTTCGCGCGGCCCATAGGTGCTGCGCTGATTTCCTTGGAGATCGGCGTCGGCCCTATGGTAGCAAAGCGTGCTGAGGGGCAATCAGGATGAGGGTGATGGACGATCGGGATATTGCGGATGGGGACAAGAAGACGCGCCGGCAGGCGCAGCTTCTCAGCCACCTCGAGAAGAACCAATATATCTCGATCGAGGAGATCACCGGCCTGTTCGGCGTCACCACGCAGACGGCACGGCGCGATATCATGGCGCTCGAACAGGAGGGCAAGGTGCGGCGCCTGCACGGCGGCGCGACCATTGCGACCCCGGTTGATCCCAACATCTACCGCCAGCGGCGCATCGACAACGCGGAGGTGAAGGAACGCATCGGGCAACTGACCGCCGAGCTTGTTGCCGACGGCGCTGCCGTCTTCCTCGACACCGGCACGACCTGCGAAGCGGTGGCGCGCGGCCTGCTCAAGCGCCGCGATCTTCGTGTCGTCACCTACAGTCTGCGCGTCGCAACCACGCTCAGCGAAAGCAGCAGCTTTGCTGTCGCGGTGCCCGGCGGCTTCGTGCGGCAAGTGGATGCCGGCGTGTTTCGCGAGGAGACCGCCGACTATATCCGCAAGTTCAAATTCGACGTCGCCGTCATCTCGGTCAGCGGCATCGATCAGGACGGCGATATCGGCGACGACGACCATGCCGAAGTCGCCGCCGTCTCGGCCGCGATGCGCCAGGCCGAGCGGGTGATCCTCGCCGTCGACAGCAGCAAGTTTGGCCGGCGTGCGCTGGTGCGTCTGGCTTCGCTTGCCGATATCGATGCGTTGGTAACCAATGAATTGCCGGAGGAGCGTCTCGTCTCCCTACTGCGCGAACACGGCGTCAGCATTCATTGCTAGTGTAAGGGCCGAAGCGATGGAAGCCCGCGGCGATCTCTTGCCAGGGGCTTGAAACCTTTGGTGCGGCACCACACATAGTCATCAAGAAATTGCCCGTGGAGCCTGACGGACATGATCAACCGAAGGCTCCGGGCGTAGTTCGCGCGCAAACGCTGACCACGGATGTACTGGCAGTGTGACGCAGCGAGCGGGAAAAGGTCGGCATTGCCGGCCTTTTTTGTTTTGAACGCCGGCGAAGGCTCATATGGCCGGCCCTACCAGCGAAGCGCCCAGCGGCCGCCCAACGCCCCAAGCACCGTCAGCATGAGGACCGCGATCGTGTACCAGGTCGCGACGAAAAGCGGTGAATCGTCCGGGCAGTGGGCCGCGTAGAAGGTCGCGGCGATGCCGCCGGCCGCGAGCCCTGCCAGGGCGCCTGCAAAGCCGGGGCGCGCCGGCGCACCATGGCGCAGTGCGAGAAGGAACAGCGCCAAGGGCGCAAGGCCGATCAGTGGAATGAAGGTCATGCAGACGAGATAGTTGGTTCCGACGAGTTTCGTCGTCCAGGTATCGGATGGCACCGCAAGAAGCTCGAGCAACACCCCGCCGACAACGAGCGCCGGCGCGACGGCAAGGTAGGGCATCAGCTTGCGCGGATCCGCGTCGGGCCATGCGGCAACGCGCATGGCCGCAAAAGCGACCGCAGCGAGCGCGATCGTCACCACGAATTTGAACAGGAAACGCACGGTCTCGGCGGCAGCGGCGATATCCGGCCGCGGCCCGAGCAGGATCGAGAACGCGACGCCGGCAAGAACGAGCGCACCGATGGCGACGCCCGACCATACGGTGTTCATCGGCAGGCCGGGTCGCCGATTGTCCGCTGCGAGAGCCTTGATAAGGTCGTTCGTGTCCATCTCAGTTTCGTCCAAATCGGCGGGCGATTGCAGCAAGGCCGCGGTGAAGCGCGACCCGAACCGCCGTTTCATTCATGTCCAGTTTCTGTGCCGTCTCGGCCACCGTGAAACCCTCGATCGAAATCGCGTTGACCACTGAGCGCTGTCCTGGGGCCAGCCCCTCCAGCGCCCGGCCGATTTCCCAATCCCTGGCCTTCTCCGTCTCCACGCTTGCCAGCGTGTCTTCAAGCCCCTCGATGCCCACCGTCGGGCGGCGGGCCTGACGACGCACGGCATCGACGTATTTGTGCCTGGCAATGGCGTGCAGCCATGGGATGACAGGCGCATCCTCCCGCCAGGTGTGGCGCTTGACGTGCGCTGCCAGCAGCGCCTCCTGCACGACGTCCTCGGCATCGACGCCTCCGCCGATGGTCCAGCGCCGGGCCCAGCCACGGATCGCCTGTGCTGCGTCCCGCAGGAAGTCGGCATAGGCCTTTTCGTCGCCGGCCACAGCCGCGCGGAGAAGTCTTGCGAGATGTTCGTCGTCCGCGCCGCTCACCCGCGCCTTTCCTCCCCATTCGCCGATTCCCGGCGTTTGTTACACGGCTATCTCAAATTCGCGGCCGCTGTCTGCTCAGACCGACCTCGCGAGCCCATCACGAAAGCGTGTTGCCAACGTTATGTAACGCCCGGTGTCGCCGCGGCGAAAGACCCGATGTGCGCCTCAGACAGGACGCACGGGAACAGTTCAACACGGAGACAATATGATGTCCATGAAGTCCACGATCAGCAGCGCAATGCTGGCAAGCGCGGTCGCCGCCGCCCTGTCGTCGCTCGCGGTTGCGAGCCCACTGACTGAAGCGCAGGTCAAGTCCGCCATGGATGCCGGCAAGGAGAAATGCTTCGGCGTCGCGCTCAAGGGCCAGAACGATTGCGCCGCCGGCCCGGGCACGACGTGCCAGGCAACATCCACCGTCGACTATCAGGGCAATGCCTGGAAATTCGTCGACGGCGGCACCTGCACGACGATGAAGCTGCCCGACGGCCGCATGGGTTCGCCCGAGGCGCTTTCGCGCGACATGCCGTCCTGATCGATCGCAATTCAGGAACGGGACGCGGGGCGATCGCGTCCCGTTCCGCCTCGGTTTTCAAGGGGTAGCGGTCCAGGGACGTTCCCACCCGCCATCCAGGTCTCAGGATTATGACGGGATTGGCAATGCGCACATCAACGGACAACGGCAGCAGACTTGCCCCGGTAGGCCCTCGCCTGCCGAAACACGAAATCGCCGGGCTCGCCGGAACGAGCTTCAAGCATCAGCACCTCCAGGCGATCCTTGCCGATGATGCCTGCGGCGGCTTCTTCGAAATTCATGCGGAGAACTACATGGGTGCCGGCGGACCGCCGCATGCGGCGCTCGCCCGCATTCGCCAGGATTTTCCGGTGTCTCTGCATGGTGTCTGCATGTCGATCGGCGGCCCACAGCCGCTCGACAGAGCGCACCTGGGGCGGTTCAAGGCACTGGTCGACCGCTATGAGCCGGCCCTCGTCTCCGAGCATCTCGCCTGGTCGAGCCACGAGACCACCTTCTACAACGATCTCTTGCCGCTGCCCTACACCGAGGCGACCGTTGCCCGCGTCGCCGATCATATCGACGAGGTCCACGACGCGATCGGCCGCCGGCTGCTGCTCGAAAACCCGTCGACCTACGTCACCTTCCAGGATTCGACGATGAGCGAGACGGTATTCATCCGAGAACTGGTGATGCGCACCGGCTGCGGGCTGCTGCTCGACATCAACAATGTCTTCGTTTCCGCCACCAACCAGGGCTATTCGGCGCTTGCCTATCTCGATGACTTCCCACTTGAACATGTCGGAGAAATCCACCTTGCCGGGCATGCGGAGCAGCAAGACGACGAAGGCGACCTGCTCCTGATCGACAGCCATGACGGGCCGGTTGCCGACGCCGTCTGGAAACTCTACGACATCGTCATCGCCCGCGTCGGCGCCATCCCGACGCTGATCGAGTGGGACAGCGCCATTCCGGACTGGCCGGTCTTGAAACGCGAGGCCACGGCGGCGCAGACGATCCTCGATGCCTACGGGCAGCGGATATCGCGGGAGAAGATCCGTGTCCGCGCCTGACGGGTTGCTCCCCATGCCTCTTGACCGCATCGGCAATTATGCCGCCGGTTTCGTGCCGCCGCTGCTCGCACCTGACCGGCCGACGCCGGCTCTGGTCGCCGGCCCGAACGGCAAGGCGGCGGTGAAGCGCTTCAATGTCTACCGCAACAACGTCACCGTCAGCCTGATCGAAGCGCTGGCGGCGACCTTCCCGGCGACCGAGCGCATTACCGGTGAGGCCTTCTTTCGCGCCATGGCCCGCTTTCACGTGCGCGAAACACCGCCAGTCTCGCCGCTGCTCTTCGAATATGGCCGCGACTTTCCGGGTTTCATTGCCCGCTACGAGTATGCCCAATCCATGCCATGGCTTGCCGATGTAGCAAGGATCGAACGGGCCTGGCTCGACGCCTATCACGCCGCCGACGCCCCGGCGCTTCCGCCTTCTGCACTTTCCCTGATTGCGCCCGAGCAGCTCGGCGGCGTCGTCTTCGATCCGCATCCGGCGACCAGGCTTGTCCGTTCCGATTATCCGGCCGTCACGATCTTTGCCGTCAACCGCGAGAGCGGGCCGGTCGGACGAATCGAAACGGCTGATGCGGAGAGCGCGCTGATCACCCGCCCTGACCTGGAGGTCATCGTTCGCCGTCTCGCGCCCGGCGCCGATCTTCTGCTTTCGCGGCTGCTGGCAGGCATCCCCCTCGCCGCGGCTGCCGCGGATGCTGCCACGCAATGCCCCACGCTTGATCTCGCAGCCGCAATCGCCACCGCGCTCGAAGCGGGGGCCTTTACGGCAACTCATCACGGAGGATGAAACCATGATGTCCGCATCCAGATTTTCGCAAAACGGGCATACAGCCGATCTGTCGCAATGGACCCGTCGGGCGAACCGAGCCGTCGGCGCGCTCGCGCCGCTCTGGCTCTCCCAGCTTGTCCTGCGCGTCGGCCTTGCCGTTCCCTTCTTTCGGTCAGGCATGAGCAAGTGGGACGGGTTCCTGCAATTGAACGACGTGGCGGTCCTGCTGTTCAGCTCGGAATTCCGGCTGCATCTACCCGGCGGCCCCTATCCCTATCCGGCTCCCGCCGTGACGGCCTTTGCCGCCGGTTCGGCGGAAATCATTCTTCCCATCTTGCTTGTCTTCGGCCTGGGAACGCGTTTTGCCGCCCTCGGGCTGCTGGTCATGACAATTGTTGTGCAGCTGACCGTACCGGACGGCTGGCCCATCCACATCACCTGGGCTGCCATGGCGCTCGCGCTGATGGCCTCGGGTCCCGGGAGGCTGTCGCTCGACCACGCATTGTGCGCCTGGCGCAAGGGCGAGCGATAGGCCGCGCGCGATCCCGGCGCCTGCTTTGACCGCAGGCAGCGCCCTTCAATTCGGGCGCAGCCGAACCGGAGTATCGACGATCAGCTTGGTCCAGTCGTCAATGAACCGGGAGCGCTGCAGCCGGTCCTGCGCGGCAAGCAAGGCCGGGCCGATCCGGATCGGCCGGCCGATCCCGGACTCCACCAGTTTTTCGGGTCCGTCGACCTCGGCCGGCAGTGCGCCGCTCCGCGAGAAGAAAAACGCTTTCTCCCGTGCCGCGTCCTGTCCTCGTTCGGACAGCAGATAATCGAGGAAGCGACCGGCAAGCTCGGGGTGCTTGGCGCCAATCGGAACCAGGGCGCCGCGGCTGAGGATCAGCGTGTAGTCGCGCGGCAGCACGATCCTGAGCTTGCCGTTACGTCGCGCCGCGGCATAGGCGTAGGAGCCGAGGATGTTGTAGCCGATATAGACGTTACCGCTGTCGAGTTCAGACAACACCGCATTGTTGCAGCAGCGCAGCACGGCTTCGGCGCGGCTGAGGCTTTCGAGCAGACGGCCGTAGGTCGTCGAGGCCTGCTGGGCATCGAGGAAGGCCAGCAGATAGCCGATGCCGGACTGGCGCAGGTCGTAGGTGCCGATGCGGCCGCGATAATAGTCCGGTTTGAAGCGCAGCAGGTCGGTGAGCTCGCCATGGGTGTGCGGCACATCCTCCGGCGGCACGAAATCCTTGTGGTAGACCATGACGGAGGGCTCGAAGGTAAAGCCGAAGACCTCGTCACGCCAGTTCGCCCAGGCCGGCACGTCGCGGGTTTCCGGCGAGACATGCGCGAGCGCACAGCCGTCGTTTGCAAGCTTCACCAACTGATCGACGGACGAAGACAGCAGGAGATCACCGAAAGACTGCTTCAATCGGCAGGCGATGTCAGCGTCCCGATAGAGATCGTTGGTCACGTAGTCCGTATAATCGATGGCGACATCGCGCGCCATCTCTTGAAAATCGCGGATCAGCGGCTCCATCGCCTCGATGTCGGTCGCGCCGTTGATGACAAGCCGGCCGCGCTCGGCGTCGAGCGCCGGAAAGAACGCCCGCGTGCCCTCGACCGCGCCGGTCGGGCTGGCAAAGCCAAGGACCGCAACAAGTGCGATCGGTCGAAGTTGCCGCCACATCCTCATGTTCCCTCCCGATAAAGGGGAACATCGAGAATGACGGTGAAGTCGCGCGCGCCTTTCTCCAGAAACCGAACTGTGCCGCGATGCGCCACCGCCACCTCCGCCGCGATTGCAAAGCCGAGCCCCATGCTTCCCTCTCCCGTCTTGGAACTGACGAACCGCGTCGTGACCGCCGCCCATTCTGCTGGCGGAATGCCGGGACCGTCGTCGGCGACCTCCACCAGGGCCCGGTCATCCTCGCGCCTCACGCGCACGGCCAGCCGTTGCTCGACACCATGCTGCAGCGCGTTGTCGATGATATTGGCTATCGCCTCACGCAGGCTCACCGCATCGCCGCGCACGAAGACCGGCTCGGCACTGTCCTCGAAGGAAACGACGACGTCCGGGTCGACTGTAATCGGCACCGTCGAGCGGAAAGCCTTCCGGGCGATATCGCCAAGGTCGACGGGCTTGAAGCGCACGGAATCGGACCGGTGGATGACCATGGCATGGCTGAGCAACTGGTTGGTGAGGCGCGCCAGCTGGCTGACGCGGTCCCGCACGCGCCCGAGATGCCGCTTGCGGTTGACGTCGAGGTCGTCGTCTTCGAGCATGTCGACCTGTGCCGAAAGGGCCGTCAGCGGCGTGCGTATCTGATGCGCCGCATCGGCGATGAAGCGCTGAAGCAAGGTGACGCGCTCGTCGAGGCGGCCCATGAAGTGATTGATCGACCCAACGAAAGGCTTGAGCTCCCTGGGCATGTCGGCCTCGACGGGGGTCAGATCCTGCGGATCGCGGGCACGCAGCGTCGCTGCGAGCGCGTCGACCGGCAGCAGCGAATAGCGGATGGCAAGCACGGTACCGGCAAGCGCAAGCAGGCTCATGATGCCGACGAGGATCATTGCGCGGGTCGTCAATTCCCCGGCAAGCCCGCGCCGCGCTTCGGTCGTCTGCGCCATGACCACATAGGCCCAGCCAGAAAAGGACGGATCCGAAAGCGCCCGCGAGACCACGGCCACGCGGACCGGCACGTTGCGATATTCCGTCGTCAGGAACACCGGGCCGGCCCGCGCCGCGGTGACGTCGACGCCGGTGTCGAGATCGTCGTAGCCGGTCAAGGTTCGGCCGTCGGGGCCAACCACGCGATAGAAAATGCGGTCGCGCTCGGCAAGGCCAAGCAACTCGAAGGCCGACGACGGCAGGGTCACGCCCAGATTGCCCGCGTCCACGGTCATGTTCGCAGTGATCTGGATCGCCGCCCCGAGGAGCAGCCGGTCATAGGCATCGTCGGCGGCCGCGCGGGCATAGTACCAGGCGGCGGCGGAAAGCAGCGTCGCACCACCACAAAGCACCAGCGCCACGCGCAGCACGAGCCGCCAGAAGAGCGAGGTTTCACGCCGCTTCATCGGCCACCAGTTGATAGCCGAGACCGCGGATGGTGACGATGCGCACCGACGAGCCCTCGATCTTCTTGCGCAGCCTTCCGACATAGAGTTCGACGGCGTTGGGGTTGACGTTTTCGTCGAAACCGAAGAGCCGATCGAGCAGTTCGTCCTTGCTGAAAACCCGGCCCGGCCGGGCGGCCAGCACTTCGAGAAGCGTGATCTCGCGCCGCTTGAGCTGGACCTCGCGGTTGCCGACCCGCACGGAGCGGCTGTTGCGGTCGAGCACCAGATCGCCGCACTCGATGAGGTTGGTCGGGTCGCCCTGGCGGCGGCGCAGGAGCACGCGCGTGCGCGCTTCGAGCTCGCGGAAATCGAACGGCTTGACGAGATAGTCGTCGGCGCCAAGGTCCAGCGCGCCGACCCGGTCCTCGATTTCAGAACGCGCCGTCAGCACCAGCACCGGCGTCGTCTTTTTCCGGGCGCGCAGATGGCGCAGGATCTCAAACCCGTCGAGCCCCGGCAACATGACGTCGAGGATCACGAGATCATAGTCGGTAAATTCGAGTATGTCGGCGGCGGCTTGACCGTCCGTCTGCCAATCGACGGTGTGCCCGACCTTTTCCAGTCGCCGGCTGATTGCCTCCCCGACATCCCTCGTGTCCTCCACCAGAAAGATGCGCATGGGCAAGCAGTGACACGGAAGATTTCACCGATCAACCCGACGGATCTGACCGCTTTCGTGACAGCGTGGTGACAGGTTCGCGGAGGAAAGAGGACTGCCTGATCGCGACAACGGGAGATGCGGCCAGGGTCTGGAGGACAATCATCGCCGAGGCATTTTCAGGCGGCCGCCACGCGGTCCGTCGATGCGCGGGTCGATGCCGTCCGGATCCTGGATGTCACGGTGGAGGCAGGCGCGCGATAGCGCCTTTGAAAGAAGACCTCATGGATGGGAGAGAGACCATGACCCGAACCTTTGTGAAGACCCTTCTGGCGGCCGGCTTTTTCGCCGCCGTGGCATCGCCCGCCGGTGCGGAGCCGTCGAAGCCCGAGTGCCTGGCCGGCGCCAAGCCCGGCGGCGGCTTCGACCTGACCTGCCGGCTTGCCGCCAATGCGCTGCTCGAAGCCAAGATCATCGGCAAGCCGATGGCCGTTACCTACATGGAAGGCGGCGTCGGTGCGGTTGCCTATAACCACGTCATCGGCAAGCGCGGCGCCGACAGCAACCTGATCACCGCTGCTTCCTCCGGCTCGGCGCTCCTGATCGCCCAGGGCAAGTTCGGGCAATATGACGAAACCGCCGTGCGCTGGCTCGGCGCGCTCGGCGCCGACTACGGCGTGCTCGTGGTCGCCGCGGATTCCCCCTACAAGAGCCTCGGCGAGCTGATCGCCGCCTACAAGGCAAGCCCGACCGACTTCTCGGTCGCCGGCGGCGGCGCTGTCGGCTCGCAGGACTGGATGAAGGGCTCGCTCTTGGCAAAGGCTGCGGGACAGGAGCCGAAGCAGATGCGCTACGTCGCGCTTGAAGGCGGCGGCGCGGTACTGACGGCGCTCGAAGGCGGCCACGTCAAGGTCGGTGCCGGCGATGCGGCGGAGATGTCCAAACACCATGCGGCCGGCAAGGTCCGCGTGCTCGCGGTCATGGCGCCCGATCGCCTGCCGGGCGAACTCGCCGAAGTGCCGACCGCCAGGGAACAGGGCGTCGACATCGAATGGCCGGTCTGGCGCGGCTACTACGTCGGCAAGGACGTCTCCGACGCCGACTACAAATGGTGGGCCGATGCTTTCACCAAGCTCGCCGCAACGCCGGAATTCGTGAAGGAGCGGGAGGCGCGCGGCCTCTACGAATACACTCAGGTGGGCGACGCCTTCGACCAGCAGGTCAAGGCGGACGTGGCACGCTTCAAGATCATCGCCAAGGAAGCCGGCATGTAAGCCGGACGGTGGAGCGGGACAGTCTCCCGCTCCGCTTGTTTGCCACCACTTTACGGGCTCCCTGCCGATCGTCTCATCCGGCCGGATTGAAGACCCGTTCCCTGACGTAAACATCGGGAACAGAACCATGTCAGACACCACTTCCTCATCCTCCCGCATCGGCAGGGTCGGCGGGCTCTTGATGCTCGCGCTGGCGATTGCCTATGGCATCGGCGGCAGCCAGATCGAATATGCCTTCGCCTCGGACCCGCTCGGTCCACGCGTCGTGCCGGTGCTGCTCGCCATCACCCTCTCGGTGCTTTGCCTCTTCTACCTGAAAAGCCCCGGAACGACCGAAGCCTTTCCGCAGGGGCGGCTTCTCGTGAAGATCATTGCAGTACCGCTCCTGCTTCTTGCATCGGCACTGCTTCTGGAGCCCGCCGGCTTCGCCGCCTCGATCTTCCTGCTGACCTTCGGCGTCGGCTGGATCTTCGGCGCGCCGCTGCGTCTCGCGCTGATTGGCGGCGTCGGGCAAGCCGCCCTCTGGTGGTTCGTCTTTTCCTACCTGCTCGACGTCTATCTGCCCGCCGGCCGGCTGTTTGGCTGATCCGCCGGTTATGGAGTGATCTCAATGAATCTCGATTATCTCTGGAACGGTTTTACCGTCGCCCTCACCCTGCAGAACCTGCTCATCGGTCTTGCAGGCTGCTTCATCGGCACCCTGGTCGGCGCGCTACCGGCGATCGGGCCGATCAACGGCATCGCGCTGCTGATCCCGATCGCCTATACGATGGGCCTGCCGGCCGAAAGCACCATGATCCTGCTCGCCGCCGTCTATTGCGGGGCCGAATATGGCGGCCGCATTTCCTCGATCCTTCTGAACGTGCCGGGCGATGCCGGCGCGGTCATGACGGCGCTCGACGGCAACCCGATGGCCCGCCAGGGCCGCGCCGGCGAAGCGTTGATGCTCTCCGGCCTCTCCTCCTTCGTCGGCGGGGTCTTCGGCGCCGTCGGGCTGGCGCTGTTCGCACCGCTGCTTGCGGGCCTCGCCATCGGCTTCGGCCCGGCCGAATACTTCGTGCTGATGGTGTTCGCCTTCGCGACCCTCGGTTCCATGGTCGGTAGCCAGCCGGTAAAGACGCTGATCGGCTGCACGCTCGGCCTGATGCTTGCGACCGTCGGGCTCGACGCCACCTCCGGCGCCTATCGCTTCACCTTCAACGAGCCGGAACTCGGCGACGGCATCGAATTCGTCGTGCTGGTCATCGGTCTCTTCTCGGTATCCGAGGCGCTGCTGATCCTCGAACACCAGGCAAGCGGCGTCACGGTCATCCGCGAACTCGGCCGCATGACCGCCCGCCTCGACGATATCCGCAAATCGATCGGTGCCACGCTGCGTGGTTCGGTCATCGGCTTCATCGTTGGCGTGTTGCCGGGCACCGGCGCATCGGTTTCGAGCGCCGTTTCCTACACCACGGAGAAGCGCATCTCCGACAGCGAAGGCACCTTCGGCAAGGGCGACGTACGAGGTCTCACTGCCCCTGAGGCTGCCAACAACGCCACCGCCTGCGGCGCCTTCGTACCGATGCTGACGCTCGGCGTGCCCGGCTCCGGCACGACCGCCGTCATGCTCGGCGCATTGATGCTCTACAACATCCAGCCGGGTCCGATGCTGATTACCGAGCGGCCGGAAGTGGTCGGCGGTCTCGTCGCATCGCTCTTCATCGGCAACGTACTCTTGCTTCTCCTCAACCTGCCGCTCGTCAACATCTTCGCCCGCGTCTTGACGGTACCGAACTGGCTGCTGGTTCCGGGCATCCTCGTGCTGTCGGTTGTCGGCGTCTATTCCACCCACGCCTCGGTTTTCTCGATCCTCCTGATGCTCGGCATCGGCATCATCGGCTGGCTGCTTCGAAAGGCCGGCTTCGACATGGCGCCGATCATCCTCGGTTTCGTGCTCGGCCATGTGATGGAGGTGAACCTGCGCAATGCGCTGGCGATCAGCGGCGGCGATATCTCGATCCTGTTCCAGAGCAAGATCTCGATCATTCTCTGGATCCTGGCGGGCGCCATGGCCGTGATGCCACTCGTCGCCGGCTGGAGGCGGACGAAGGTCGTCAAGACCGCCACCAGCTAGCTGATCCCTCTCTCTGTCGGCTGCTTGGACAGCGGCGCGCGAGCCCATGGCGGCGCGCCGCTGTCGTCGTTTTGAGCGGCATTCAGACTATAAATCTAATATAGACTTTTATGTCTACGCGTGATTTAAGGATTGCTATCGAGGAAGAGGAACGCCGTGACCCCAGAACTCCGCCCCTATTGCCTGGTCTGCGACGCGATCGCCTTGCTGTTCCAGCCCTATGCCGAGGTCGTGCTGCACGATCTGGCGACTGAAACCGTCGTCCATATCGCTGGCAACTTCTCCAAGCGCGAGATCGGTGAAGCTTCGCTGCTGAGCGAAATCGGGTTCAGCCAAGGCGAAGCGATCATCGGCCCCTACGAGAAGGTCAATTGGGACGGACGCTCGATCAAGGCGATCAGCGCCGTGCTGCGAAACGCGGACGGCAAGGCGATCGGCGTGCTCTGCATCAATGCCGATGTCTCCGACTTTCATGCGGCACTCAGGACGCTCAACGCGCTCGTCCGCGTTCCCGTCGACGCGGACAAGCCCGAGAGCCTGTTCAAGGAAGACTGGCACGAGCGCGTCAACGAATATGTCCAGCAATGGACCGTGGCGCGCGGGCTGACAGTCTCGAGCCTGAGCCGCAACGACAAGCAGGCGCTGGTGATCGCCCTTTCTGCTGATGGCGCCTTCGGCGGCAAGAATGCCGCCTCCTACATCTCGCGCATCCTCGGCATGGGCCGGGCGACCGTCTACAAATATCTGAGCCAGGGGAGCGCGCCATGATCGTCATCGATCGAGAAAGGCTGGCCGAGCTGCCGTTGCTGACGCTCGCGGCACCGGCCATCCGCGACGCCTATATCGCCGTCACCGACGGTCGCGCCAATCTGCCGCCGGTCGGCTATCTGCCGCTTCCCGGTCGGAATGCGGATTGCCACATCAAATACGGCTACATCGAAGGCGATCCGATCTTCGTCGTGAAGATCGCCTCCGGCTTCTACGACAATCCGGCCAAGGGACTGCCGTCGAGCACCGGCATGATGGTTGCGGTCTCCGCAGAGACCGGCGACGTGGTGGCCGTGCTCGACGACAAGGGTCTCCTCACCGATCTTCGCACCGGTCTCGGCGGTGCGATCGCGACCACGGCGCTCTGGCGCAAGGACGCCTGCTCGATCGGGATCGTCGGCGCCGGCACGCAGGCGCGCATCCAGATCCGGGCGCTCGCCTCCCTCTCGAATCGTCCATTGCGGTTCACGGTCTGGGGGCGATCAATGGAACGGGCGAACGCCGTGCTTGCCGACCTCGCGGACCTCGGCCTTCCCATCGCTGCGACAACCGATCTCGAAGCGCTCTGCCGCCAGTCCGATGCGATCGTAACCACGACGCCATCGAAGGAGCCGCTGATCCGATCGGCCTGGATCGGGCCTGGCACCCATATCACCGCCATGGGCGCGGACGCACCCGGCAAGCAGGAGCTCGAAACTGCCCTCGTTGCCCGCGCCGACCGCCTCTTTGTCGATCTCGCCGAGCAATGCCTGGACCACGGGGAATTTTCTGCAGCGGATCGGGCCGTGGTGATCCAGGAGGAACGCTGTGTCGCCCTCGGCGCGGTCCTTTCCGGTGCGGCCGAAGGTCGACGTTCGGACAACGACATCACCATCGCCGACCTGACAGGGATCGCGACGCAGGACATCGCCATTGCCCGCACGGTGCTCGATGAACTCGGCTTGCTCGGCCGTTCGCAAGGAACAACCGCATGACCAAAGACGTCTTCGAAACGGCCGCGCGCGCTGTCCGCGCACGCCAGCGCATCCGCCCCTTCATCTACGAGACGCCACTGATCCCGTCGCGCGCGATCGGTCCGCAGACAGCCTCGACGGTACTGTTGAAGGCGGAAAACCTGCAGCTGACCGGCTCCTTCAAGATCCGGGGGGCTGCGAGCAAGATGACCTCGCTGCCAAGGGACCAGCAGGTGATCACTGCCTCCTCCGGCAATCACGGCATCGGTTCTGCCCATGCGGCAAGCGCGATCGGCCAGAAGCTGACGGTGGTGCTGCCCGAGATTGTCAAGCCGGCGAAGCTGGAGCGCATCCGCGCCTACGGCGTCGAGGTCGTCCTTCACGGTTCCGAAACCGGGCTTGCCGAACAGCATGCGCAGCAGCTGGCCGCGACCGAAAAGCTCGGCTACGTCTCGCCCTACAACGACCCGGAAATCATCGCCGGCCAGGGCACGATCGCACTTGAACTCCTTGAGCAAGGCGAACGCATCGACAATGTCTTCATCGCCATGGGCGGCGGCGGACTGATCAGCGGCATCGGCTCGGTGCTGAAGAGTTTCCGCCCGCATACTCGCGTCATCGGCGTGTCCGCTGCAAATTCGGCAGCGCTTGCGGCCTCGATAAGGGCCGGCCGGGTGGTCGAAACCGAACACCTCGAAACGCTCGCCGATGCCGTTGCCGGCGGTCTCGACGAAGACAGCGTGACCCTCCCATTGTCGATGGCCGTGGTCGATGAGGTCGTGACCTGCTCGGAAGCAGAGATCGCGGCCGCAATGCGGGACCTGCTGCTCGACGAGCATATGCTGGTAGAGGGGGCGGCAGCTCTCGCACTTGCCGGCTTCCGGCAGATCGCGGCGAGGTGCACCGGCCAGACCAACGTCATCCTGCTTTGTGGCGGCAATGTCGACGGCGCCAGCGCGCTGCCTTCGTTGCTGGGCTAGAGACGCCGCTGCATGGCGCTGCCCCGCCTCGCCTCGCCTCGCCTCTAGAGGCTGACGCGCTCCACGTAGTAGCGCGGGATCTTCACCCGGTCCCGGTCGCGGTAGAAGTCGATGCAGAAGTCGACGAAGGCCTTGAACCGCTTCGAGACGTGCCGGCGGCGCGAATAGATGAGGTTGATCGCCGTCTGCGGCGAGCGCCAGTCCGATAGCACCGGCTCCAGCAGGCCGGCTTGCCGCTCGGTCTCGACGAAAAAGTCGGGCAGATAGGCGATGCCCTCACCGGCGACGGCGAAATACTTGATCGTCCAGTAGTCGTTGGTTGTGCAGGTCGCCGTCGGCAGCAGGTCCACCTCGTCTTCGCCTGGCTGTGTCAGATACCAGGACTGCAGCCGCGTCGGCTGGCGGAAGACGAGGCCGCGGTGGCCGGCAAGCGCATCCGGATTATCCGGCTGGCCATGGCGGGCGATGTATTGCGGGCTGGCGAAGAGGCCATAAGACGAGACCGAAAGTCTGCGGCTGATGTAGTCGACATCGGACGGCTCGCCCCAATGGAAGATACCGTCGAGCGCCTGTTCGGTGACGTCGGAGAATGGCTGGCGCGAGGACAGGAACACAACGTCGAGATTGACCTGCGGATATTGCTGGCGAAAGGCATAGAGCAGTTCCGAGGTGATCGTCGTGCCGAACTCGCCGGTCGAGCCCACGCGCAGGGTGCCCGCCACCTCCTGGCGCATCTCCGCCATCGCCGTTGCCGCATCGTCGCAATTCGACTGAATGAGCCGGGCGTAGCGCAGGAACTCCGCGCCCGCGTCGGTCACATGCAACTGATGACCCTCGCGCACGAAGAGCTCGATGCCGAACTCATCCTCCAATTGCCGGATCTTGTGGCTGAGTGTTGATTTCGGCAGGCGATGGCGCCTGGAAGCCGCTGAAATCGAACGGGAATCCGCAACTTTCACGAAACAGTCTATGAGCGAAAGATCCATATTTCGTCCAAAATCTTGCACGATATGTCCAGAGGATAGCCTATTTCGGCCCATTGTGTAAACGACTGGGAATTGGGAATATTCACTGGAGCTAAGGGAGAAGAGGTTCCAGTGAGCGATATCAGAGAATTCATTCGCGCCGCATCCGGCACCGGCGGCAAGGCAACGTTGGCGATCCGCGGCGGTCGCCTGGTCAACGTCGTTTCGGAAGAGATCTATCAGGCCGACGTCGCGATCTATGGCGAACGCATCATCGCCGTCGGCGACATCACCGACTATATCGGGCCAGAGACCAGGATCGTCGATGCCACCGGCAAATACCTGGCACCCGGCATGATCGACGGGCATCTGCATGTCGAATGCTCGAAGATGTCGCTGACGAGCTTTGCCAAGGCCGTCGTGCCGCTCGGCACCACCTCGATCGTCACCGGCCTCGACCAGATCATCGTCGTCGGCGGCCCGGCCGCGGCGCGCGAGTTCCTCGACGAGGCAAAACAGACGCCACTCAAGGTCTTCTGGGGCGCGCCGTGCAAGACGCCCTACACCATGCCGCGCTCGACCGTCGGCCACTATTTCAGCCCGGCCGACCACCAGGCGACGCACCACTGGCCGGAATGCGTCGGCATATGGGAAACCGTGCGCGAGTTCATCCAGGAGGAGGACGCCGACGTGCTCGCGGCGCTCGAACTCGCCGAAAAGAGCCGCCTGCCGGTTCTCGGCTGCTGCCCGATGACCCGTGGCGCGCGGCTCAACGGCTACCAGCAGTCCGGCGTTCGCGCCGACCACGAGAGCTACACGCCGGAAGAAATGCTCGAAAAGCTGCGCGCCGGCATGCATGTCGTTGTACGAGAATCCTCGATCTCGCACTTCCTCGCCGACAACCTGCGCATCGTCACGGAAATGGGCGTTAAGGCGCTGCGCCGCATCAGCTTCTGCACCGATGACGTGGTAGCAAGCGACATCCTCAAGCGCGGCCATCTCGACAACATGGTGCGCATGGCGATCGCCATGGGCATTTCGCCGATGGCGGCGATCCAGATGGCGACGATCAACGGCGCCGATGCGCTCCGCATCGACGACAAGGTCGGCTCGATCTCGCCCGGCCGCGCGGCCGACATCCTGCTCGTCGACGACCTGCGCAACTTCACCATCGAAACCGTCGTCGCCAAGGGTGAAGTCGTCGCCCGCAACGGCAAGATGGCGATCGAACTGATCCCGCCGCAGCGCAGCGTCGCACTTCTGAACTCGGTGAAGGTCGCGCCGCTTCAGCCCGGCGATCTCAAGGTCGCCTATCACGGCGCCGGCGAGACGGCAGACGCCATGGCGATCGCCGTCACCCCGGAAAAGATCTTCGTGCGCACTCGCCGCGACGTGACGCTTGCGGTCAAGGACGGCCAGGTGCTCGCAGATCCCGCACGGGACGTGCAATACGTCACCGTCGTCGAACGCTACGGCAAGACGAGCAACCGTCCGGTCGCCTTTGCGTCGGGCTTCGGCCTCAAGCAAGGCGCGATCGCCAGCTCCACTGCGCCCGATGACAACAACATCATCTGCATCGGCGCCGATCTCGAGGATATGCGTATCGCCATCAACCACCTGATCGCCAACCATGGTGGCCAGGTCGTGGTCAGGAACGGCAAGGTCGAGGCCTTCCTGCACCTGCCGATCGGCGGCATCGTTTCCGACATCGAGCCGGCCGAGATGGCAGCGCTGGAAGACCAGCTCGACGACGCGGCCCGCGCCCTCGGCTGCCCGCTGCCCTGGCCCTTCATGTACATGTTCGTGTTGCAGATCACGGCGATCCCGGAATATGCGATCACCGATCTCGGTGTCGTCGACTGCGTCGGGCTGAAGGTGATCTCGCCGTTTTCGCCCGCCGGCGGGGACGAGCGCGCCGTCGCTGCGGAATGATGCCTTGGAAGGGGGCCGGTCATGCCGGCCCCCTTCTTCGTTCAAAAAAGGGGAACAAGATGAACTATCAGAACAAGTCCGTGGAGGCGGCACCAAGCCCGGAGACATCCTGGCTCGCAGCGCTGCTCGACCGCTACTTCCAGATTTCGCGGCTCGGCTCGACCATCCGCACCGAGATCCTCGCAGGACTCACCACCTTCCTCGCCGCCTCCTACGTCATCGTCGTCAATCCCTCGATCCTGGCGCATGCCGGCATTCCATTTTCGGCCGGCGTGACGGCGACGGTGCTCGTCAGCTTCATCGGCAGCTGCGCCATGGGGCTCTATGCGCGTAGCCCCATTCTGGTGGCGCCGGGCATGGGCATCAACGCGCTCTTTGCCTACACCATGGTGGTCGGCGCCAAGGTGCCGCTCGAGGTCGCGCTTGGCTGCGTCTTCTGGGCCGGCGTGCTCTTTACCGTCATGGCGTTCTTCAATCTGCGCCAGACGATCATCGAGGCGATCCCTGTCGATCTGCGCTATGGCATCGCCTGCGGTATCGGCCTCTTCATCGCGCTGATCGGCCTGGAAAACGCCAAGTTCATCGTCGCCAACCCCGACACGATCGTTGGTCTCACGCAGTTCAACCCGGTCACCCTCACCTTCATCGCCGGCTTCGTGCTCACGGTGGCGCTGGTGGTGCGGCGGGTTCCGGGCGCGATGATGGCCGGCATGATCCTCACCACTATTCTCTCGATCCCGATCGGTCGCTGGTGGGGCGACGGCAGCGCGTTTTGGCCGGAGACGCCGGATGTGCACACGCTGGTCAACTGGAGCGGTTTCTCCGCTGCACCGGATTTCAGCTTCGTCGGCCAGATCGATCTCCTGGGCGCGCTGAACCTGATCTACCTGCCCTTCATCTTTGTCTTCCTGTTCACCAACTTCATCGAGGCGCTCTCGACCTTCCTTGGCCTCGCGGAAGCGGCAGACCTCAAGGATGAAAACGGCATGCCGCGCAACATCCGGGAATCGATGCATGTCGACGCCATCGCGGCACTGATTTCCGCACCGCTCGGCACCAGCCCGGCGACCGTCTATCTCGAATCCGGCGCCGGCATCCAGCAGGGTGGACGCACCGGTCTCGTCGCGCTGGTCGCGGGTCTGCTCTTCGTGCCCTTCCTGTTTTTGTCGCCGCTGCTTTCTCTGGTGCCGGCGGTTGCGACCGCCCCGGTGCTGATCCTCACCGGCCTCTTCATGTCCGAGCCTATCAGCAACATCCGCTGGAGCGCGCTCGACGAGGCGATCCCGGCCTTCCTTGCGATCGTATTGATCCCGCTCACCTTCTCGATCACGCTCGGCCTGTCGCTCGCGATCATCGCCTATGTGCTGATCAAGCTGGTCTGCGGCCGGGCTGGCGATGTAAGACCGGTCATGTGGTTCGTGGCACTGCTCGCCGCAGCGCTCGTCGCCCAGACCCAGTAACCGCCAGAAAATCCGACGGCGCCCTTAATGCAAGGGCGCCGACATCGCCCATCCGAAGGAAACAGTCATGCTTCAATCCTGGTCGAAGACCGCACCCGAACTGGTCGACGTCGCCATGGGCCGCAAGCCCGCCGATCTCGTGATCCGCAACGGCAAATGGGTCAACGTCTACTCCGGCGAAATCATCCCCGGCACCGATATCGCCGTCAAAGCCGGCCGCTTCGCCTATGTCGGTCCGGATGCCAGCCACACGATCGGCGAAGGCACCAAGGTCGTCGACGCCGCCGGGCGCTATCTTGTTCCCGGCCTCTGCGACGCGCACATGCATGTGGAGAGCGGCCTCGTCACCGTTACCGAATTTGCCCGCGCGGTCATTCCGCACGGCACCACCACCATGTTCATCGACCCGCACGAGATCGCCAATGTGCTCGGCCTCGACGGCGTCCGGCTGATGAACGAAGAAGCCCAGAGTCTGCCGATCAACGTGTTGGTCCAGGTACCGAGCTGCGTGCCGAGCGCCCCGGGTCTTGAAACTGCCGGCGCCGAGCTTTCAGCACAGGATGTCGCCGAGGCGCTTGCCTGGCCGAACGTCATCGGTCTCGGCGAGATGATGAATTTCCCCGGCGTTGCCGGAAACGATCCGAAGATGATTGCCGAGATCGCCGCCACCCAGGATGCGCGGCTGACCGTCGGCGGGCACTATGCCTCGCCGCATCTCGGCCGCGAGTTCCACGCCTATGCCGCCGGCGGACCGGCCGACGACCATGAAGGCACGACGGTCGACGACGCGATCGCCCGTGTGCGCCAGGGCATGCGCGCCATGTTGCGCCTCGGCTCCGCCTGGTACGACGTTGCCGCGCAGATCAAGGCCGTCACCGAATCCGGCCTCGACCCGCGCAACTTCCTGCTCTGCACCGACGATAGCCACTCCGGCACGCTGGTGCACGACGGACACATGAACCGCGTCGTGCGCCATGCCATCGCTCAAGGTCTGAAACCCGTGACCGCGATCCAGATGGCGACGCTCAACACCGCCCAGCATTTCGGCCTGGAGCGCGAAATCGGCTCGATCGCACCGGGTCGCCGGGCAGACCTGATCGTCACCTCGGACCTCGCCGCGCTGCCGATCGAAATGGTCTTTGCCCGCGGCGAGCTGATGGCCGAGAACGGCACACTCGCGCGCGATATCCCGGTCTATGTCTACCCGGAAAGCGCCCACAACACCGTCCACCTTGGCCGGTTACTGGCCGCAGCGGATTTCGACATCCCATCCAACGCACGGGCGACGCGCGCGCGGGTCAACGTCATCGGCGTCGTCGAAAACCAGGCGCCGACGCGGGCGCTTCAGGCCGAGGTGGCGATCGAGAACGGCCTCGTGCAGATGGACCGGGCCAACGACGTCTGCCAGATCGCGCTCGTCGAGCGCCACCGCGGCACCGGCGACGTGGTCAACGCCTTCGTCTCCGGCTTCGGCTATGACAGCGATTGCGCCATGGCGAGCACGGTCGCCCATGACAGCCACCATATGATCGTGGTCGGCACGAACAAGGCGGACATGGCCAAGGCCGCCAACCGCCTGCACGAGGTCGGCGGCGGCATCGTCGTCATCAAGGAAGGCCGCGAACTGGCCCTGGTCGAGCTGCCCGTCGCCGGCCTGATGTCGGATCAGCGAGCGGAGATCGTCGCCGAGAAAGCGGCCGCCATCGTCGAGGCCATGCGCGCCTGTGGCTGCCGGCTGAACAACGCCTATATGCAGCACTCGCTGCTGGCGCTCGTCGTCATTCCGGAACTGCGAATTTCCGACAAGGGCCTGATCGACGTCCGGACCTTCCAGAAGACCGACGTGATTCTGAGCACGCACTGAGCTTAATAGCGATTGGCCACCGGCAACCCGGTGGCCAACCCGCCCGTGGTTCTTAATTCCGGGTGATCGCGGGATGGGTCAAGCCACATAATCCCCTGAAAACTTCCTTTATGGTTAACCGATACTTAAGCGGAGCCCAACGGCCCCGTTGCCCAGGCGTATCTGCCGTTTGCTTAACCGCGACCGGCCGCAGTAGACGCCCGAAACCCCTGCTGATATGGCGTCCCACAATGGGACATGCGTGTAGGCGGAGCCGAAACGCCCACAGCTGTTCCGCCCCAAATTGCATGCAATGATGGCAAATGATACAAGAGGAAGCTTATATACAACCGTGTGGGGCAAAGAATATCGAGCAGCGCTCGCCATGCTCCGAAGCGAGGTTTCCACAGGTAAGATCGCAGGCAGCCTATTGGCATTGACCCGGGCGGGCGACGCGGTAGCTTTGCAGAAGGACGAGCCGAACCGGAGCGCCGCTGGAGCGGGCTTTTATATTCTTCCGGCGCGTTCGAAACAGAGAGGGAAAGGCAAGCATGCCGGACACTGATGCAACCTTGTCTGCTTCAGCTTCAGTGCAGGATCCCGTTGCGGCTCATATGGACGAGGTTCTCTCGTTCTATGACGAGGCCTTTCATCTGACCAGCGCCTCGCCGGCGCTGCAGGAAACCTACGAAGTCGGCACGCTTGTCGATGCCACACTGTGGCATCTCTATCCCGAATTGCTTGCGCCCGTTTCCAAGGCGGCGGTGGAATCCGTCATCGCTTACGGCGTGCCGCGCAGCGTCGAGGTGGTCGACGCCGCCACCAAGTCGCGGCGCACGCTGCTCGTCTTTCGCGCCATGCGCGGCATCGGCGTGCTCGAAACGAGCGGCCGCGCGACCCGCCGCGAGATCGGCAGCCATGGCGAAAGCGAACGTGCGCTGCTGTTGCACCAGGCGACCCACGACGTGCTGACGGGCCTGCCCAACCGACGGCAGTTCAGCGACGACCTGCAGAGCATCCTGCCGACATCCGGCGAGAAGCTGGCGCTGATGCAGATCGACCTCGATGATTTCAAGCCGGTCAACGACACACTCGGCCACGGCGCCGGCGACGCCGTCCTCAAGATGGCGGCCGAGCGCATTCGCGGCGCCCTTCGCGACGGCGAAGTCGCCTATCGCCTGGCCGGCGACGAATTCGCCGTCATCCAGCGTCAAAGCGACCAGCCGGCGGACGCCGAGTATCTCGCCGAGGCACTGATCGAGGCGTTCAGCGAACCTTTCACGATCGACGGCATCTCCGTCTTCGTCGGCGCCAGCATCGGCATTGCCATTGCGCCGAACGACGGAAACGACATCGAGCAACTGATGAAGGCGGCGGACATTGCGCTCTATGCCGCCAAGAAGGATGGACGAGGCCGGGCAAAGACCTTCAGCCGTTCCATGCTGATCGTGCTGGAACAGCGCGAGATGCTGCGCCGCAGTCTGCGCACCGCGCTGCAGGACAAGCAGTTTTCAATCGAATACCAGCCGCTCGTCGAGCCGCCATTTTCGATCGTCGGCTTCGAGGCGCTGGTGCGCTGGCATCATCCGCTGGTCGGCACGATCCCGCCCAACGTCTTCATCCCGATGGCGGAAGCCGACGGCCTGATGAACGAGATCGGCCAATGGGTGCTGGAGGAGGCCTGCCGGCAGGCTGCCACCTGGCCGTCGCATTTCACCGTCGCCGTCAACCTGTCGCCGGCGGAGTTCCTGCGCGAGGGCCTGACGGACCGAATCGCCCAGGCGCTCGACATGGCGGGCCTGAGGGCCGACCGGCTGGAGCTGGAAGTTACCGAATCGGTGCTGCTTGAACGCACGACCAACAATCTCGACACGCTGAACACCCTCAACGTGCTCGGCATCCAGATCTCGCTCGACGATTTCGGCACTTTCTATTCGTCGCTCAGCTACCTCAAGAACTTCCCCTTCGATACGATCAAGATCGACCGCTATTTCATCAAGGATCTGGAGAGCGACGAAAAGAGCCAGACGATCGTCCGCTCGATCATCGCCCTTGCCCACGGTCTCGGCATGCGCGTGACCGCCGAGGGCGTCGAGACGATCGGGCAGGCCGTCTGGCTTCGAAAAGAGGGTTGCGACCGTCTGCAGGGTTATTTCCTGGGCATGCCCATGCCGGCGGACGCGATCGGCGCCTATCTTCGCCGCTCATCGGCAATGGCGACGCTGTAGCCCCCCGCATCTGTGCGTTGCGCCCGATATGGCGCGAGGCAATACCTGGGTTGTCTTCATGCAAGATCCCGGGGTTGCGTGGTTAGAAATCATTATAGAAAGTGGCGTATGGCCGTGGCAGAGTTCGGGGTGCGGAGGACATTGCTGCATGGGTGCTAGTGTCAATAAGACCACGGAAACGGCTTTCGAGCCGCTGCTTCAGTTCGATATGGAGATGGAAGATTTCCTTTCGGACTGGCACCATTGCGATCATGTCTCGAGCTACCTCGCCCGGATGATCAGCCACAACAGGACCGATCCGGTACGGCATTCCAACTTCTTTTCCTCCGCCCTCAACGAGCTTCTGGAGGTTTCGTTTCGCGGCGGCACCACCGACGGAAAGATCGGCCTGTCGATCTATCGCCAAGGCGCCACGGAACGGGTTCAACTGAGCTTTCCATGCCCACCTGGTCAGGCGCGCTTCTATCGCGAGGCTGTCTCGAAAACCCGTGAAAGCGATGCCCAGGCCCGCTATCTCGACGCCATTTCCAACGACCTTGCCCCCAGCCGGGAATCGGTGCTTCTGGACCTGGCGGTCAACTATGACGCCCGCCTCCGGCTTGACGAGGATGCGGCTCCGGCCATCACCCTGATCGTGGATCTTCCTCTTGAAGGAATGGTGAGTTGATGGCGGCGAGCCTTCCTCAGCGTTTCAAGGTCGACTTCGATCCCAACAGCCAGATCTTCTCGCTTGCCGGAACGATTCGGCCGCGTTCGATCGATGAAATCGCCGAGAGTATCCATGCGCTGAGGGAAGCCATCGATACGGTGCGCGGCGTTCTCTATATCGATGTGAAGCGCCTCATCCAGATGAACAACACGGCCTTCCAGGCCTTCATCCGGGTCGCCCTCGACGCCTGCCGGGAGCGGTCGGACCTGCGCCTGATCGTCATCACGTCAAGCGTCGTCAGCTGGACGACGCGCATGTTCCGGCACCTGAGCACGATCGAGCCGCAGATCTCCGTCGAGGTCTATGATTCGATGTTCTATCCCGGCCAGGACTACTTCGAGGATACGAGCTTCATTCCAATCCTGCGCGCGCAGACGAAATTGACCTGGCGCCACGAGCGCACCATCCTGCCGCGCCACGGCATGCGGCCCGGCATCGCCGTGGCCGACATCTGCTGCGGCATCGGCGATTTCGCCGTGCTCGCGCAGAAGGAGTTCCAGCCGTCGCGGATCGTCGCGCTCGACCACTCGAAGCCGAGCCTCGCCTATGCCCGAAAGGTGGCCGCCGAGTTCGGCGTGACGGGTATCGAATACACCTACGGCGACGCGTCGGAGATGCTGCTTGAGGACAACCAGTTCGACTTCGTGAGTTGCCGCCACTCGCTGCAGGTCTTCAATCAGCCGGAGCTGCTTCTCAAGGAACTCTATCGGATCGTGAAGCCGGGCGGCCGCGTCTACATCACCAACGAGAAGAACTCGCACTGCCTCGGCGAGCCGCGGGCGCAAAGCATCCAATGGACCTACAATGAGCTCGCGCGGCTTTTGAGCAATTTCGAGATAGATGTGGAGTTCGGGCCGAAGAGTCGGCGCTATCTTGCCGACACGGGCTTCGACGACATCCTGGTCGAATCCTTCATGGTCACCAATCTGGACGGTGACCCACAGGATTTCGCCGATATCATCGCCGGCTGGGAGAAGATGTTTGCGGACATGGCGGTGAGGCACGGCGAAACACCCGAATTCATCGAGCGGTTCCGCCAGGGCTTCCGGGATCACATCTTCGCTGCACTGCATCCGAAGGGCTATGCGGGCTGGCCGATCTGGGCAGCGTCCGGGCGCAAACCACTATGAGCGCGAGCAATATCAAACGTCCCCGGTTCGGTTTGAGATCCTTTCGCGCCAAGTTCGTGCTGGTCGTCGGCAGCGCCGTGCTCTTCGACCTCCTGCTGACAGGCGGCCTGGCGCTCTGGAACGTTCAAAGACTGTCGCGCGACGCGACGACGGAAGTCGGACAGGGCCTGCAAAACGCCAACGAAGACTACATGCTCACCTACGCGGAATCGACGGCCGCGCGGGTTAATCTTCTGCTCGGCCAGGTTCACGCCGACGTCGCCACGCTCGCGGGCGTAATCCAGGCGCAGATCGACCGCCCCGTGCGCCGGTCCGACGTCGGTGAGGCACTTGCGCGGCACGCACCGGAGTCCGTTACCGTCACTTACGATGCCAAAGGTGGGTGGGCGCAGAACCTTCCGGGGCCGCTCTCGAGCGTAAGCGTCTGGAGCTATCTCCTTGGCCCCGACCATCGGCCACTACCCGAGGTACAGGCCGATATCGAGAACAGCGCCGTTCTTGATCTGGTTGCCCCCGCCCTGCTTGCGCACGGCCGCTCCAAACTGCAGATGTACTACGTCGGACCAAAAGAACGGCCGATCTTGCGGATGGCGCCCTATGCGGATCAGGCACAGACGTTCGACCGTCTCTACCCCGGCCATAACGAAGCCAACTTCTGGAACTTCTTCTTCCCCGGCCTCTATGAGTCCTGGGAGGAATGGGCGAAGCAACCGAGCCTCAGGCCCGTTGCAGCCGATACCACGCAAACGGCACCTTACACCGATGCCGCCTCGGGCAAACTGATCGTCAGTTTCTTCCAGCCGCTCTGGACGCCCGACCGCAAAGGTGTCGCCGGAGCAACCGGAACCGATATCACGCTCGACCAGCTGGCCGAGGTTGTCGAAAGCGTCAAGGTCGGCGACAGCGGCTTCGGATTTCTGGTGATGTCCGACGGCAACGTGCTTGCCATCAATCCGGTCGGCGAAAAGGTGATCGGCCTGCGGCGGTCCAGCGACACGGGTGGACAAGGCGTCACCGGGTTGGAGCGCTCGCTGCGCCGCAGCGCCCAGCCCGCGATCGCAGAGCTGCCGCTTGGCACCGATGGCGCCATTCAGCGGGTGCTGCTCGATGAGGGTGGTGAGAAGGTCCCCTATCTCATTCTCCTCAAGCAGCTCGAGCCGGAGAACCTCTGGGTTTCCGGCCCGGTGCGCCGCGAGACCATGTCGATCGGCATCGTCGTGCCGGAGCGCGAAATCTATGCCTCGCTGTTTGCGGCACAGGCGAGTATCTCTGAAGCGACGAACCGCATCCTCATCTATCAGATCCTGGCCCTGCTCGCTTCGCTGCTGTTCGTCACGCTCGCCGTGTTCGGCATCTCCAAGCGGGTCACCCGCGGCATCAGCGCGCTCGCCGGAGCGGCAACCAGCATCGAGGCGAAGGACTACTCCGTCCGTGTGCCCATCACGACGCGCGACGAAGTCGGTGAAGCCGCTATCGCGTTCAATAGAATGGCTGAGGAGATCAGCTACCATACCGAGAACCTCGAAAACCTGGTGACCGAACGCACCAAGCAGCTCGAGGACGCCAACCATCAGATTTCGACGCTGAATACCCAACTGCGCAGCGAGAACCTGCGCCTTGGCGCCGAACTCGCCGTCGCCAAGCAGATCCAGATGATGGTGCTGCCGAAGGCCGGCGAGCTCGCGGAAATCGCCGATCTCGAAATCGCCGCCTATATGCGCCCGGCCGACGAGGTGGGCGGCGACTACTACGATGTGCTGCGCGACGGTGAGCGGCTGAAGATCGGCATCGGCGACGTGACCGGTCATGGCCTTGAAAGCGGCGTGCTGATGCTGATGGTGCAGTCGGTCGCAAGGGCCCTGCAGGAAGCCGGCGACATGGACCCGGAGCAGTTTCTCAACCGCCTCAACCGCGCCATCTACAAGAACATCGTGCGCACCAACACTGACAAGCATCTGTCGTTGGCCTTCCTCGACTACGACCACGGCCGCCTGACGCTGTCGGGGCAGCACGAGGAACTGATCGTCGTGCGCAAGGGTGCGGAAATCGAGCGGATCGACACGCTCGACCTCGGCCTGCCGATTGGCCTGGAATCGGACATTTCGCGCTTTGTTGCCACCCGCGAGATCTCGTTCGGCCGCGGCGACATGATCGTGCTGCATACGGACGGCGTGACCGAGGCAGCGAACGCCAAGGGCGAACTGTTTGGCATCGAGCGACTGTGCGAGAGTGCCGGAAAGTTTTACGGACAGAGCGCCGAGGACGTCAAATCGGGTATCATCAACGACCTGATGGCGCATATCGGCAAGCAGAAGATCTACGACGACATCACGCTCGTCGTCATGAGACACAGGTGATCAGATGACCACGCTCTACGGACTGGCGGACCTGACGATCGGCGCCCACCAGAAGATGACCCGGCTGCGTCTTTACGACGGGCCGCTGGATCTCAGCTGGAAGCATTGCGCCATGGCTTCGGATTTCGTCGCCGAACTGGCGGCGCTGCGCTATCGCGCGTCGCGCAACACCTATCGGGAAGTGCGCCACAACATCGGCTACCTCACCAACGAACTGGTCGAGAATGCCGTGAAGTTCCGCGCTTCCGGTTCCGTGGTCGTCGAGGCCGCCCTCGAGGGCCACAGCTTCCGCACGAAAGTGTCGAACGTGATCGACAACGAAGCGGCTGCGCGCTTCCAGGATCTTTTGTCCGAGATCGCCGACGGCGACCCGGGCGACCTGCTCATCGAGCGCATCGAAGCCAACGCAACCGGGCTCGGCAAGAGCGGCTCGGGGCTTGGTCTTTTGACGCTGATGAGCGATTATGGCGTTCGTTTCGCTTGGGTTTTTGGCGCCCAGGGTGACGACGGCGAAACCTCATTGGAGACTTATGCCTCCATTGCGGTCCCAGACCTCTCGAACTGATGAGCCGGTGAACATGGAAAACAAGGACGAAGAAGAGTATCGCGTTTGGTCCGAAGGCAACGATATTCATTTTGAAGGCACGATGCGGCTGCCGGGAACGGAGGCCTATGCCCCGATCTTCTCGACGGTGATGGGCGTTCTGGAGACCGAGCCTGAGCACATCACGATCGACCTCACCGAACTGCAGTTCCTGAACTCGTCCGGGATCAACCTGCTCGCCAAGCTGACGATCGAGGCACGCAACCGCCCGAACGTGCAATTGACGGTGCGCGGAACCTCTGAGATCCCGTGGCAGTCGAAATCGCTGCCGAACCTCAAGAAGCTGCATCCCGGCCTCGATCTCAGGCTCAACTGAGATCACGCGGTGCCGGGACTGGATTCCCGTAGCTAAAGCCTGAGTATCGCGCGCCCGACCGGCGCGCGACCGCGATTCCGCGCGCCAGCCACCGACAAATCCTGTCGCCGAAACCGGCCTCACGACGCTTCGACGCCTTCTTCATTCCCCGTCGTCACGCTTGACTCTGCGAACGCCTCACCCTATTGATCAAATCATCTGATGACTTGATGAGCAGACAATGCAACCGATCAATCGTACCAACCTTGCCGAGAGCGCTGCCGAAAGCCTGCGGGCGGAAATCCTCAGCGGCCGCTGGGCTATCGGCGAACGCATTCCCAACGAGACGGCGCTGACCGAACTTCTGGCGGTGAGCCGCGGAACCGTGCGGGAGGCCGTTCGGGTCCTGATCTCGAAGGGGCTGCTCGACGCCCGCCAGGGCTCCGGCACCTATGTCCGCTCGACGGTCGATAGCTCGGGCGCGCTTGACCGCGTCAAGCGGGCGAGCCTGCGCGACCAATGGGAGGCGCGCGCGGCCCTCGACGTGGAAGCCGCACGCCTGGCGGCGCTGCGACATACGCCCAAGGATCTGGAACATATGAAGCGCCTTCTTCTCGCCCGCGGCACGGTTTCCGATGGCGGGCGTGAGGCCTTCGGACGGCGCGACATCGCCTTTCATCGGTCGATCGTCGAGGCCTCCGGCAACAGGGCCATCGTCGAGCTCTATGACTTTTTCACTTCGGCCATTCTCGAAACCATTCACTCGACGCTGTCGGGCGACCTGCCGGAGCCGGACGACCGGGCGCATGCGGCGATCGTCGAGGCCATTGCGGCCAGTGATCCGGACAAGGCCGCGGCCGCCGTTCGGGCGTTCATGGCCCCCGTCCTCGCTGAACTTGATCGGCTACTTTCCCAATGAACCAGACTTTTCGTGATCCCCACAAAGCCGAAGCCGCCGAACCGCCGGACATCGAAGACCAGCTTATCGATGCCGAGGCCGACAGCCTGCCGGCACCGCAACCACCGGTGCTGAGCCGCAGCGCCCGCATCCTGCTGGGCGTCAGCCTCGTGCTCATCGCCTTCAACCTCAGGCCGCTGTTTTCAAGTCTCTCGGTGCTCCTGCCCGAGGTGATGCAGGCGACCGGCCTTTCCACCGCCAGCGCCAGCGTGCTCACCACCCTGCCGGTGCTCTGTCTCGGCCTTTTCGCGCCGCTTGCGCCGAAGCTCGCCCAACGCTTCGGTGCCGAACGCACGCTTCTCGGGGTGCTCGTCCTGCTGACGCTCGGCACGGGTCTGCGCGGCGTTCAGTCCGTGCCGCTGCTTTTCCTTTCGACATTTGCGGCAGGTGCGGCGATCGCGATCGGCAACGTGCTGCTTCCCGGCCTCGTCAAGCGTGACTTTCCCGACCGCGCCGCGATGATGACGGGCCTCTATACCATGGCGCTGTGCGCCGGTGCTGCCAGCGCCGCCGGCCTGACGCTGACGATCGAACACCATGTGGTCGGCTCCTGGTCCGGCGCGCTCGCGGCCTGGGCGGTACCCGCCCTCATCGTGCTGATGATCTGGGCACCGCAGGCGCTGCGTGGCAAGGCGCAAGCCCGCCACAGCGGCTTCCGCGTCGTCGGCCTCTGGCGCGATCGGCTCGCCTGGCAGGTGACGCTCTTCATGGGTCTGCAATCCGCACTCGCCTATTGCGTCTTCGGCTGGATGGCGCCGATCCTGCGTGAGCGTGGCCTAGATGCCGCAACTGCCGGTGCGGTCGTCTCCGCCTCGATCATGATGCAGGTCGTCACCTGCCTGCTCGTGCCATCCTTCGCCGTAAGGCGCCGCGACCAGCGCGCCGTCTGCGTGGCGCTCGTCGCCGCGGCCGTCATCGCACTGATCGGCATCCTTTTCGCGCCGCTCTCGACGGTGCTCGTCTGGGCTGTTCTGCAAGGGATCGGCCAGGGCGGCCTGATTGCTGCGGCGATGACCCTCATTGTGCTGCGCTCTCCCGATTCGCACGTGGCGGCCCATCTCTCCGGCATGGCCCAGGGCGTCGGCTACGTGCTTGCCGCCATCGGCCCCCTGCTTGTCGGCTTCATCCGCAGCTGGACCGGCAGCTTCGCCGCCAGCGCCGTTCTCTTCATCGCGCTCGGCATCGGCGTGGCGATCATGGGCCTCGGCGCCGGCCGGGCGCTGCATGTCGGCGCACGAACGGTCCGGATAGACGACCGCTAAGACGGACGCGGATGAGCGCCTGCAATGATCCAAAGGGCTCCCCTTCCCAGGCGGAGCCCTTTCTCTCGCTGTCAGCACGCTCGCATCAGGCCGCGGCCACCGCCGCCTGGTAGCGCGGCGCCGGCCGGAAGGTGAGCGCGATCAGGAACGCGCCGAGGCCGATGCCCCAGGAACCGATGTAAAGCCAGGTGTAGCTTGCCAGCGCATCATAGATCAGGCCCCCGGCAATCGGTCCCGTCGCCATGCCAAGGCTGCCAGCCATGGCCGTCCCGCCGATCACCGTCCCCATCATCCGCAAGGGGAAATTCTCGCGGGCAAGCACCGCATAGAGCGGCATGACGCCCGCGTAGATGAAGCCGAACAGGGCGGCGACTGCGTAGAACGAGCCGAGCCCGGCGGCAAAGACATAGGCAAGCGCGCCGAAGGCCTGGGCCAGAAGTCCAAGAACGAGCACACGTTTGGCCCCGAAACGGTCGCCGAGCAGACCGAAGACGACGCGGCCGCCCATGCCGGCAAGACCCTCGACGCTGTAGATCGACACGGCCGCCATGACCGGAATGCCGCAGGTGATCGCGTAGCTCACAGTGTGGAAGATCGGGCCGGAATGGGTGGCGCAGCAGAAGAAGTTGGTCAGAAGCAGGATGATGAAGAGCGGCGATTTCAGCACCTGGCTGGTCGTCATCGACGAATGGGGCTCTTCCCCGGGCGAGGCCGCGGCAGCGCCGTCGGCAAGTGCCGGCGCCTGGCGAACGAGAAACGAGACCGGGATCATGATGACGGCAACGACCAGCGCGATGATCTGCAGAGCGGTTCTCCAGTCGTAGGCGGATACCAGCCAGGCGGCAAAGGGCGACATCGTCATCGGCGCCATGCCCATACCGGCCGAGACGAGCGAGACCGCGAGGCTGCGATGCGTATCGAACCAGCCGGTAACGCAAGCCATCATCGGCGCGAAGATCGCCGCCGTCGCGGTGCCGACCACGACACCGAAAAGGATCTGGAAGGCGATCAGCGAGGTCGTCCAGCTCGCTGCCATGAGGCTGACGGCCAAGAGCACCGAGCCGATGAGCACGATCGGACGCGCGCCCCATCGGTCGGAAAGGCTGCCCCAAGCGATGCTGGCAAATGCCATGGCCAGGAAGCCGATGGTCATGGCGCTCGAAACGCCTGTCACCGACCAGCCGGTGTCGCGCGAAATCGGCAGCAGGAACACCGGAAGCGAAAACATGGCGCCGATCGCCAGGCAGCCGAGCAGCCCGCCCGCCGCCACGATGACCCAACGGTAATGCGAATTGGTCATTGCAAATCTCCTTAAATCCGCCCGGCCCGACGTCCGGCCACGCCGAAAAATTGTGCAACCTGATCGCGCGGCGGACCGTGCCTGGGACATCCCCTCACCCGCCCGATTGAAAGACGCTCACGCCGGTGCCAAGCCGACAGGAGCTTCGAAAGAATTTCATAATAGGTGCAGATTCACATTCGATGCAGCCTTGAAGGCATGCGCCCGACTGTTTCCGCTTGATTGTGCGACGAAGCTTCTTTCTGTTGTCCGTTGCCACCTGAGAGATAGATAAAGGCTGGAACACGGCCTGCGGGAGTGACAAGTGTGACGGGATTTCGATGGATTCGCTGATCACCGCCGCGGCGCGAGCACTGGCGTCGGGCGACCCGCTCGGCGCGCTGAAGCGGGTGGCGCTACGCGACGATCCGCCGGCACTAGCGCTGCGCGGCATCGCCATGGCCCAGCTTGGAGACTTCACCCGCGCAAAGGTCCTGCTGAAGAACGCCGCGCGCGCCTTCGGCCCGAAGGAAGCGGTGGCGCGGGCGCGGTGCATCGTCGCCGAGGCAGAGATCGCCATCGTCTGCCGTGATCTTTCCTGGCCGATGCGGGCGCTCGACGCCGCCCGCTCGACGCTCGAAACCCATGGCGACCACCTCAACGCCGCCCACGCCCGCAATCTCGGGGCACGGCGCCTGCTCTTGATCGGCCGTCTGGACGAGGCCGAGAACTTGCTTGCCGATATCGATACGGCGCGGCTGACACCGCTGTCGAAAGCCGCCCACGACCTGGCGCTCGCCGGCATCGCCGTGCGCCGGTTGCGAACCGAGGCCGCCACCGCCGCCTTCGGGCGGGCGGGCGAAGCGGCACGGGCGACCGGCATTCCGGCCCTGATCTTGGAAGTTGAAAACGCGGCCGCCGTGCTTAAGGCGCCGGCTGCCCGCCTCATGGCGGATGGGGAAGAGCGCTCGCTGCTGCTTGGCGAGGTCGAAGAGCTGCTTGCTTCCGGCGCCCTCGTCATCGACGCCTGCCGGAACCTCGTCCGACGACAAGCGACCTTGTGCACGCTTGCCACTCGGCCGGTGCTCTTTGCGCTGGCGCGCGCGCTGGGCGAAGCCTGGCCGGGAGACGTCTCAAGGCGAACCTTGCTCGCCCGGGCCTTCGGCGCACGACATGTCGACGAATCCCACCGGGCAAGGCTGCGTGTCGAAATCGGCCGGCTGCGCGAGGAACTGCGCCCGCTTGCGGATATCACGGCGACGAGCGATGGCTTCCGGCTGGTGCCGCACGGCAAGCACACGGTCGTCGTCCTTGCCCCGCCGGTCGACGAGCGACATGCGACGATGCGGGCGCTGCTGGCGGACGGCGAGGCCTGGTCAAGTTCGGCGCTCGCAATCGCGCTCGACGCCAGCGCGCGCACCGTGCAGCGGGCGCTCGAAGAGCTCGCCTCGCAAGGCAAGGTTATGCCGATCGGGCGCGGGCGGGCACGGCGCTGGGTCGTGCCGCCGATTGCCGCATTCCCGACAGTGTTGTTACTCCCTGGCCCTTTGCCAAACGAATAGGATCAGACCCATGAAAAGATCCGAAGCCGAAATCATCCAGATATATGGCCCGTTCCCCGGGGCAGACCAGGTCCATGGCGTCACCTTCGACGGCCGGAACGTATGGTTCGCCGCCGGTGACACGATCAACGCCTTCGACCCGGAAAACGGTGCGCCCGTCCGCTCGATCGACGTCGCCGCGCATGCCGGTACGGCGTTTGACGGCAAGCACCTCTTCCAGATCGCCGAAGATCGCATCCAGAAGATCGATCCGGAAACCGGGAAAATTCTCGCGACAATCCCGGCGCCAGGCGGTGGCGGCGATTCCGGCCTTGCCTGGGCCGAGGGCACGCTTTGGGTCGGGCAGCATCGGGGCCGCAAAATTCATCAGATCGATCCCGAGAACGGCGCAATCCTGCGCACGATCGAATCCAAGCGCGTCGTGACCGGGGTGTCCTGGGTCGACGGCGAACTCTGGCACGGCACCTGGGAGGGTGACGAAAGCGATATCAGGCGCATCGATCCGCAAACGGGAGCGGTGCTCGAAACGGTCGCCATGCCGACCGGAATGGGCGTATCGGGCCTCGAGTCCGATGGCGGCGAGCGCTTCTTCTGTGGCGGCGGCCCGAGCGGCGTCGTCCGGGCCGTTCGCCGGCCGAAGCGGGCGCGCTGAAGACACTGACGATGAATTCCTGGCAACCGGCGCGGCTGCGCGCCGCTGTCGGTGCGGCGCCGGCACTACAGCGCCGCGCGCCTTTGAGGCGCATAGAGGGCGCTGTAGCGCTTCGAAGCGCTGCATGTTCCGTCCGCAAAACCGGCGATGAATAGGGAACCATGCAGTAGCGTTGTCCCGGCACGGTCCGCAATACCCGGACACCGCGGACCGTGCCCGAGCTTTAGGCCTTAATGAAGGCGAGCAGGTCGGGATTGATGACATCGGCATGGGTTGTCAACATGCCATGTGGATAACCCTCATAGACCTTGAGCGTGCCGTTCTTCAGCAGCTTCACCGCCAGTCGCGCGCTGTCGTCGATCGGCACGATCTGGTCGTCGTCGCCGTGCATGACCAGCGTCGGCACGTCGATCGCCTTCAAGTCTTCGGTGAAGTCGGTTTCGGAGAAGGCCTTGATGCCTTCGTAATGGGCCTTGGCGCTGCCCATCATGCCCTGACGCCACCAGTTGCGGACGACGCCTTCCGATACCTCGGCACCCGGGCGGTTGTAGCCGTAGAACGGGCCGGCCGGAACGTCGAGGAAGAACTGGGCGCGGTTGGCAGCAAGCGCCGCCCGGAAACCGTCGAACACCTCGATCGGCAGGCCGCCCGGATTGTTTTCGGTCTTGACCATGATCGGCGGCACGGCGCCGACGATGATCAGCTTGGAAACCCGGCCGCCGCCGTGGCGCGCCACGTAAGCCACCGCTTCGCCGCCACCGGTGGAGTGACCGATGTGGATTGCATCGCTGAGGCCGAGCTTGGTGGTCAGCGCCGCAACATCCTTCGCGTAGTGTGCAATGTCGTGTCCCTCGCTCACCTGCGTCGAACGGCCATGGCCGCGGCGGTCATGGGCGATGACCCGGTAGCCCTTGCTGACGAAATAGAGCATCTGCGCATCCCAATCGTCCGCCGACAGGGGCCAACCATGGTGAAAGACGATGGGCTGGCCCGAGCCCCAATCCTTGTAGAAGATATCGACGCCGTCTTCAGTCCTGACGAAGTTCTCGGTCATGGGAACGGTTCCTTTGTTTGGGTTGGGTGTATGTCTTCGAGATGTGGCCCCGGCGCGAGATCCGCGCCGGGACGTGCGGTCCGCGTCAACCGAGATGGGGGTGGTTGATCGCGAGAAAGTGGTTGACGACCGGCGCGGCCGGCCCCTTGTGGTAGCGGCGGACATCGTCCTGAATGTCGGCATCGGCCTTCGACACGCGCTTGTGCTGGCGCAGATGCTCTGCCCAGGATTCGACCATAAACCATTCGACCAGCCGTCCGGGATCGGCCGCGTCCTCGGTCACGCCCCAGCCATAGGCGCCGTCGCGCCGCCGCTCGTGCGACAGGCGGGCGAGCGCCTTCAGGAACTCGGACCGATCCGCCTTGTCGATCGTATATTCGATCAGGACGAGAACCGGTCCGCGGTCGTGTTCGACCGGCTCGCTGGTCAGCGGCTCCGGCCAATGATTGGAAGGAATGAGATCCGCCTCACCTTTCGGCAGCTTCATGGCGTGGAAGGCGAAGCCGACTGAGAGAAGGCCGATGGCCGCCACGGCGAGCGTGAAGGGCACGCCGATCGCCGAGGCGGTCGCGCCCCAAGCAAGGCTCCCGCCGGTCATCGCGCCGTTGAAGACGGTCAGATAGACGGCGAGCGTGCGTCCGCGCACCCAGTTGGGCAGGATCGCTTGCGCAGTGCTGTTCAGCGTCGTCAACGCCATGATCCAGGCCGCACCACAGACGAGCAGCGCCGCCACCGCCACCCATTGCGCCGGCGCGAAGGAAAGCACGCCCATGACGGCGGCGGTCAGGACCGCGGACAAAAGCAGCAATCCGTCGGCATCCATCCGGGCCCGCAAGCGCGGCATCACCAGCGCGCCGCCGATCGCGCCGGCGCCGACGGCGCCGAGCAGGATGCCGTAGAAGCTGGCGCCGCCGCCGAGAAGCTGGCGGGCGACCAGCGGCAGCAGCGCCCAGATCGCACTTGAAAAAGCGAAAAACACGGCTGCACGCAAAAGCACCACATGCAGCTCGCGGCTGGCGCGCGCATAGCGCAGGCCGGCCCGGAAGGCGCCGAGGAAGCGCTCGCCGAGCGCGTCGTCCTCCGGCACCTGCCGCCGCCACCAGACCAATGCGGCAATGACGAAGACATAGCTGATGACATCGACGCCATAGGTGACGGCCGCGCCAAACCAGGCAAGCAGCAAGCCGCCAAGCGCCGGGCCGATCGCGCGGGAGATGTTGATGCCGAGCGAGTTCAGCGCGACCGCGCCCTTGACGTCCGGTCGCGACACGAGCTCCGGCACGATCGCCTGCCAGGTGGGGGCAACCAGCGCTGCGCCGATGCCACCGACAAAGGTAAGCGCAATCAGCGAGGTCACCGACTGCAGCCCGCTTGCAGAGAGGAACAACAGGCAGAGGCTCGCGGATGCGAGCAGGAACTGCACGACGATCAGGAATTTGCGTCGGTCGAGAATATCGGAGAGCACGCCGGCGGGAATGGCGAGCAGGAAGATCGGCAGCGTCGCGGCCGCCTGGATCATCGAGACGGCGGCGGGCGTTGCCGACAGGTCGGTGACGAGCCAGGAGCTCGCGACATCGCGGATGAAGCTGCCGGTGTTGCCGATGATCGTCGCCACCCAGAGCACGGCGAAGACCTTCTGGCGCAAGGGCGCGAAAGTGCCGGCGTTGTTGGTCGCTGCCTGCGTCATTGGCCGCCCCTCTCCGTGGATGCACGTTCGCGCAGATCATAGACTGCAACGAGCACGAATGCGCCGGCAAGGCCGATATGTTCGAAGAAACCGTTTGTCGCTATCGCGCGCTCCATGCCGGGCGGCAGTTCCCAGAAGCGGAATGCGAGCAAGGTGGCGGCGAGGGTGAAGGCCGCAAGCGCGCCTGCCGCCGCCCAGCGGTAGAAGCCTGAGAGAACGAGAGCCGACATCGCAAGCTCAAAAACGATGATGCCGACAGCAAAGAGCGGTGCCGGATAGAGGCCGAAATGCTCCATCTCGGCAAGCGCGCCCGGGAAGTCGAAAATTTTCGTCAAGGGTCCCTGGATATAGGCCGAGCAGAGCGCCAGCAACCCGACGAATATGACACGGTTGCCGGAAAGGCCCGGCCGGAGGCGAACGGCGAGACGGTTTTCGAGGGAAGAGGGGCTCAATCTTTCGTTTCCTTGTCAGGCGGTCTTCGGCTTGATAGGCGGCAAAGCCGCCCCTCATCGATTTTTCGGCCGTTTCAAAGCGGTGATCGCGCTCTGGGATATGCCTTGGTAGTAGGCTCCATGCTTCGCCGGCGGATGGTTCACCACGACTTTCGCCGAGAGGTGCCGGACGCCCTCAGTCGGCGAGGCCGAGGCCTGCTCCGGTCCGAGCGATGCGTTGAGCAAGATTGAGACCGCGGCCATCGCGACGGCGCCGGCTTTCGTGCGCATTCTGCGTTTCCCTTCCGCTATCGTCACACCGCCCAGCAGGAGCATCCAAGCGCGCCGAAGAAACCCTTAAGGTCGGCGATCGGCAGTTTCGACGTCCAGGCGCCGGCATGATCGTGGCCATGGACGCCGCAATCGCTGGCGCAGCCGCACGACGTGATCGCGGTGCGCCGGAGCGAGCGCTTTCCGGCGCCCTCGGGCTCACCCCAGGCGGCATAACCGCCGAAGGTGCGGACCGGCGACCAGTCGGGCATTGCCGGCGGCACCTTGTTCTCGTCGTGAGAGGCAAATTCGCCGGCCGCATAGACGATCTTGCCGCCGACCATCGTGAGCTCTGACGTGAGGAAGGAAATCTCGTCCTCGGCGCAGTTGAAAAAATCCTTGTTCGGCACGATGAGGTCGGCGAACTGCCCCTTCTCAATCCGGCCTTTCCTGCCTTCCTCGTTTGAAAACCACTGCACCTTCTCGGTCCACATCCGAAGCGCCGTCTCGCGATCGAGGCAGTTGGCGCGCGGGTAGAGCTGCAGGCCGCCGACAGTCTTGCCGGTCACCATCCACGACAGCGAAACCCAGGGGTTGTAGGATGCGACGCGGGTCGCATCGGTACCGGCGGAGACGTTGACGCCCTTTGCCAGCATCTTGGCCACCGGCGGCGTCGCTTCAGCGACACCATGGCCGTAGCGCTCGACGAAGTACTCGCCCTGATAGGCCATGCGGTGCTGCACGGCGATGCCGCCGCCAAGGGCGGCGATCCGGTCGATCGAGCGGTCAGAGATCGTCTCCGCATGGTCGAAGAACCAGTTGATGCCCTCAAGCGGGATATCCCGGTTGACCTTCTCGAAGACGTCGAGCGCACGGGTGATCGTCTCGTCATAGGTGGCATGCAGTCGCCAGGGCCAGCGGTTCTCCGCAAGAATACGCACGACCTCTTCGAGTTCGCCCTCCATCTCCGGCGGCATGTCCGGGCGCGGCTCGCGGAAGTCCTCGAAGTCGGCGGCGGAAAACACCAGCATCTCGCCGGCACCGTTGTGGCGGAAATAGTCGT
>NZ_JACVBF010000022.1:0-112343 GCF_014852195.1 Ensifer sp. ENS08
AGGTGTAGTCTCTTGTTAAAACGTGACCGCCAAAGTCTCTTTCCGAAAGAACCCCTAAAGGTTCCCCACGAGCTCCGCCGCCCACGTTTCTCTTTCTCTATATTCAATTGTCAAAAAACCGACGAACTCACCGTCCGTCAAACCGTTTCCACAAAGCCCAGAACGCTCGTTCCGAACCCCTCAATCAGCACCAAGCCAATCAGGAAACTCTAGAGCGAAGGTCGTCGTCGCCAGCAGCGCCGCCGCCCTCGTCAGTGATCGGGCTTATAGACCCCACACATCCGACACGTCAACAGGGATTTTCGTGGGCCCGACATAAATCTCACAACCAATTGAAATTAAACGGTATTTCTATCCACAGACAGCAGCAGCCACTTTCCGCCCGCTTAAACGGGCGGAAATCGATCGACCAAGGAGGTTCGGCAGGCGCCGGCGATTATTCAGCAACCGGGCCCACGCCCCCGGCAAGCAGCTCCGCTCAAATACGGGGTACTGATCCTGGTGATGAGCCGCCTCCCATTTGCCTGCCTCTCCAGCAGGCGGCCGATGTGGATGTTGCCGACAGCATGGGTCTCGAACATCTCTGAAAAAATGGGCTCGCTACAGGCCGAGGTTCTGGCAGGAGAAGGTGATCATCTTCTGCGAGCGACGTTGCTCGATCTCGCCTCGAAGGGCTGATGGCACGGCGACCGACGTTCCGAAGAAGGTCGATTTCGCTAAGGAGTCGCGCAAAAGAAGCGGTCACCGCGTCAGAGACGATAAACTGCATCAAACGATGCGAGCATCCCAACCGCAAGCCGCCCGCTTCACCATGACGTTATACACGCGGGCGAAAGTGTGGGCGGCGCTGACGATGTGGGAGCCGTGCTCCCCGACCCAATGGTGGCTCCCGAAAAGAGCCCCTTCCCTTTCTAAACGCGCCCTCTCGTCAGCGTCGATTGCTCGCCTGATCTGATCGAGAACATGCGACTAGTCGATGCCTGGGTATATGGCGGCGTCAGCGAGACGCCTAGGCCCACGGTGCGCGACGCAACTGAGGTCGCGGCCGCAGAGGGCGGGGCCGCCTTCAAGCTCGGGGATCGCATGATCATCGAACGGCCGCGAACAAAAGGTCTACGAGTCAGCGGTCGACGTCAGCCGAGCATGGCCATCTTCAACTCCGCCTCGCGGCCGAGGGAGGTCATCCATTCGGTGAACTCGGGGCGGCTTTTGATCTGTCGTCCGTAATGGCGGCGCAGCGCCGTGGTGAGGTCGCTTCCGCGGCCGAGCTGTTCATCGGCAAAGCCGATCATCTGCGAGTTCGGCCAGGCCTGCGGACGGATGGCGACAAGACGGGCAAACAGGCTCTCGCCCGGCTCGTCCGGGTTTGCCTGCGCCATCAGGGTCAGCATCGCGGCGGTCGATCGCGACACGCCCATATGGCAATGCACCAGAACGTGGCTCGACGCCTGCTTATCTGCGCGCTCCAGGAAGTCGTTCCCGAAGCGAAGGATCGCCTCGACATGGTCGGGGCGCGGCATCACCCGGTTAGGTACGGCTGCAATGATGTCGTGGAAGCGCAAGGTCGTGCGGTGATGGGCGCCGTAACCGCCAAACGCCTCAAGTTCCGGCAGCTCCGGATCGACGATCGACAGGACGTGGGTCACCTTCCTGTCGCTCTGGCCCGGTAGTTCGTCGATCCCGCAAACGGTCAGCACTGGCGAAAAGGTCGTTTCCATGTCGATTGTCCTTGCATCCGGTTCATAGCGTGTCTGCCTCGCACTTGCGCGCGAGCAGGGCAAAAAGCACGTCGAGCATCACATACATCGGGGCGCGGCCGGTCGGCACGATGAGGGGATGGGTCGAGGCGCGGTAGGCGTTGAGATTGATGCTTCCATCGGCGAGGGAGGCGACGACGGAGCCGCCCGGAGAGATGGAAACTATACGTGCGCCGGCCTTCTTGGCAATCTCGATGTTCGAAATAAGATAGCTCGTTCGGCCCGAGACGAGATTTCACTTTTAATCGGACGGAATTCAAACCGTGTATTCCGAGGATAGCAGACTAGGGGTCCGGCTCTGGCTTCGCCACGAAGCCAACGACCAAGCCCCCCGGCCGACTTTCTCCAGTGTCTCCAACCTTGGGTTCGCACCGCCAACTTCTATTTCCGCGATCTGCCGACGAGTGAGGCCGACGATCTCGGCAAACTCCTGCTGGCTGAGACCTATGCCTCTGCGGAGGTCACGTACTGCGTCCGGGAAATGCAAGCCGCCGCACCGCAATCCTGCAGAGTTCGACACCGTCTGCGGTGAGATGCTGGGAGCGCTGTGCTTCCCGTCTCCTAGCGCCGCTTCGCAATCAAGGACCGCGACACAACCACAACGAGCCCGATCAAAACCGTCCCCGCGATGAAGAGGAAGGCCGCCGCAGCGATCGCAGGGCTGATATTTTCACGGATGCTGGAAAACATCTGCCGCGCCAACGTCCGCTGGTTCGGGCCTGCGACGAAGAGCGTGAGGACGACTTCGTCCAACGACGTCGCAAAGGCGAGCACCGCGCCAGAGAGTACGCCCGGCATGGCGAGCGGCAGGGTGACCCGGCGGAACACCGTGGTTGGCGAAGCACCGAGGCTCTGGGCCGCAAGCTCGACGCGCTGGTCGATGCCGGCAAGCGCGCCGGTGACGCTCACGACCACAAAGGGCACCGCAACGACCGTGTGGGCGATGATCACGCCCATGTAACCGTTGGTAAGGCCAAAACCCGCCAGCAGCACTTGCATGCCGACCCCCAGCACGACGGCCGGCACCACCATGGGCAGCAGGAAAAGTGTGCGCATCGAACCGCGAAAGAGAAGAAGGCGGTTGCGCAGGCCGAGCGACGCGGCCGTACCAAGCGCGGTTGCGAGCAAGGTCGTGCCCGTGCCGATGATCAGGCTGTTGACGATTGCCCGCCGCCAGGCGTCCGCGAAGAAGAGTTCCTCAAACCAGCGTAGGGACCACGACGGGATCGGATAGGTGAGGATCACGCTAGAGGTGAAGGCGAGCGGCAGGATGGCAATGAGTGGCGCGACGAGGAAGAGGATCGTCAGCGTGGCGAAGGTGGCCTTGGCGATTTTTATCGGCATGGTCACCGCCCCCCAACTTCGTCGCTGGAGAGCCGTGAGTAGACGCTGTAGAGCAGTAGAGTTGCGACCAGGAGTACGAGCCCGAGCGCACCGGCCATGCCCCAATTCGCCGATCCCGTGGCGTAAAAGGCGATGATCGAGGAGATCATCTGGTCGCCCGGTCCGCCAATCAGCGCCGGCGTTATGTAATAGCCAATCGCAGAGATGAACACTAGCAGAGCGCCGGACGCCACACCCCTGAGGCTTAGCGGCAGCAGCACTCTCAGGAAAGCGCGCAGCGGGCGCGCGCCGAGCGAGGCGGCGGCCGGCATCAAGTTCTTCGGGATGGTGATGAGCACGGAATAGATCGGCAGCACCATGAACGGCAACAACACATGGGTCATGGCGATGATGACGCCGGTGCGGTTGAAGATCAGCGTCAGCGGCGCATCTATGAGGCCGATGGCGCGCAGGAGATCATTGATGAGACCCTGCTCCTGCAACAGGATGAACCAGGCCGCGGTGCGCACCAGAAGCGACGTCCACAGCGGCAACAACACGGCGCCAAGCATCAGATCACGCTTCCAACCCTCGAGCGAAGCGGCGATGATTGCGTACGGAAAGCCGATACAGGCGCATGCGAAGGTGACGAGCGCGGCTATCCAGAAGGTGCGCATGAGGATCACGGCGTTGACGGACTGGTCTGGCGGCAGATGCTCGATATCACCAACCGCATTGCGACCAAGATCGACGGCGGCAAGCAGGTTGCGGTCGGTATAGGGCGAGAGCGCATCTGCGATCGCCAGCCAGAACTCCGGCTTCTCCCAGCGTTTGTCGATGGAAACGAGGTCGGCGGGTGGGTTCGCCGTATCTTTCAATGCACTCGTCGTCTTCCCCATCAGCGTGCGAAAACCGGAGCGGGCGCTGTTGAGACGCCGCACCATGTCACCAAGCGCCTGTTCGTCGTCGACGGACTTCAGGTCCTCCATCAGCGCCATCTGCATGGGTGTGGTGGGTGGAGACTTACGGTCCCAATCGGCCAGAACTTCCGCGCTGCGTGGCAGCAGCCGCAACACGGCCGGATCCGACACGGACTGCGCCATCATGCTGAAGAGCGGCCAAACGAAGAAGCCGATGAGGAAAAAGAGCAGCGGCGCCAGAAGAAGCAGCGATCGTCCAGTGCGAGAGGAGACTCCACTCATGGCGCAATGACCCGACAATCGCCGGCCGAAAACGCCGCAAAGACTTTGGTGCCTGGCGGAAACTCGCGCGACCTTCTGCCGAGTTTGGCGATCAGCGGGTGAGTGGCGTTCTGCAACTGCACGCGCAAATGATCGCCCTGATAAACGGAATCCGTAACTTCCGTTTCCAAGACGTTTCGACCCTCACTGCGCGTCTCGCTGAGATCTACCCGTTCCGGACGGATGGAGAGAAAGACGGATTGGCCGGAAGCGACGCTGCCGGAAACCGCCGACACAATTTGTGCCCCGGAACGAAGACGCACAGTCGCTTCCGCGCCTTGCACGGTTTCCACGACACCTTCGACGAGATTGGTCTCGCCGATGAATTCGGCGACGAAGCGCGTCGCCGGCTCGTCGTAGACCTGGCGGGGTGTCCCGATCTGCTCGATCTTGCCCTTGTTGAAGACGGCGACGCGATCCGACATCGTAAGCGCTTCGGACTGGTCATGCGTAACGAAAACGATTGTTAGGCCGAGGCGGCGGTGCAGATCGCGGATGTCGAGTTGCATCTGCTCGCGCAACTGCTTGTCAAGCGCGCCGAGTGGCTCGTCCATCAGCACGACACGCGGTTCGAAGACAAGCGCCCGGGCAAGCGCCACGCGCTGCTGCTGGCCACCCGAGAGCTGCGAGGGCCGTCGGTCGGAAAGGGTTGAAAGCTGCACCATGTCGAGTGCACGTTTGACGCGCTCATCGATCCCCGCCTTGCCAATGCCCCGCATCTGGAGCGGAAAAGCGATGTTTTCGCCGACTGACATGTGCGGGAAGAGCGCGTAGCTCTGGAAGACAACACCCATGTCCCGCTTGTAGGTGGGCACCTTATTGATGGCAGTTCCGTCGAGAAGGATCTCGCCCGCGGTCGGCTGCTCGAAGCCAGCGAGCATCATAAGAAGCGTTGTTTTGCCCGAGCCGGACGGGCCGAGCAGGCTGACGAACTCCCCCTTCCCGATGCCGAGATCGAGATGTTCAACCACGCAAAGCGGGCCGTAGAATTTCGTAATGCGGTCAAATCGAATGTATTCGGCCACGGCAGACTCCATCGCTAAAGGCGAAGGATGCGTCCTCAAGAAACGCACCCAGCCATCCAGGAAAGGGCGCTCCCGGTGGAGCGCCCTTCACCACGGATGTTCTTACTGGGCGAGCCAGGCGTTGAAGCGCTGCGTCAGCGTCTCGGCATTGTCGATCCAGAAATCGACATTGAGCGAGATGGCATCTGTCATGTTGGCAGGATCGGTTGGCAGGTCCTTGGAGAATTCCGCCGGTACTTTGGACGCGGCCTCCTTGTTCGGCAGACCGTATGCCACGAATTCCGGCAGTTTCGCCTGGTTTTCCGGCAGGCTCGCAAAAGCGATGAAGTCCTGCGCAGCCTCCTTGTTCTCCGCATCCTTCAACACGACCCAGCTATCGACGGCATAAATGCTGCCGGGAAAGACGACCTTGAAGTTCTTGCCTTCCGACCGATTGATGCCGGTGATGCGGCCGTTGTATGCCGAAGTCATGGCGACTTCGCCCGATGCGAGAAACTGCAACGGCTGTGCGCCCGATTCCCACCAGACGATGTTAGGCTTCAATTCGTCGAGTTTCTTGAAGGCGCGGGCGACCCCCTCCTCTGTACCGAGAACGTCATAGATCTCATCCTTGGAGACACCATCGGCGAGTAGCGCGAATTCCAGCGTGTATTTTGGGCCCTTGCGCAGCGAGCGCTTGCCGGGGAACTTTTCGACGTTCCAGAAGTCCGCCCAGGAAGTCGGGCCTTCCTTCAGCTTGTCGCCGTCATAGGCGATGGCCGTCGACCAGACGATGGCGCCGACACCACAGTCATTGACCGCAGAATCGAGGAATTTGTCCTTACCGCCCATCTTGTCCCAGTCGATCTTTTCATAAAGACCGTCGGCACAACCGAGCGCCAGTTCTTCGGCTTCCACCTGCACCGCATCCCAGTTCGGTGCGCCGGCCTTGACCTTCGACTGGATGACGCCGATCCCGCCGTCCCAGGCTTCGTCGAGCACTGGCTTGCCGGACTTTTCGGAGAACGGTTTGAAGTAGATGTTGCGCTGGGCATCCTGATAGTTTCCACCCCATGAAACGACTGTTAGATCTCGCGCGAAAACCGGCACAGCAAGGCCCGCCGACAGAACGACGGCAGCCGCCGCCAGGACACCCGATTGAAAGATTGTCTTCATGGCATTCCCCTTTTCTTCGTTGGTGAAAGAGCCGCTGCGGCTCCGATGACGATCCCATGCAGACCGTTGTCCCCGTCCTGTTTGCGGCGGTGGCTGCGGCCTCACCGGTCTTTGCGCCCATTCTCCCTTGGACGTTTCAACCGATGGATGCATTCTAGTCATTGCAGGCCAACGGGTTTTTCCCGATTTGACCGTTGTCAGACGTGCTGCCCTCCGTTGATGTGGATTTCCGCGCCGTTGATGTAGGACGATGGCTCGGTGCAAAGGAAGTAGATGGTCTCCGCGACTTCGCGTGGTTCGCCCAGTCTTCGCATCGGCACTTCCGCCGCCACCAGTTCATCGGTTCCGGGCGACAGGATAGACGTTTCGATCTCGCCCGGCGCGATGGCGTTCGCCCTGACGCCGCGTTGGCCGAATTCGTGCGCCATTTCGCGGGTCAGTGAGGCCAGCGCCGCTTTGGACGCCGCATAGGCAACGCCTGCAAAAGGGTGGACGCGAGAGCCTGCGATGGACGTAACATTGACGATCGAGCCCTTCGCCGCTTCCAGTTCCGGCATGAGCGCGCGGGCGATCAAAGCGGTCGACACAAGATTTACGTTGAGCACCTGCGTCCAGACATCGGCATCGGTATCCAGCACACCGAGGCGACTCTTGCCCGGTCCCTTCGGCGAAATGCCCGCATTGTTCACGAGTGCATGCAGTCGGCCGTTCGGTAGGCGCTCGCGAACGGTCGCAGCCAGGCGGTCAATCTGCGTGAGGTCGGCAAGGTCGGCCTGGATATGGCTCTCGCGTGCGGACGGCCAGGCACATTCCTCGGAAAAGGACTGGCGAGAAACGGTGAGAATGCGCCAGCCCTTCGACTGAAAGAGCTTGACCGTTGCGTGCCCGATCCCGCGGCTCGCCCCCGTCAGCAACATGTACCGGCAATCATCGGTCATCGGAGCGCTTCCTTTTGATATTTGATGCATCGTAATAGGCTGCCCATGAATTGCAAGTCTCCTATGCCAAGCGACGTTAAGCCCGGCGCGCCTCCGGCTCGCTGCCCCGTTCGATGCGCTCGAGGATCGGCTTGCCGCCGAGCAGGATGTCGTCGACGATTGCCATCGAAGCGGCGGCGGGATCGTGCCGCTTCAGGGCTTCGACGACCGGGTAGTGGTGGTCAATCATCGCCCGTCCGCCCTCTATGTAAGCATCGGAAATATGTGGTCCCATCCGCAGCCAGAGCCGCCGCAGGATGCTGTTCAGCACCGGCAGCCCGGCGATCTGCGGCAGCAGGAAGTGGAAGGCTTGGTTGAGTTGCGTACCCTTCAGTCGGTCGCCGGCCTCGATTGCTTGTTCGTTTTCGCGCAAGATCCGCTCCAACGCTTCGATATCCGCGCTCGTCGCCACCTGGGCCGCAGTCTCTGCGGCCAGTCCCTCCAGGCGCACCCGTATTGCGCGGATCTCGCGGTAGCGGTTTTCGCTCAAGCCCGGGATGCGGATGTCACGCGGCGAGCGGAAGATAATCGCCTCGTCATTGGCAAGCCGAAGGATTGCGTCGCGGATCGGCGTAACGCTTGTGCCGAATTGCTCTGCCAGATCCCGGATCTTCAGCCGATCGCCGGGTTGGAACCGGCCCTGGATCAGCGCATCGCACAACGCACCATAAACGACGCTGTTGAGGTTCTCATGATCCAGTGACGTGAATTGAGGCATGGAATTCGTCCGAAAAATGGAATAACAAGATACTTGATGCATCTTTTTCGCTGTGTTTCAAGTATGGCGTGTCGCAGACATCATTCACCGAACGGCCTGGCGCGACAATGTCGTCGTCGTCGTGGTCAGCTGACGGGCAGAGATTGACGGAAATGCGGGCGACCGCGCCAACGGAGCAAGCATGACGGAGCCATCGCCCACCGCCAAGAACGCCGATTCCATGTCGGCAACATGGAGCGCGACATCGCTTTCCGATGCGGAGGCGGCGGTGAGGAAGGTCTATGGCGCGAGCGGCTCGATCAGGCGGCTCTCAAGCGAAAGGGACGAGACTTTTCTTTTTACCCGCTCGGACGGAGAGGACTTCATCCTCAAGATTGCCAATCCCGCCGAAGACCCGGCCTCGCTTGAGTTCCAGGATGGTGCGCTAATGCATCTGGAGGCTGCGGCCCCCAATGTACCGGTGCCAAGGCTCATGCTCACGAAAACCGGAGCGCCGAGCCATACGCTTTCCACCTCCGATGGCCCCCGCGTCATGCGCCTGTTGACCTTCCTCGGCGGCGAACTGCAGTACCGCACCTCGGCCTCAGAGACGCAGAGCCGCAACGTCGGCCGGGCGCTCGCACAACTTGGGCTGGGTCTCGAAGACTACAAAGGGCGCCCGCCCGCCGGAAAGTTGATGTGGGACATTTCTCATACACTCGACCTTGTCGCCCTGCTCGACCATGTCGGCATCGAGCGCCGAGCGCAGGTGGAGGCCATACTCGCCGAGTTCGAACGCTCGATGCCGGCGATCGCCGCGATCAAGCGCCGGCAGATCATCCATAACGATTTCAATCCGCACAACATCCTGCTTGATCCGGCAGAGCCGACCAAAGTTGTTGGTATCATCGACTTCGGCGACATGGTGCATGCGCCCTTGATCAATGACCTTGCCGTCGCCCTCTCTTATCACCTTGCGACCGACAACTGGGCCGCCCGCACCGGCGCCTTCCTCGAAGGATTCCTGTCGGCGCGCGCGCTGGAGCCGGCCGAAATCGAGCTGCTACCGCTTCTCGCCCGTTCCCGCCTCGCCATGTCCATCATCATCGCGGAGTGGCGTTCCGCACGTTTTCCTGAGAACCGGGCCTACATCATGCGCAACCACGCGACCGCATGCCGCGGCCTGCAGAACATAGTCGATCTCACTCCGGCCGGGCTGAAACGGCTCGCGCCCAACCTTTCCGAGGCTTGATCATGTCGATGGTGAATGCTTTTTCGCGTGCAGATTTCGACCGGCTAGACGAGAGCGAGAGGGCGCTTATCGCGCGCCGAGAAAAAGTGCTCGGTCCCGCCTACCGCCTGTTTTACGAAAAACCGCTGCATCTTGTCCGCGGCGAAGGCGTTTTTCTGTACGACGCGGCCGGCGAGCGGTATCTCGACGCTTACAACAACGTCGCCTCGCTCGGCCATTGCCATCCGCGCGTGGTGGAGGCAACCACGAAGCAGACGGCCGTGCTCAACACTCACACACGCTACCTGCACGAAGGGATCGTCGCCTATGCCGAGGCACTGACGGCCACCTTCCCCGAGGCGCTCAGCCAGGCCATGTTCACCTGCACCGGCAGTGAAGCGAACGATCTCGCCGTTCGCATCGCCCGCTTCGTCACTGGGGGCACCGGCATCATCGCGACGGACCTCGCCTATCACGGCCTGACGAGCGCGGTTGCCGAATTCTCGCCCTCGCTCGGCGAATCCGTGACGCTCGGCCCGCATGTGCGCACGGTGCCCGCGCCGGACAGCTACCGTCACTCGCCCGAACAGATTGCGGTAAAATTCGGCCACGACGTGCGCGCCGCAATCGCCGATCTCAAACGTCACGGCATCAAGCCGGCCATGCTGATCACCGATACGATCTTTTCCAGCGACGGCATCTTCGAAGGGCCGAGAGGTTTTCTCAAGCCTGCGGTGGACGCGATCCACGAGGCTGGCGGCCTCTTCATCGCCGACGAGGTGCAGCCCGGCTTCGGTCGAACGGGCGAAACGATGTGGGGTTTCGAACGCCACGTCGTTGCACCCGACATGGTGACGATCGGCAAGCCAATGGGTAACGGCTATCCGATGGCGGGCATAGTGCTGCGCCCCGAGGTTATCGCTGAGTTCGGCCCGAAGGCGCGCTATTTCAACACGTTCGGCGGCAATCCGGTCGCCGCCGCGGCCGGCAAGGCAGTGCTCGACACGATCCGCATTGAGGGGCTGCAGCAAAATGCGCTGGAGGTCGGCTCCTACCTGATGGGTGGCCTCAAGAGCCTTTCGGATCGATACCACGCTCTCGGGGACGTGCGCGGTTCCGGTCTCTTCATCGGCGTCGAGATCGTTGCCGACCCTGCCGCCAAGAGCCCTGATGCCGCGCTAACGACTCGGATCGTAAATGGTCTGCGAGATCGCCGCATCCTCATCAGCGCCTCCGGTCCGAATGCCAATGTTCTGAAAATCCGGCCACCTCTCGTCTTTTCTCGCGAGAATGCGGACATGCTGTTGGATGCATTTGGCGACGTGTTGCGGTCTCTTTGAAGAGGAGGCTTCGCGCCGCAGTCGATACATTTGCGCAGCGTCGCGAGCCGGGGCTGCGACGTAGGGAAGCGTGACCAGATAGTCGGCGACATGGCGGAAGTCTTCGACGCGCAGCGTCGGGTCTTCAATGAAACGCGGCTCGCCACCGCTGGCGCCTTGAAAACTCGCATCGAAGGCAATGACGAGAAAACCTTCGTTCGCCAGAGCAACCCCATAGACGTTGCCCGAGGTCTGGTGTTTGCAGCTTCCGATCGGACGCGCGCTGATGATCGCCGGATATTTCTTCGACTTGTCGAAGTTCGGCGGGAAGTGGATGTCGGCGGTGATATCCCAATACAATTCGTAATTGCGAATTTTCACGGTTTCCATGATGCGATCTCCTTGGTTTCAGGATCGGGTCGTTGTTACGGGCCGGTGGCCAGCCCATTCACATGAACGCGGGCTTGTCGCCATCGGTGTTGGGTTTGTTGATGCCGATGTTGCGATTGCCGAGCGCACCCGGCGCTTCGGCCAGCTTCACGACAAGGGCTGCGACGCTCTTGCGCGCGACTTCGGTGCCCTTAAAGGGCTCGTTACGCTCGGTCGTTTCGTAATCGACTTCATCCGCGTCGGTCAGCCAGGCTGGACGCAGCACGGCATAATCCAAGTGCGATGCTTCGATGAGATCCGCCGCCTTGCGGTAGGGCGGGAAATACGCACCGATCTCCCGGTTGTTCCATTCACCGAACCTGCCCGGCACTTCGTCGTAGATGCCGAGCGTGGTGCAGAAGATCAGCTTGCGGACGCCAGTGTCATGCATGGCGGCGATGATGGCTAGTGCCTGTGCGTCGACATTACCGGCCAGGTTGGCATAAACCACGTCCTGACCGGAAATGGCTTCCTTCAGCTTGGCGGCATCGAGAACGTCCCCCTCGATGACACGGGCATTGGCAGCAATATCGCCACCTAGCTGAACGCGATTGTTCAGGCCCGTTCTCCCAAGGACGGGCCTGACGGACTCCACCTAACGGCCCCGCCGGCTGGCAGGCTATCTCGCTCCCAGGCTGGTGTTGGTGCCGCAGCTATTCAGTGAGGTACAAATGCACCCGAAGATGTTTGACCGGCCAGTTTACCTGCGTGAAAGGAAGGATCTGGTCCTCGAAATCACGAACCTGGACGATGCTATCGATTTCCTTGAGGAGTGGTCTAAAGGAGATCGCGACATCATCCACGACGCAACCCTGAAGACGTGCTATCTGGCACATGACGGTCACAAGCCAGTCGCGGTTGCGCGAGACGCGCTTCACGCCTTCGCGAAAAAGAATGGCATACTGGTGAAGGCTCCAGCGGTGCTCCCCTGGATGATCAAGGCAAGGTCCGGTGGAGGTCGGATCTCACCGTGAACTGACCTTCCTGCGAGAGGCCGCGATTGTGGCCTCTCGGCTCGCGCCGTTGCGATATCTTCAAGGTGATGTGTTTCGCAGGCAGGCAACGAAGATCTGACAACCCCTCCTCCGAGCCTCGCTACCTTTGAAGCCTAAAAGATCAAAGATCCGGAGCGACTTTACGAGAGCGTGTGGGAATAGCCTTGTGAACAGGTTGGCACTGGAGAGTTGGGGCAGGCTTCTTGAGATCACTTTTCTGGTCAATCAACACACCTCTCTCCCCGGTGGAAGCAGCCTTTTCGTGCATCAGGTCTTCAAAGAACCATGCCATGAACTGCTCTCGGCCCGATACACCCGCTTTGGCATAGACGCGTGTGAGTTGAGCGCGAACCGTACCGGGCGCGGCGTTTCGTATGCGAGCGATCGCGGGCGCGTCGAGCCCTTTCAGGGCAAGCCGCGCAACATCGCTTTCGGCGGAGGTTAGTCCCCAAGCCGCAAACTGCACGTCGACAATTCGCGCAAGCTCGCCGCGCGCTGTTTCCAGCGAGCGCTCCTGCTCGCGCAGAGAATCCAGCGTTAAGCGAAGCTGCCACCCTCCGATCAGGATGCCAAGGACGAGTGCCACGGCTACCATTGCCTCGACCAGGGCATGGGCGGTCCCGGGAAATTCGAGCAGGTCCGTAAAGGCATCGCCGACGAAGAAGGCCGCAGCGATCGTCTGGATCAGCACAAGAACTGCGAGGGCGGCGGATTGGCGCCGCCCCTTTGAGGATCTCAGCATTTCTGCTAGCTCCGCCGGCGCTTGCCGACGATCATCGGCCGGACGAGATTTCGGCCAAGCACTCGACTTTCGATGAGCACACCTCCGACATGAACAGCAGCAAGGACCAGCAAGAGATTTGCGGCCAACTCATGAACCTCCCCGGCGACGCGCATGGAGAACTCGCCCTTGTTATCATCGCCTTCGGAACCTGACTTGACAAGAACCGACCAGTTGCCCGCGGCGATCGCAGCGCGTTCTTCGGCAATGGCAGTCGGGCTCTTGCCATCGGTCATGAGGAGGCCTGTCGCCGTGACCAGCATGAGGCAAGCCCATAGAGTGTAGACCATGATCGCAGCCGCGGGATTGTGCGAAGGATATTCACGCGCCCTGCCCCGCAATAGATTACCGATATGGTGCAACGCCGCAGATGGCGATGGGGGAAAGGCACTAAAGCGCGCCTCCTGTGGCCCCACGACAGCCCAAATCAACCGGCTCGCGAACACGCCGATCACCGCCCATCCAACCCAAACATGCGCTATGCCGCCGGGTTTGGTGATGAACCCGTTTGCGAGTACAGCAGCCGCAATCGCCCAATGGCTGATGCGCACGAGTGGATCCCAAGGATTGGGGGGCTGGACCGCCCCCTCAGTTGCCTTCTCGTCGGAGGCGCCCATGGTCAGTCACCGTCCTTTATCTGACTGACTTTTCCGGACTTGGGGTCGATATAGACTTCCCAAGCTTTCCCGCCTGCATCCGAGCATTTCGCTTCGATCTGGCCGCCTTCGGGCTCGAAGTCCGAGACCTTGCATCCGGATTTCTCCAGCGCGGCCGTGGCGTCGGTGGGATTGGTCCCCACGCGATCGCCCACGGCCGGCGTCGCGAACACAGTGTAGGGCAATGTCGAAATCGTAAGAGCGAGTGCGATCGGTTTAATCATCATGACTTCCTTTCATGGATCACCAGGGCCAAGCGCCGAGGCGAAACCAGAAGGTCCGATCAGTATGATTTACGTCGATTGGCAATCTGCTGATTTCGGTCCGGATAAGCAAGTGCTTACGCTCCCTTTTCCTTACGGGAAGGCTCATAGACATTCTTGGAAAATTCACATTTCACCGGCGCGCGCCGCCACAGATGACGAAACCGGCGGGCTACACCTAGCTGAGGATGGAGCTGCCGGTGTCGCGGGCCCATTTCGACAAGCATCCCTACGAGTTCAACAGAAGGACCGAACAGGTTCGCGTCGAGCTTGCCAAGCAACGCCGAAGGGCCCTCGCCGGCCAGAGCTCGAGGTCGCGGTTGGGAGATCCTTCCTCCATTGCGGGGCAATGCGGATGCTGGACCGGCCGACACGAGCAGGAAGGCATCGTCGTAGCAAGAGGCGATTTCGCCGGAAAGCGCACAGGTCTCGAAGAATGGCGCTGCTGCTAATCGCGCATGAAGCCCTGAACTTCCTCGGGCGTTACTTTTCCGTCCTTGTTTGCATCGACCTTGTCGAAGATCCTCTTGTGAATTGCGGTGACTTCCTCGAACGAAAGGGCACCATCACCGTCGTTATCGGCAACGGCAAACATGATTTTCAACGTGTGGCCTTGCATCATGCCTTGCCGCATCCGCCCCACCATCATGCCGTGTTGTCTTCCCTCCATCATCGCCCCCGGCATCATCTCGGAGTAACCAGGATGCTCATCTTGTTTCAGGGCCGGGGAATCTTGGGCAAAGGACGGCGTTGGACCACAGGATAGAAACGCGCCGAAAATCGCCACATATGCGGACATCGTCGTGTTCATGTGCGTTCTCCGTTTCAAGCGCAGAATAGCGACCAAAGACCTTGATATGCCTCCATTCTCTGGCTCGCCCGCGAAAATTAAGACACGACCAGATTACCGCTAAATTCGAACCCGTTCCTTGCGCCAAATCAATTGAGCCTGGTCCGGCCTTGGGCGGGGCACATAATGTCCGTGGGAAACAGCTTCACGATGTTCACACGGGCGTCGAGGCTAGAGTTCTTGGCCTGGCTTGAATGGTAAACAGCCGCCTGATCTGCGGGCCGTCAAGGCGGCAAACATCCGTGACACACGCAAGAGGAGAGAGTTCGCGGAAGGCTTGAATGTGGAGAATACGATCATTTCAGCGGTCTGACCTGGCCTGTATAGAGACGGAGCAGGCGGAGGAAACAGTTCTCTTCACGAGATACTGTCCTCTACTTCTCACGGCAGGTCGTGAGGCACGACCGGTGCTGTTGAAACGACCACAAAGTCCTCATTTCAGCCCTGCGTAGGGCGCGACCAGCAACGGATTTATCGACCCAATCAATGGGCCGCTAGAAGATCGCTACGGGATCGAAACGTTGGTTACAGCGTTCGACGATCGCAGTGACGACGTCAGACCTTCATATGTGGCGATCTTTGGGTGGGGACGGCGGAAAGAGGGGCGCTCCGGCTTCACGGTGCCAGTTCAGAATGCCCTCCCAAATTTGCCTGCCCGTTTCGGCGAACCAGAAGAGTTTGCTATCCTCGGGGTCCACTAAACCTTCATTGATCAGGAAATCGAAATCGATTGCTCGGCGCCAGAATTCCTCGCCGACAAGAACGATTGGAAGCGGCTCGATCTTGCGGGTCTGAACCAGCGTGAGCGTTTCAAACAGCTCATCAAGCGTGCCGAAACCGCCCGGGAAGACGACGAGGGCTTTGGCTCGCAAGAGGAAGTGCAACTTGCGGATTCCAAAATAGTGCACCCGAAAGCAGAGTTCAGGAGTTACGTAAGGGTTGGGATCCTGCTCGTGTGGCAAGCTGATGTTGAGACCGACTGACGGCGCTCCCACATCAAACGCGCCACGATTGGCGGCTTCCATAATTCCAGGCCCCGAGCCAGTCATAATAACGAGGGACTGCTGACGATGTGCGCGATTGGACCGACCGACTTCGCGGCCAAAATCCCGGGCAATTTCGTAGAATCGCGCGTTCTCGACGATCCGCTCGGCGGCCCGAAGCCGCAGAATGGAACTGAGGTCGGTGTGCCCGTTTACCGCATCACGCAAAGCATCGAGATTGCGCCGCGCCGCATCTGGATCACAAATTCGCGTGCTCCCGAAAACGACAACTGTCCCCTCGATCCCGTGCTGCCTCAAAAGCAGTTCCGGTTTGAGATAGTCAACTTCGAGCCTCGGTCCACGGACGTCCTCACGATCCAGGAACGCTGGGTCTTCCATCGCCAAACGATAGCTGTCGCTCCTGACTATGGCGTCAATCCGCTTGCACAATTCAACGTCAGTGGCAGCCGATTTTTCGTTCTGCCGATGCAACGTTTGGGTGCCATCCAAAGGACGCGGCGGCTGGGATATCGCACCCGACCCTGATGCACCTGATTTCGTCCCATTTTGCCGACGTCTTGACTTCATCAAAGGAAGATACCCCAAAGATTAACAGGATTCGATCCGCTCGGTGGCGAAGCTACGACGGGAGACCCAGGGCAACCGGAGGGCCGACACGAAGAGCCGACCCGCAGCGTCCGACTAATCTTGGAAAAGACTATGCCGTTGGAACAATACGGGCGAAATGAGCAGCGTCGGCGAGCGACGTTTGGATTGGGTCTGTAAGTGGACCGGTTTCCTTTGCGCCCAGAAATTCATCTTTGAACTGAGCCTCGGGATCGCAAAACAGCCTGAAGAGCATCTTCATCACAGCCTCCGCGCGGCCATCGGCGATCGAATAGAAGATCTGACGCGACTCCCGTCGTGTCTTGACGAGACCTGCCTGTCGCAATTCGGCGAGTTGTTGCGAAAGGGCGGGCTGCTTGATACCCAACTCCTCCTGAATGTCACTGACGGCCGCTTCCCGCTGAGCGATGTAACACAGCAACATCAGCCGGTTCGCGTTACTGAAGTGCCGCATGAACTCGGCAGCTTCCGGCGCTTTCGCGGCAAGTGTTTCCAGGGGGATCCCCGTCTCGACGCTCATGGGCGCCGCTCCCGAAAATACCAACTTTCGCCCGGGTGCAGCGCAATCTCGTCTCCTTCGCCCGTGAGAGCGTGCTCAAGGAGAGGCTTACCCGGATGCCACCCTTCCGGCGCCACGGCATTCTCTCGTTCGGCACTCTGCAGTGCGGCAACAAGACGTAACAGCTCGTCCACTGAACGACCCACATTCATCGGATACCAGACAATCGCGCGAATGATACCCTCCGGATCAATCACGTATGTTGCCCTGACCGTTGCGCTGCTCTTGGAAGTGTCATCGATCATTCCATAGGCCCTGGCGATTGCCATAGAAGGGTCTTCGACCAGCGGAAACGCGACATTTACTCCAAGACGTTCACGGATATCCCGGATCCAGGCAATGTGGGAGTAGAGACTGTCTACGGACAGCCCCAATAGCGCACAGTCAAGCTTCTCGAAATCCGGCGATGCCCGCGCAAGCGCTATGAACTCGCTGGTGCAGACCGGCGTGAAGTTTGCAGGATGGGCAAAAAAAATCACCCAGCGACCGCGATAGGACGATAGCGTAATCGGCCCGTTCGTTGAGCGCGCCTGAAAATCGGGCGCCAAGGCGTTGAGACGCGCACAGGCAATGGTTTGAAGCGTTGTCTCGGTCATGCGCAGGTCCTGTTTACGGCGTCAGCCGAGCTTGTTCGATTCCATTCAATACAGACTTGCCTAATTAATGTAAACATATATATATTAAACGATCCACAGAGGACACCACGCGACATGATCGGCTCCGTCATCGACCACCCCTTGCAATCTGCCCGCGCACTCATCGAGCACGCACTTCAGGACCCAGCCAAACGCCCAATTGTAAAGTCATTCTTCGACCCGCAAACGTTCACGGTGAGCCACGTTGTACGCGACCCGCAATCGAATGCCTGCGCGATCATCGACAGCGTGCTTGACTACGATGCCGCCTCAGGGCGCACATCAGGCAATTCGACTGGGCCTGTCATTGATTACGTAAAATCTGAAAGTCTTGACGTTTGCTGGCTCTTGGAAACGCATGCCCATGCCGACCATCTTTCGGCCGCTCCCCTGCTCCAAGCGGAAGTCGGCGGGAAACTTGCCATCGGGCACGAGATCGTTCGCGTCCAAGACGTTTTTGGCAAGATCTTCAATGCCGGCACAGAATTTCAGCGGGATGGCAGCCAGTTCGACCGGCTCTTCAACGATGGTGATCGCTTCAAGATCGGCACATTGGATGCAACAGTGCTGCATGTGCCCGGTCACACGCCGGCCTGCCTCGCTTACGTCGTCGGCGACGCAGTCTTCCCGGGAGACACGTTGTTCATGCCCGACTACGGGACGGCGCGCTGCGATTTCCCCGGCGGCGACGCACGGCTGCTTTACCGGTCGATAAGGCGCCTCATGGCGCTCCCGAACGAGGCTCGCATGTATCTTTGCCACGACTACAAGGCACCTCATCGCGATCACTACGCATGGGAGACGACCGTTGGTGCCCAACGGTCTGACAACATCCATGTACATGACGGTGTCAGCGAGGATGAATTTTACAGTATGCGCACCGAGCGCGACACGACGCTACCAATGCCCAAGCTCATTTTGCCCTCGGTGCAGGTCAATATGCGCGCAGGTCAATTTCCGCCGCCCGAAGAAAACGGCGTTCGATACCTCAAGATCCCATTGAACGTTTTGTGAGCGAAATGAGCGAAATCAACTTCTTGTGGCCGCTGTCAGGCGGCCTTCTCATCGGTCTATCGGCCGGACTTTATCTCCTGACGACTGGTCGAACTGCCGGGATTTCCGGGCTCGTCGCGGCAGCTGCAGGTCTGACTGGAACTGGTAGCAGCAAGCTCGCCCTGGGATTTCTCGCAGGAATTCTCGGCGGCGCCTTTGCCGCGGCCACGTTCCTCCGCCAACCAGACATAGAAGTAACGTCATCCTTGCCTCTCCTTCTCATCGGCGGCCTCCTCGTCGGCTTTGGAACCCGTCTCGGCTCTGGCTGCACCAGCGGCCATGGCGTCTGCGGACTGGCGCGACTGTCACCGCGCTCGATCGTTGCAACATTGACCTTCATGACGGTTGCAGCGCTCACCGTGTTCGCCATGCGTCTTTTCGCGGGAGCCCTCTGATGTTCGCAAAAATAGCTTCGGCCATTGTCTGTGGCCTGCTCTTTGGAGCCGGGCTTGTCGTCTCCGACATGATCAATCCCGCGCGCGTGCGCGCTTTTCTCGATGTTTTTGGCAACTGGGACCCATCGCTTGCCTTCGTCATGGGTGGCGCACTCATACCTTCAACGCTTGCCTACGTTGTCCGCAATCGATGGCAGACCCCGCTCTTCGACGACCAGTTCCATGTACCCCCGAAGACAGGACCTGATGCCCGCCTCGTTGCCGGCGCCGTGCTTTTCGGGGTCGGCTGGGGAATGGTCGGGCTCTGCCCCGGTCCTGCAATCGCCGCTTTGACAACGGGCCGATGGCAAGCGGGTCTTTTTGTGGGCGCCATGCTCATGGGGATGATCGTATATCGCTTTGCGTTCGCACGTACGGCACTGGCGTCGCGATAGTCGCAACGGTCAGTGGAGTCCCAGCAACGAAGCTGAAAAAAAGCCCGCTTGACCACGGCGAGTTCCACCAGAGTTCATAACATGACGCTCGAACCAATACAGTACACGCTCGGCGCTTTCTCCGGAGGGCTTGTCGGACTGGCCCTCGGTCTGTTTGGCGGCGGCGGTTCCATTCTTGCGGTCCCGTTGATGGCCTATGTGGTTGGAGTTCCGAATCCGCACCTGGCGATCGGCACAAGCGCCTTTGCGGTCGCCGCCAACGCCCTTGCCAATCTGATGGGTCATGCACGCCTCGGTCATGTCAAATGGCGCTGCGCCAGCATATACAGCCTCGCCGGAATTGCCGGGGCTTATCTTGGCTCGACCATGGGAAAGCTCGTGGACGGACAACATCTGCTCTTGGCGTTTGCCTTTGTCATGGTTTTGGTCGGCGTGCTAATGCTCAAGGGCCGTGCAGTCAAAGGTAATCCAGGTGCGCATTGCTCGCGTGAAAACGCGCCGAAGGTCATCGCGTTTGGCGGGCTTACTGGCATCTTCTCCGGTTTTTTCGGCATCGGTGGTGGGTTCCTGATCGTGCCCGGATTGATGGCTTCCACGGGTATGCCGATTCTTTTCGCGGTTGGCTCATCACTCGTGGCGGTTACCGCCTTCGGCCTGACGACGGCCGCGAACTACGCCGTGTCCGGCCTCGTCGATTGGCCGCTTGCTGGAGCCTTCGTCGCCGGCGGCGTTGTTGGCGGCATGATAGGTGCGGCCTTGGCCGGCAGACTTGCGGCACGCAAGGGCGCGTTGAACACAATGTTCGCCGTGATGATCTTCGTTGTGGCCGGATACATGATCTATCGAGGCTTTATCCAGATTGCAGCGGCCTGACGCTGGAATGAGTTTGACAAGCTGATTCAGCCTATTAAATCCCTTGCCGTGATGGGCGCGCTAAGGTGTGCCCGAGAACGTTAGGCGATGTACCGGAAAGAACGATGGCTCAGGACCCGGCCCGAATTCCTAGTCCCATCAAGCGCTTGCGAAAGCTTCGACCATCGGTGCTTTACCGGTACCTGAGTGTGGAATTGATGCGCAGGCTGCCGCCGAACGGAGCTGGGTCTTGTACTTGCGGGAACGCTGGCGGGGGGCGCAGCTGGGCTGTGCGTCGTGATCATGACGATCATCGCCAGGACGATGCATTCCCTGATCTTCAATTTGGAAGCGGGAGAACGGCTGAGTGGAGAAGCCGTCGACGAGAAGATCCTCGTTCTCGTCGCCCCGATTGCCGGCGGCATGCTCCTTGGAGCAATCCTGCTATTGCTCGCGAGATGGCGGAAGCGACCTCTTGTGGATCCGATCGAAGCCAACGCTCTTCATGGCGGCCGACTTTCTTTGACGGACAGCCTCATCGTCGCTGTTCAGAACCTTGTCTCGAACGGTTTTGGCGCTTCAGTTGGCCTTGAAGCGGGTTACACCCAGGTTGCCTCGGGAATAGCATCCAAATTTGGCAGCAGGCTGAAGCTGCGCCGCTCGGACATGCGCATTCTCGTGGGCTGCGGAGCTGCCGGAGCGATCGCCGCCGCATTCAATGCGCCGTTGACCGGCGCCTTTTACGCTTCGAGCTGATCATCGGCGCCTATACAATCGTATCCCTGACACCAGTGGTGGCATCGGCGCTAAGCGCGAAACCTTGTTGCCCGTCTGCTGACGGCAAGCGACGCGGGCATCGATGTGGGTAGCGTCGGCACGGTCGTCCCGGCCGATTACGTCCCGGCACTTGTACTCGGCGCCATCTGCGGCGGCGTTGGCATTCTGCTCATGCAGAGTGTCGCGTTCATCGAGGAGACAGCGCGCAAGAGTACAATACCGGGCTTCGCAAGGCCGACGGTTGGCGGAATGATCGTAGGTCTTTTAGCTTTGGCCAGTCCGCAGGTTCTGTCGGGGGGCCACGGGGCACTGCATGTCAACCTCGAAGCCGACGTGGCGATTTCCAGTCTTTTGGTGCTTTTCTTGCTCAAGGCGATTGCGTCGGCCGTTTCGATCGGCTCGGGCTTTCGCGGCGGGCTCTTTTTTGCTTCTCTGTTCATGGGGGCGTTGCTTGGAAAGCTATTTGCTTTCGCGGCACCCGCATTGAGCGCAGCGACGTTGGCTCCGGCAAGCTACGCGGTGGTTGGCATGAGTTCACTTGCGGTCGCCGTCATCGGCGGCCCGTTGACAATGACATTCCTTGCGCTTGAGGTGACAGGCGATTTTCCCATGACCGTCCTGGTGCTTGCCTCGGTCATTACATCATCCTTCATCGTCAGAACGCTATTCTGCTATTCGTTCGCCACCTGGCGCTTCCACTTGCGCGGCGAGACAATCCGCAGCGCACACGACGTGGGGTGGATCCGCAATCTTACCGTCGACAAGCTCATGCGAGCGGATGTCCGAACGGCAAACGCGGAAATGCTTGTGCGCGAATTCAGGAACACGTTTCCGATCGGTTCGACCCAGCGGGTCGTCCTGGTCGACCAGAACGGAAAGTATGCCGGGCTCGCGCTCGTCGCGGATGTCCATTCCAATCTTATCGAAGGAGAAAACGAGGCCGCACAGATCCGAACGTTCGCGCAATTCAAGAAAGACGTTCTGCTTCCCACCAGAATGCCAGGCAGGCGGTCGCGATCTTCGACCAAAGCGAAAGTGAAGCGCTTGCGGTTGTCAACGACCTGGTTGAGCAACGCGTGCTCGGTATGCTGACGGAGAGCCATACCTTGAGGCGCTACAGTGAGGAACTTGACCGAAATAGAAGGGAAATATCAGGCGAGCTCTAAAAGTGGGGCTCACGCACGATCAAAAAACGTCAGGTCGCAAGGATAGAACAACTTCATCCGCCATCCATGCCCCACCTGCGATGCAGGAAACGTTCCCAGGGCGCAAACAGAATTCGATCCGCAAGCAGGCCGATCAAGACGATCACCATCATCGCGCCGATCACCTGATCCATTGCATTCAATTCACGCCCATAGTGAAGCAACTGACCGAGACCGAAACCGGTCAGGATCGTCACGAAGATCTCGGCAGCCATCAAAGAGCGCCATGCAAACGCCCACCCCTGCTTCATGCCGCTGACGAGGAACGGCAAGGAGGCAGGCAACATGACCATCATCCACAAGTGCAATCCCCTGGATCCCATGGTCCGTGCGGCCTTTGCATAAATCGGCGGGATGGTTCGAGCTCCGTGATTGGTAGCAATTATCACCGACCAGACCGTACCCATTACGACGACAAACAGCATCGCACTCTCGGTTTGCCCGAACCATAGCACGGCGAAGGGCACCCAGCACACACTCGGCAGGGTCTGCAGGCCAAGTGCCAATGAACCAAGCGTGTCCTCCATGATCTTCGACGAACTTGTCAGAACGCCGAGCGGGAGACCAATTGCCGCCCCGATCACGTATCCAAGCAGCAGCCGTTGGAGCGTAACGCGAATTGCTTCGAGAAGCGTACCGTCGTTCATTGCGCCCCAGAGGTACCGGGCAACGCTCACTGCCGAAGGGAAAAGGACTGGCGACCACCAGCCGGTATCGGCGGCCAGCTCCCAGATGATGAGCAGCCCAGCAAAGAATGCCGCAACGACCACTGCCCGCCTCATTCCGGCTCGCCGCCTCCCATGGTGCCGCGGAGCGCATCGGCAACCGCTGCCGCGTGAGCCACCAACTCGGCATTGTATATGCTGCGAGGGCGCGACAGCGGGATGTCAAAACTTCGCGCGATAGTTCCTGGAGCACGCGACATCAGCAAGATGCGATCGCCCAGGCATGCTGCTTCGCGCATGTTGTGCGTCACGAAGACCACCGTCTTACGACTGTCAGCCCAGATCTTCTGCACGTCGTCGTAGAGGTGCTCCCGCGTCATTGCGTCGAGCGCGCCAAATGGTTCGTCCATCAAGAGCACTTGCGGATCAGGCGCCAGCGCACGCGCAAGCGCGACGCGCTGCTTCATGCCGCCCGACAATTCGTGGACGTGCGCCTTTTCAAACTTTTCCAGTCCTACAAGCGAAAGGTAGTGATGCGCGATGTCCCGGCGCTCGTCGCCACGAAGCTCCGGGCAAAGCCTCAGACCGAACATCACGTTGCCAAACACGTTCAACCACGGAAAAAGCGAAGGTTCCTGAAACACGACCAACCGCTCTCGGCCAGGACCTGCGACCTCCTGGCCGTCCGCAAACACCTGACCGGCATCTGGTTGCGTCAGCCCGGCGATGATGTCGAGGAGCGTCGACTTGCCGCAGCCGCTCGGGCCAACGACGCAAACGATCTGACCGGCGGCAACCTGCATCGATACGTCGGCCAGAGCGTGCACGTTGGCACGAGACGTTCGAAACCATTTCGAGACCGATTGAACGTCGAGCTTGCTCGTCGCGAGGCTGCAATGCGGCGTGGTTGCTCCAACAAAAGGCGCGCGGTTGGTCATGGCAGTATGACCAGCTGAGACAGATCGGGGACCGCATCCAGGAAGCCGACACGTTGTGCTTTTGCCACATACTCCTGCAAGGCGGATAGCGCGATATCGCTGGTCACCGACATGCGCGGCCATGCCCGAGATGCAAGATCCGGGGACATCGTCACCCGAAAATCCGCTTTCAGTTCTTCGCGGACCATAGTCTGAGCTTCCTGGGGGTGCGCGCTGATCCAGTCTCCGAGTTCGCGGTGAGCCTGGACAAATCGATGCACGAGATCGCGGTATTGCTCAAGAAACCCAACCCTTGATACGAGCACCGTCGTGACCGCCTGCCTTTCCTCGATCAACACCTTGCCGCTCGCTTCCAGTTCAAGACGAGAAACCCACGGCTCGACAGTCCACACAGCATCCAGCTGTCGGGTTTTGAAGAGAGACAACTGCTCGGGGTTTGCGGTCGGCACCACAGAGGCGTCCCCGCCGGCCTGCGTAATTCGCAAGCCGCCTTCTCGTAGCCAAGCTCGGGCTGCGACGTCCTGAGTATTTCCGAACTGAGGTGTCCCGATCCGTTTCCCGCGGAAATCCATCGGTGTGGCAAGCTTTTCTCCTGGCTGCACCACAAGAGCAGAGCCGCCGTTCACGGCGCCGGCCACAATCCTGACCTCGGCTCCAGCGGAACGTGCATAGGCATTGATTGCCGGGTTCGGCCCGACGTAGGCAAGATCCAGACTGCCGGCAAAAATTGCTTCCATGGCGCTCGGGCCGGCGTTGTAGGCATACCATTCGATAACGACGCCTGGTCCTAACCTGTCGGCGAACCAGCTTTGCCCGCGATGTTCAAAGCTCCTAGCCACCAGCGCCTGAACATGAGTAATGTTTGGGAAATGGCCGACGCGGATGGTTACATTCGTGGCGTGGCCCACTGGGGCTTCAGCCACCCATAGGCCTGCTGCGATTGCCATTGCAAGAACATGCCTTCGTGTCAGCCGCCCCATAACCATCTGATGATCCTGCCTTCAGAAAGGACTATCCTGTCGAGCCTCTTCCCTCGTCTAAAATTGAGCAACCTCCCGTCGCACAACCGGACGTGCGAAGCGCCGTCCGTCTTATATTGCCGACTTTGCACGGTTCGGCATTGATGCTGCGCAACTTGACACTCTACCTACACATCCCTCCCGTCGGCACCGCACCTAACGCTGCGTCCAAAACCCAATACGGCGAAGGCAAGGCCGCTCGATCTATATTTGTTCGAACAACTTGCCTTCAAGCTATGAAGCGTTGCCGGCACGGTTGGAAACTGGTCAAATCTCTGAGATTGCTCATTTTCCAGATCGCAGCATATCCGACAGCACCGGGCACCTCTTGCGATATCCAAATACCGCGGTGGCTCCGCTCCGTTCTGGAGTGCGCCGAGGACACTTGCCGGAATTGACTTTTTGTCGCCCAGTTTTAATGTTAGCAAATCAAAAAATAGGTATTATGAAGGTTGTGATGCAGGCCTTCATTTTGCGCCAGAATATCGAGCGGTTTCAAAACCTTCTGAAAGCCGAAATAGGCGAGGCCGAGCGCAGGACCATCAGGGTATTGCTGGCGGCCGCACTGCGCGAGCAGGCCATTCTCCTTTCTTCCCGTGAGGGTTTCGAGGTCGAGATTGACCCGCTGCAGGCCGCCTTGCAGCGCCGGGAGTTTCGCGACAGATTTGCCTCCAGCTCCGAGGCCTGCCTGCTTCTGGATCCCTGCAAAGGGCTAAACATCGTCGACATCAACGATGCATATGCGGCGGCCACCATGGCCGACCCTGCCAGGATCATCGGCAAGCCGATCTTTGACGCTCTGCCAGACGATCCGACGGATCCAGACGCAGATGGCATCGCCAACCTTTATGCCTCGCTAGAGCGCGTCTTTAAACGACAAACCGATGACGTGATGTCTTCACAGCGTTATGACATGCGGCGCCCCGAAGGCGGCTTTGTCACAAAGTTCTGGAAGATCTCGAACCGGCCAATCCTTGGCAAGGATGGACGATTGATCTACTTTATGCAGAGCCTGGAGGATTTCACGGTTCGAACGACATGCGGCCCGATATGGCCAGGACAAGGCGACAACCGACAAGAACCTAGTCGCTGTGGGCGGCAAGCACCCGCATGACGTCGTCGTCGCTCAGCTGCGGAAATTCTTGGTAGAAGGAACCAACGGATCCCATCTGCTGCGGGGAAACCAGGCAACAGACTTCATCCACTCTTGGTCGAAGCGACGCAACCGAATCCGGGGAAGCGACCGGGACCGCGACAACTATTCTTGCAGGCCGGCGTTTCCTGATGCCTTCGATCGCTGCCCGGATCGACGCTCCGGTGGCTATGCCGTCATCAACGACGATCGCGATGCGGTTTGCAATATTGATGGGAGCGCGACCGGCAAGGTATACTTCTTTGCGACGCTCGATTTCGGCGATTTCCCGCTCGCAGGCGGCGTTGAACTGCGCTTCCGTCACGCGCGCCAGGGCGATCACCTCTTCCTCCCGCACAACAATTGGCTTGTTGCCGTCAACGACTGCCCCCATCGCGAGTTCCAGGTACCATGGAACGCCAATCTTGCGGACCAGCATGACATCGAGAGGCGCTTGAAGATGGGATGCAACTTCAGCGGCGACCGGCAAGCCCCCGCGAACGAGGCCAAGCACCACGATATCGTGGCCGCGATAGTGCTCAAGAGCTCGAGCGAGCTGCCTGCCTGCCTCGGATCGATCAGAAAAGCGCATCATTTACACTCCAACGGCAGCAAGCGGCGCACAGCGTTGTCCGCTCCTCATTCCGGTTTACGGCACGATGACGGCTGCCCCGTTCAGTCTGCCGTGGCGCAGATCATCGAGGGCTTGGTTCGCTCTTTCGAGGGGATAGACGACAGTGTGGGTCTTTACCTTGGCTCTTTCAGCGACGGGAAAGAACTCGAAGGCATCTGCCCGCGTCAGGTTTGCGACCGAAGCGATTTGCCGTTCGCCCCAGAGAATGGAATAGGACATTTGAGGAATATCGCTCATATGTATGCCGCCGCATACGACGCGCCCTCCCTTACGCACTGCGCGTAGCGCCGTTGGCACGAGATCGCCCGCTGGCGCAAAGATGATAGCGGCGTCAAGCACCTCTTCAAGTGTCTCGTCCGAACCACCGGCCCAGCTTGCGCCGAGACTGATTGCGAACTGCTGGGCCGAAACGTCGCCGGGTCGTGTGAAGGCATAGATTTCTCGCCCTTGCCATATGGCGATCTGGGTAATGATGTGGGCAGCGGCGCCAAAGCCAAAAAGGCCGATGTGCTTTGCGTATCCTGTCTTTTTGAGCGACCTCCAGCCGATAAGCCCGGCGCAGAGAAGCGGAGCGACGGCCACCGGATCGTGCGCGAACTCCAACTTGAAGGAAAATCGCTGGTCGGCGACGACGTGGGTGGCAAATCCGCCATCGCGGGTAAACCCCGTGAACAGCGGCTTGTCGCACAGGTTCTCCTGGCCGGCACGGCAATAGGAGCAATGCCCGCAAGTAAAGCCCAGCCACGGCACGCCAACTCGGCTACCAACAAGTGTCCAATCAACATTCTCGCCGACGGTTTCGACCACCCCGACGATTTCGTGGCCAGGTATCAGGGGGAGTTTCGGGTGATCGAGCTCTCCGTCAACGACGTGGAGGTCGGTGCGACAGACGGCGCAAGCCTCCACGCGTATTCGGATTTCGCCAGGGCTTGGGCGCGGGTCGGCAAGGGTCTTGAGAACCAGGGGTGTCCCAGGCTTTTCAAGTACCATCGCCTTCATCACGCACCTCAACTGAATTCAAGTCAGGCCAAGCCTTCCTGGCCACATTCCGGGGAAAGGTCGTATCTTCCTGCTCATTCCGGTGGCGCGGAAAGCATAAGCGGGCTCGTCAGGGTGACAATCTGGCGGTGCTCTTCTGAATCCACGATTTCAATACCACTGAGCCCATCGATCTCTTCGCGGATTGCAATGCTGGAGGGCTTGTGAATGAGATGATCCAATCCCTCCATAGCAATCTCCAGAAGATCGCCCTTGGGATCGAAGGTGATGCCGACCAACGGGACAGATTTCGCCTGTATCTGGTCACCCAGTCGAAGGCCGGTAATCTCGACCTGCGCCCGCTTCCCTCGAAGGGCCTTTGCCATGTTATCAAAGAAAATATGCCACTCGGACCGATCCAAGATGCGACTGGTCATGTTCCTCACTCCCTTTGGTCAATCGCCGGGGTACGCTCAAGCCAGCCACCCCCGACCTTCAGATATCGCCGTTTCACGGCGCTCCAGGCTATTCGATGCGAAGTCTGTTCCTGGCGCGGATCGTCTTGGTGAGAGACAAATGCGTGATTGAATGCCTCGCGATAAATGTCCTGTGCATGGCCCGGCAGGACGCGCCTAAGGGGTGCCGGCAGGTCGAGATTGGAAGCATAGGGCATTAGCATCACTCTACCAGCGGTTTGCAGCAAATATGCCGGTTCGCGTTTCTCAAACTGTTCCTCAAACTCAAACGCTCGCATCGACACTGCTCGGCGTGCCAAGGATCCGGTACAAACCTAACCCATCTCAGGGACCTCGGCTTTGTCGGCGATCAAATCGCCTGACCTAACGGTCCGCCCGGCAACCAGCCTTCACCGTAGTTCGCAAAAACATCTTCGCGCCGGCAAAGCTCCCCTGCCGGCGCCATTACCGCTGCCGCACCGGCTGCAATGCCGAACCGAAACGCATCTTCCATTGCCCCACCTGCCTCAAGGAGCCAGACAAGTCCGCCAATGAAGCTGTCTCCGGCGCCCACCGTGGATCTGGCGACGACATGCTTTGATGGCACACGCAGGGTGCCGAAATCGCCTGCAAGCAAGGCACCCTCACGGCCGAGGGTGACCGCGACGAATTCCGAGGCACCGTCCCTTACCAGAGCTGATGCCGTCCTTGCGACGCCATCCTCGTCCAGTCGGCACCCCGCAAGAACCTCAAGCTCCTCAAGGCTCGGCTTGATGAGGAAGACCGGAGCCTTGCCCAAGGTGTCGCGCAACGTCGTTCCGGGGCAATCAAGTATGACCCTGGTTCCCTTTTTGTCCGCACATCTGGCAATTTCAGCGTAGACATCGGCTGGCGCGTTGCGCGGAAGGCTGCCGCTTGCAACCAGATAGTTTCCCTGGAACTCGTCAATGACTTGCAAGACTGCACAAATGTCGTCTGCGACAATTTCGGGACCTTCCGGCACAAAACGATACTCAAGCCCGGTCTCATCTTCATGCACCATAAATGCGATGCGGGTGGATCCCGCTATCGTTACAGAATGGATGCGGATGGCCGTTGCAGCGAGCGCATCCTTGAGGATCGCGCCCGTCGCGCCACCTGCAAAAACCACCAGTTCTGCGCTGCCGCCCAGCGTTGCGATGACGGCCGCAACATAGAACCCGTCAAAGTGCCGCGCGAATTCCGCTGCCAGAACGACATTGGAAGGGATTTCGCACATGATGTAGATCTCAAGCCCGTTGCCCCGCTTCAATCCATTCTCGGCCATTGTATCCAACACCTTTTCCGCCTCCTGCGGAGAGCGGCAAAAGGGGATCATGAGCGCGACATTCACAAAACCCATCCTCTCTCGAAGACGCCTTATGGCACGGCATTCCAGCACGAACCCATCCCTGTAGCGGGGTGAATGATAGCGAGAGGCTCCACGAAAGCCGATCATCGGGTTTTCCTCTCGCGGTTCGAACTGCCTTCCGCCGCAAAGACCGGCATATTCGTTGGTCTTGAAGTCGCTCATGCGAACGATGATCGGTTTCGGAAACGCGACAGCGGCAAGTCGCGCCAGCCCGGCTGAGAGCTTGTCCACAAAGTATTCGGTCTTGTCGTTGTATTGTCTCGTCAGGGTGTCGATCATTTCCCTGGCGGCTTGATCCCGCAACCCGTCGAAGTGGACAAGCGCCATCGGATGGATCTGGATGGTATTCGATATCACGAACTCCATGCGCGCAAGCCCGATGCCGTCGGCCGGCAACCGCCACCACCTGGATGCAGCCTGCGGATCGGCAAGGTTCAGCATCACCTGTGTTCGCGTTTCAGGTATGTCGGAGAGGTCTGTTTCCTCGGCGACGAAGTCCGCCCGTCCCTGGTAGATCGTGCCCTCATCCCCTTCCGCACAGCATACCGTGACCACTTGCCCCGGTTGGAGCAACTGCGTTGCGTTCCCAACGCCGACGATCGCGGGAAGACCGAGCTCCCTGCTGACGATCGCGGCGTGCGACGTCCGGCCGCCATGGTCGGTGACGATAGCTGAGGCACGTTTCATCAGCGGAACCCAGTCTGGATCGGTCGTCGCTGCAACCAGAACAGCGCCGTCGACAAAGCAATCAGGGTTGCCCGCTTGTTCGACAAGGCAAACGGGCGCGGCCGCTATGGCGTTGCCGATCGCCAGTCCCCGAGCGAGCGGTCGTCCCTTGGAACTGATGCGGTAGGTCGACAGCAGGTTGGTCGCCGCCCGTGACTGCACGGTCTCCGGGCGTGCCTGGACAAGCCAGATCTCGTGGTTTTGACCGTCTTTCGCCCATTCGATGTCCATGGCGCACTCATAGTGCGTCTCAATTGCGACAGCCCACCGGGCCAGCTTGACAATCTCCTCGTCGCTCAAGACGAGCCCCGCCCTCTCCTCGACGCTCGTCAAGACGCCTTGCGTCGGGGTTGACCGATCGCCGTAGACGAGCTTTCTTTGCTTGGAGCCACGCCGCTTTTCTATTATCGGCACAACGTCAGGAATGCCGAGCAACGGTTTGAAGACGCGATATTCATCCGGATCGACGGTGCCCTTGACGACATATTCGCCAAGCCCCCAGCTCGCATTGATGACGGCAACCTTATTGAACCCGGTCTCCGTTTCGATTGAAAACATGACACCGGCTGCGCCAAGGTCGGAGCGCACCATCTGCTGGATGCCGATCGAGAGCGCCACCTTCATCTGCTCGAAGCCGTTTGCCTGGCGATATGCTATGGCACGATCCGTAAAGAGGGAAGCGTAGCAGCGGCGGCAGGCATCCATGAGTGCTCGTTCGCCAGCGATGTTGAGGTAGCTTTCCTGCTGCCCCGCAAAGCTCGCCGCTGGCAGATCCTCAGCGGTGGCGCTCGAGCGCACCGCGACGGACGCGGTTTTGACACCGAGCCTTTTCGACAAATTGCGATAGGCTGATACCAGGTCTTCCTCGATTTCGGGAGGCCAAACACCCTGCAGGATCAGGGCGCGGATAGCCGTCCCGGTTTGAGAAAGGGTGTCGCGGCCGGATTCCCATGCGTCCAAAAGTGCTCCTATTGGCTCGCGCAGGCCGTTGAAATCGATGAAGCGCCAATAGGCTTGCGCCGTCGTGGCAAATCCGCCTGGAATCTTGATCCCGCTTCCGGAAAGCCCGTTGATCAGTTCGCCGAGCGAGGCATTTTTGCCGCCAACGTCACCGATGTCTCCTCGTCTGACGTCCTCCAGCCAAATCACGGATCTCATACCAAGCCTCCAGCATTCAGAAACCGGCAAATCATAAACGCCGACGTGGGGTCTGACCTTGACGGCCGTCAAAGCACGTTCGGTGGACTTGCGTCACAATCTCGTAAACGAGATGGGAGGGATCTGCGGTGGGCATGTTGGCACGTCAGGCAATCGTTGCGGAGATCGGCGAAACACACACACGCCTTGCGGTTACGGACTACGACCGGCTATCGATCGACCACTACGTACAGTTCGACAACAACGCCTTTTCGTGTGTGACCGACGCGCTGGCCGCCTACATCAGGTCAACGCCCGTCGCGACCTCTGCAATCGGCATCGCGGTCATAAACGGCGGCCCGGCTACCGACGAAGATCGCCTTCATCATGATCTGGCAGAACAACTCGATTGGGGCACTACACCCTCCCGAGTTTTCAAGGTCGAGGCGCTCGACGCGCTGGCATTGGTTTTACCCCATCTGACTTTACACGACACAAAACTGATCAGCGGACAAACGGTCGAGCCTGGTGCGCCGAAGGCGATCATCAGCGTCGGACAGGCGCTCGGCGTAACGTCGCTGACCCCGGACGATGGCGCGTGGACCGCGCACCGAACCCATGCGGGAAGCATCTCCTTTGCCCCCCAGACGCGTGGGGAATTTGACATTTTCGAGCGCATCCGTTGCGCGACTGACTACGTCTCGGTCGAGAACCTCCTGTCGGAGGCCGGTCTTTGCCATCTTTATGAGTTGCTGCTCGAAAGTGCGGGTCAGGCCGTGCGCGGCTCACCGGCCTCCAGCATCATCGATGCGGCATTAAGCGGGAGCGACGCGGTGGCGGCAAAGGCCGTGGACAATTTCGCCACCTGGCTGGCGAGGTTCGCTGGTGACATCGCTCTTCTCTATGATGCCAGGGGTGGCATTTATCTGTGGGGGCCCATTCCGCGAAGAATGGAACGACGGTTGAAGGCCGATCTTTTTCGAGCGGCTTTCGAAGCGAAGGGCCGACGGTCCGCCTGGCTTGCGCAGATACCAATATTCATCATCCGCAGCGACGACGCGATTTTGAAGGGCGCGGCTTTGGCACTCGCCGGGCGCCTGGATTGAGCGCTTGCCCAATTGCGAGCAATGGGTTCGGCGGCGAACGCAGTCTGCGCTATCAGGAAGCCTGAACGGTGGAACAGGAGGCGACCAAACCTTGAGACGGCTCGGTGCTGACCTGTCTTTCCTTGAGAAGAACCCCCTTTATCAGGAGCACACTGAAGACCGAAGCGATCATGAGAACGATCAGGATCAGCAAAATCCAATTCAACAGGACCGCCTGTATCATGTGCCGTATGTCACGCCGGGTCATCTGGAAATCCCTGAACGTCGCGCCTTGGTGAACAACAACACGAACGGCCATGCCTTGCATTGCTCTGCGTCAAAGCAGCGACGGAGCCAGCTTTGACGGGCGTCAATGCACCAGCTTGCAGATCGCGGTCTAATCGCTTCGTCTACTGGTCGACGGCCAAAGGCGGCTAGAGGGTCGATACGCCTCTTTCCCATGTCCTTTGTCGGTCGCCGACCGGGCCCCACGTTTACTCAAAGGAGAAACCAGTCATGACTGAGACAGCGACGAAACTCCCCATCAAGCAAGACGAAGCCCCTCGCTCCCGCCCGCAATCGTGGATGCCCTTTGAAGGTTTGCGGGCCGAAATCGACCGCCTGTTCGACGACTTCACTCCGAGCTTCTGGCGCCGGTCGTTTGACCCCGTGCATGTTCACAGCTCAACCGTTCTGCCGACCTGGGCACTCGCGCCGGCGATTGATCTCGTCGAGAAGGAGGCGAGCTACGAGATCACCGCCGAGTTGCCAGGGATCGAGGAAAAGGACATCGAGGTTAAGGTGTCGAACGGAAACCTGACGATCCGCGGCGAAAAGCTGGAGGCCAAGGAAGAAAAGGACAGGGAATACGTGCTGTCCGAGCGGCGCTATGGCTCATTCCAGCGCACCTTCAAGATGCCCCAGGGCGTGAAAGCCGAAGATATTGCGGCGACGTTTTCGAAGGGCGTGCTGACGGTCACGTTGCCAAAAACCAAGGAGGCTCAACAGAACGATCGCAAGATCCAGGTGAAGGCCGCCTAACGGGCTCGGCGCTCCGCTCCGCAAGGGTTCAAGCGCCTTGCGGAGCGCTGGCCGCCAAAGGGAGGATATCATGTCATTCAAGACGATTTTGAACGTGGTCGCAGACGATGGAGCCGCCGAGGATCTAGACATCGCGATGAACCTGGGCGGCGAGGTGAGCGCACATCTCAGCACCCTGGTCGTCACTATGGCCCCCGTACCCACCGGACGCTATCAGACGCTATCGCCGAGCTGGCTGGAAGTGCGCGAGCGCAACCTGCAGCGGCTGTCAGATCACATAGTCAGGATCCGCGAGCGCCTCGCAACAGCCGGATTGTCGTTTGATGTCGACAGTGTGTATGCAGAGGTCGCAGGCCCCGCTTACGATATCGGTGAAAGAGCCCTCTACGCGGATCTGATCCTCGCCGGCCCCGGCGTATTTGCGCGCGATGAGTTGAAGTCTCAGATTGTCAGCGGCGGGCTTTTCCAAGCGGGCCGCCCGGTCCTGTTCGTTCCGCCCGGTGCGATTGCGACGCTGCAGCCGAGGACGATACTGCTCGCCTGGGATTCGCGCCCGAGCGCGGCCCATGCCGCAAGAGATGCGCTCGAAATGATGAAGATGGCGCAATCGGTTCACGTCACCATGGTCGACCCCGTTGCCGCATTGAGGGTGAGCGGTGGCGAACCGGGCGCCGATGTCGCAACGTATCTCGCCCGCCACGGCATCAATGTCTCTGTGGAGACCCTGCCGAGCGCAGGTCACTTTGTGACCGAGACGCTGCAAAGGCATGCAATGGACATCAACGCCGACATGATTGTCATGGGTGCCTACGGGCATTCCAAGCTTCTGGAGCTCATCCTCGGGGGCGTCACGAAATCCATGCTCAAGCAGGCCAATTTGCCCATTCTGATGTCCCATTGAAACAATGTCAGAACCGTGAATGGAAAGGACGCACCGATGAAACCGAAAATTCCACACGATTGCTGGATTTTGGCGTGCGACGGGGGCCGTGCACTTCTCATGCGCAATAATGGAGATGTTGAACGTCTCAACCTTGTTGTGATGGACTCCTTCGTAAACTTGGAGGCGCCGACGCGGATGCTGGGGAGCGATCGCGAAGGAAGGGTCTACCAATCGGTGGGCGGCGCTCGCAGCAAGGTTGAACAGACTGATTTGCATCAACAGGCCGAGGATCGATTCGTCTCCAGCCTTGCCCGCAGAATGTCATCCCTGGCACACGAAAAGAAAATGACGATCCTCGTCCTCGTTGCACCCCCACGCGTCCTTGGCCAACTGCGTCGGCAGCTCGATACCCACACTCGGTCTGTGGTCAGCGCAGAACTGGCAAAGGACTTGGTCAAATTCGATGTCGCGGATATTGAAGGCTATTTTGCGCAATAAGGCGTGCACGGAACGTCTGGCGTCCGGGTCGAGCAAAGGTGTAGGCCAGTGGAATCCGCAAGAGCAGCGATCGCCTTGGGGGCGCATAACCTCACGAAGATCTATCGGATGGGCGCCATTGAGGTTTTTGCCCTTCGTGGCGTCGATGTCGAACTCTACAAATCGGAACTTGTGGTGCTGCTCGGGCCTTCTGGAAGCGGTAAATCCACCTTGCTCAACATTCTCGGTGGTCTCGACAAGCCCTCATCGGGTCAAATACGCTTTGGCAATAAGCCGCTTGCGCTCGACAGCGAATGTGCGCTCAATCTATACAGACGAAATCATGTCGGCTTTGTCTTTCAATTTTACAATTTAATACCAAGCCTGACTGCACGAGAAAACGTCGCTCTCGTAACCGAGATCGCCAAAGATCCGATGTCGCCCACCGAAGCGCTGACACTTGTCGGACTTGGCGATCGCCTTGACCATTTTCCAGCACAGCTTTCAGGCGGCGAACAACAGCGCGTTGCGATCGCCCGGGCGATCGCAAAGCGGCCCGATTTGTTGCTTTGTGACGAGCCGACAGGCGCTCTCGACAGCAAGACCGGAATCCTCGTGCTCGAGGCCGTTCTCAAGATCAATCGGGAGCTAGGCACCACGACTGCGCTAATTACCCACAATGCTGTCATTGCCGAGATTGCCAATCGTGTCCTGTATTTCGCGGACGGTCGCATCGTTGAAACACGGTGCAACGCAACGCAGCGCTCGCCCAGTGAGTTGATTTGGTGACTGGCCGCGATGACAAGCCTCAACCGAAAGCTCCTACGGCAGCTCTGGAAAATGAAGGCTCAGCTTCTGGCGATCGCATTGGTCATCGCTTCTGGCACGGCACTGCTGATCATGTCACTGACGACGATCGAGGCGCTTGAGGAAACGACAGCCGCCTATTATGAGCGGACCCGCTTTGCCGATGTATTCGCTCACGCCAAACGTGTGCTAGACCATCGCAGCAGCGACATAGCGGAGATCCCGGGCGTCAGGCTGATCGAAACACGGATCGATGAGCGCGCTATCGTCAACGTCGACGGCTATGTCGAGCCAGTCGTTGCGCAGATAATTTCCCTGCCCGACCGTGGCCCGCAACTCTTGAATGCGCTCGTGATCCGTCTGGGACGTTTGGTTGACCCCACCCGACCCGATGAGGTCGTCGTCAGCGAGCCCTTTGCCGAGGCGCATGGGTTGACGCCCGGAGACAGTTTTGAAGCCATATTGCAAGGTCGCAAGCGCAAATTGCAGATCGTGGGAACCGCCCTTAGCCCGGAATTCGTATACGCCATTGCTCCAGGGGGACTGATGCCGGATGACGAGCGTTTCGGCATCCTTTGGATGGGAAAGAATGCCTTAGCCGCGGCTTTCGACCTCAAGGCGTCCTTTAACAGCGTTGCACTCAGTCTGTTGCCAGGTGCTGACGTCAACGATGTTATTCGTCGGCTCGATGGCATACTTGAGCCATACGGTGGCATAGGGGCCTACAGTCGCAGCGACCAGACATCAAACTGGTTCCTCGAAAGCGAAATTGCCCAACAGAAAAATCTGTCCCGCGTGATGCCGACGATATTCCTCGCCGTGGCGGCCTTCCTGACAAACCTGGTGATGGCGCGTCTCGTCAATACCGAACGCCGGGAAATCGGTCTGCTCAAAGCTCTTGGCTATCCCAATCGGACGATCGGTTGGCACTATTTCAAGCTCGTCCTAGCAATAGCAGCTGTGGGCATTGGGCTTGGTTCAATTGTCGGCGCATGGCTTGGGCACTGGAACACCGAACTCTACGCAAAATTCTACCGCTTTCCCTTTCTGCTCTACCGACCTGGTCCTGACGCATTCCTGGTATCCGCGACAGTCAGTCTGACTGCCGCGTTCGCCGGCAGCCTGGCGGCAAGTTATCGCGCCGTTCGATTGCCGCCGGCGGAGGCTATGAAACCGCCATCCCCGCCGGTCTATCGGCGCCTGTTTACAACGCGTTCAGCGTATGCTGGAACGCTTGATGAGCCGACCCGCATGATCATGCGTCGGATCACGAGATGGCCTGGACGGGCATTGCTCACTAGTTTTGGGCTGGCATTGTCTACAGCTGTCATGATCATGGCGCTCCAATGGGTAGATGCAATCAACTCTCTTGCCGAAACGGTTTTCGAACGCGGACAACACCAGGACGCCACTGTCGCGTTCAACGAACTTCGCCCGCTCAAAACCGTTACCGACTTCGAAAATCTCGACGGTGTACTGATGGTCGAACCCTATCGCTACGCACCGGCTCGAATAAGCCGGGGGCATCTTGGCGAACGCCAGGGTATAATCGGCTTGCCCGCTAGCGCAAACCTGAGCCCCGTATTCGACGCTTCGCGCGGACGCCTCGAAATCCCGCCTGCGGGCCTGGTTGTTTCTCGCAAACTCGCAGAGCTTCTGCATCTTGAGATTGGTGATACTGTTCTCGTCCACTTTCTGGAAGGGCACCAAGACTCGATCAACGTTCCCGTGGTACGAGTGTTCGAGACCTATATTGGCAAGCCCGCTTATATGGAGATGGGAGCGCTCGACCGCCTTTCAGGTGACGATCGCGTCGTGAGTGGTCTGCACATCCGTGTAGACCCGGCCGGCCGAGCCGGCCTCCTTGCAAGATTGAAGGACATCCCTGGCATAGCTTCCATCCAGTTTCGACAAGCTGCCATTGATACATTCTACAAAACAATGGGCGAAACGATCTTCATCTTCATCGGGTTCTTCCTTGCGTTTGCCATGACACTTTCGGTGGGAGTGACCTACAATTCGATCCGCATCGCCATCTCCGAGCGATCCCAAGAACTTGCAACATTGCGGATACTGGGCTTCACCCGTTGGGAGATCTCCTACATTCTCTTGGGGGAGGTCGGTTTGCTGACATGGCTCGCCGTTCCTCTCGGCGCCACGATCGGCCTTGTGCTTGCATGGTGGATGACGAGCGCATTTGAGACCGAACTCTACCGTGTTCCACTCGTGCTTCAGAATGCAACCTATGGCAAAGCGACGATCATCATGCTTGCCTCGGTACTGGGGTGTGCCGCAGTCGCGCGCCGTAGGCTCGACAAGCTGGATCTGATCGCAGCACTGAAAACAAGGGAGTAGCAGTTGCGTGCGGCGCCAAAGCGACTGGCGATCTGGGGAAGCCTTGCGGCCGTTCTGGCGATCGGCCTCGCCTATGCACTCCGTCCCCAGCCAATTCCGGTGGACCTGGCGACGGTGCAGATCGGCCCCCTACGCGTAACGGTCGACGAGGAAGGGGAGGCTCGCGTACGTGAAGTCTACACACTTCATGCGCCCCTTCGCGGTCAGCTACAGCGCATCACTGCTGAGCCGGGCGATCCCGTTAAGGCTGGAGAAACCTTGCTCGGCCAGATTGAACCGGCAGCGCCAGCTTTCCTGGACGTAAGATCGGAGGCGGAGCAACGGGCGGCGGCGGACGCCGCAGGCGCCGCCTATAACCTTGCTGCGGCCGAGCTCAACAAGGCAAAGGCGGACCTCGCCTTTGCGGAGGCGGAGCGGGGTCGCGCGCGGCTTTTAATGGAGCGCAACACAATTTCTAAGCGAGCTCTTGACGATGCCGAGCGTGTCTACAATGTGGCCGAAGCCAACCTCGCGACGGCCGAGGCAGCTCTCAACGTCAGGCGCCATGAACTCAGCCAAGCGCGCTCACGCCTGCTGTCGCGTCAGGAAATCAGGAACCGTAGCGGACCCTGCGAGTGCGTTGCATTGACGGCGCCTGTGAATGGCGTGGTGCTAAGGATCATGCGCCGCAGCGAGGGCGTGGTCGATGCGGGCACTCCGCTTTTGGAGATCGGCGATCCCAATGACATGGAGATCACCGTCAATCTTCTCTCCGAGGACGCCGTCAAGCTCAAACCCGGGCAAAAGGCAATTGTGACCAATTGGGGTGGGGAAGATCTCAACGCAGTCGTGCGTCGGATAGAGCCATTCGGCCAGACAAAAGTCTCCGCCCTCGGCATCGAAGAACAGCGTGTTGACGTTGTCCTCGATCTTACGGATCCACCGTTCAGATGGCGGCCGCTTGGACACGGCTATCGCGCCGATGTTCGGATTATCCTCTTCGATGGCCAGGTCGTGAAACTCCCACTAGGGGCTCTGTTCCGTCAAAGCGACAATTGGGCGGTTTTTACCGTTAAAGAAGGCCGAGCGCGTTCAAAGACAATTCAGATAGGGCACCGTAACAACCTCGAAGTGGAAGTTCGCGGGGGGCTGGTGGCTGGAGAGAAGGTCATTCTTTATCCAAGTGATCGCATCGCCGACGGTGTATCGGTGGTCGAGCGATAGAGCGTGACTTGTTGGATCAGCGCGCACGGTGATGGCGGCCGCTAGGCTTAAAGCTTTCATCGGCGTAGCGGAGCATCATCAATTCTCCAATGGTTTCATAATTCATCAGGCCGACAACGCGCTCGCTGCTATCCACAATGGGAATAGCAGATGCTTGCGCTTCCTGCATGAGCTTCAAACTAAAGTCGATCGGGGACTTCTCATCCAGTGCGGGAATGTCGCGACGCATAACGTCGCTTACGGACGCCCCCGCGCCCCTTTCCTTCATCGCACGGACAATGCCTTCTCGCGTCATCAATCCTTCGAACCGACCAGCTTGGTCAACAACAGGAAACTCGCTTTGGCTGGTGGCAAGAAGGAGCTCTACCGCCTCACCAACACGAGCCTGAAGCCCTAGTGTCGTGAACTCGGTGATCATCACATCACGGATGCTTGTGTCGTCGGAAATGGCCTTAAGGTCGCTGTCTTGCGCTTCAGTCTCCGCGGCGAAATAGACGAAGATGGCGATGAAAATCAACAAGGGGTTGAAGAAGATACCAAAGACACCCATGGCTAGCGCGATGGATTGTCCGATCCGAGCCGCCAGCGCAGTGGCCCGCGTCCAGGGCAGACGCCAGGCAAGAACTGCCCGAAGGACCCGCCCGCCATCCATCGGGAAGGCGGGGATCATGTTGAACACGACGAGGAAAATGTTGACCCCCGCGAGCCGCGCCAGGAAATCTACGCGAGGATCTTGAGGCGCCAACAGCTGTTCCCAGCCCAGGGCGCCTCCAACGACCATGACGATGAGGCCAGCAATCATGACGTTTACGAGCGGGCCTGCGATGGCGATCACCAACTCCTCAAGCGCCTTGGTGGGGTTGCGCTCCAATCGCGCGAGACCGCCGATTGGCAAAAGTGTGATATCCAGTGTCTTGATGCCGAAGTGGTGAGCGGCCGCGATGTGCCCGAATTCATGAAGCACCACACAGAGGAAGACACCGATGATGAAGGCAACGCCCTCAAAGGCGGCAGGCGGACCGCCGATCCGGTAATGCATCACCCAGATCCAAATGAGAAGAAGGGCGAAAGTTACGTGCACGCGGACTTCGGTCCCCCCGACGGTGCCCAGTTTCAAGAACCATTTCATGATGTTGTCGCTCCGATACTCTTTTCCCAAAGCCGAACGTCGAAGAATTGCGTCTACGGAACCACAAATCGATATGCTGTGCCTGCGCGCAGGATATCGAACGAAACGCTGCCATCTGCGGTATCCAACAACTCCTGAATCCGAGTTGCCGAGACGGGGGGCTCACCGTTGATCGACGTCAGATAGTCACCCATTCTGAGGCCAGCCGCGTATGCTTCGCTATCGGATGGTACTTCCATTAGTACCGGCCCGTTGGGCGTACATGCGCGCGAAGCCGATGAATCCGGCAAGGCAAAGGTCACGGAGTCCAGGGCGCTATTGACCGAGACGCCCTGCACGTCTACGGGATCTAGAAGTTTCAGCTCCAGCCGTTGTGGCCTGCCCTCCCTGCGGATATCGAGAGTAACCTGGGCATCGGGCGCAAGCAGACTGACTGCATTCTTGAAGGCAGCCTCGGTCGAGACCGCATGGCCGTCAAGCGCGGTCACGGCATCGCCGAGCCTTACCCCCTGGCGTTCGGCAGCCGAGTTGCAGGAGAGCCGGTCGACGACCAGGTCCCTGGTCGCGTCGTCACCTACCGGCGAAAGGGTGACGGACACGCCGAGCCATCCGCGCTTTATGACGCCGTCCTTTATGAGACCGCGAACGATCTTGGATGCGAAGTCGGAAGGTATGACAAAACCGACGCCCTGGGCGCCTTCGTTCGGCGGCGGTGCCCCGCGTACCACTCCCAGAAGCTCGCCTGCCGCATTGACAAGCGCGCCGCCGGAGTTTCCCGGGTTGAGTGCGGCATCAGTCTGGATATAGTCCTCATAGTCGTCGATCCCAAGACCAGATCTGCCGAGCCCGCTTACCATCCCGAAGCTTGCTGTCTGCTCCAAGCCAAGGGGACTACCCACCGCGACCACGAAATCGCCAACCGTCAGAACGGACGATCGTCCCCAGTCAAGGGAAACGAGGCCCCGTGCCCCAATCTTGATGACGGCAAGGTCGGTTGGCGGATCGCTGCCGACAACTTCGGCCGGCAGAACGCGGCCGTCGTTGAGCGTCACGGCGATGTCATCGGCATCGGCGATCACGTGGCTGTTTGTAACGATATAGCCCTCTTCGGCGTCGATGATGACGCCGGATCCCGTAACAGTAGCACCGCTCTCAAGGATGAGGACATGTTCGGGCAGGCCCAGGATCTTTCGAACGTTCGCATCGTCCAGCAAGTCGTTCGTCAGTACACGGTTGGCGGTACTGCTGATGCCAACGACCGCGGGCCGGACCCGAGCCAGCGCATCAGAGAACCCTGCGCCACCACTTGCAGGGACCGCTGGCGAAACGGTGAATGCATATACCGCAGTGGCAAGCAGGAAACATGGTAGATTCTGCATAATCTGCACTCCTGACTAAGAAGTCAGGATCTCATCTCTTGGTGCGCGCGCATTGACGCGCGTCAAGGATTGTCAAATGTCAGTAGGCGAGGACCTGGACGTCAGCTGCCGCCAGACGACGATAGAGCCGACCGCGTCGCCTGATGGGCCACCAGTCGTAGAGAAAAATCTCTAGCGCCCTCCAGTTTGCCACCCAACCGAAGATGACCAGGCTTTCGCTGGCAACACGCGAGAACGCGCCCTCACCCGAAAGATTGGTCAGGAGCTGACTTGCGATCAAGCTGAAAGCGAGGATCGGCGCGCCGATGAGCAAGGCGCGCCGCCCCTCCCTTAAGAGCTGCCGCAACTCGCGACTAGCTTGCCTGGCGCGGCTTTCAAAATTATAGCGCATTGCGTCCTGGACAACACGCGTCACAGCCGTGTCGGCTTCTCCGGAAGGCAACTGCACGACAATCGCAAGCGGTCCATCATCGGGGGCCTCCTCAGCCCAATCGACAATGAAACGCTCGGCATCCTCGTCCAGATCGCGCTCATGAAAGGGTGTGGGGTCCAGCGAATTGAAGAGCCGAGCCAGTTGGTCGATACGGATCGGGATCGTATGACGCCCGCCGGTTGATGATATCGCGTCCAACGCGCCTGCTCCTGGTCGATTTCACGTAGTCGCTGGCATGAACGAAGGCTCAGGCGTCCTCGTTCAGTGCCCGCCGTATGCGGCGAATGACCACGCCCCGGGCTTTGTCGTCGGCTGCCTTTGCCAACTCCGCCTGCAAGTCGAGTACCAGCGATTGCAAATCGTTGTTCCAGTCCGTCCGACCCGCGCGAAATGGGTCGATGCGTGGCGGGGCGACGCCTTCAACGATCTCGACGGCTCCCTTCGCTTCCAGTCGGAACGACGCATCCAATCGGGGACGAACCACCTTTTCCTCAGAAAGGAATGTCTGGAGCCGCTGTCTCATTCCCTGAAGAGCCGCATCCTCCCCGTGGACCAGAAAGACGCCGGCGCCGATCGGCTCGCGCGCCCGCACCCATTCCGCGAGCTCCTTGCCATCGGCATGCCCGCTATAGATATCCAGCTTCCTGATGCGCGCGCGCACGCGAATGTCATCACCTTGGATGCGCACCACCGAGGCCCCGTCCTCAAGAATGCGTCCCAAGGTACCGGCGGCCTGATAGCCGACAAGGAGCACCGTCCCCTCGTCCCGCCAAAGCCAGTTCTTCAGGCGATGCCTGATCCGACCGGCCTCGCACATTCCGCTGGCGGCAATTACAATGTGAAAGCCTTTCATGAAATCGATTGCTTTGGACTGCTCGGGGGTCTCCGTGAAACGTACGTTCTTTGCTTGCAGTGCCTTGGCTAGCAGCTCTCCGTTCTCAAGCTCCCGCGCATGCCGCCGAAAGATCTCGCTCGCACGTGTCGCCAGAGGCGAGTCGATGATGATCGGACATCTCTCGATCTTGCCGGTGTCCATCAGGTAAACGAGATCGGTGAGGAGCTCCTGGGTTCGTTCCACCGCGAAGGATGGCACGATCAAGGCGCCGTTCGGCCGGGTCGCCTCCAAAACTTCCGCTCTCAAGATGCGCCGCCTGGTTTCGTCGGTTGCATCTTCTCTCTCAACGTCGCCGTAGGTGCTTTCACAAATGACATAATCCCAGCCCGTCGGCGCGGCTGCGTCATATTGAAGAAGCTTGTGTCGTGGGCCTATGTCCCCGGAAAAGAGCAATCTGAGGGGCATCGGGGAGGTGTCCACTTCAACTTCGACTGACGCCGAACCGAGCAGGTGGCCCGCGTTCCAGAACCGAAACCGAAGCCCTTCGGCCGCCGTCTCCCATTTGCCGAGCCGCACCTGCCTGAAAAGCGTGACCGCGATAGCTGCGTCGCCGGCGTCGTAGATAGGGGTAACCGGTTGGCGCCCACGACGAAGGTTCCGGCGATTGAGTTGATCGACTTCGCTTTCTTGAATATGGGCAGAGTCCGGCAGCATGACGGAGCACAGATCGGCTGTGCCCGGCGTTGCGAAAATCGGGCCGTCGTACCCAAGTTTGGCGAGCTTCGGCAGGAGGCCGGAGTGGTCGATATGCGCATGCGTCAGGATCACGGCGTCAATGCTGTCAACGTCGAAGGGGAACGGACGATAGTTGAGTTCCTTCTCTGTCTTCGACCCTTGGAACAGCCCGCAATCGATCAGAACGTTCGTCTCGCCGAACTCGATCAGTTGGCATGAACCGGTGACGGTGCCTGCGGCTCCGTGAAAATGAAGGATCGGTTGGGTCGTCATCAGCGTAAGCCTTGTCGTGGTTGCGGGGCCATGTCCCCTGGAAATGTCTTCCGTTCAATTGCAAGTTTGTAGATCAAACCGGCGGCTCCGATCGGCCCGTTCGGTCTGCAAGCGTAGCCACAAGGAGCGCCTTGATTGCAGGCATGCGATTTTCAGCCTGATCGAAGACGACCGAGGATCTGGATTCAAAGACGCCATCGCACACCTCCATGCACTCGACGCCGAAGCGTTTGGCGATACGGGCGCCCGCCTCATCTTCCCGCCAATGCCAGGCGGGGAGACTGTGCATCAGCTTCGTTTGCGGGTTGTCGGTGGCCTCCATCACATTCTCCCTGACGGCAAAGGGCGCGAGCTTTCTCACCCGCTCGGCCCAACGCACGTCTCCCTCCCCAAACCACGGCGCCGTGCAGATAAAGTCGGCCCCGAGAATTCCGGTGCCGACCTGCTCAAGCACCGCTATCCGGCCGCCGCTATCCCTTGCGGCCGACGTCACCTTTTCAATAAAGGACGCCTCCGGCCAGAAACTCAACGGTGAAATGATGCGAAGGTCAATGCCGAGTTTCGAGGACGCTACTGCCAGGGATCGAGCGACATTGCTGCATCCATCCCCAAGGAAGGCCACGATCATGTCATTAAGAGGCTTGTCGCAGCATTGCTGCATCGTCACGAGGTCGGCCAAGGTCTGCGTGGGGTGTGACGTGTCAGTCATGCCATTCAAGACGGGCACCCGCGCCCATCTGGCGATCTCTTCGACGGCGGATTGGGAATGCCCGATATATCCAATTATATCATACAGCCGACCGAGAAAACGGGCCGTGTCCTTGACCGATTCCCGATAGCGCATGTGGCCGGTCGACGGTCCAATCAATGTCACATTCGCACCTTGGTCGTAGGCTGCGACTTCAAAGGCGGCGCGCGCATGGATCGAATCTCGTTCGCACCACAGCGCCACGTTCCTCATGCTCAGCTGCTTGAGCCCGGTTCCACTCCGCTTTTCTTCCTTGAGGTCAACGACGAGCCGAAGCAGATAGTGGATTTCCTCGGCCGTCAGGTCGTCAAGGGAAAGCACGCTGCGACCACGAAGATCGATCGACATGGCGCATTCTCCTTATTGGGGCGCTCCTTCAGACAAATAAAAGGCAGATATCCGAAGCCGGCATTGATGCTCGTCAATGACGGCTCGTCGGCTCCCGGGAAAACTCGCTTCATAGTGCGCCGTGCCCCGTACCGGCGGAGAGCCTGCAGTCGCACGGCACAAAGCTCGGGACCCGGCGGGTTCATCAAATCCGATCCACTCATCGGGAAGGATATCATGGCTTGCGCCTATGTCGTCGCCCCAATCAAAGCAGCACAGGTAGAACGGGCCTATTGCCTGATCGTCGCGGTGGGCTACGACATCGGCCCTGATGCATGGCGGCAGGTCTGTGCAGCGGCTCTCATGCGCAAACACCCCTCCCCCTTTGTCGAAGAGATTGCGGCTGTCGAAGATCCGCTCGGCTACATCAGGGGTATCGCCATATCGCGCGTGAGGCATCATGAAAAACTGGGCCGCTACCTCTCGGTGCCGGTCTTTGTCGTAGCCACCGCCGGCGATGCGCGCGGCGTCTGCGACGCCCTGCTCGAATACTTGAGCGCAGCGGCATTCGATCGGCATTGCGGCGCCATTCAGGTCGCAAGTCTTGCACCGGACAGTTGGCCGGTTGCCGACGGTGGGGTCGACGGAATAATCATACCGCTGCGTTGAAATCTCAGTAAGCGTATTCGAGACGGCCAGCCTTAAGCGTCCTGCTTCACAGTGCGCGCACTGAACACATAGCCCACTCCGCGGACGGACTTGATCAGCTCGGGGCGGCGTGGATCTCTTTCGATCTTCCGGCGCAGCCGCGCTATTTGAGCGTCGATTACGCGGTCGAATGCCTCTTGCGATCTGCCGCGCGTCAACTCCATCAACACATCCCTATTGAGGACGCGGCCGGCATGCCTCACAAGCGTGCACAGCATGTCGAACTCGGCCGTCGTCAAGGCGATCTCGCGCCCGTCGTCAGATGTCAACCGACGACGGGAAACGTCGAGGCGCAAGTCTTCGAAACAGAAGGTCTGGCTTGTTTGAACGTCCGGGACCAATGCAGCCGGAGGACGCCGACGTCGAAGCGCGCCCCTTACGCGCGCAAGAACCTCGCGAAGGTGGAAGGGCTTCGTAACATAATCATCGGCCCCGATTTCCAAGCCCACCACACGATCAACCACATCGTCCCGGCCGGTCAGCATGATGATGGGAATATCGGAATGGGCGCGAAGCTCACGGGCGAGCGACAGCCCATCTTCTCCCGGGAGCCCCAGATCGAGCAAAATGATATCCACATGAGCCTTCGCCAGCCTGTTGCGCATTTCGCGACCATCGCCGGCAAGACTGACCCGATAGCCTTCCCCTTCGAAATAGCGTGACAACATCTGCCTTATGCGTGGATCGTCATCCACAACGAGCACAAGCTCCGGCTCGTTTCGAGCGTTTGCCATAACCTTCCCCGAAGTTGGTCTGCCCCGACATCCTGTTACATTCGGTCACACTATAGCACCAATTGTTGCAGGCGCGTCGATGCCGGTTCACGCACGCATGTTGAAATCCTCCCTACTCAGCGTCAGATGGAGGATGCGCGATGACCCTTCAATCAGTTGCAATCGGCGGCGGTCTTGGAGCGCTGGAGTGCTCTCTTGCTGCCCCGGATCTATCGTCGGTCTTCAGTCTTCAGCCGATCATCGAAGCTGCGCCGGGTCAGGCGGTGTTCTGGGAAAGGGACGATGCCGGTTATGTTTTTCAGGTCGAGGACGGCATGCTGCGCGCATTGCGCCTGCTTGCTGACGGCCGCCGGGTCATCGTCGGGTTCCTGCATCCCGGTGATCTCCTGGGCGTCTCTGTCAAGGACCGCTATCTCTATACGGTCGAAGCGATAACCGAGGTGAGATTGCGGCGATATCCCCGCCGTCGCTTCGAAGACGACGTGGCGCGCCAGCCGCACCTGCGAAACCAGCTCTTTTCCAAGCTGTGCGACGAAATGACAGCGGCCCAGGATCAGGCGGTGTTGCTGTCGCGACGCAGCGCCGACGAGAAGGTTGCCAACTTCCTGCTTTTTATGGCGAGAGACCGGGACGGCGAGCAGACGGACTTGGTCGATCTGCCGATGACCCGGCTTGATATTGCCGACTACTTGAACATGACCATCGAAACTGTATCTCGCACCGTAACGAAATTCGCAAGCAACGGCATCATCGCTGCGCCCGACAGGCGCTCGATCATCATCTTAAAAAGACATATGCTTCAATCGATCGCGGATGGCGACGGTTGCGATCTTCATCCAGTCGCGGTGTCGAATAGGATCAGGCGAAGTGGTTACGCCTGAGAACGTGGCGGTTGATGATGGCGCAAACTGCAGTCGGGAAAATCGTTGGTCTCCTCAAGGACGCGAACCTGATCGTGCATGAGACCGGCGGAAGGATCAGCCACTGGAGTAGAGGCTGCGAGCGACTTTACGGTTGGCCCGAGGCTGAAGCGCAAGGTGAAGTGATCCATCACCTGCTTGCCACCACATTCTCCGAGCCCATTGAAGACATCCACGCGAAGGTTCAACGACACGGGTCATGGTCCGGAGAACTGGCGCAAAAGCGCAAGGATGAAAGCAAGGTCTTCGTTGCCAGCCTCTGGATCGGTCTGCCAAATGGTCAAAGCGATCATATCATGCGGTTTGACAGCGATATCACCAACTTGAAACACGCCCAGGCCGACCTTGTCGCGCGGGAAGCCCATCTAAGATCGATCCTCGACACCGTACCCGAAGCGATGGTGGTGATTGACGAGACGGGGCTGATCACCTCTTTCAGCGCGGCGGCGGAACGACTTTTCGGCTTTAAGGAGAACGAGGTCCGCGGCTCGAATGTTAAGATGCTGATGCCGTCTCCCGATCGCGAGGCACATGATCGCTACCTCAACAATTATCTAAGCACAGGCGAGCGGCGGATCATCGGGATAGGTCGCGTTGTGACCGGCAGGCGCAAGGACGGCACGACATTTCCCATGGAATTGTCCGTCGGCGAAGCCAGGTCCGCCGGAGGGCGGATCTTCACAGGCTTCATTCGGGACCTGACCAGCCGTCATCGCATCGATGAGGAACTGCGTCAGGCACAAAAGATGGAAGCGATCGGTCAACTCACCGGCGGTCTCGCGCACGACTTCAACAATCTTTTGACTGTCATTGCCGGCAACCTTGAGATGATCGAAAGTCGCCTTGACGATCAGAGCATCAAGGAGCTTTTGCAAGAGGCGCAGGCAGCGGCGGACGATGGTGCAAAGCTCACCGCTCAACTGCTTGCCTTCGGCCGGCGTCAGCCGCTTACCCCAAAGCTTGTCGACGTGGGCGGTCTGATCGGGACCTTCGCAAATCTTCTTGGGCGCACACTCGGCGAGACAGTGGAGCTGTCAACCTTGGTTCGCGGCGCCGACAATGTTGTTCTGGTCGATGTAGCACAATTTCAGAATGCGCTATTGAACCTCGCATTGAATGCGCGCGATGCAATGCGAGGGGGAGGACGGCTCTCCATCGAGGTCTCGAAGGCGAATCTGGACCAGGATTACGTCCTCATGTATCCGGATTCCAGGATGGGACGCTATGTGCTGGTCAGCGTCAGCGATACCGGCGTCGGCATGTCGGACGATGTCAGGCGCCGCGCATTTGAACCTTTTTTTACCACCAAGGTCACCGGAGCGGGTACCGGCCTCGGTCTCAGCATGGTCTACGGTTTCGTCAAGCAGTCGGGAGGCCATGTCCAGCTTTACAGCGAACCCGGCCGCGGCACGAGCGTGCGGCTTTTCTTGCCGGCAGCGAAGGAAAGAACCCAGGCCGACGAGACAGGCGAGCCAAACGATCTGCGACCGGAGCCGGTAGCGCAAGGACACGAGACCATCCTCGTTGTCGAGGATGACGCCCGTGTCCGCCGCATTGTGGTCGCGCGACTTTTGGACGCTGGCTACGGTGTCGTTGAGGCCGAGACGGGGGCCGAGGCCCTTCAGCGCCTCGCCGATCACCCGGAGATTTCTCTTGTCTTTACCGACATGGTGATGCCCGGGGGGATGACAGGAAACGAGCTCGCGCACCACGTTCGCAGATTCCGCCCCGAGATGAAGATACTCGTAACCTCGGGCTACGCGGCTCCGAACCTTGCGAAAGAAAGGCTGCCGGAAGGTGCCTCCTGGCTGCTCAAACCCTATACGGCGAGAAAACTCTCAAAGCGTCTGCGAGAATTGCTCGATTGATGCGCTCAGTTGCTTCGAGGACCTTTGCGGTGGATCGAGCGGATCCGAGTTCGGTGCGGTTCCATCCGTGAAAACACCAAGGCGGCGAAACTGTGGGGTTCGGCTTATCCATCGACGATCACTCCAGCCGGCACCTGAGGATGATCTTTGATTGCCGTCAATGCCGTTTGCCACGCTGTGCGTAGATTAAACGGTAGCCCAAACGTCAATTCGGGAGATGGAGCGATGACATACAAGACTGTGCTATTGGTCGCCGATGCGGACAACTACGATATCGATCTGAGAACCGCGGCGGATCTTTGCGTGGCCGGGAACGCGCACCTGTCCGTTCTTCTTGTGAAGCTTGCCGCCCCTGTGCCACTCGGCGACTACGCGGCGATGTCGGTCGCGTGGCTTGACGTGCGCGCCGGCGATACGGAAAAACTCGGCGACGCCGTCATGAATTCCCGCGCAACCCTGGAAGCACTTGGCATCTCGTTTGATGTCAACGGCTGCTACCCCGAAGAAGCATGGGTTGAGGACGAGATCGGAGAACGGGCACGTTACGCCGACGTGACCTTGATCGGGGCAAGCCTCAAGGCGAGTTCGCGGCTCCGCTCGCACGCCATTGAGGGCGCGCTCTTTCGTTCGGCGCACCCCGTCCTTCTATCTGGCAATCGCCAATCCGTGACGCTGACACCGAAAAAGGTCCTGCTTGCATGGAACTCAACGATCGAAGCGACACGAGCCGCACGCGAAGCGCTTGAGATGATGAAGAACGCCGACAGCGTCAACGTTGTGCTTGTCGATCCCAAGGCTGCGCCGGCAAGGAACGGGGAAGAACCGGGGGCGGATGTCGCGACCTACCTCGCAAGGCATGGCATCGAGGTCACTGTTGACAGGCTGCCAAGCGCTGGGCGTCAGGTCAGCGAGGTGCTTTTGCAGCATGCCATCGACACCGCGTCCGACCTGATCGTCATGGGCGCCTACGGCCATTCGCGGGTACGAGAGCGCATGTTCGGGGGGGTGACCAAGGCCATGATCGAAACACCGGCAGTGCCGGTGTTGATGGTTCATTGAGCCACCGGAACATAAGACAAGGGCTGCGCCGCCGTCGAGCGGCGCAGCTCTTTGCTTCAGGTCTCATTTTCACAGGACGCCCGCCCGGTCATTTCGAGTATGTCGACACTGAAGAACAGGTGCGGGTAATGGCCGGCTATCTCTTGCGGAGCTGGCTTCAACCCGCCCGGTTCCCACCAGTTTGCTCTCTTTTCGAGGAGCGACCAGGCGTGCAGGTACTCGCGGTGCCATTGCCCGGTCGGGGCAAGTTCCTGATAGCGCCCGTAGATCACGACGCTTTTCCACTCGCTCCCGGACACTGCGTCGATCTGCAGGCAGACATTGGGATTCCTGCGCATCCAGTCAATCTTTCGACCGGGCATGGAAAATGCGTAGAGGCAATTTCCGGCGTAGGCATATGTGATTGGCACGACATAGGGCCTATCGTCGACGCAACAGGCAAGGTGAGCCACATGGCCCTCCTCAACGACGCTGCTGCATTCGTGGCGGGACATTTCCTTGACGATCATGATCCACCTCCGTGAAAAGATAGTTCAAGATTAATTCCTTGTGCGCGCGGGCGCTTTGACGCCCCTCAAAGACCGACAGGCGACGATCAAGCATACTGTTGGGATAAACTGGACGAGGAGACTTTTGGAGGTGATAGCCATGAGCGACATCAGTTTACGACAAGATATTCTCGACGAACTCGAGTACGAGCCCAGCATCGACGCCGCAAACATCGGCGTCACGGTCGAGAGCGGGATCGTGACCCTGACAGGTCATGTTCACAGCTTTGCCGAAAAGCACGCCGCCGAACAAGTTGCTCGACGGATCAAGGGTGTTCGAGCCATCGCGGAGGAAATCGCCGTGCGGTTGCCAGCACACAAGAAGACCGCCGATGACGAAATCGCAAGCCGTGTCTTGAAGATTCTCGACTGGGGTGCGGCGATTTCCGATCCGAGCGATATCCAGGTGAAGGTGGAGAACGGGTTCGTTACACTCGCCGGCACTGTCGATTTCTATTTTCAACGCTCGGCGGCCGAACATTCGGTTCGCCAACTCTCCGGTGTAACGGGCATCGACAACCAGTTGAGGATCCGGCCACGGATGGATGTCGTAGACATCCGCCACGGCATCAAGCAAGCCTTGAGGCGGAATGCCGAAATCGAGGCCGAGGACATCGAGGTCGAAGTTTCTGGCAGCCATGTGACCTTGCGCGGGAAAGTGCAAAGCTCGCGAGAGCGTATTACCGCCGAGCAGGCTGCCTGGTCCGCAAAAGGGGTGAGCGGGGTAACCGACTACCTAACGGTGTCCGACAAATAGGCACTTTTCGTAGCTTTACTTTATGGGGCTCATGATGGCCGAACCGATGCCGCTCAGCCTCGCCCGGCGTCAAAAGGAAGACAGCGGCTATATGGGGCTCACGAGCGAGGAGGCCCGTAGGCGATTGGCCATGTGCGGTCCAAACGCCCTGCCCGAACCAAGGGCAGGGTCGGTGGCCGAAACATTCGTGCGCCAGTTCCGCAGTCCACTGATTTACATTCTTCTGGCCGCAGTGCTGGTGTCATTCCTGCTCGGCGATGTGAGGGACGCCGTCTTCATTGGGGTCGTTCTTGTTGCAAATGCCATCGTCGGAACCACTCAGGAACACAGTGCCGGCCAAGCGGCATCGGCGTTGCGCAAACTCGAGCAGCCAAAAGCCAATGTTGTGCGAGACGGACGTTTGGTCGAGCTCGACGCGCGGCTGATCGTGCCCGGCGACCTGGTGGCTCTGGAATCCGGCGGACGCGTGCCGGCAGACATGCGGCTAACCGCAGTTGACGGGCTCTTTTGCGATGAGTCCTTGCTAACGGGCGAATCCGCGCCGGTTGCAAAGTCACCAACCCCGGCTTCCGTCACAGGCGATGAACAACGAAGCTACACGGCATACGCCGCGGCGCTCGTCACACGCGGTCGCGCCCGTGGGGTCGTCTCAGCGACTGGCAAGAACACGGAAATTGGCAAGACCGCAATCGACATCAGCAAGGCACCCCTTGCCAGATCGCCATTGCTGATCCGCCTGGAGGGATTTTCAAGACTCATTGCCGTCGTCGTCGCAACCGTCGTGGTCTTGCTGATAGTTGTCGGGATCGCTCGCGGCATGCCGGCGAGCGAGCTTTTTATGATGGCGGTTGGGTTGGCCGTGAGCGCAATCCCCGAGGGCCTCCCGATTGCGATCTCGGTCGCCTTGGCAATCAGCATGCGTCGAATGGCCAGGAAACACGTCATCGTTCGCCGGATGCCCGCTGTCGAAGCCCTCGGGTCATGCACGATAATCGCAACCGACAAGACCGGGACGTTGACGTTGAATGAGTTGACGGTCACCGACATTCGCCTGCCTGACGGAACCGACCTTTTCTGCGACACGCATGCCGATATCGAGTCCTGCCACATCCGCGGGAAGGATACGTCCCCCGACCAGGCACGTGAGCGTGCGACCGCCCTTCTACGGGCCGCCTCTCTACCTAATGAAGGATCGCTCTTAAGGGGTGAAGATGGGTGGACCAGCGTTGGCGACACGGTCGATGTCGCGCTCCTGGCCGCCGCCCACAAGGCGGGCCTACCGAGACAGTCGATTGAGGATGATTATCCTTTGATAGGCCGAATCCCCTATGAGCCGGAGATTAAATATGCCGCATCGTTTCATCGAGATGGCGATGTGGTGCGTATCTTCGTGAAGGGAGCGGCCGAAACCCTCATCGCAATGTCGGATCGAATGGAGATGAATGGCCGCGCGGTAACGATCGACCGCGAGAGGCTTCTGCGCCACAAGGAAGAGATGGCGGCCCAAGGTTTGCGCGTATTGGCGTTTGCAGAAGGCGAAACGACGGTCGAGGACGATGGCGGATGTGGTCGGCACCTTCTCGCCGATCTGGTTTTTCTCGGGCTGGCCGGCATGCAGGATCCGATCAGACCGGAAGTACCCGACGCGATCCGCAACTGCCACAACGCGGGCGTCCAGGTCGTCATGCTTACCGGAGACGATCCAAAGACCGCCGCGGCGATCGCGGCTGATGCGGGCCTCGCCTTCACCATCGACCAGGTCGTCACTGGCGAAGAGGTGAGCCGGGCCGAGGCGCAGGGGCAAGCAAGCCTCGACGCGCTCGCCCGCCGGGGGCGCATCTATGCACGCATCGCCCCATCGCAAAAACTGGCGCTCGCTCTCGCGCTTTCGCGCAACGGACACTTCGTTGCCGTCACGGGTGACGGGGTCAACGATGCGCCTGCCCTGAAACACGCGCACATCGGAGTGGCGATGGGCCGAAAGGGAACGGACGTCGCCAAAGAGAGCGCCGATATTATCATTACAGACGACAATTTCGCGTCAATCGTCAGTGCCATCAAGGAAGGTCGCGTCGCCTACGCCAACATTCGTAAGGTCATCTTCATGCTCGTCTCCACGGGATCAGCGGAACTCGTGTTGTTTCTTTTTGCTGCCACTCTTGCACTGCCAATGCCGCTTCTACCAGTGCAACTCCTGTGGCTCAATCTTGTCACCAACGGCATCCAGGATGTCGCTCTTGCAAGCGAGGGGCCTGAGGGCGATGAACTCTCCCGTGCGCCGCGCAGGCCGAATGAACCGATCTTCGATCGGGTGATGATCCGCCGCCTCTGTCAAACGACGCTCGTTATGGGAGGCGGAGGTATCGCGACGTTCTATCTCGCTCTAGAACGGGGCTACAGTGAAAGCGATGCCCGCAACATGCTTTTGCTGTTGCTTGTTCTCTTCGAAAATTTCCAGACTTTTGCAAGTCGCTCGGAGCGGAAGTCCATTGTCGCGCTCGGCATGTTTGGCAATCCGCTCCTGCTCTTTTGCATTGCCGCAGCCTTGGGCCTCCACATCACCGCAATGCACGTTCCGCTCCTCAGCGATACCCTTCAGGTTTCAGCGATGAAACCGGCCGAGTGGGCGATGCTCTTGCTTGCTGCCTCTTCGATCCTTTTCATTATGGAATTCGACAAGCGGCGGCTGCGTGGAAAATCTACTGCATATTTATGACGTGGGTACTTACGCCAGTTGCGGCAGCGACGAGCGAGACGACGCCGAGTGGCACCCAGTATCCTGCTGTTCCGGACAGGATCGCCACGAATATTCGCCCCCCCGTATTGACGAGCGCGGCTGCCAGCACCGCGGCGCCGACAGTCGGCAAGGGCATCGCTCCGCCGACGGAGCGTAACGCGGTCAGTACGGCAACGTCGACGTCGAAGATGCCAGATGCGGCCGATATGCCAATCAAGCTGTTGTTGCCAATCCTCGCAACCACCGCAGCGCCAAGTGTCGCGGTGGCGGCAAACAGACTGGCAAAGACAAGGAGCGGCATCAGTTCAAAGGGATTTCGTGCTTCGACGTCTTGGGCTGCACCGGACACCCTCTTGGCCATCAAGAGACTTCCGCACGCGACGAATACGACGGCTGCCGTCAGCAGTGGCGCCACAACGATCGGAAGCAGCCGGGGGGACAGTGCAAGGACGATGACGAGTACCCGCAGCAGTGAAATAGCCGCCGCGACACTTGCTGCCCCTGCCAGCGGCCGAGCGGGCTCCCCGGCACGCACCTTTTGTCCAAAGCTTGCCGTGACTGCAGTGGACGAGACGATTGCGCCCGTAAGACCGCTGACAAGAAGCCCGCGCGTTGAGCCCAGCAGGCGTGTCGCCACATATCCGGCAAATGAGATGGTCGCACTCAGCACGGTGAGAAACCACACCTCGCGGGGATTGCAGCCGCCCCAAGGGTCGATCGTCCGGTTCGGCAGAAGCGGCAATACGATAGCGGTCATCACCGCAAGAACGAGAGCGGAACGTAGTTCCGGCCAGGTTAGCCGCCTGAGGAGATTGTGAAGAAGTTCTCTGCTGGCAAGAACTGCTGCAAGAGCCGCGCCGCCTGCAGCGGCCGCCTTGTAGTCGCCCGCAACCGCCAGCCCGCCGAGCGAAAAGACGCACAATCCGGCGACGACACCGGTAACACTGAAATCTTCATCGCGCCGAGCCTCACGCAACTTGAACCATGTAAGGCTCATCGAAAACACCAGCAGACCAGCAGCAAACAGGAACGGGCTGTTTTGAGCCTCCGACAGGGCCGCAACGATACCGCCAAGAAGTCCGGAAATCCCGAAAGTTCGAATGCCGGCAGTCCGGCTGCCTTCCGCCGCAGCCCTCTCGCGCCACCCCCGCTCCAAACCGACGAGAAGGCCAATTGCAAGTGCGAGCCCCAAACGAAGGATAAGCGGTTCCATTTGCACTCTCCAAGGGCGGCACACGCGCTGGTATCAACCCATCCCATTTGTGGCCAGCTAACTTCGATCCTGTCTTTGACGACGATCAATGCTTGCGGATTGACAATGCATGACGCTGCTCTGAGAGGAGTTTTCCATGGATGACCATATCCTTGTTGCAACAGATGGATCAGACAACGCGCGCGACGCCGTCGCAATGGCTATAAGGCTTGCGAAGGCGATTGGCGCGCCCCTGACCGTTCTCCACATTGCCTCACCAAATTTTGCAAGCGCAACAGACGGCCCTTCTCGCTCCGGGCGGGTCTTCCCCATCGGCAACATGATCCCGGGCATGCCGAGGCCGGCAGAACTTTCATGCACGTCCGGCGATGGCATCGATGACAGCGCCCTGGCGCTCGGCAAGACAATTGTGGAGCAAGCAATAAACGAGGCACGCGGGCTCGGCGTCGAGAATGTCACTGCGCGGCTGGAAGTGGGGGATTGCGCCCAAACCGTTCTCGACACTGCAACAGAGATCAAAGCAAGCTTGATTGTCGTAGGAAGCCGGGGTCTTGGGCGCGTCAAGAGGATGGTCCTCGGGAGCGTGTCGAAGAAGATAGCCCAGGATGCGCACTGCTCGGTCCTTGTCGTCCGCTGAAGCTTGCGAAGAAGAAACGGTCGGCCTGGTGCAAAGGTGCCTGCGAGACTGACCGCGTTTTTGAATTGAGGAACCAGGCTCTTGAGCGCGCAGCACACAATTGCTCTTCGGTGGCCAGAAGAAGTAACGCCGAAACGTGCGCTTCTTGCTGTGAGCGCTGTCTCCCTGGCAGGGGGCGCGCTTACATGGTTCGCCAACCGTCCCGACCACAGCGCATGGATATGGGGAGTGGGAACGGCAATCATCCTTGCGAGCCTGGTCACGGAGATCGGAACAAGCCTGGCAAAAGCAGAATTCGGCCTGGATTTGATCGCAGCCCTCGCCATGAGCGGCGCGCTTTTGCTGGGCGAGTATTTCGCCGGGATCATCATCGCAATGATGTTTGCAGGTGGGGAAGCGCTTGAGGATTTTGCCCAACGGCGAGCACGCCATGAACTGACGGCACTGCTAGACCGGGTACCGCGCACCGCGGCACGCTTCACAGGCAAGCAATTCGAAGAAGTCGCGATCGACGACATAGAGCCTGGTGACCGGATTTTAGTGCGCAGCGGCGAGGTCCTGGCAGTTGACGGTCGCTTGACAGGCAGCTCAGCAATGCTCGACGAGTCCGCTCTGACAGGCGAGGCCCTGCCGGTCCTTCATCGATCCGGAGAGTACTTGATGAGCGGCTCCGTCAATCCGGGAGATCCCTTCGAAATGGTCGCCTCGCGCGTTGCGAAGGAGAGCACCTATGCGGGTATTGCAAGGTTGGTCGAGGCTGCGAAAAGCGCCAAGGCGCCAATGTCTCGTCTCGCGGACCGTTACGCGCTCGGCTTTCTCGCGGTGACGCTTCTTCTGGCAACGATCGCGTGGGTACTTTCAGGACAGGCGACAAGGGCATTGGCGGTTCTGGTGGTTGCCACCCCCTGCCCGCTCATTCTCGCAGTTCCGGTCGCCCTCATCTCAGGCGTGTCTCGCTGCGCGCGCAAAGGCATCCTCGTGAAGGGCGGCGGTGCCCTCGAAATGCTTGCGCGCGCGAGGACCGTTTTGCTCGACAAGACGGGGACGATAACGGACGGCCGGGCCCGGCTATTGGAGACTAAGGTTCGCAGCGACCTTGCCCCGCAAGAGGTTCTACGGCTGGCAGCTTCGATCGACCAGGCGTCCCGTCACGTCGTCGCCTGCGCCCTTGTCGCCGCCGCCCACGAGCGCGGGCTCGCCCTTTTATCGCCATCCCAACTGAGGGAATCTTCTGGCTCGGGCATCACCGGCCGGATCAAGGAGCGGCAGATAGCCGTCGGCGGATGGGACTTCATCCGTCCCATCATCGATGACACCGATTTCTCGCGCGAGATCGAGATCTGGATCAAGAGGGAGGGCACGGTCGCGGTCGCAGTGGCGGAGGAAGGCGTCCTTGTAGGAGCGTTTCTTCTGGCCGATGAGGTCAGGCCGGAAGCCGGCACGGTTCTCAGGCAGTTGCGCGAAGCCGGCATTGGACGAATTGTGCTTGCTACCGGCGACCGGTCTGATATCGCCAAAAGCCTGGCCGCGTTTCTGGGCATCGACAACATCGTCGCAGAAATGAAGCCGGACGATAAGACGCGATTGGTTGAGACGGAGAGGAGAGCCGGGCCGGTCATGATGGTGGGCGACGGCGTCAACGACGCGCCCGCCCTGGCCGCAGCCGACGTCGGGGTCGCGATGGGTGCCCGGGGGGCCGCAGCGTCGACGGAAGCGGCCGACGTCGTCATTCTCGTTGACCGGTTGGATCGTCTTGTCAGTGCCGTCCACATAGCAAAACGATCCCGGCGGATTGCACTTCAGAGCGTCTACGTCGGGATGGGGCTGTCAATTACAGGGATGATTGCTGCCGCGCTCGGTTATCTCGCGCCGGTCGAGGGCGCCCTTGTTCAGGAGGCAATTGACGTCGTCGCCATTCTGAACGGCCTGCGTGCGCTTGCACACCCGGTTCGCCGATGGGGTCGAGCCAATCAACTGTCACAGCAAGAGCTCCTGGAACTGGAAGCAGAACACCGTAACCTCATGTCCGTCGTCGACGAGATCCGGCACACGACCGAACGGATACAGCATCTGCCCGAACCGGAAACGCGACAACGCTTGGCCGATTTGGATGCGCTGTTGCGTGAGAGACTGCTTCCCCATGAACGCCAAGACGACTGCGTTTTGTATCCGTTGCTTCGCCGACGGCTCGGCGCGTCGCATGCCCTCGCCGGCATGAGCCGCACCCACATGGAAATTCAGCGCCAGGTCCATCTTCTCACCTCCCTGCGCCAGGCGATCGATTTTTCCGGTCTGAAACCGCAGCAACTCTACGAGATCCAACGGCTGCTCCATGGGCTGGAAGCGGTCGTGAGACTGCACTTTGCCCAGGAACAGGAAATCTACCGTGCCCTTGAGGGCGATTGACGAGAGAAAGACCGTCCCCTGAGGAATTGTTCGGGCCCACCCGACTTATCAGTCAAACATAAGCCGGCCGGGCAATGGCAGTGTTCAAATTCGACGTGATCGGGGTCTGACATGGCAACAGAAACAGAAAATCCGTCAATGACGCGTCCGCGATGGAACCTTTCGAGGGCGATAGCACGCCGCATCAGGCCGCTCCGCCCATCTGCGCCCGTTCAACTGAACGAGACCTTTGGGAAATTCATCTGGAATGTCACCGGTCTTCACCAGTTTTACGTCGGCGCAGTCGCCATCGGCGTCACGCTCTTCAACTTCATTCCGATCGAGTTGCAACGCCGAGTTATCGACGAGGCGGTTGCCACAAAGGATATCAGGCGACTTGCTATACTGGGATTTGTCTACCTCGCGGTCCTGGGCGCCTATTCCTGTCTGAAGTATGTGCTTTTTATCTATCAGGGCTGGATTGCCGAAAGCGCAATAAAAACCGCGCGCGACCAACTGGCGCCAGTCGCGTGCAAGCGCGCGAGACAGCCGACCGAAGCAAGCGGACAGACTGCGAATGTTCTTGGCAACGAGGTCGACACCGTGGGCGGGTTCGTCGGGACGAGCATTTCGGAGTTTGTCGTCAACACCAGCATGATGATGTCTGTGTTCGCCTACATGATCTACATGGAGCCGGTGATCGCCCTATTCAGCGTTGGTGCCGTGATCCCTCAGTTCTTCCTCGCCAAGTACCTGCAGCGGAGCCTCAACACGCGAGTCGAGCGGCAAATCGGCCTGGTGCGAAGGCTTGGCGATCAGGCTGTTGACCGTTCGTCGAGAAAGTCGGCTGTACTCCATGCCACGCATCGAACAATTCGGACGATCTTTCAGAACAGGATTGAACTTTATCTGCTGAAATTTGGATTGAAGACCCTGCTTAACATCGCCAACTCGCTCGGCTCGCTGATGGTGCTGCTCGCTGGCGGCTATCTCGTGATCACAGGGCAGACAACGATCGGTACGGTGATGGCCTTCGTTTCCGGCTTCCAGCGCCTGTCTGACCCGACGGGAGATCTTCTCGATTTCTATCGAACCTACTCGCAAGCCAAGGTCCAGTATCGGATGATCGTGGAATGGGTAGCCGGACCGAGCGGCCCTCAGGCATGATAGAGTCCTAAAAGCTTGTTTCAGTGGCTGGACGCAGCCCACGCCCTCCATCGAAACCACACCGTAAACATCACATGTTGGCCGGACCGCCCCCCTTTCCAACACCCTCTAAGGGATTTGCCCGCGTTATCACCTTTCAAACTTGTCAGGGCCGGATAAGAGCACTCTTGATCTCGCCCATCCGTCGATCGAGGGTATTATGTCCAGCTTGCATGATATCAATGTCGAACAGGTGACCGACGACCGCCAATTCTTTCATGAGATCACCAATAAAGAGGTCGATGCGCCTCGTGGCCCCCGCTCCCTCCGACGACCGGTCAACCTCATGATCAATTTCGTGATCAAGTGCGCGGTTGAGCTCAAGGGCGGCCGTCAGGAACCTCTTTTGACATTCGCCAAGGTTAGTCACCGATGCGGCGCCACTGCACGCCACAGTCAGCCGAACGGCCTTGTTCTGAAATTCGCTCATGCTTGCATCTCCGAATGATCCGCTAAATGTGACTTAAACTATTTCAATGGGGAGCCAGCCTGGCACGCTCCATGCTTTCGACCCGGTACCACGGCACTCAAATCGCCAAGGTAGTGATCCTGGGAATGAACCAGAGCATCGCGCTGGTGCCGATGGCGTAGGCCATGGCCCGGCGGGCAAAGGCGGGGTGGAAACCGATGGCGGCGCGCTCCGCCCAGGCAATCGCCAGCGCCGTGGCAACGAAGAGGATCTGTCCGGCCTCGACGCCCAGGTTGAAGGTCATTAGGCTCAGCGACACATCCGATTGCGGCAGGCCGATCTCCTTCAGGGCGCCGGAAAAGCCGAAGCCGTGCAGCAGGCCGAAGGCGAACGCGACTACCCAGGGATGAGCTTCGGAGAGACGCACCTCGTTCGGTCTCGCCTTCAGCAGTTCGCTCGCAACGAAGGCGATGCTGAGGGCGATCGTCGCTTCGACCGGTTTCTGGGGAAGGCTGAAATAGCCGAGCGCTGCGCCGGCGAGCGTAATGCTGTGGGCGACGGTGAAGGCTGTGATCGTCTTGAACAGCATAAAGCGATCATGGATCAGCAGCATCAGTGCAAGGACGAAGATCAGGTGATCGAAACCGAGCAGGATGTGTTCTACACCGAGCAGGAAATAGGTCCGGGCGACTTCGAGGCTCGTCTGTGCACCGGCCGCCGTGAAGGAGGGTGCATCGGGCATCAGGCGCGCCACCTCTGTGCCGCCGTTCTGATACTCGATGCGCACCAGCGCTTCGGTCAGCGTCGCTTTGAGCCCATTGACGGCAATCTCGCCATTGCGCAATCCCCCCGCGCAATCGACGACCCGGCGCTCCAGATAGGCGCTGCCCTCGAAGGACCGTATCGGCGCGACCCTTTCGGCGCATTGTTTCGGCAGATGCGCGTCAAGCGCCAGCCGCATCCGGCCTTGCGCCGGCACCTTCCAGAGGACGGTGAAGGCGTCGGGCGCCGTTTCGCGGATGTCGAGAAATGCGGGACGAACCTCATGGGCCACGGCTGGGGTGCCGAAGAGCAGGAGGAGTGGCAGGACGAGAAGGGCGCCAAGCTTTCTCAATGGTTGCCTCCCACAGGCGCGGGGGCTTCGACGCTCACCTCGTAGCGGGCCAGCAATGCGCCGAAGCGTTGCTGCTCGAGTTCTGTGCGTCTCGCATTCTCCCACTCTCGTGCGACCTCGTCGCGGATGTCGGCGAGCTGCGGCACTTGACCCGGCGTGCGTTCCGTCACCCGCACCAGATGGAGGCCGAAGCTGCTCGTGATTGGCCCCATCCACTCACCGAGCGGTGCCTTTTCGAGCCCGTCGGCCAGCGCACCGCCGAACATCTGATCAATCGCCGCCCTGCTCGTGAGTTCGACGGTCGCGGGAAGCAGCGATGTATCTCCAAGCTGCGCCGGATCGGCCATGTCGTTGCTGCGGAGTTCCGCAAGTAGGATATCGGCGTCTTTGGCGATGGTATCGGCGTGCCGTGCCGGATTTAAGAAGACCTGTTCGAATGCCAACTGCGCATCGGTGGCAAAGGCCGCCGGATGGGCCACGAGATAGGCTTCCAATTCCGGATCGGTGACTGTCACCGGGGCGGCTTCGGCGGCGTTCAGGAACTCCATCTTCTGGCGCAGACGGCGGCGCACGACCGTGTCGTCCCGGTCGAGCCCGAGCTCGAGCGCCTGGCGCACCAGAATCTCTTCCTTCACATAGTCGTCGATCATGCCTTTCAGCTCGTCCGTCGTCGGCGGGCGCTGCCAGGTCTTGGAAAAGACCGTGACCATCTGCTCGATTTTCGAGGCACCTACGACGATTTCTTCAGGCGCATCAGCGCCGCCGCGCAGAAGATTATGGACGGCGAAAATCACAAGCGTCAACGCGAGGAAGTGGACCAGCGGCTCTGCCAGGATACGTTTCAACATACCCTTCTCCGTTCGCTTGACGGATGGCGATCGGCGCACGCGCCGTGCGCCCGCCCACGGGTCGCCGTCCCTTTTCCGGATCATGGCGTGTACCAGATCGGCGAGGTGTAAGCGCGCTCGGTCACGGTCATGCGCGTGCCTTCCAGCGGCTTCGTTCCGAAACGCTTGGCATCGTAGGCCGTCCAGCGCGGCGTCGGGATTTCAAGGACGCGACCATAGTAGAATGCCTTTTGTTTCGGATCGAACTGCGGATCCTTCCAGACCGCGATCAGTTCCGGCGCGCCGATGGTGTTGGTCCATGTGGCGTTGGCGACATCGACTGTATCGCCGACCGATGGCACCTTGCCGTCTGCGCCCGGCTTGCGATCGCCACCCCAGGCGACATCATAGACCTGTTCGTGCGTCTCGCCGTTGTCGTCGAGCCAGCCCTTGACGATCTGGTAACGGTCGAGATTGGCGCCGATCGGATCGCGCAGCGCGGCAACGAGAAATGTCGGGGCTTTGCCCTCGGGCGCGGCCGTCAGGTCACCTCCCATCGGCACGCCCTTGGTATAGCCGATGGCGCCGGGGTTGCGGTTTTCGGCGTCCGCCGGCCCGAAGTCCCAGCCGCCGAAGAAACGCACGAGCATGCGCGGCCCGGTCGTCGCATAGGTCTCCTTGCGCTGCATGGCGTCCCAGATGGATTCGCGGGTGTTTTCTTCAGCCCACACCGCCGCGTAACCCGAAGCGCCGACTTCCCAGTCCATCACGGTGATGTTGGTCTTGGCGTCCTTCACAAAGGTCGCCGTTAGCCGTTCCGGGCTCGGCTCCTGCGGGGTCGTTTTGCCAAAGAAGTTCTCTTCCTCCATCGCCGCCAGGCCCGTATGCGAGTCAGAGCTGCCGACGAGGCCAAACTTGTAAGGATTGGTGCCGAGTTGAGCCTCGAGCCTGAGACCATTCATGAAGGCCGAGCGTGCATATTCGAACTCCAACATCTCCGGCGTTTTGCGCTCGCTGGCATCGAGGTTGCCGAAATCCCAGATCTCGAAGTTCGCGAACTCGTCATTGGGCGAAAGCGCCGGGTGCGCCTCGCCGGTTCCCTTCGTCTGCGTCGTTTCGTAGAGTCGTTCCCACCGGGCGCGCTGCTCGACATAGTCCTTGTCCACTGGCTTGCCGGTGAAGGATTCGATCATGGGGAACATGCGTCCATTGGAGAGGTTGCCGTTGTGGGCGATCGCCAGCACATTGCCGCCGGTCTTGTCCTCGTAGGCCTGCATCCACTTCCACAGATCGCGCGGATTGTCGCTGCCGAGCGGCTTCAGGGTCGTGTAGGGCACGACCTCGCTCGCCTTGTCAGCGTTGTCACGGAAGATGACGTTGCGGTGCAGGTTGTTGCCCGCCGTGTTCGAGGTCCATTCATAGCCGATGAAGGCGGTGAAGCGGCCGGGCTCGTTGTATTCCTCGGCCGCCTTGATCGTATCCTGCCAGGCATTCTTGTAGGGGCGGGTATCGGGTCCGTAGATCATCGAGGTCGGCAAGGTACCCTTGCTGAAGCTGAAGATGATCTCAAGGGCGGCCTTTCCACCCTGGCCGGACTTGATCATCTCGTACCAGGTCCTGGCCTGCGGGTCGGCGATGACGTCCGGCTTGCCGGCAAACAGGTCCGGGAACATGCCCATATTGTCGGAATGGTCGGCGACCACGAGGAAGTCGAGCGGGCGCGACAGCCGGGCCGGCTGGCCGCTCGACGCCATGACCTCTTCGCCGCGGGCAAACCGATAGGCGTCGCGCGGGGTCAGCCGCGCGCCGAAGGCCCCGGCGTCGAATGAGGCTCCGGTGTGAAGATGCGTGTCGCCGAACAGCGGGCGGGTCGGAAAATTGCGGCCGACATAGGGAGAGTAGGGCGGCTTGGCCGCAAAGGCCTTTTCGGCCTTGGCGGGGTCCAGCGTGCCGGCGTCGCCATGTTCCTGCGCGGCCACCGAGAGTGCCGGACCGAGGCTCAAGATACTTGCAAGGATGAATTTCGCAGAGCTGTTTTTCATTGCTCCCCCTCCACGCCGGCACGGTCGTATCGCGAAAGTCCGGCTTTCCGCCTTCAACCATCGCACACAGGAGCAAGTTCGACTTTGACACCGATCAAAATCACGATGGCCAGATCGCAGGCAACGCCTACCTGCGCGGTCGGGCCGCCGCCTCGGTACTCGAATGCGCGACCGACCCCTGCAGGAGCTCGGTTCATTGGCCGGCCGTTCGCACATGCCGCCCCCCCATTTCCACGTAATGCGCGCACCTCGCTCGAACTTTGACCGTCGTCAAAGCCGGGTCGCGGCAGCATGTGCACAATCGTCAATGCTTGCGACCCCAGCGAAGCTTGTGAAGGAGAAATCGATGAAGGCTCTCGTCTATGAAGGTCCGGGACGCAAGTCGCTCATGGAGCGGCCGATACCGACGATCGCCGCTGCAACCGACGCCATCGTGAAGATCACGAGGACGACGATCTGCGGGACGGATCTGCATATTCTCAAAGGCGACGTGCCGAGCTGCACGGCCGGCCGCATTCTCGGTCATGAAGGTGTGGGCATCGTGGAAGCAACAGGGACTGCTGTAAGCCAGTTCAAGAAGGGCGACCACGTCCTGATTTCCTGCATCTCGTCTTGCGGCAAATGCGACTATTGCCGTCGCGGAATGTACTCCCACTGCACCGCTGGCGGATGGATTCTCGGTAACACGATCGACGGCACCCAGGCCGAATACGTCCGCATTCCGCATGCCGACACCAGCCTCTACCCGATCCCGCGAGGCGCTGACGAAGAGGCCCTCGTCATGCTCAGCGATATTCTTCCAACCGGCTTCGAGTGTGGCGTGCTGAATGGCAAGGTGCAGCCGGGCGGGACGGTCGCCATAGTCGGCTGCGGGCCGATCGGCCTGGCGGCGTTGCTGACGGCGCAACTCTACTCGCCGGCCGAAGTCATCATGATCGACCTCGACGAGAACCGCCTCGCAGTTGCAAGTCGCCTCGGTGCGACACAGACAATACAGGCGAGCGGTGAAGATGCATCGCGACAGGTTATGACGCTGACGGAGGGCAAGGGTGTCGATACGGCGATTGAAGCGGTTGGTATCCCCGCCACGTTCGAGCTTTGCCAGGACATCGTCGCACCCGGGGGTGTAATTGCCAACATCGGGGTTCACGGCGTCAAGGCCGATTTGCACCTGGAAACTCTCTGGTCGCAAAACATCTCCATCACCACCCGGCTTGTCGATGCGGCGACAACGCCGTTACTGCTAAAGACGGTGCAATCTGGAAGAATCGACCCGAAAAACCTGATCACACATCGTTTCAACCTCAGTCAGATTGCCGATGCGTACGAGACCTTTGGCAATGCTTCACGCACGAAAGCTCTCAAGGTGATAGTCGAGACCGATTTCGCTCAACCTCTTCAGACGGGCAGCGCGACTGAGTTAGAAACCAAAGGCTCATGCCCGGCCGACGTCTGGAGCTGCAATCTTTTGACGCGCGGCGGTCTTGTCCTTCATGTTCGTCCGGTGCGTCCTGAAGACGATGCGCGCCTGGCAGAATTCTTCGCTCATCTGACGCCTCAAGACCTGCGCTTCCGCTTTCTTGGCGGGGTGAGGGAGGTCAGCCACGAGCGTCTCTTGTCCATGACGCAGGTCGATCACAGTTCGACCGAGAACTTCCTTGCCTTTAGCGATGATAGCGAGGCGATCATCGCCAGCGCCATGGTCGCTTGCGACACGACCACCCAAAGAGCAGAAGTCGCGATCTCCGTTCGCACCGAACACAAACACATGGGCGTCGCCTGGGAAATGCTGCGCCATGCCGCCCGGTTTGCAGAGGCCTCCGGCGCCAAATCCCTCGAATCGCTCGAAAGCCGCGCAAACCATGAAGCAATCGAACTGGAACGGGAACAGGGTTTCGTTGCAGTTCCCTATACGGATGATCCGACCCTCGTCCTCATTCGCAAGGAACTGCGACAAGGCTAGCGCACAGCAGGCAGTCGGCGGCGGCCATCGACATCGCGGATCGCAATGAGCCGATAAAGAAGGAGGTCACGGACACAGCGACCGCGAGGGATCGGCTAGGATAAGCCACTGGACAGACGTTTGACATCCTGCTGCGATCGCCGATGACTAAAACGTTGCCTGGTCCGATCGGCGACCTCGTTTGATAAGGGCGGCTTTGCCCACTTCGATCCGTGAGCTGCGCTCCGATGCATCTTGAAACAATCCAAGTTTTGGCTGGCTTTAGGATATCCAGAACCGAGAACAATGGCTGCGGGCCATCATAGTCTGCCTCTCGATTGTTGGGCCTCGAGCGCCAACGCCAGGATATGACGCACGACGTCGATGACGGCGTCCGGCGTTTCGGGGCGGCGGCCGGGCTCGAATGCCAGGCCGATCACCGCGCGCGCTCCGGACGTTCCGTTTGAGACTCCTGTTCCGAGTACACTTCGGCAAGCTGGTGAGTTCCCGTCGCCGCGGAAGACTGCGCCGCATCGAGCTCCGCCTCCGTTAGTGTAATGTCACCGGTAATCTCGGAGCACGCCACCTTCTCCCCGGTCACGAGCATGGCGACCGCCGGAACTTCAATGAGAGGCGCAAGCACCTTCGACGTCCCCCTTCACAGTCATCAATGTGCAAGTTCCCGTCCCCCCAAGCTGAGGATATAGGCCGAGATGTCCTGAACGTCGGTCTGCGAGAGTACTATGTTCGGCATGGTCGGATGGTCCTGGGCCGTGAGCCAAACGTTAAGCGCCGCTGCGGTCATTCCCGGTGTCGCAGCAACCGTCTCGAAGCTCGGTGCTTCAGCAATGGGCGATTGCGATTGATCTGCGAGGACGGCGTGACAGGCAGCACAAACCTCAAGCGCGAGCTGGCGCCCCTGCTTCATGTCCTGGGCGTGGACCGTCGGAACCGTTGCAATGATGCCGGCAATCATTAAGACGATCGTTATCCGCATTGCGATCTCCTGAGCCAGATGAAGCGTAGCACGATGCTTTGTAAGGCTGAGATCACGTCGATGGGACGGTTTATGCAATCGCATGCTATCTGCCCGTCAAGAGGCCATAGTACCTGTTGGGAGCCTGCTGCACGATCAGGGGGAATAATAAATGGCATGCTCCTGAGCGCACCTTGTGGTTTGGCCTTGTCATCCTTGCACTGGTAAATCCTACAGAGACGGGCGATGCACACCTTTCCGGACGATTTTGTCTCAATCCTCGTGCTATTTCCTATATATCAGGACGGGGATGGTCGAATGCGTAAGAACTTTGGCGGCGACGCTGCCGATGATCAACGCGCCGACACCGCTGCGGCCGTGCGAAGCCATGATGATCAGATCGGCGCCGATATCCTGCGCTTTTCTGATGATCTCGAGGTAAACTTCATGAGCGCTGGTTTGATCGGTCACACAGCGAACCCCGGCCGCCTCGGCCCTGGTCCGAGCGGTGCGAAGCGTCTCGGCAGCGTGCACTTCGGAAAGCGCCTCATATTGCGCCCGGGTGTTGCTGAGTTGCTCCGCATCCAGAGAAACGAGGTGAAAGGGCTCCGTCACGATAAGGATGGTGATCTTCGCACCCACTTCCTTTGCGAACGTGATGGCGGCATCCACGGCCAGCGTCGCGAGCGGTGAGCCGTCGGTGGGTACGAGGATGTTGCGGAACATGGGAGCCTCCCGATTGCAACCGGAATCAAGGTAGCCGTGTCGCCCTGCGCCCGCATTGACCCAGATCAATGAATTTAGCCTTAGCTTATTTACTCAGTGGGCAAGAGAGGATTTGGCCGATCTCTCGTCCGTCGCCGAAGGGTGGTACGTCGAATACAAGCAAGAAGTACCCAACGCCAGCTCCATTGCGAAATCAATCACGGCTCTAGCGAACACCTACGGCGGATGGCTCTTTTACGGTGTAGCCGAAAAATCTAAGGACGACGCTGTCGCCGGCGCCTTCCCCGGAGTTTCCAGAGAAGATGCTGACGGTGTGCTACAACGGATTCGTCAGGCTGTTGCCAATCACTCTCAGCCATCCCCCTATTTTAGAGCTCGGGCGTTGTTTGGTCCGGCCGAGCGTCTAGGTCTTGCAGAGTCGTGTGGGCGACGGATCAGAGCCTCGAGCTGAAAACGATAGGTTCGTTCTTGATCAGCTATGGGGTCGCTCTTCGAAGGTAACGCAAAGGTACGCGGACTGGGTCGAGGGCGATCTCAAAACCTCCGAAGCGGAAAAAGACGCTGCTTTCGTTAGGCTCTTCCTCATTGCAGATTTTTGGGGCGACCATGGGCCGAGGAAGGCCATATCACTCCGACGAGTACGTGAAATTGTGGCGGATGCCAGTGGCGACTATTCCATCCCCTTTGACAACGTATATCAAACCTCTGGCGGCTTTGTCTGCCGTCAGACGGCAGGTAACAATCCTGAGCTAATGGGCCTCACATGGAAGCTCGGCAGTAATTTTCACAGCGAAATTATCGTGCCGCTTGCAAAATTCCGGCAGAATAGTCTGAGCGACCTTGCTCCGTGGTTAGACGGCTATGAACACACCCACCGTTTTCTGCGACTTTGCCATAAGCAACGATATTTCAGCCCGACAATCATCGACCTCAATATCCTGCTGCACGTCTTGCTTGGAATCGCGCGCATTCAAGTTGCTTTAGCCAAAGAGTTTTCTTGGAACGGTCCTGTCTATCTCAAGATGGAAATCTCAGGCATTTGGCGCACAATTCCATTTTTCGACACTTCAAAAGTTCTCGATGAATACGAAAAGCATGGCATGGCACTCGGCTTGGGCGAAAAAGTCGCCATTCATTCAGGTCGAGAGCAAAGTAGCTTCATCGAGATTACGCGCCCTGACGACAACGATGACGAAGGACAGCGCGTACTCGTAGCGCTTAGGCTATTCATTCCAATAGCAATCGCGCTAGGGATTCCCGTTCCCGAGGATGAGCATTCCGACTGGGGTGATTACATCGGCGATTTCCTAAGGGCTGGACTTCGGGCGCTTGAGGTCCAGAAGAATCGTTCTCGTCTGAAGGCATAGCGGTTGTCGTCTTAGTTGCGCTACGATTGGGAAGCGGTAGGACCGTGCTTACCTGAAATCCCGCGTCTTCACCTTGATCTGATCGAGATGCAGATAGGGATCGACGATGTCGCGCGGCCGCGGTCCCTTCGGCAGCCCGCGCGGATCGGGCGCCGGAGCCCCATGATGAAATTCATCCCCCCGCCCATGCGGAAGCGGAAAGCTGGCTTCCCGCTCGCCGACGCTGGCAAGTTCGCCTGACAAATCGGTCAGCCGATGGGCGACCAGATGCACGACCTCGCCTTCTCGCTGAATACGACCATAGACGCCGAGCATGCCGGCCCCGAGGACCACGCGGCGATAGCTTTCGAAGGTCTTAGCCCAGACAACCAGATTGGCAATGCCCGTCTCGTCCTCGATCGTGATGAACATCACGCCTTTGGCGGAGCCCGGCCGCTGGCGGACAAGCACCAGGCCGGCCGCCTCAAGCCACCTGCCGTCACGCGTCTGCATCGCCTCCCGGCAGGTGACGATGCGGCGCTTCGTCAGATCCGCACGCAGGAACGAGAGCGGATGGTCGCGCAGCGTCAGCCCGACATGCCCATAGTCCTCCACCACTTCGCCGCCCGCAGTCATCGGCCTTAGCGCCACTGATGGCTCATCGAGTTCGGGGACGGTCCGACTTTCACGGGCAGATGCCGCGGCAAAGAGCGGCAGCGGCTCGTCGCGCAATGCCTTGATCGCCCAAAGTGCCTCGCGCCGGGCAAGCCTCAGTGAAGGCTGGAAGGCATCGGCCTCGGCAAGCTGGACGAGCGAGGCTGCCGGAACCTCTGCCCGACGCCAGAGATCGTCGACGGTCTCGAAAGGCCTTTCGTCGCGCGAGGCAACGATTGCCGCGGCGTCAGCGTTCGCCAGCGCCTTGACCATGCGAAGACCAAGGCGAACGGCAAAGCGGCTTTCATCCCCCGTTGCCTCGAGCGTGCAATCCCAGCGGCTGGCGTTCACACAAACTGGCCGAACCTCGACCCGATGATCGCGCGCATCCCGCACGATCTGGGCCGGGGCGTAAAAACCCATCGGCTGCGCGTTCAGAAGCGCCGCGCAGAAGACGTCCGGGTGCCAGCATTTGAGCCACGAGGAGGCGTAGGCGATCAGCGCGAAGGACGCCGCATGGCTTTCAGGAAAGCCGTAGCTGCCGAAGCCTTCGAGCTGCTTGAAGGTCTTAATCGCAAAGTCCGGCTCGTAGCCGTTTGCGACCATGCCCCGGACAAGCTTCTCACCGAACTTCGAAACACCGCCGGTATGCTTGAAGGTCGCCATGGCGCGGCGCAATTGATCGGCTTCGCCCGGCGTGAAGCCGGCGCACTCGATGGCGACGCGCATCGCCTGTTCCTGGAAGAGCGGTACGCCAAGCGTCTTCCCAAGCACCTGCTCCAGTTCCGGCTTCGGGTAAATCACCGCCTCCTTGCCCTCGCGCCGGCGAAGATAGGGATGCACCATGTCGCCCTGGATCGGGCCGGGGCGCACGATCGCCACCTCGATGACGAGGTCATAGAAGGTGCGCGGCTTGATCCTCGGCAGCATCGACATCTGCGCGCGGCTCTCAATCTGGAAGGTGCCGAGCGTGTCGGCCCGCCGGATCATGGCGTAAGTGCGGGGATCTTCGGCCGGGATGCTCGCGAGATCGAGATTGATGCCCTTGTGTTCGGCGAGCAGGTCAAAGCCGCGCTTCATGCACGAGAGCATGCCGAGCGCCAGGCAATCGACCTTCATGAATTTCAGGATATCGATATCATCCTTGTCCCATTCGATCACTTGGCGGTCGGCCATGGCCGCCGGCTCGATCGGGACAAGCTCGTCGAGGCGATCGTTCGTCAGGACGAAGCCGCCCGGATGCTGCGACAGGTGACGCGGCGCGCCCATCAGCTGCCGGGCCAGATCGAGCGTGAGGCGGAGGCGCCGATCGGAAAGGTTGAGATTGAGCTCCTCGGCATGTTTTTCGCCGATGTCCTCGCCCCAGCCCCAGACCTGCGACGACAGCATCTTCGTCATGTCCTCGGGCAGCCCAAGCGCCTTGCCGACATCGCGAATGGCGCCTTTCGAGCGATACCGGATGACGGTCGAGCAGAGCGCTGCATGATCGCGGCCATAGGTGTCGAAGACCCATTGCATGACGATCTCGCGGCGCTCGTGCTCGAAATCGACGTCGATATCCGGCGGCTCGCGCCGCTCCTCGGAGACAAAGCGCTCGAAGAGAAGGTCGTTGATTTCAGGGTCGATCGCGGTGATGCCGAGCACATAACAGACAGACGAATTGGCGGCCGATCCTCTGCCCTGGCATAGAATGTCCCTTGAACGGGCAAAACGCACGATCGAATTCACTGTCAGGAAGTAGGACGCATATTGAAGCTTCTCGATCAGCCGCAGTTCGTGCTCGAGGTTCTTGCGGACTTTTTCCGGCAACCCTTCTGGGTAACGCCAGGCTGCACCTTCCCAGGTCAGTTGCGCCAGTGTCTCTTGGGCTGTCAGTGCAGGATTGGATCGCTCCTCCGGATATTGATAGGCGAGCTCGTCGAGCGAAAACCGGCACCGCTTCAGGATCTCGATGGTGCGGGCAAGCGCTTCAGGGTAGCGCGCAAAGAGCCGCGCCATTTCCTCGGGCGGCTTCAGGTAGCGATCGGCGTGGCGCTCTCGGCGGAAACCGGCCTCGTCGATCGTGATGTTGTGGCGAATGCAGGTGACGACATCCTGCAGGATGCGTCGCTCCGGCACATGAAACAGCACGTCGTTGGTGACGACCGTTGGCACGCCGACTGAAGCTGCCAGGTTGGAGAGCTGATGAAGGCGCAGCTGGTCGTTCGGCCGGCGGCGGAGTGTCAGCGACAGGTAGGCGCGGTCGCCGAATTCTTGCCTCAGACGGCGCAGCTCCCGCGCGCAGTCCTCGTCAGCGGCATCGGGAAGGAGAACCGCGATCAGTCCCTCGCCATAGGCAACGAGATCGGACCAGGCAAGCCGGCATTTCGCCTTGCCGCCGCGCTTCTTGCCGAGCGACAGCAGCCGGCAAAGCCGCGCATAGGCCGGCCGGTCGGTCGGAAAGACGAGGACCGATAGATCGCCTTCAAGATCGAGGCGGCAGCCGACGACCAGCCGCACGCCGACATCCTTGGCCGCCTGGTGCGCTCGCACGATGCCGGCGAGGCTGTTGCGATCGGCAATGGCCAGCGCCTCGAGCCTAAGTTCGGCGGCACGTTGGAATAGCTCTTCGCAGGAGGATGCGCCGCGCAGGAAGGAGAAATGCGAGGTCACCTGCAGCTCGGCATAAAGCGGCGTCGTCATCCGAAAATCCCGTGCAGGAACCATTGGTGGCTGCCGGTCTCGCTGTGTTCGCCGTCGCCGGCGCGATAAATCCAGTAGCGCTCGCCGGCCTCATCCTCGACCTGGAAATAGTCGCGTATGGCGACGAGCTCGGCATCGCGCTTCCACCATTCGCCGAAGACGCGTTCGGGGCCGTCGGCACGTTTCACCCGTCGGCGCACACCACGCCATGTGAAACTGACCGGCGGATGATCGGGCAGAAGCGCCATCGTCTCGATCGCTTCAGGATGGGGAAGCAAGCGCACCGGTCTTGGCCAATGGCCGGGCCAGGCGAGACCTTCGTCCGGCGCCATCGGCGCGATGCGGTTGATGGAGCGTTCGGGCACGTCGCTGGCGACCGGTTGAAAACGATAGAGCCGGCGTGCGCCGATGCGGTTTCCCAGGATGTCGATCAGGCCGGAAACATCGGCCTCCGGTTCCTCGACCAGCGAGGAAACGACCTGTCTTGCCACCAGCGGCTCGGCGTGGGTTGCCGTCAGCGACATGATTTCGATCCCGAAGCCCGGATCGATCGTTTCGATCCTATCAGTGATGAGCCGGATCAGGCGCTTGGCGTCGCGAACGGGCGTCGCGGTGCCTGCGCGGATCGCCTGGTAGGTGTTATCAACGCGATGGAAGAGAAGGTCGACGCGCCGCGCGCCGAGGCCTCTTTCTTCCAGTACCAGACAGAGCGCGCCCACAAGCTTCGCGGCATAGCGCGCAATCGTCTCGGCGGCCGCAATCGGTTCACCGAAGGAACGGCGAACTTCGATAAGTTCAGGCGTGCGGACCGGATCGATCGGCTCGGCAACCTCTCCCATGGCCTGGTCGATGCGACGGCCAAGTTCGGGTCCAAATCGAAGGGCAAGCGGCGCCCGCGGCACGCCGGCCACCTCACCGATCGTGTTGAAGCCCAGCACGCGAAGGCCATGGAGGATTGCAGGATCGAGGCGAAGCGCTGCGACGGGCAGGTCACGGATGGTTTCCTGCTGCGCCCTCGGAGCGACGACCAGCGTCGGATGAGCGAGAAACCGGGCGCCGGCATGGGCCGCCCCCCAAGTATCGGCAATCGCAGCCCGCGCCTCGATGCCGGATCCGAAGAACCGGTTGACCATGCCTGACAGCATAAGGTCCTCGCCGCCATGCAGGTGATCGGCACCGGTCGTATCGATCACCAGGCCATCGGGCGGATCGGCAGCAACGATCGGTGCATAGCGCTGCAGCGCCCAGAGCGCCAGGCGTTCGAGCGCTTCTTGATCGGCGGCCGGATCGGCGTCCATGACGACAAGACCTGCGACGAGCGCCTGGGCTTTCGTGGCGGCCATGCGGGGTCTCAGGCCTGCGGCAATCGCCGCGGCATTTACCGAGAGCACCACACGCCTTCGCTGTTCGCGACCGACGAGGACGAGAGGCGTTTCAGCCGGCGGCGCTGCGTCGCCGAGCTTGCGCCTCAGGCGATCCGTGGGCCAGCTCGGAAGGAAGAGCGATACGACCCTTGGCATCTGGGGCCTCCACTTCGAAATCTGCACTTTCGCCGGCACGGCAGCGGATGAGTTCGACGAGCCAGCGCGCGCGGCCGACGCCTGGAACCGGCAAGGGGACAGACGGCATGACGGACACGCGCCAACGCGTGACCGATGCCGTCGGCTGCCCGAAATCCGAGGCTTCGGCCTGTCGTCGCCAGCGGCGGATCGCAATGCCCAACGTGCCGGAACTCTCGGCTGCAAGCTGCAAGCGGCGCGAGGCGGTCATCGAAAGGCGCGCGAGCTCGCCGACGACGGCACCGAGGCCGCCGTGGCGAAGCCCCTCTTCCATGCAGGAAAGAAGCGCCTTTTCGTCGCCGGCCTCCACATAGATGACGCGGCTCGGCGAAAGACCGACTTGAGCCAGCGCCGGCGCGAAGAGATCGGGCCGCGTCACACACCAGAGCACCTTGCCTTTCGAGCGGGCGGCAATGCCCGCGCAAAAGAGAGCCGCCGCCGCGCCGTCGATCGCACCGTTGCCGCCGCCGGCGACCTCATGCAACGAGCCGAGTACAAGCCCCCCACCCGGCAATCGCCGATCAATCTCGGTGACACCAAACGGCAGCACCTGTCGTCCACGGCCGCTTGCGCCTTCAAGGCGCTGGATGCGCTCGCGAAGTTCTGAGACGACGGTATTGTCGACTGGACGGGGCATTTTGGAAGGAACAACTCCTTAGGGCTATGCATTAGCGCTTCCTGTTGATATGTTCTCTATTTGTTCCTATTTGAGTTGCGAGTCAACGAAGTTCAGAAAAGAGACTGTTGATTGCGATCGAGACGCCAGCACGGACACGCTGCTTGGTGCAATGAACAGATCGAATGCCGGGGAACGGGGACAGAAGCGAGCAGTCGTTGATATGAAGCTAGGTGAGAAAGGGAGACTGAACTTTGTGCAATCTCTACAACATCACGACGACACGTGATGCCGTGATCGCATTCACCAAGGCATTCCGCGACAAGGCAGGCTGGAACCAGCCATCCTATGACGTCTATCCCGGCTATCAGGCGCCCGTAGTCCGCGTCGGCGAAGACGGAGAGCGAGAGATCGCGCGTGTCACCTGGGGCATGCCCTCGCCGCCCGCTTTCGTGAAGAACTACGATCCCGGCGTCACCAACATCCGAAACGTCGCCTCTCCGCACTGGAGACGCTGGCTCGGGGCGACCAGTCGCTGCGTCGTCCCCTTCAACTCCTTCGCCGAGCCGGATCCGGCGGCCAAGGTTCCCGGCGGTAAAATCCCCAATGCCTGGTTTGCCGGAACTAAGGAGCGGCCGCTGATGTTCTTCGCCGGCTTCTGGACGCCATGGAAGGGTGTCAGGCGCGTGCGCGATGGTGAGCGCGAATACGAGCTCTTCGGCTTCCTCACCACATCCCCGAACGAGATCGTCTCGCCAATCCATCAAAAGGCCATGCCGGTGATCCTGACCACACCTGACGAGGTCGATCTGTGGCTCACCGGATCCTGGGACGAGGTGAAGCACCTGCAGCGGCCGCTTCCGGGCAACATGCTTGTTGTCGTCGAGCCTCCTGCCGCCCTGCCCGAAGAAGACCTGCTGCTATGATCAGTCGTTGGGTCGCGTGATCGGTGATGGAACGCTCTGAGCGCACGCGAAAGATCATCCATGTCGACATGGATGCCTTCTACGCCTCGGTGGAGCAGCGGGACAATCCCGTACTTCGCGGGCTTCCGATTGCCGTTGGCTTTGGCGAGGCGCGCGGCGTCGTGGCTGCCGCAAGCTACGAGGCGCGCAAATACGGCGTCCATTCGGCCATGCCGTCGGTCACCGCCAAGCGGAAATGCCCGGAGCTGATTTTTGTGACGCCGCGCTTCGATGCTTACCGCGCAGTCTCACAGCAGATCCACGCGATCTTTGCCGAATACACGCCGCTCATCGAACCGCTCTCGCTCGACGAGGCCTATCTTGATGTCACCGAGAACCTCAAGGGAATGGAACTTGCGACGGAGATCGCCGAGGAGATCCGCGCCAAGATCAAGGCAAGGACAGGCCTGACCGCTTCGGCCGGCGTTTCCTATAACAAGTTCCTCGCCAAGATGGCGTCCGACCAGAGAAAACCGGATGGCCTCTTCGTCATCACGCCAAAGAACGGTCCGGCCTTCGTCGAGGCGCTGCCCGTCAAGAAATTCCATGGCGTCGGTCCGGCAACCGCCGAGCGCATGCACAAGCTCGGGATTGAAACGGGCGCCGATCTGAAGGCTCACGATATCGCCTTCTTGCAGCAACACTTCGGAAAATCGGGACCTTACTTCTACTGGATCGCCCGCGGCGTCGACGAACGTCAAGTGAAGGCCGACCGGGTGCGCAAGTCCATCGGCGCGGAAGACACGTTCTCCATAGACGTCCATGATTTCGAGACCGCCAGGGCTGGCCTCGAACCGCTGATCGAAAAGGTCTGGCGCTACTGCGAAGGGAACGGTATTCGCGCCAAGACCGCGACGCTCAAGGTGAAATGGGCGGATTTCACGCAGATCACTAGGAGCAAGACAACAGCGGCACCGATCGCAAGTGCTACAGAGCTTGCCGCGGTCATGACGATGCTGTTGTCTCCACTCTTCCCTGCCCCAAAAGGCATTCGGTTGCTGGGCGTGACACTGTCGTCACTCGATGAAGCAACGATCGAAAGCAAGCCACAGCTTGCCTTCGCGCTCTAAAACACCTTGCTCGTCCGCCAGGACACCGAACGACCGAATGAGGGTTGGCGATCAACTATGCGCCGGCTACCAATAGTGGGATGGGTCATGCGGCCAGCTTCCCCTCGCCGTGACAGACCGCGTTGCAAATGACGGCACGTCCGTGCAGCCCATTGAGAATGCAGCAGCGCGAGCCGCACCCACCGAGGCTCGCTCCGTTCACTCGAACAAATCATGGAAATCGTGATCACCGAACGGGCGGCCTTCGCGGGGAGCCGGCGACCTTATTCAGTAAACTCTTAATTAACCATAAGCTTGCAAACTGTGTTCAGTCGCCAATCACATTCCAGCGTACAGCGGCAACTCAGAACCGTAACCCCGCCCACGGGTTACGGTTTTGCCCATAAAGCCAGGCACCTCTCAACCACAAGCGCAAGGTTAAGCGATGAGTTATGACTGGAGCGGCGCGCGGCATCGCCGGATGAAGGTTGCACGTCTTGGCGCCGCGCTCACTGTGGCGGCCACCGTCGTTGCCGTTGTAGTCCAGGTCATGGGAAGTGCGCTCTAGAGCGACGCAATTGCCGTGAACGGATGAGTTCGGCTCATCGATACGATGACCAACTCCGCGTCCTTGTTTCCCGAAGAGGAAAGGTTCGAATATGATCGACTGGAATACGGACGGTCACGGCAACATAAGGGCATCAACGGTCGTCGGCTGGAACACTGCAATCGACGAGACGGGCGAGCTTTTCCTGAGGATCGAATTCAGCGCCGATCCGGATCTCGAAAACGTGTCGGCGCTGCAGTTCAGATTGACCGCGCAGCAAGCAATGCAAATTGCGGAAAGGCTGACGAACACTTATCGGCAGTCCTCGACGGCGCGCGAGCGCCCAGACCAATCCTTGCTACTGACGTCGCAGGGGCGCCCCGCGCCATAATGAATGGACAGACCAGGAAGGGGAAAGGACGTGGCCACCCGCAAAGAAATCGCCGATCGTGTGATTGCCAAGTGGCAAGCAAGGGGCATTGCAATTGACCACACCGCCGAGTTCCAGGCTCTGCTCAGACTCTGGATTGCGGGTGACATTTCCATCGATGACATCCGGCGGAGGCACCTGAAAATGCTGCGCGAACGTGCCCGAACGGCAAAGCGCAATTAAACGACGAGACAGGTCTTGTGGCATCGCCGGCTAATGTTGAGCCCAACGACGCATCGCCACGGCAAACCCGCTTCCGGTTTATTTCACTGATAGGACGACCAGGCCTGCAATTGGGTCGGTTACGCCGAGCCCTCCTCCGAGGTCCTCGAGCGTCTCACGAAAGCTGTCAAGCGTGGCGACCATCTGCGGCCGGCTCGCCGCCAATGCTTCCATGCTCCCCATTCCGCGATAATGCAGTATCGTCCCTCGCCAGCCTCGATGATGTTGGCATGACGCAGACCCGACCAGCTTTGAGCTATGTCCCGGTGAGCGCCGAGAAAAGCCTCAGCCATCCCCGGCTTGACCTTGAAGAGTGCGGACGCCGCCTCGTTGGCGACGACACAGCCGTCAGGTTTGCCTCTTGGCCAAATCCAATCAGCTGCCGGACACCATAAGCGGTATCGGCAATGCCGTCTCGGCCTCGTCGAGGATTTCGAAAGTGAATTTGCCAGATGCATCGACCTCAACCGAGTAGCTGAGGCGATCCTGCACGCGGTTGTTCTCGTCGAAGGTCAGTACCTTCGGCTTCAAGGAAGTAAGCCGGCTTTCGTCGAGGTAAACCGAGTTGCATATAATGATCTGGTCGCCCGGCTGGCATGTGCGTGCGGCCGCACCATTGAGGATGCAGCACCTAGAACCGCGTTCACCGAGGATGACGTAGGTGGAGATGCGCGCCCCGGAATTCTTGTTCCAGATCTCGACGAACTCCATCGGCAAGATGCCGGCCTCCTCACAGTGGTCCGGGTCAAGAGTGATCGACCCATGATAGTTGAGGTTCGCCTCGGTGACATAAATGCCATGGAGCTTCCCTGCGACCAGCTTTCTCATGCTTTTTCACACCTCGCGGTTGATCAGGTTTCGTCGCGCCCTGGCGCTGCCGACGAGGCAGAAATCTTCGCGCACGGACAATCGCCAAGCAGAGAGAAGGCCCCGCCGGGGAAGGCGGGGCAAGGTTCGCACCCAGATGACTCTCTGAACGCGGGGAAGAAAAACTCCATCGGCCAAGCCGATGCGCTCAGATACGAACAAAGCCGCCCGCAAGGAAGGTCGCTTTCGACAATTCCGGTACGGCTTTGCTAATATATCAACCGGCTCAAATGACGATCCTAATCGTGTCGGCACCAGCTTTTCCCCTCCCGCGTTGTCGCAATCCGTACGGCGTATGTACTAGCCCGCCCCCCGACACGACTAATTCAGTTTATTTTTCAGCCAGTTAGCTTGCCGAAGGAGGATATTTAGCGCTTCGTGAGATACCTTCGACGGTTCCGCTATCGGTCCGCCAGCAGCCAGGAACGAACCGCATTTTCGCATCGTTTTACGACGCGCCGGATTTTCTCGAACATGAATGGCCGATGCGGCCCGCAGCTATGAGCGAGCAATCATGACGTGTCGAGGTCCCTAGGAGCGTGGGGCTATCCGGCCCGCGCCCCTGTAGCGTAGAGTGTTTGCGCCGTGTCGACACACCGACTTCGGGAACTATTCCGGGATTCCGCGACGCGAGTTTGCATCCGCATCAATGCTAAAGAGTTGATGTTGCGCGCCGCAATTTTCCGAAAATTTGACAGCCAAGAGCGGAAGAACGAGAATTCCGCTCCACATGTCAAAGTTAATTTCCAATGCGCCTCCAACGGCGCATTATGAGACTATCGCTGGACTTTAAGAAGGGCTCCGGCGGCTGGGAGATCATACGCGCTTTCGCCCTAAGGGAGGGATTGCGCTATGCTTTCTCCACGCCAATCTGGATACATTCTTCCTCAAGATTTTACGGTCGTCTCATCGGTCTTTGATAAGGTCGCAATTGCGCGAGCAATAAGCCGCGAGAGCGAGGAGGCTGAACGCTTGGCCCGATATGCGCTGGAACTTTACATGACCGGCACGCGTAATGAGTTGGACCTCGAAGCGCGCTTAAAGGAATTCTGCGACCCGATCGACTATGGGATGGCGGCCGGTGGAGGTGGAACCGTCGGAGATTTGTTGCCGGACTTGTCGGCATGGGCACGAGCACTGACTGCCTCACCAAGCACGGCGACCAAAAGATCAGACGTTTAATCGAGATGGTAAACTTCGACCTTCTCCGCCCGCTCGCCGACCCTCTTAAATGAGGGATGGCGCAGTTTCGCGTCCTGCGTCCACGCCCGATACTCGACCTCGGCGACTAGCAGCGGTTCGGAGAAGATCGCGCCCCTGCGCTTGAGTGCCACCGGTGGCCGCTTAGCCGGGATCGCGTCGAGCAGTTCGCGAAGCTGCACCGACTCGTTGTTGCTCCATCCCGTTCCGCACCCGCCGACGTAGACGAGCTCGTCCCCCTTCCTCGCCGCCAGAAGCAGGCGGCCGATCGCGCCTGGCATCGTCGAAGGCTCATATCCGACGATCACGAACCAATCGCGCCAAGCACATTTAACCTTGAGCCATTCCGGCCGGCGCCCGGATCGATAGGGTGCGTCCCGCCGCTTCGCGATGATCCCCTCAAGGCCGAGTTCGCAAGCTGCGCGGAAGAAATCGGCGCCGTCAGCCTGGACTTCCTCGGAGAAACGTATCGTGCCAGCCCTACCGGCGACGATCGGCTCGAGCAGTTGCCGGCGCTCACCCAAGGGCATCATCCGAAGGTCCTGGCCGTCTAGATAGAGGAGATCGAAGGCAAAGAAGATGATCTCTCCGGCATCGCGCAGGCTCGGCCTTCTCCCGACCGCGCGCTGCAGCAACCCGAAGTCCGAGCGGCCCCGGTCGTCGAGCACAACCGCCTCGCCGTCTATGATCATGGTCGCATGGCCGAGCTCGCGCGCATCGGCGACGACGGAACCGAACTTCTTAGCCCAGTCATATCCGCCGCGAGTGATCGCCCTCACCTCGCCTGGCTCGACATGGATCGCCAGCCGATACCCGTCCCACTTCACCTCAAAGGTCCACTCCGGACCTTTCGGCGGCTGATCGACGAGGGTAGCGACGCATGGCTCGACGCGCCGCGGCATCGGTTCGGGCAGCGGCGTGGAGGTTGGTTTCTTTCTAAGGGTTCTAGCCATTCAACGTTGACGATTTGCTCGTCTCTGGATCATCGCGGCTAACGCAGCGAGCCGACTTTGGGGCAGCTTTATAATGAAAGTATCGATGTCCCGTCCGAAGTTGGACCACGCTCTATCGCCGTCAATCCCCTTGTCGATTACCCCGGCCTCTTCGAGTTCAGAGCGCTCCATGTTGATGCGTGCCAAGGAAATCTGCAGCAGATCCGAGCCAGTGATCATCGCCCCACTCCCTGCTGTGGAAGGTTCATAGTTCCATGAGTAGGTTGCCGCGCTTCGTTGTCCGGTTCCGCGGCCTCTTCCTCCTCTACCAGCTTTTGGTAGCAATCCTCGATATCCTGCGCGATGCCGTCGGCGTCGTAGAGGTAACCATCTGTGCCGCCGTCAGTTTCAATGATCTCGGCCAATGAGTTCATTACCACGCGACCGAGGTATTGTAGGGCGTCGCGATGATGATCGGCGCCTCCGCTCGCGAACGCCTGGCGCGCATCGTCAATCGCCTGACGCATGGCCTGAAATGACCCGTCGATATGGAGCTTCGTGTTCACAGCACCGCCTCCTCAACGCACCGCTTGGCCCTAACGCAATACTCGTGGATAGGTTCACTTTACTATCGACAGACAGTTAAACGCCACAATTGATTCGATTCGATTGGCGTACCAAGCGATCTCATTCGCAATCGGTCAGCGCAGAGGAACATTCCGCATCCGCGGCCGTTGTTTGCATTGCTGATGATCCACTGCCCAACGGATCAAGGCGGGCCTTCATCGAAATTTTTAAGAATGGAGACCCCTTTTGTGTAGCACGGTTGGTATAGCACGCGCGCTCTAGGTCCCGTCGAGAATGACGGGGCCATTTTGCTTGCCGAATGGCGACACTAGCGATCTCGCCTGTTTTCCAAGTGCGCTCGCGGGCGGTGTCGCAGTAAACCCTGGTTCGACGTGGGTGGGGGAACGCTTGTCGGATGCAAGCTTTTTGTAAGGAATGCCGACGTTGATAAACCGGGCATGTGCCGCCTTATGAACAATCGTCGCTGCAATAGGTTCAGTCGGTAAGGACAGGAAAAACCCTGGCTCGAGTTGGCATCTCCTCAGTTCGGGGACGTATTGTCCAACGGCCCCAAACAGATAGCTCACCCAAATTCGGTCGAATGATGCAATTGCGCGTTTGTTTCGGTTAAGATCATGGCTTTGCCAACGCACTTTGTACGCTCACCCTGATTTCCCCCACAGAAAGCCCGGATCCAAAGACCGTCAACACTGATCGGCTTCGAAAAGCCTAAGAAGCGCAAAAGCGACAAGACGATGGACAACTTTGCGTACCTTGCCCGTCAAGCGGGAAGACTCCGTGCTCACGCAGCGGATCGTAGATCAATTAAGTTCCAAGTCCTTTAAACGTGATGGGCACCCCAACGGTGTCGGCAGACACCTGAAGAGTTCGTCCTAGATGTCTCGTCACGACGGAACCGTTTCCAAAGACAGCAGTTTGTAGTCTGCTCCCAGGTTTTCGCATTGCCCTGCGGAGAGAGGAATTGGCCCCCGATAGCTCCAGGGGGCCAATTCTTTCTGTTCTGCGCAGCCCGCACGTGCATGTGGGGCACCTATGAAGGTGCGCCCCGGCCTCTTTTCTGAAAACCCAGCGCCACCTATTGTGAGTTTCGTGACCATGCCTGTATCAGATCAGGCTTCCCCAGTGCGCAATTTGTAGGATTCAACATGGTGGCGCGGAACAAGCCCCCTGGATTGCGGTTTCGACAACGAGCCCAAGCTATCCACTTCCCCTGCGAGGGCTCATTGGACACTGAACCTCTTGGCCCCGTTGGTTGCACTTTTGGGGCCATCATCTGAGATCGTTGCATGCAGTTTACTACTCAACCAGTAAAGGCGGAGGATCTTGGGTCTGACAACGGATTAGGACCTTTGCGGGATCGTGAATGAGTTGATCGCGGCTGGGTGCGATATCACGGCCATTGGACATGAGATGTACGTGATCGGCGAGGTGAAGGATTCTGCAACCGAAGAGGTACGTCGGATAACGGAGAAATACCGGGACCGAGATCCTCTTAGGCTGGAGATCGTCGCCTACCTCTGGTCGATCGGCCGAGACGACGCGGCACTAGCGCTCACATTGACGCCAATCATCAGCGCTGTATTGCCGGGCGATTTCTTCTCGCCGGAGCCCTCGCACTGGAACGTCTGCGCCCTATATTAGATAACGCGCATATCGCTCCCCGCCCTCCGGGGATTGAAAGCGCGCCCGTGCTTCATGATTATGAAGCCAACTGGCCTCGTCGCGCCCGAACGACGAGGCCTTTTTGTTTACCCAGATCGCAACTGATCACGGACACGATCCGTCTGATAGCCCAGAAGCTCACGCCGGGGGCCATCGCCGCGACAGCGTCGAGTTCGGCGACGACCCAAGGCTTCCCCCCCCCACCACGCCATCGGGCCATTTCTCTTAGTCGGATCCCTAAACCGATGAGTCCCAATTAGAACCCCTCGCCCGCGACGCCGTTTCTTGTTTTCAAATCCGAGCTTACCTACGGCGCGCCTGAGAGGGTGAGCCTCCGCTGGGACACCGAGCGGAGGCTCATGCGCGCATAATTATATATGTTATATCAAGCATCTACACGCCAATATAAACCGCGAACGCAGGTGGATAGCGTCGAAATCGGTAGCGGTTTGTGTAAATGCAGGCGCAGTTTGCCAATCTGAGAAATGCAAGGCAATTCACCCAAACGGGCGTCCTGCGTACTACATTCGAGTTATATTCCAACGTGGAGGGTCCGGACAGTTCTTCCGCAAGCGCTAAGCCATCTATTGCTGCACACCGAGTAGTGGTGGCTCGGTCATGCACTCAATGTGATCGGACACGGCTGACAATCAAGCGGTCCAGAGCCCCTATCCTATCTGTTACGTACCGGGTCTGGATTGGCAATCCCCTCCGGACCCGTCGATGACCTCGAAACTTATGGCCCCGTCAGGCGCCCTTCGAGGCAATCCTTTGGCACCGAACTTGTCGGTCTGATTGGTGCAGTTGCCGGGGGCGTCGGTGGCCTGGTCGGCCTGCCTCCACGGCGCGCATCGAGGCCGCCGCTTCAGCGACCTGCCTAAAAACCGGGATAAGTGTGTATATGCTCGCTATCAACGATTGCATTTGCAGGCATCGGGCCCGAACAATGCTTGCAAGTTTGAGCAACAGTCCACAACAGGCGAGCGCGCCATTTGACGCTCTTTTCCTCACGCTTTGGGCGAGCGGATCTTTGAACCACGACCGTTCTCTTCCAGGCACTGGAGGATCTCCCGCACAAGCCGGATATCGTAACTGAGATTGTTGAGCGTGTTTTCTCAACTGCCCGTCCTGGTTCGCCGCCAGTCGCTCCTGCCATGCCCACACGACCAGACCGACTGGTGCTCGAACGCTGGTTATCTCATCGTTGCCGGTGCTCACTCTTTGCGAACTCGTGCCGGCCGCTCCACCGCTCGGAGACATTGACGGCTGCCCCTTGCCTACGGTCGTGATTTGTGGCGCCATCAAAATCTAGGCGGCAACAATTCGGGGGAATCCAATGATAGACACGCAGTCCAGTATTTTGGACCAGGACCTATCCGATTTGATCAGGGGCCAAATTGAGCAGCGCCACACAAACGAATTTCGGGCAATACTCTCAACCGGCAATGAGATTACGATGCACGGACCCTTTACTATTGGGCGCGACTTCATCATCTACAAAACTGCGAAGGATAACAGCGGCAAGTGGGCAATGACGCCCTTTGCTCATATCGTGCAGTTGGTAATTTGACGAAGACCTCGGCGCTTATCTAATTGCGACCACACGGCGAGAACTGTGCTATTGTTCTGGGGTTGCCATGCGGCGACCGGACACAACCGACCCCTCCCTAACCGCACGGACCGCGAGGCTCAAACGGCGCTTGCGCGTCTCTTTGCCAGAAATGACGAGCTGACAATGGCGACGAATGCATCAGCATTCACAGCGCTCCAACTAGGAGGAAAGCACCATGTCAAGTCGTCTCGTTTTCTCGCTACTCATCGCTTCCGTGGGCATCCTTATGGTTTGGGCCTTCAGACCCGCGCCGACGATCTTCACTGGTTATGAAACACCGCCTAGCGCAGCCAAAACCGACCGCATAGACGCCGTACCTCGTTGAGGGAATCGGACGGCCAATAGACCGCGAAAGAAGGCGGCCACCCTCCCGCATAGGCGGCGGTCATTGCATGGTCGCGCATTCCAGGGGCACAACTTGCATTTGTTGCGCCGTTGAGTGAACGTTATACTTGGGGAAATTTCGAGGGGCAATTGTGAAACCCACGCTGACTGCTACATTGCTAATAGCCGGGGTCCTCTCGTTTTGAAGCGAGAACGCGATCGCCGCGAAGAACGGCATTTTCGTCTACGGTTGCACGTCCGACGGGAAACCGGCGCGCATGCGCGTGGTTGCCCCACTTAAGTACAAGGGCGCCGTAGAGGCAGGATTTCGCAATATGATACGGCAAAAAACGTCAGATTGGTTTCTTGCGCAGAAGAAGACCGTTGATCTGACAGAATTCGAGCAAGCCCTCGAAGTCATGATGCAATCAAGCGGCGGCAAGCTCCCAACGCAAAGCCCTTCCGCCGTTGCGAGATCTGTTGAGATTGGCAAGCGCGCAGCCTCACTGAAACTCTATTGCGGCGGTTAACATAGTGCTGGAAGCGACCACCGGCGTTCTTCGCGTGCTCGCCCGCCTACTTCTGCCCACATTCGAAGCCTGAAGTTGGTTGTGGACAAAGCCGGCGTCGCCTTCCTCGTGCTCATCTGCATTCTCCTTGCCCTGGTATTAAGGACCCTAATGTTCGACCCGGGGGTCGAGACGGCACAACCAGATCTGCCGGCGATGGTCCTCGCCAATTAGGGCCCTCCGCTTGGTCTGCGACGGAACAACGGGGCGTCCGGGGTGTTGCTGTAGATCGCAACGAACCGGGAGCGCCTCATGAAGATAGTCGTCATCGCAATTGTCGCCTCGATCATGAGCATACTTGTTTTCAAGTATGTCGACGGGACGTTCGGGACTTCCGAGGTGGTCGCGACTGCGGAGCAACTATCTGAAGACTAACAGGCGCCGTCCTCCCTAAAACATCGGCTGTCTTGCCTTTGTCGGCGAGTGCCTGCGCGAACTTCTCATGGCGCGCGTTTTTTAGGACTGGCATCGATCCCACCTCGGAGAGTGGGGATGGCATTCAAGATGACCGAATTCGCTTGCTATTCCCTCGCCGTTGGCGGCTAGCTCTTTCGTCAACAGGAGACGCGCAAATGGCCAAAGGTCAGGTACGAAGCAATAAGGAAGCCAGAAAGCCCAAGAAGGACAAGGACAAGGCTGCCGCGAAACCCGCTGCGCCGACGTTAGGATCTCAGGTGAAGGACACCAATAAGAAGTAACGCCGACGGTCGCGCGGGCTGCATTAATCTGGACATCAATCACGCCGCGATTCCAGGATCCGTGCTCAAATCGGGCCGTAGGCGATGATCCAACCTCCTGGCGAACTGGTTGACTTCAGCGGCGCCGAAACCTTGTGTGGCAGGATCACAACCCGTTTTCCAAATGGCCTCCCGGCGAAGACTGGCGCCGAATGGACCTCTGTTTGTGTCCGGTTGACCTAAAGCAGAGCTTGGAGAAAGCGGGGCTGAGCTACAAGCGAGGCGCCGATCCCATGGAATGGTTCATCATTCGGTAAACTGAAGGCCGCTGCGATTTCCCCCGTATCCCGATTTGGCTACCCGCGTCATCCACCTCTCCGGCTGTAGGCAAAGGAATTGGAAGTGTTGGCCTATGTTGATCAGATCATCATGCTTTGTGCCGGCCTCTGGATGACGGCAGCAGGGTTTGGCTACGTTCAGACCAAGACTCAGGTACCATGGCTCGCTCAACTCACGAGGCACTTTCGATGGATGGGGCCGCTGCTGATCGCTATCGCGATTGTTCTCTTGCTTGCCGCCCCTACCGCATAAACCGCGGTCCTTGGGTCGTCGCGCTTGTCTGCCTCCTTATGCCCACATTCGAGGGCTGAAGTGGGGCATGGATAAAGCCGGCGTCGCCTTCCTGGTGCTCATCTGCATTCTCGTTGCCCTGGTATTGAGCATCCTAATGTTCGAACCGGGGGTCGAGACGGCACCACCGGAGCCGCCGGCGATGGTCCCCACCAATTAGGGACCCCCCGATTGCTCTGCGACGGAATAATGGGGCGTCCGGGGTGTTGCTGTAGATCGTGACGAACCGGAAGTGCCTCATGAAGATAGTCGTCATCGCAATCGTCGCCTGGATCATGAGCATACTTTTTTCAAGTATGTCGACGGGACGTTCGGCACTCCGAGGTCGTCGCGACTGTGGAGCAACTAGCTGAAGACTAACAGGCGCCGCGCCACGTTGCCCAATCGGTTACCAGCGGCGGCCGGATTTCTGAAATATTAGCAGTGATAGACGCAGGCGTGAGGCGGTGAAGTCCTCGCTAAGATCCAGCGAGTGTTCCCTCTGATCGAGCCGCATATGCGTCATCTGCTGTCTTGCCTTTGGCGAGTGCCTGCGCGAACCTCTCGTATCGCGCGCTTTTCAGGACTGGTATTGATCCAACCTTGGAGAGTGGGAATGCATTCAAGATGACCGAATTCGGTTGCTATCTCCCGCCGTTAGCGGCTAGCTTTTTTCGTCAACAGGAGACGCGCCAATGGCCAAGGGTCAAGTACGAAGCAACAAGGAAGCCAGAAAGCCCAAAAAGGACAAGGACAAGGCTGCCGCGAAACCCGCTGCGCCGACGTTCGGATCTCAGGTGAAGGACACCAATAAGAAGTAACGCCAACGCCGACATTCGAGCGGGCTGCGTTAGCGGACACTGCGCCTTACGCACTGGTTCGTCGTCAAGGCCAAAAAAGTAGAACTGACGCGGCGATAAAGACGAGCGACAGTAACGCGAATCCAATTCGGTTTTCGCCGCTAGCCAGCCTCCATCGATTTGTTGCCGGATCCCTCAGCTGCCACCACCGCGTCGGCCTGTTGGTAGCTCGGTGGTTGATATCTTTCACGTAGAACATTTGCTTGGTTCGGCCACTAATACGCACCAGAACGATCCGGGAACAACTTATGTGGCAAAGCGGAACAACTAACCCCCACTAGATTATGGGATTTCAGTTTGTCGCGGAACATTCCTGCGGCTTCCACGGTTGTGAACAGTCACAACCCGGGAGGAACCCTATGGCAGACGACAAGAAGAACGTTGGTCGCGATCGCGGACGAGTTGCCGCCGGACAGGCTTACGAACTCAATTACTTCAAGCGGAAGCACGGCCTCACCGATGACCAGGCCCGCAAGATCATCAAAGAAGCAGGCAACTCGCGAGAGAAGGCGAACGCATTAGCCGAGAAACGAAATAAGGGCTAAAGTCGGCGTCGCGAACACAAAAACGGGAGCGACGTATGGCTACCACACGAGCCGGTATCTCCGCCCGCGTCAAGATGATTTTCATCGAAATACTTGGCGTCAAAGCCGCGGACCTTGCCGACACCGCTGCAATCGTGGACGATCTTGGAACTGACCCGCTGAAAATATCCCAGTTATCGATGTTGATCGAAGAGGAGTTTGGGATTTTCATCGCCGAGGAGTCGATGGAGCAACTCGTGACAGTTGGGGATGTTATCGATTTCGTTTGGGGATCCAAACGCTTGTATGGCCAATAAAAAAGCCGAGTAAAAAACCGACATTATACATTCGCCTCGACGGCCACTGCCAACTATAAATTTACTTATAGTTGGCACTTCCACCTGACATTGGGGCGGCAGGGACGAAACACGGTCCGCGTTCTTGGGTGACCTACGAGGCGAATTCGAGAGCCGCGAGAACGTCTTCGAACTGTCGCAATGTCCTCCTCTCGCCGGGGGTCCGTTAAGAGATAGAGGACAGCCTTCGCGAGCAATATGAAGTGCGACGGGCCGAGCATGACCTTTGACAGAATCCGCAGTTCGAGGCTCCGAAGCCGGACATAGTCGGTGGGCGTCAGCTAGGCGAGCGTGCGCAGCTGGTGGACGCGGACGGCGATGACGTGATCGGTTGGTGTCTTGGCCGAGCCGATGCTTATGCAGCAGAGGCTTGCGCCTCCGGTAGGACCTGCTTTGCGGCGCCAGGAGCCTATACCTGATTGATTGCCCAAAGATGCTTTGCGCCGAGACGCCACCGGCGCTCCTTGCAGCCGTTGGCGAACTCGTCGTGCGATTGGCATTCGGCGACGACGACGAAGCCCTGGGCGGCGAACTCGCCTCTTCTCCTGCGTGATGCGCAGGTCCTTAAGCCCGTAGCGGGACCTGCGCGGGCCACCGAGCGCAGCGTTTTGGCGGCCAGCCTTGATCATCTCCGAGGCGCATCCGCTCTTCGCGGAGGCTTCGGCATTCGAGGGCGGCCATAGCCGCCATTTCTGATGAGATCGGCAGGAAGGACCTGTTCTGCAGTTTGTATTCGCCACGCTTCAGGCCGACGAACACGGTGCGCCGACCGTGGATCAGCATGCCCGTGAGAGCGATCCGATATTCCTCGGTCGGATCTTGGGACTGGATCGATGCGGGGATCATCATGCCGGCGTCCATCAGTGAGGCGATGCATTTGCCGACCTCGTCGACGCCAAATGCCGTCGAGAGGCGGTGCGCTGCGCCTGGTACTTGTTCCCACGCTTCGGCATGGCGATGGCGGCCTGGTACTGTTTCGCGGACACGTGCTCGGTCATGCCGCCACCTCGCCGGGGCGCCCCGGCCCGAGCTCTTGGAACAAACACCGCTCGGTCGCGGTTGCACCACTAAAGAGGAGGCCTCCATGCCCAAGTCCCCAATCCCGACCATTCCAGATCCCGAATTTCCGCCGGACCTGCCGCCGGATGCTCCACCAGATCTGCCGGAGCCCCCGATCGAGGAGCCGGAGCCCGACGTCGGTCCCGACGTACCTCCTATTAGCCCTGTGCCCGGCGCAATTATTCCTCCGAAAATGTAGGCGCGACCGCAAGATAAGGAGAGGCCGGTGGAAATCCAGAGTTGGAGCAAATGCGTATCATCCAGCTTCCGGAGCTCGACGGGGTGCAAATCGTATGGACCCCGGGTCGAGCGGCTAAGCTCCTGAGCGAGAACTGGCCCATAGACTTTGGCGTCGCGTACTCGGACGCGCTTTACAAATGCACCGACGCGGCGATGGGCACGTATCCATGGGAGCAAGCTCGCGCCGCGCTCATTGAAGCGATCGCCGAGGCAAAGGTCACAAGGCTGCGCTGAATCCATTCGTCTTATGCTGCCGCACCTCCCGGTTCGCGGAACAAAACTTATGCGGCTCCATTAGGCCTGCAAGAAGGGAGACCGATATGACCGACGACCCCAAAGAGCCGAGAAAGCCCGTGGAGGTCCCGCCCGGCGAGACACCCGATCCCATGCCAGACAATCCGGATCGCCCCATTGAGGAGCCCGGACCGGACGACGTCCCGGAAGAGGCGCCAGACGTCACCCCTGTGCCAGGTGAGAAAATACCGGCTAAGATGAGCGGTTAAGCTTGCTAAGCTTCCCGGTCGGATCTCTCCGTTGGAACAGAATTCCCTAATATACGTTTCGGAAAGGCCAACCCTACGGAGGCCGCGATGATAAACATCTGGGATGCGAATGTTGAAGTGACGTTTGATAATCATTTTCACGTCATCAGGAATGCCCGAGAGGCGGTCGCATTCCTTATGAAGTCCTGGCCAGAGACGAAGAGCGCGAGTTACGCAGCGGCCCGGAAAGCTTGCCTGGATGCTGCCGAGGGAACGATTCCTGGCGCGGAAGCCAGGGCCGCCTTTGAAGCTGCTGCGAAAGAAGCCGGCATTCTCCGATAACGTTGGTATCGCCCGGCCCGAGGTAGGCTGCCGCCGCGCGCTCTTCAAGGGCAGCGAGAGACCGATGGCACCATCACGAAGACGGGTGATCACTGCGAGTTTATAGTCTCGCACGCCGTTGTCGGCGCTGTTGATGGATTTTTGATGCGGAAGATCTGGGCTTCGAGATCTCTTCGCGGAGGTCGCGGCTTTCTCAGCCGCGTTGGCTTCCTTCATCTCCGAGTAGCGAACGACGTCGGTTTCGTTGTTCCACCAAGCTTTGAGAGGGCATTCCGTCCATTGCTTCTGGGTTCGCCCTTGGCGGCCTGCATCCGGCCGATCGACGGCTTTTCCATCGTCGATTTCAAAGAGGTGTCAAGCGAACTGAGGAATTGCAGCATAAGCAGTCCAAGAATTCGTCCGCACCTCCAGGGGATCAGTTTTTCATTTCGCCCGACAAGAGGCGACCGTCACCCGGTACGTGGCGAGATGGACAAGCGGGAATTCCAACAGAGCAAGGTGGCGATGCTCGACTTCTTCGACGACCTGATCGGGGTTGAGCGCGGCAACGCGCACCGAAACGCAGGTAGCGCCGAATGATGGCCGAGAATTCCGATCTCCCGTATTACCCACACTTGGAACCCATGGATGAGCTGCACCAAGGTCAGTCCGGCATGCGACGGCTGCTACGCCGAAGCGCTGATGGACAACGGTTACACAAGGTACAATGGGGCAACCGCGCGCGTCAGCGCACCGGCGCCCATACTTGGAATGACTCGCTGCGCACGAAAACCGCAACACACCGACGAGCAGGAAAGCCGGGCTCCAAGTCAGCGGAACTCCGGCGTTGGAGCCGATGCACCACGATCAGCACAGCCTTACGTCGTGCGAACTTTTCCGACTTCGTTTCCGTGTCCCTGCTCTTCGCGGTAGGCTTGTTCCAGGCGGTCAATCTTCGTTGATCGCAGGCGGCCGCTGGAACGGAGGAAGGCCAGCATCGCCTCCATGTCATCGCTGCCACCGGGACGCTCGCCGTAGGGCACAGGGCGTCGAGACAGCTTCTGCGCCCAGTAACGGATCTCGCGCTCGGCCGGCGGGTAACACATGCCGAGGCGGTAAAGCCGAGTGTCTGTTCGAACCCATCGTGGGGGCACCATATCGTCCATTTGGACGATGGGAGACGTGTGCCCATGCTCCCCGTCGCGGGTCACAGGATCGCTGAAGAACCAGCCGTATAGCCACGGGCGCCGGCCGCCTTCGCTGTCCTCCTCGATAAGCCACCCTTCAATGATCGGAGCAGAATCGAACTCCGTAACGGTCGGCCGAGCTGCTATGAACGGATCCACGTCAGGGAAATAGGGATCGGGAGCATTGAGAGGGTCTTCGAATGGTACGCCCTTGCCGAGTTCGCCGTCAGCGTGCTCGCTGCAGACGACCTTACGGAGGTCGCCGAAGGTGTGCAGACGCCCACGGCGTCCGCAGACCTCGCAGATGTGAAAGGATCGCGCGGCGGCTAGGCGGCAGGCATCGTCGATCGCGCGGCGAGCATCAGGTGCGATCTGTGCGATGGCATGATGCATGTGCAGAACGCCCTTCTTCTCCATCACCTCGAGCACCGTGAACGAGCCTCCTACAGCCATCACTTTGTCGGCCTCGGTGAAGAATGCGTGCAGGATGCCCAGCCAACCTTCGCCGCACGCAATCGCCAAAGGACGACGGTCCAATCCGAGATGCGGATACCGGTCGTTCGGGCGGATGATCAGTCTCACTGTTTGGCTCTCTCGTTTCTTCCGCTTAGAGCAGGAATTCCGCCGACCAGTTGTTGCGCCAGGTTGTACAGCGTCAGGAGCCTTAGATCGGAGCTCGAGGTCCACCGGTCAACCGGCAACGATCCGGCGAAGGTCCGGCCAGGCCCACCAACATCGCCGGGAAAATCCCGCTCCGGCGCTAATGCCGCCGGTTGTCGTTGGTCGATGTTGCGCTTTCCAGGACAACGATGCCGGAATAGAGGACCGGTGTTCCATCGCGATCCTGGAAACACCGACCAAAAGCAACGACCGAGACATACAAGCCAGCCCGCGTCCTGACGCGGTAGAACGACTGCTGAGCTCGTCCGCTCACGATCTTTTCCGTAATTGTCTTTGCCAACCCTGGTCGATCCTCCGGATGGACCCGGTCGAGATAAAGTTTCAGCGGCAGTCCCTGTCTCGTCTCGCTCGCGGCGAGACCGAAGAGCGCAGCCAGGGCCGAATCTCCATAGACAAGGTCGCGAACGATATCCCAGGTGAAGATCCCGGAGTCCGTCGCATCCGCATCTGTGAGTTCGACAATAATCGTGCGCTCTCCGTCCTCCTTCATTGCTCCGCCTAACCCCCTGCCATCAATTGCCGTTGGCCACTCGTCGCAAACCCAATTCCCTTCGGGTGCCCACGCGGGGTGTGCCGATCGAACAGCTGGCGCAAGCCATCATGAAGCCGTTTGTTGAAGCCGCCATCACAGTCCTCGAGCAGATCGAGATAGAATGTCGCGATCGTACCGAATTCGGCTGCGTCGCGCGGCACGCGTCGTTCGATCGATTGAAACAACTGCTTAATCGTCTCTTCGAGTGAGCGGAAGCGCTCAATATCATACCCGTAAACCGTCTCATCCAGTTGGCACTGGGCCGTTTTAAATTGGATCACGAGGTCTGCGACGCTCGTAGCGGTGTTCGTGTCAGATCGTTGAATTCTCATTAGCACGCACTAACAGACACGACTACCCGCACCGCTACCCGCCACGTCAGATTCTTTCGCGCGCGCAGCATTTCTTGTAACGAACGGCGCGCGAGCGTGGCCGATAAGCAGCATTGTTTCGCAATCCAACTCCAGGTGAGGCCCCGCTTGGACCGGCACTCAGATCCAAATGGCCGGTTGTGCGTCAAGGTAACGGCTTCCGCCCGGGCTCAAACTCAGCGTCGGAGCTGCAGGATATAGCGAGCAAGCTTTCGGCTCTCGCGCAACAAATCAAATCAATCGCGGCTACCCCGCTCGGCGACGCTATCGATCTCGACGAAAGCAGCGAGCGGTCGCGGAAAGCGGCAATAGAATAACTTGGAAACATTGCTGCTATTGCGGATTGACCGGACGCTGTCCCCGCAAACTCTCTACGCTAAACCGCCCAATTCCCGAAGTCCGAAGGCAAGCGGCGCGGCGTGTCTGCGACCGCGCCGTTAAATTTGGCGAACAGAGCCTGGCGGCAAAGATAGAGCGCCTTTTGTTTGCCTCCGAGCCGTTGAGCCACGACGAAGTTCATTTACGATGCAAGGTTCTTCGGCCGGGCATATCGAAGGTGATGGCCGGATAACACCAACGACGGATCATGCCGTAAAATGCTATCAACCATCACGATTAAAGCCGCCCGCGATGAAGATGTGCCTGTACTCGGAAAGTACGGGGCTGACCTGATGGCGCTTCATCATCAATGGGACCCCGAGCGCTTCATCCCGACGGGAACCGGCACGGAGGCATCTTATGCCAGATGGTTGGGAAGTCAGCTTGAAAAGTCCGAGGTCGTGGTCCTCGCCGCTGAGCAAGATGAAATGATCGTCGGTTACGCCTATGCATCTGTTGAGGGCCATGACTACATGGCGCTCCGAGGACCGGCGGGCGTCATTCACGATCTTTTCGTCGAGCCCGAAAAGCGCAGCCAAGGCATCGGCCGGATGCTGCTCGAGGCAGCTGTTGCAGCGCTTAAAGAGCGAGGAGCAAACCTTATCGTGCTTTCCACGGCGCACAGAAACGAAGCTGCTCAACGGCTCTTTGCCGCAGCGGGCTTTCGCCCGACGATGGTCGAGATGACACTCGACGTGAAAGCTTAATTTCTCGGCATCCAGGGCGCCGACACCTCACCTGGCCAGCCACCAGCGACCGGACATGTCGGCGATGCGCGAACATCTGGGCTCGAACTTTTCCGGAGTGTTGAAGCCGACAAGCCGAACGCTCGTACCATGCTGATGCGAACCCTGTCGCCGTCGGTGACCGTGAAGGATTGAACTTTAGTCGCCAGAAGACGTTGCCGGCTGATTGGAGCTGGGTCCGCTCGTCGGCAGCCTTTCGGTCGACATCTGGCCGACCGCGACCGGTATCACCATCAGCAGCAACCAAGGATTTCGAAGTCTCTCTGGCTGAAGCGTCGCCGGCGGGCACTACGCCAAAGATGGCGCGCGGCAGTCAACGCTCTCTGGTTTGCGGCAATCGGGTTGATGAACGAATTCGGCGCCGAGCCGCGCGAAGGGACCATAACGGTCGATCTTCTGGCGCATGTCCGTGAGGGCTGGCGCTGCCAGGCGGCAGGCTGCCCTTCACGCAAGATCTGGTCGATGCGACGGCGATAAGAGGTGACCTAGACCTCGCTCAGAAAATTTGCCCCCCAAGCCAAAGGATCATAGCCAAAGGCGGGGCAAAGGCGAGGTATCTTGGCCGCGGCATTCCGCCGATCGCCAACGAGAAAGGCCCGCCCCTCACCTACTAGGGGCCTCGCCGTCGAGCGATATCGATGACGTTGTCCCGCGACGCGCTCGACTCCTCGAAATCAAGATCGCCTGTGCGTTGCCGCATAGACTACAGATCACAATGTCATTTCTTGACAGATCGTTCCAGAATAGCTATTTCACGGCGATGGCGCGAAAAAAGGAATTCGACAAAGACAAGGCGGTGGGTGCCGCAATCGACGTGTTTCGCGAACACGGCTTCGAGGGCACATCGACTGAGATGCTGGTGCGCGCGATGAAGATCGGACGACAAAGCCTCTACGACACTTTTGGAGACAAATGGGCGCTCTACCGATTAGCAGTGGAACGTTATGCATTCGAAGAAACTGAAGCCCACGTGACGATGTTGCGCAGCCAGCGACGGGCCGTCGACGGGATCGCAGCAATGATAGAACGAGTGGTGGAGCGCGCCCATTGCGCCTGCCTCGGCGTCAATTCGATTTGTGAATTTGGCCAGAGCCGGTCGGAACTTAACGCGCTCCATCATGCTGCCGACAATCGCTTGAGGAAAGCGGCAGTGGAATGCATCAAGCAAGCCCAAACCGAAAACGATGTCGAAAAATCGCTGTCGGCAGAGGCTGTTGCCTCTTTCCTCATTACCAGCATCGCTGGCATTCGTATCGCGGCCCGTGGAGGTAGCCCTCGCTCGGAATTGGAATCCCTCGGAGAACTGGCAATCCGTGCAATCCGGTAGCACCCCAAAAAAATTTGCACAATTCTGGAACAATCAGTCAAGAAAGGAACTGACTATGAAAGCTGTGGTCATGAACGGCGTGGGCGATAGCGACGTTATGGAATTCGTTGAGCGCCCAGAGCCTGTGGCAACGCCCGGACACGTTATCGTTGAGGTCCGCGTGGCAGGTGTGAATTTCATGGATATCGGCGTTCGGCAGGGCATGGCGTGGACGGAAACCCCGAACCCGAAAGTGCTTGGCGTCGAGGGCGCCGGCCGCGTGCTCAGTGTTGGCGACGGCGTTACGGATATTGCCGTGGGCGATCACGTCGCCTGGGTCTATGCCCCCGGAAGCTACTCCGAGCGCCTGTCGATCCCGGCAACGTCGCTCGTCAAGGTCCCCGACTTCATTGATGACCGAACGGCCGCATCAATCATGATGCAGGGCCTGACCGCCAGCCACTTTGCCACCGATTTCTATGCCGTCCAACCTGGGGACATCGCGCTCGTTCATGCTGCAGCGGGCGGCGTAGGACTGCTCCTGACGCAGATCATAAAGCTCCGAGGCGGGCGCGTCATCGGGCGCGTGTCATCGAAAGACAAGGTCGCCATCGCGCAAAATGCCGGCGCCGAGCACGTGATCGTCGATACAGAAGGAGAGTTTGTCAACGAGGTGCTCCGCTTCACCGGTGGTCGGGGAGTGGACGTGGTCTATGATGGCTCCGGTCCCAAGACATTCAAAGCGTCCCTCGAAGTACTGCGGCGGTCAGGAACGCTCTGTTGGTATGGCCCGGTGCTGGGTGGGCCGGGCCCGCTCGACATCATGAGCCTGCCGAAAAGCGTCAAGATCGGCTATGGCGTCTTCTTCGACCATATCCACTCACCCGAACTCTTTCGCGAGCGCGCCGGCCGGCTTTTCGATTGGATCGCGGACGGGTCGTTGAAGGTCACTGCAGGGGGAAGCTACCCTCTCAAGGATGCTGCGCAGGCACATAAGGACATGGCCAGCCGCAAGACAACTGGCAAGCTGCTCCTGATTCCAGGAGGGTCGTGAACAACCCACGTTTGGATGAGCAGTCGACAGCCCCGACAACCATTCTTCTGTGTCGCTTGTTTGTAAATTGGCCGCGATATCCTGAGAGTTACATCCAACAGGTCGCGACGGGAACCAGGCGGCTGCGAGCATCGCTCCTCGGGCGGGGTCGCCAGGTTAGGTACCGCCGCCGCGCACAGCTCACATCTTTGACACACCAGTGAACGAGCAATATCTATGATCTCCCCGGAGATGCTGCGAAAACTCCATCCTGTCCCTTAGCGATCGGGAGAGATTCTCACTGAAGATAATGCTCAATGCAATGAAACTTGGCGCGTCGGCTGGCTCACGGGACGCATGGGCGGAGCGTTGCGCGATATAAGTCGCGCAACCAACCGTCCAGATGCCGTGACCACATCTATTATGGCATCGTAATATTCCTCATCCTTGGTCAGCTCATCTACGACCCGTTGACCGTAAGCGACGGCAGCCCCATCCGATGAATACTTTCGACCGACTTCGTCGCGGCTAACGACGCCTGCTGTATGGATATTAAATAGATAGCGGCGCATGAGATCCCACTCCGTACGTGATGCCGCTGCGCTGATGAAACAAAGCGCGCTGCCAGCGACAATTCGAGGCTTGACATGAGCGCGCAACTTATCGGGCCCTGACCGCCTTGTCGCGTGACAGGAGCGTGACGGTGACATTTTACGGCTATCGGGCCATGGTGCACTGGAAAAGCGGTGACCACCGTGCAACGCCGCATTCCTCCAGCCCAGGGGCAAGGTCAGCCGAACGCTGCGGTGATCCCGACACTCAATTGGCGTGGGGTGCTACGCGCCACACCTTGTTTCCGACATCATCGGCGACCAGCAACGCGCCGTCGCGAGCAATCGCAACGCCCACCGGCCGACCCAAAGCCTTACCTTCGGCGCTTAGGAAACCCGTGAGGATATCGCGCGGCGGGCCGGACGGCCGGCCGGCGGCAAAAGGCACGAAAATGACCTTGTAGCCGCTGCGCGGGATGCGGTTCCATGAGCCGTGTTGACCGACAAAGGCACCGCTTTTCATCTCGGGCCCGAACAGATCGCCGGTGTTGAAAGTCAGGCCGAGTGACGCCGTGTGAGGCCCGAGCGCGTAGTCAGGCTTGATAGCGACGGCCACAAGCTCCTGGTTCTGGGGTTCGACGCGATCATCAACATGTTGGCCATACCAGCTATAGGGCCAGCCGTAGAAGGCACCATCTTGTACGGACGTCATATAGTCGGGCACGAGGTCAGGGCCGATCTCATCGCGCTCATTGACGACGACCCAGAGCTGGCCTGAATCAGGCTGCCAGGACAACCCATTGGGGTTGCGAAGACCGGATGCGAACAGCCGCGTCTGTCGGCTGGCGAGGTCGATCTCGTGGACCGCGGCTCGTCCTTTCTCCTCATCCATGCCATTCTCGGCTACGTTGGAATTGGAGCCCACGGTGGCATAGAGCTTTGTTCCGTCGCGGCTGGCGATGACATCCTTTGTCCAGTGATGGTTGCGACCTGAAGGCAGGTCGACGATCTTGTCAGGCGCCCCGGTGATTTGCGTTGCGCCTTCCTGATAGGGAAAGGCGACGATGGCGTCGGCATTGGCGACATAGAGTGTGCTGTCGAGCAATGACATTCCAAAGGGGGAGTAGAGCCCAGTGATGAACGGTGTCTTGGTTTCCGCCACGCCGTCACCATCTGAATCACGCAGAAGCGATATGCGGTTGGCGCTCTTCGTCTCGGCACCGGCTCTAGCCTGGAAGAGGCCCATGAAGAAGGCCCGGATCGAAAAGCCCGCGTCGGGCTTCGGCGGCGCATTGCTTTCGGCCACCAGAACATCGCCATTGGGCAGCACATGAAGCCAGCGTGGATGCTCCAGATCGCCGGCGTATTCCTTGACTTCAAGCCCTTGCGCCGCGACGGGCATTTGCCCATTGGGCCAGGGCGTGGCCTCGGCGACGTTCACGGAAGGCAACCACTCCGCTTTCGGTTCAACGAGAACCGGATCCGGTCCATAGGTCTGCTCGATCGGCACCGTGGCTTCATGCCGGGACAGCGCAACTAAGCCCCCACCCGCGGCAACCACAAGCGCAGCGACAACAAGAACGGTGATCAGCAGCTTTTTCATGACCGGCTCCTCAATGACCGAGCCAAACGATTTCGGCACGAAGGTGTTTCAATCCTCAGGAGGCAAACTCGAAAAATATGCCGAAACATTCTCGATATCTGCGTCAGACAGGTATTCTGCCGCACTCTCCATCAAATGGCTGAACGGAGTTCCCGATCGCGAGCCTTCGCGAAAGAGCTTCAGTTGTGCCGCGAGAAATGCCTCGGGCTGACCGTCAAGCCTTGGGTAGGACGGGTTACGTTGCGAATTTTGGTGGCAGCCCAAGCATGCCGGAACTTTTTGGGCGGGACGGCCGTGCTGCGCAATCTGCTCGCCCTGCCCCACCCGATCGTCTTTTAGTGGTTGCACCACCGCATTGCGCTTCAAAGCTGCGAAATGGCTGGCAAGAGCGCGAAGATGCCCCGGATCCACCGACTGCACGGGAAGTTGCATCATGCCGCTTGGTCTACGTCCCTCGAGATAGGCGTTGAGGCTTTCGAGCAGATAGGCCTCCTTCTGTCCTGCAAGAACAGGCGTGAGCGGGCTAAAGCCCATCCCATCGGTCCCATGGCAGCGGGTACATTCTGCCAATGCATCTTCGAATCGGAACGCATGCATGGGTGGCTGTGGCCTCTCGCGATAGGCGAGCAAACGATAGGTGGCCGCATCCATAGCCGGAAGCTTTCGCAGGAACGCAACCATGCTCCAGATTTCGTCGTCGCGCGCCTGGGTCGGCCACGCCGGCATGCCGGTGAAGCGAACCCCGTGCTTCACGATGCGAAACAGTTCTGCGTCCTCCCATTGCTCGACTACAGCGGAAAGATCCGGCGGTCGCGGCAACATCGCAAGTGCTGCTGGGGACCGCGGTTCGCCCGGCGCACCGTGGCAGGTAGCACAGCCACGGGCAAAGTGACCGGCTGCCGGTGGGATGCCGTTATCAGGTAGCCTCTCCGGGGCATCAACGGCGAGCGCATAGGTGCGAACGGCCGAACGCATGGCAAAATGCAAAAACCACTCGGTTATCCTCCAATGGCCGGAAGACGCACCGACGTTGAAGAAGCCGATCCAGGTGGCAAAAAGGACGACGATCGGCAGGATGGCGAGCCCGACGGCCAGGTGCTTCCATCGAACATGCATCAGGCGACCCTCCGGTTTGGCTCTGCAAGCAGACCGGAAAGCAAGGCGACCCCACCTGCGAGATAGGCTGCGGCGCCAACCATCAGCATGACAACGGCGCCGAGTTGCTGATCCTGAGCCGCCGTCAAGGTCGTGCCGAAACAGGTGACATCGCCAAATTGATAGAGCGTGCGTGGGCTGAGCGCTAAGAGGGCGCCGAGGAGCGTCATATGAACGCTCGTCAGCAGCAAACCGAAGGCGCCTGCCGCATTGCTTGAAGACCTGTTCGTGCTCCCGGCCGCAAGACACGTGGACCATAGGAACAACCCGGCGGCTAGAAAGCAGGCCTGCTCAAGGGCGGTGCCCCAAAGCGAACTCTCCGCCAACCGACGTGCAGCCGGTGCATGCCAACCCCAGACCACCAGGAGTTCGACGAGCGAGGCGACGATCGGCAACCCGGTGAGCACGGGCCGGCGACAGCTGGCGAGACGGGGAGCAACACCTATAGCGATCAGAGGTGCTGCGACTGCTACGACCCCCATGTGCGCGAGCATGTGGGCGGTAACCGAGCCGCGCCACGCACTCAACAGCGGGCCAAGCCAGATAACGGCCAAAAGGAGGCAACCATTCGCAAGCCAGAGCACCCTCATCGCAAGCACTCCGAAACAAAGATCGTCGGCAGTGCCGTCATCAGGACGGCGACGAAACTCAAGCCGGCAAGCAGCAAGGTTGCAAATCCCTGAAACAGAAGGCGATCGTGGCGCGTCGGATCGTCATGCGGAGGATCGTGCGCGCCGAAGCCCCACTGGCGCCACGCAAGGAACGCCGAAAGCCCAATGGCTGCGAGCGCTAAAACCGTGATGACGGCGATGCCTAGGCGCAAGGATTTGAACTCCATCGCGAACAACGCTGGTTTGGCACAGAAAATCGCCGCGCTGGCGTAGCATATCAGGAAGTGCCCGGCCCAGATGGCCGGCCCCGTGAACAGCGTCCAGAACGTTTCGATTTCCCTTGGCAGCAGACGCATTAAAGTGCCTCCGGGAAAAGACCGATCACGAAGAAGGTGATGAGCGCCGTAATTGCCAGGAAATGCCAGTAGAGGGCCACGTTGCGCAGGTCCATGTCGTGGGTTTTCGTAAGGCGCCCGGCAAGGCTTCGCGCGAGACAATAAGCAAGCATGACAGCGCCGACACAAGCGTGAACGACTGTCCAGCAAACCAGCACCCAGACGATGGCCGGGTAAACATGGGCGGTCGGGTTCATGGCGTGCAACCAGGGGCCCGCGATGCCAGCCGCGGATGCGACGACCGTCAGGGCGAGCGCCACGATCAAAGCGGCACGCGCGAACGCCGTACGCGCGAGGGCGTTGAAATGTCTTGCAGCTAAGGTGGCGAGCCACGCAAAGACAAAGAGCGCTGCCGAAACCAGTGGCCACATCATTCCGGGACCAGCTCCCGCCGTGAAGTCTTCGTGTATCGTCCAATAGAAAAAATAGCCGAAGATCAGGCTCGCAAAGGCGGTACTGTCGCCCACCATCGTGATGAACATGGCCCACCAGCCGACTGAAGACGGACCGGATGCGTAAAGCGGCAAGGCGAGCCCAACGCCGACGTCCTTCTGCGGCTTCTCGGGAATTTCCCCGGTCCCCGTCCAGAGCCAATAGAGGATCGCACAGAAACAGGTGAAGGCGGCGATTGCCCCTGCGATCCACCACTTAAACGTCAAGGCGATGAACACGGCACCGAGCGAGAAAGCCGAGAGGATGGTGACCTTTGAGGTGCCGCCAACGCGCAAGACCTGTTCCGGCCGTGCATCGAGCACGGAGGTGACCAGACCTTCGCGACGCCCTTCCTTGGCGTCGGGAAGATACCATCGCCCCTCGCTGATCTCGCGGGCAAGCGTCGGTTGATCCCAAAGTGGATAGCGGCTCGAAACGAAGGGAACGGAGCGCACACCCCAGTTTTCCTCAGGCTCGCTGACCCATTCAAGCGTTCCGGCATTCCACGGGTTTTGTTCGGCGCGAGGCTCCCGGTGCTTAGGGCGCAGGACATCCCACACCACGATCAAAACGCCGAAGGCAAACACGATGGCGCCGACAGACGACACAAGGTTCAAGAGGTTCCACCCAAGGTCGGCCGGATAGGTAAAAACCCGACGCGGCATGCCGAAAAGGCCGGTCAGATGCATTGGAAAGAAGGTGACGTTGAAACCGACAAACATCAGCCAGAAGGCAATGTGTCCGAGCGTATTGGACAGACGTTTTGCATCGATGAGGGGGTAATAGTAGTAGATCCCCGCAACGACCGGCAACAGCATCCCTCCAATCAGGACATAGTGGAGGTGGGCAACCACGAAGTAAGTGTCGTGCGCTTGCCAGTCGAAGGGCGCAATTGCCACCATGACGCCGGTTAGCCCGCCGATGACGAAAATGGCGATGCCGCCTGCCCCGAACAGCATTGGAGTAGAAAGGATGACGCGGCCAGCAAGCATGGTGGCAATGAAGACGAAGACTTGAACCGCCGTTGGGATCGCCACTGCCTCGGAAGCGGCCGAAAAGAAGGCAAGCGATATCTGGGGCAGTCCTGTCGCGAACATGTGGTGTACCCACAAGCCGAATGACAGGAAGCCCGTGCCGACCGCGGCAAGCACGATCCAGGAGTAACCCACGATCGGACGCCCCGAAAAGGTTGGAACGATCATCGCCATCAAGGCAATCGCCGGCAGGAAGATGATGTAGACCTCCGGATGGCCGAAAATCCAGAAAAGGTGCTGCCACAGCAGCGGATCGCCGCCGCGTGCCGGATCGAAGAAGGGCCAGTCGAACATGCGCTGCATTTCAAAGAGGATATCGCCGGCAATCAGCGGCGGAAATGCAAAGAGGATCATGCCGGCGACAATCAGCAGATACCAGGCGAAGAGCGGCATCAGATTGATGCGCATGCCGGGCGCGCGACATTTCATGATCCCGACGATGAGCTCCACCGCCGCTGCAATCGAAGCCACCTCGATGAAAGAGAGGCCTAGCAGCCAGATGTCGGCGCCAATGCCGGAAAGTTTTTCGTCGGTTGCCAACGGCGGATACATAAACCAACCGGAGGAAGGCGCTGCATCAAAGAAAATCGAGCCGCACACAAAGATGCCACCGAGAAAAAAACTCCAGAACCCGAACGCGCCCAGTCGCGGAAACGGCAACTCTCGAGCCCCGATCATCGGCGGCAACAGAAAAATCGCCACTGCCTCGAAGATTGGCACGGCAAACAGGAACATCATGACGGTCCCGTGCAGCGTGAATAGCTGATTGTAGAAGTCCGCCGAAACCAGATCATTGTCGGGCATGGCCAATTGCGCCCGCATAATCAATGCCAGCGCGCCGGCAAAGAGCAGAAAGATGAAGGCGGTGGACGCATACCACAGCCCAACCTGCGTGTTGTTGACGCTCGTCCAGTAGCGCCAGCCGTGCGGATTCTCCCATACTTTGCGCAGCCGCTCGCTCTGCGCTGCGCGCTCCTCTTCACTCGCGCGGGCGCCCGGCTCGGTCATCTCAGTCCTTTCAGCCAGGCGGCGATTGCACGGATATCTTGCGGCGCCAGCATGGAGAAAGCGGGCATGGCTGCACCAGGCTTGATCGCACCCGGGTTCGCGATGAAGCCAGCAATGTTGTCCTCGGTGTTGGCGACGATCCCGGCTCCCAGCATCTGCCGAGACCCTAGGTGAGAAAGATCGGGTCCAGCCGCGCCTGCGGCCTCCGTGCCCGCAACGCGATGACAGGAGCCGCAGCCATGGCGCAAGAAGAGTGCGCGCCCCTCTCCCGCGACGTTTATCGAGGCTTTCGCCTGGCTGGCAAGCCATGCGTCGAACGCGTCGGGTTCCATGGTCACTGCGGTGAGCGCCATGAATGCGTGAGACGTCCCGCAAAATTCGGCGCACGCGCCGCGAAATACCCCCGTTCTTTGCGCCATCAGCGAAAGGCGGTTTTCGCGACCCGGGATCATATCCATCTTGCCCCCGAGAGAGGGTATCCAGAAGGAATGGATCACGTCATCGCTCTTCAGTAGAAATTCTATTCGCCGACCGACCGGCAAGCGGATCTCGTTTGCCGCTGCGATTGTGAGGCCGCGATGGACATAGACCACTTGCCACCAATATTGCCTGCCGGTGACTTCGACCCGAAAATCCGTAGCATCGCGAAAAGTCGGCGAAGGTCTAAGCGTCGGCATTAACCAGAATGCATATGTCAAAAGGGCAAAGAGCGTCACAGTTGGGAACACGCCGCCGCCCCACAGGACGAGCCGGCTTGCGGCAGGCTCTGCGAAAACTCGTCTTTGACTGCGCACGGCAAAGCAGACGAAGGCGACCACCGCGAACCAGATCGCGGCTGCGCCGATGGACATGACGACAAACAGAGTCAACGTCGCCTCTGCTTCCGAACCCGCGGGGCTCAACGCGGATTGAGTGCCCTGGCAGCCAGGCAGAGCAACCGCGATTAAGGGCAGCCTTTGGAGCAATCTTCGTCTTTGAGATCGGAGGCGTGGCGTTTTACTGTCCTTTCCAGAAGAGTTGATCGCTTAACCCGAGCCTCCCCGCAAAGTTCCAGAAAGCGTTCCCGCGCCGATGGATGCAATCTGCGATTGTGCGCTCGGCACAAGAGCGGACAAATTCGTGCGCGTTATCGAATTTGCCCATCGCATGACGGCGTTCCGCCCGATTGAGCGAGGCGCGCCGCATTGCCGCAGGAACCGAAGAACGGCTGCCGCCACTCCCAAAAGCAGAGGAAGAAATCGGCTCGCTGCCAGTCCCGCAATCGCTGCCATGCCAAGAAAGGCAAGGGGCTGCTTCCGCCCATAGTTTTCTGCAATCGACGCGATTTCACCGAGATCCCGGTCTTCGCATTCGCGGGCCAGCCGTCCGATCGAATTTCCAAGGTCCTGGGTGTAGCGGCCAAGCCCCGGTTGATCGGAATCGCGAAGTTCAGATCCCACCTTCTCCATGGCGCCAGCAAGACCACGCAATTGGCGCGCCAATGCCCCCTTTTCGTCATCCACGACTTTGGCTGCCGCCGCTTTTGCCTGGCCCGAAAGATCGTCACTCGCGACGTTCTGGTCGACGCGGGGCCGACCTGCATCGCTCTCGCCCCCCCAGAATAAGGGCCGCCTTCTTGTGAGGGCGAAATAGGTTGCTGTTGTTGTTGTCTACGGTTCTCCGGGTTTTCGATCATCACAAACCTCCTGGTTCTCTGACGCGGGCCCTTCGTTGCGATCCAACCAGCGGATCGCTATCTTGTTCCCTGCCTCATACGGCACTCGGCTTGGCGTTTGTTCGATCCGAAGGCGCTGCCCAATGAAGACGCTGGGCGACTGCGATCGATCTCGTGGAACAACCCCGCCCTGCGCAGGGACTCCCTCAGCCCCTGCACAGCACCGCAGCGTCCGCCAACGGACGCTGCGGTGCTGCGAGCTTAGGGCTCTACTGTCCGATCATGTTGAGGAAGATGCCGTTCCTCTTGCTTTGCTCAAGAAGGGCCTCAACCCCCTCGATGAGGGCCTAGCTCGAAAACGGCTTGGAGAGAATTGGGGCAGTTTGGGCGCTCCCGAACTTCAAGATAAGAAACGCTATCGATTTCTCCTTGCAGGCGTCTGCTACCCGAAGCCCGCTATCCCCTGAAGGTTCTTGTCCAGCATGACGACATCGACTGGCGGCCCACCTCTAAGCTCGGCGTCCCTCCATTCGCTCCTTGAAACCTCGATGAGGTCGTGGTGGTAGGAGATTTTCTTGGACCAGGCGTGGGTTTCTATCGGTTGTCCGCATTTTGCTCATGGATTGGAACTTTTCCCGGTCTTTTCGGGTTCACGCAACAACCTTTTCGTGTGGACCAGGTGCGAATGGAGAGGAAAATGAAATGGCTTCCTGTCACCGCAGTTCTTATCGCTGGCCCCGCCTTTGCCCAAAGTGCCGAACTTGAATCGGCCTGCACGTCGGTCGCAAGGAATTTTTTCATGACCGACACGCTGAATGTCGGGGTCGTGCAATCGTTCCCTGAGCTTAAGCCCCCTGGCGTCCGCTTCAAATATTCTGAGAGATCGGATACGAAGAAGGCCGAAATGTCAGATACGTTCGACTGCGAATTCGATCAGCCAAATCCGATCACAAAACTCCTACGCTTCTGCGTCTCCCGGACTTGCTACTCTTCCGACCAGGAAGATGGCGAACGCCGACGCCGATTTGAAGAAATGCAGCTTCTTATGCAAAGAGGCAAAAGCGCCAGAAAATAAGCATGGCACCTTCTAACTGATGGGTCTCGGCGGACGGCGTTCGAGGGCCAACGCTAAACGAGATCTGCGGCGCCAGACCATTGGGCGTGCCAGTGAGGCTCGGCTCACGATGGCACGTCGACTATCCGCAGCAATCACATTTCCTACAAAGCAGAGAACGTCCGGCGTTGACTTCTTGATGCTAAAAGCAGCTCCCACCCGACTTCGGCAAATGCAACTTGCGTAAGCGCAAAGAATTGCGGACTAGCCTCCGCTCATGGTTCGAGTGCTCCGGTCGGGAGTGGAAAAGACCAAATGCTTAGGAACCAAAAGCGTTTCGCCGAGTTTGAACATTGCCTTTAACGGGCTGAGAACAAGGAACCGAACATCATGAAGAACGTACTGCTCGCCGCGGTCTTCCTCGGCGGATCGAGTTTGGGCGTGCTCGCGCAGACCGCCACACCTCCGGCTACGGCAGATGGTGATACGCCTGCCGTGGCAACACCAGACACCACCAATCCAACAGCGCCCGTCGCCGGTGCCAACAGTTTCACTGAAGAACAGGCCAAGGATCGCCTTACTGATGCCGGCTACACCGATGTGACCGGTCTAAAGCTCGACGACAAGGGCGTCTGGCGTGCAACTGCCTCGAAGGACGGCAAATCCATGCAGGTCGCGCTCGACTACCAGGGCAACATTGTTGCCAACTAACTCCAGCAACGAGGAAATTCCCATGAAAACCGTTAGTGGACTTTTTGACGACTATTCGGACGCCCAAGCAGCAGTGTCAGCCCTTGAAGATCGCGGCGTGCCGTCGGACGACATCAGCATCGTTTCCAACAATGTTGGCGATTGGTACGGCACTGCAGACGAAAGCAACGCGGCTGAAGGCGCTGGGACGGGCGCCGGTGTCGGCGCTGCGGTCGGTGGCATTGGCGGCCTGTTGACTGGTCTCGGGCTCATGGCCATCCCGGGTGTCGGGCCGGTGGTCGCAGCCGGTTGGCTTGCCGCGACCGCGGCGGGTGCTGCCGCCGGCGCGGTAGCAGGTGGTGCCGCCGGCGGGATTATCGGAGCGATGACGGATTCGGGCGTTCCGGAGGAACATGCCCATGTCTATGCGGAAGGCGTACGGCGCGGTGGCACGGTCGTCACGGCACGGGTCGACGACGCGCTCCAGGCGGATGCCGAAGCGATCCTGCGCCGAGGGACCTGGGTGGATCCTGTCCAACGCCGCGCCGCCTACACGGAACAGGGCTGGACACGCTTTGACGAGACGCTCGATCCCTACACCGCCGACGAAGTCGAGAAGGAACGTCAACGTCTCGAGAGCATGCGCTAGTTTGAACCAAGGCGGCCATGATGCGTTCAGATCACCTGAACCGTAAACTGGCCTTCGCACGTTCCTGATGATTGGCAGGCTCTCTCGTCGCAACAACGGCACCTGACAAAAGCGCTTAGACGTTTCGTAGAGTTTGACGAAATTGACCGTGGAACGATTTGCATACCGACAGGTTGCGTCCCTCCCGGGTGTCGAAAGGAATGGAGCCATGGTTGCCCCGCGAGCGAACTGGAAAGGCTACATCAAGTTCGGAGAGGTCACCTGTCCAGTGGCACTTTACACCGCCGCGTCCTCGTCCGAACGCATCAGCTTCCATAGGCTCAATCGAAAAACAGGCAACCGGGTAAAGCGCGAGTTCGTTGACAGCGAGTCGGGAGAGCCCGTTCAGGCCGACGATCAGGTAAAAGGCTATGAAATCGAGGGTGGACGATACGTCGTCCTGGAACCTGAAGAAGTCGCAGCGGTGGTTCCGGAAAGTGACAAGACCCTGAAGATCGAGGCCTTCATTCCCTGCTCGCAGATCGACACAACCTATTTCGACAAACCCTACTATCTTGCACCCGACAAGATGGGCGGGGAGGCTTTCGCACTGCTCCGTGATGGGATGGCTAAGGCCAAGGTCGCCGCGATCGCCAAGACCGTGCTTTTTCGCCGGCTACGAACCGTACTTATCCGCGCACACGGCAAGGGGCTGGTGGCGGCAACCCTCAACTTTGACTATCAAGTGCGATCTTCGAAAGAGGCGTTCCAGGAGCTTCCCGACCTCAAGATCGAGGGCGAGATGCTGGAACTTGCAGAGCACATTATCCGCACCAAGAAAGGCAGTTTTGACCCCGGCGACTTTGATGATCGGTACGAGGCGGCTGTTGCCGAGCTGGTCAAAGCCAAAATCGAGGGGCGTGCCCTGCCGAAGAAAAAGTTGCCCGTAGCATCCAAACCCGGCGATCTGCTCAAGGCGCTCCGCGAGAGCGCGGGCGTCAATGCGAGCAAGTCGAAGTCCAAGCGTCAAGCGGCCAACGCAAACAAGGGCGCTCGTCGGCAAAAAGAGTCGAGCTCGTCTTCCAAGTCGAAACAGGCGGCAACGTCGCGTCGCACCGGCTGACGGGAGATTGAGCCATGGCTGTCCGCCCCTACTGGAAAGGCTATTTGAAACTCTCGCTGGTGACGTGCCCGGTTGAGATGATGCCGGCCACGTCCGAGAGCGAAAAGGTTCGCTTTCACACGCTTAATCGCGAGACCGAGAACCGTGTCGTCAGTCACTTCGTCGATGCGGTAACCGGGAAAGAGGTCAAGGAAGACGATGAGGTCATGGGTTACCAGCGCGGGGAAAACGAGTATGTCGTGATCGAGGACGAGGAGCTTGAGACTGTCGCACTCGAAAGCACCAGGACCATCGATATCTCGACGTTCACCCCGCGCGACAGCCTCGAGTGGATATGGCTCGATACGCCTTACTACCTTTCTCCGAGCGAACCGGTCGGCCAGGAGGCCTTTTCTGTTATCCGAGATGCGATGGAAGCCCAGAATATGGTCGGTATTTCACGACTGGTCATATCGCGTCGGGAACGAGCCGTCATGCTCGAGCCGCGTGGCAAGGGGATCGTGCTCTGGACATTGCGCTACGGCGACGAAGTTCGTGGCGAAGAAACGTACTTCACCACCGCGAGCGACGCCAAGGCGGACCCCGAAATGATGCCGCTTGTGCAGCGATTGATAAAGAAGCTGACGAAGGATTGGAGCCCCAGCATGGTGGAGGACCCCGTGCAGGAACGCCTGGTCGACATCATCGCTGCCAAGAAGAAGGCGATAAAGAAACCGTCCAGGGCCAAGTCCAAATCGTCAACCACACCATCGCCACCCAGCAACGTCGTCAACATCATGGACGCCTTGAAAAAGTCGGTCGCAGCGGAGCGTCGTCCCCGGAAATGAACCATCCGCGACCCTTAGACCTTGACGACGGCACGGCTGGCTCTCGTCAGCCCACGGGCAGGTTCTGCGCCAGCGCGATGGGATGGATGACCCTCTCAAGTTCAAAAACATAAAACCGATCGTCATCTCGCATGGCCATCAGTCCCATCAAGCTGTCGTCATTGATCCGTCGAAAATGGTCGACGATCGACTCGTCGTCATAGATCATGGCCGCGCTTGCGACGCCTTCAAAGGCAACCGTTTTGATCGAGGCGACGGGACCCTTTGCCTGAAGGCACCGTTGAAGACCGGCAAAAAGCACGGCGGCAAGGGCCGTTCTTCCAAACGCATGAAAGCGAACTGCGAGGGGAAGCGGAACCCACTTCTGCCCCCGCGACGCGCCTGCCGCAAATCTTCCAATGTCGGAAACCATCAGCCCCGCTTGAGTTCAGAGGTCGGCGTCGTTTTTTCGGACCAGGTCCTTACCAGTTCATCGAGTGAACCCCGCGGCCAGGTAGCCCAGACAAGTTCATCGCACCCATGGAGGGAAATAGAGATTGCGGACCGTTCTGATATCTGCTATTTCGCCGTAAGACCTGGTTAGAAGGACTACTCCAACATGCGTGGCGATCGCGCGCTCGTAGGGGCGATCTCCCATCGAGGAGTATCGGATAGCGCGCCTGTATTTTTTTCCTTGCCCTTTGCCTTTACATCCTGCTCCTCGTCACTAATTGTGCCTGTCCACGTGCCTTCCTTGTCTCCGGTTCGCTTCGCTCGGCTTCCGTTTCTGCCCAGCGTTGACGAAGTTCTAACCGCGAACGTCGCTCGGCGGTTCGGCCCTGATTTTGGTGAGGGCGCCGGGACCGTGCGCGCTATGAACCGCTTCGGGCCGAGATCGGATTTCACTTGCGCCCAATTGAGAGGCATGGAGGCAGTCGCCCCTGACCGGGCTCGCGGCGATAGTGGAGCGACCGCCGTCGGGCCGGCTTTTCTGCCTTAATCTCGGCAGCTGGCTTATCCTCGCGGAGCCCCTTGAAGGCGGCTTGCCGCACCAGCCCGTCGGCCGTCGGCACCGGCCGCGCCGAAATCATACGGCATCAATCAACGCCTTTTCCGCCGGTCGCACCGTAAACTTCACCATTGACGAAACTTGCCTCCTGCGAGGCGAGGAAGACGTAAATAGGGGCCAGCTCGACCGGCTGGCCGGGCCGACCGAAATCGCTGTCCTTCCCGAAGTTCTTCACTTTCTCGTCAGGCTGGCCGCCGCTTGGCTGCAAGACCGTCCAGAATGGACCCGGTGCCACGACGTTGGCCCGGACACCCTTCTCGATGAGTTGTTTTGCGAGTGCCTTGGTGTAGGCGACGATCCCAGCTTTGGTCGTGGCGTAGTCGAGGAGAATTGGCGATGGCTGATATGCCTGGATGGACGCGGTTGTGATGACGGACGCACCTGGGGGCAAATGCGGCTCGGCGGCCTGAACAATCCAGTGCAAGGCGTAGAGGTTGGTCTTCAGCGTGGCGTCAAAGTCCTCGGACGTTACAAGCGAGACGTTCCTGCGAAACTGTTGTCGGGCCGCGTTGATCACCAGGATATCTATGCCACCAAGCTCGGACAGTGCCCGCGACACCAACGCGCGGCACCAGTCTTCATCCTTCACATCACCCGGCAAGGCGAGCGCCTTGCGGCCCTCGGCCTCGATCAACTCGATAACCTCTTTCGCGTCCGGTTCTTCCTCCGGCAGGAACGATATGGCGACGTCGGCACCCTCCCGTGCAAACGCAATCGCTGCGGCTCGTCCAATGCCAGAATCTCCTCCGGTGATCAGGGCTTTGCGCCCTTTCAACCGACCTGCCCCTTTGTAGGTTTTCTCGCCGTGATCGGGCTTTGGATGCATCCTACCAACAATACCGGGCATGGATTGTGGTTGAGGGTCAAACGGCGGCGAGGGGTACTGTGTTCGGGGATCTTGCATCATCAGACGATCGGTCATTGGTAAATCCTCATGTGGCGATAATCGGTTAAACTCGTCGATTGGTTTCGGGTTCCCGTCCAGCAATTCGGAGGAACCAAACGACAGGCTCCACCGTTCATTTGACGTCTCTTCAACCTCTTTTCGCGCCGAGGGAGAAAACGTTCCATGCAATTGCTGCACAGGGTCCTTGCCGACGTGCAGTTGATGCTTCGTCGTCCGCCGAGGTTGCAGTATGCGGCCTTGTGCTATCGTGTCCGCACAGGGCATTCGCTCGAAATACTTCTCATCACCAGCCGCGATACCGGTCGCTGGGTCATCCCAAAGGGGTGGCCCATGAAAGGAAAGCGTGCTCATGAGGTCGCGGCAAGGGAGGCGTTCGAAGAGGCCGGCGTAAAAGGGAGCTGTGAGAGGGCTCCAATTGGCCACTACGTCTACAGGAAGAAGTTAGATAGTGGCCTGAAAGTTTCTTGCAAGGTCCACGTTTTTGCGATGAAAGTTGCTGAGAGCTGGCTCGGTTTGTCTGAACAGTTTCGGGCGTTTTGCTAAGTGGATTTCCGCCTCGATTATGCTGCCGCCATCATCGGTGTCAGCGCGTTGAAGTAAGCCTGATCCGGCGTCTGCCGGTCAAG
>NZ_JACVBF010000023.1:0-98411 GCF_014852195.1 Ensifer sp. ENS08
CCTTCCGCGACATGATCGACAAGATGAACAATGGCGGCAAGATCGCCATCCTCGGCATCGCACCGGCCGGCTTCGAGATCGACTGGAACAAGGTGATCTTCAAGATGCTCAACCTCAAGGGCATCTATGGCCGCGAGATGTTCGAGACCTGGTACAAGATGATCGCCTTCGTGCAGGGCGGGCTCGACCTTGCCCCCGTCATCACCCACCGCATCAAGATCGACGAGTTCCGCGACGGCTTTCAGGCCATGCGCTCCGGCAATTCCGGAAAGGTCGTCATGGACTGGTAAGGCCGCAAGAGCGGGCCTGATCCGGCCCGGTCGAGCCCACCCGAGAAAAATTGTCTTTTGTCACTAGAACTAAGAATGCGTTTTATGCACTATTGATCGTCCACCATGCAGGGAGCGCATGATAGCCGATGGAAGTACGCGATCTCGAGGCCTTTCTCGCCGTTATGTCGACGGGCAGCATCACAGGTGCCGCCCGCCTGCTCGACCGCTCGCAGTCGCAGGTGACGCGCCTGATCCAGGACCTGGAGACGTCGCTCGGCTTTGCGCTGTTCGAGCGGAATGGCCCGAGGATCGCGCCGACCGACAAGGGCATTGCCTTCCATGAGGATGCCGAGCGTTTCGTCAGCGGCATCGGGCACCTGCGCAATCGCGCCAAGGCAATCGCCGGCAAGGAACCCGAGCCGATCGAGATCGCCGCAACGCCGGCCTTTGCCAGCGGCATCATCCCGATCGCACTTGCCGAACTGCCGGAGCATCTGCTGCCCCACACGATCAATCTGCGCAGCATGCCGGCCGAGGCCGCCGTGCAGTCGGTGTTTGCGCGGACGGCGGATTTCTGCGTGACGTCGCTGCCGGCCGATCAGCCCGGCCTGGACGTTCAGGGTTTTTTCGAAGGGCGCTGCGTCGCCGCGGTTGCGCCGCACGATCCGCTGGCTGCGAAAGACGTGATCTCGATCGCCGATCTGGCCGGGCGCACGCTGGTCACCATGTCCAATCCGTTTCGGCTGCGCCATAGCGTTGATGAAGTGCTCAATGCGGCCGGCGTGCGGCCCAATCGCATTATCGCGACCAACGCGGCCAATAACGCCGTGCAGGTCGCATCGCTCGGCCTTGGCGTGGCGATCATCGAGCCGGCGACGGCCTACGGTCTGCAATCGGCGCCCATCGTCATTCGGCCTCTCGATGTCGAGATCCCCTTCCTATGGGCGATCCTGTCAGCCGGCTCGCGCCCGCTCTCGGCCGGCGTTCGGGAACTCATTCAACGGATAGCGCGGATCGCTTCGGAGCGGATGCCGGATCTGACAGTGCATGATCCCAGGCAGATGGCGCGTATCGCCGAAAGGAGCTTTGCCGGCAGGAACGCCGGCAATGGTGCGCTGCCGGACAACCCGGCGGCGAAATAAAGGGGAGCAAAAAGCTCTGAACGCCCACACGAGAATTGAGCCTGCCAAAATGAGGAGAACGAGATGAACAATTTTGATGTCACCCGCCGATCGGCAATGAAGCTGTTGGCGGCCGGCGCCGGTGTGCTCGCAGCGCCTTCGATCATCCGCCCGGCCTTCGCACAGAGCAAGGTCGTCAACATCACGACCTATGACAAGTTCGTACCGCAGTCCTTCATCGATCAGTTCCAGAAGGATACCGGCATCGAGGTGCGAATCCGGCTGACCGACGACCAGGGAAAGCAGTACAACCTTTTGACCGCCGAAGGGGCTGCACCTTCCACCGACATTGTCACCGTGACCGGCCATCGCCTGTCGCAGTTCATGAAATCGAACCTGCTCTCGTCGCTCGACACCACGCGGCTGAAGAACTGGGGCAAGCTTGCAGCCGCCTACAAGGGCGCGCCGCAACTGACCGTCGACGGCAAGACCTTCGGCGTGCCGCTGCTTGCCGGCTTCGAGGGCCTGGTGCGCAACACCGAATACGCCAAGGCTTCCGACAGCTGGGCGATCATGTTCGATGACGAGAACAAGAACCTGACGTCCTATATCGTCAGCGACTTCCTCTCGATCGTCATGCGCTACCAGGGCAACGACGGCGACTACGTCACCTATGGTGACAAGCCCGAAGTCGCACAGGCCGCAACGAACCAGGCCCGCGATTTCCTCATCCAGCACAAGGACAAGGTGCGCAAGTACTACGATGCCGGCTCCGAGCTGCAGCAGATGTTGGTCAACGAGGACATCTACCTGGCGCAGGCCTGGTCCGGTCCGGCCGCCAAGCTCATCATGGACGGCCATCCGATCGAGATCTCGGTGCCGAAGGAAGGGACCTTCGGCTTCCTCTATTCGTTCAACATCGTCAACAACGCGCCGAACGCGGACGCGGCCTACACCTTCCTCGACGCCATCCTGTCGTCGCCGGAGATTGGTGCTGCGATGACCCGCCAGTCCGGCTTCTCGTCGGCCTTCGACGGCGTCGACAAGGTGCTGGACGAGAAGGAGCGTGCCGCGCTGTCGCTGCCGCCCGAGCAGGTCGAACGCATCCAGTTCTTCAGCTCCGTCAACCGCGACATGAAGAACGAGATGATCGACAAGGCAACGGCCGAGATCAAGTCGGCCTGACCTATCAAAATCCGGGCGATCGGCTGAGGCCGGTCGCCCGTCATAAAATGGACTCTTCCAGAGCCGGGAACAAAGACAATGCTGGATACGACAACACAACCGCCATCCGTCGGTTTGTCGACGGTGCCGCGCTATGCCGGATGGATCGGCAAGGCGGCACGTTCGGGGCTTTATCGCCATACGATCGGCCTGCTCGTCGAAAGCCGGCGCGTGCGTCTCGCCGTGCTGGCAGGCGTGCCGCTTTTCTGGATCGCTATGTTGCATATCGGGCCGATCCTGCAGATGGCCAATATCAGCCTTCTTGCCAACTATCCGCCGCAGCCGGACAAGAGCAGCGAATACACGCTGGCCAACTACGCGCTGTTCTTCTCCGATCGGCTCTATTTCCTGCCCTTTGTCCGCAGCCTGATCTTTGCCGCCGTGGTCACGATCTCGACACTGGTGATCGTCTATCCCGTGGCCTACTACGTCGCAAAGATTGTGCAGCCGAAGAACCGGATGCGGGCCCTGTTGCTGCTGCTCATCCCCTTCTGGGCCGGTGAGCTGATCCGCACCTTCTCGGTCATCATGCTGCTCGCCAACCGCGGGGCGCTGAACGTGCTCTTGCGGGAATTCGGCTTCATCGACCGGCCGATCCCGATGCTCTACACCTTCTTTTCGCTGAGCTTCGGCGTCATCTATCTGCTGGCGCTCTACATGCTCCTGCCGCTCTATTCGGCGATCGAGAAGATCCCGACGCCGCTGATCCAAGCGGCAGCCGATCTCGGCGCCGGACCCTTTCAGCGGTTCCGCCGGGTCATCCTGCCACTCTCCAAGGACGGCATCGTCTCTGGGTGCAGCCTCGTCTATCTGACCGCCGTCGGTGTCTTCGCAGCACCGCTGCTGCTTGGCGGCCCGAATTCAGTGATTTTCCCTGAAGTTATCGCGACGCTGTTTCACGGCTCAAACGACAAATGGCCGGAAGGTGCTGCCTTCTCGATGATCATGCTTGTCGTGTCCTTGACGACCGTCGGGCTCTTCATGCGGGTCGTCGGCGGTCGCTCCGTCCGGCTGATGTGAGGGCGAACGATGCGAACCTATTTCAACGACCTTCCGAAAACCGCGCTCGGTGCTTCCTACTGGATCTTTGCCGTCTATCTGGTCCTGCCGCTGGCGCTGATGACGGCGATGAGCTTCAAGGACGCGAACTTTATCGCCTTCCCGATCGGCAACTGGACGCTGTCCTGGTACGGCAAGGTGATCCAGGACAAGCAGTTCCTCGAAGCCTCGCTCTATTCGATCGGCATTGCGCTCGCGACCACCGTTTCGGCGACGATCATCGGCGTCTGGATCGCACTTCTCGTTTCGGCGGAAAACATCTGGGGCAAGGCAGTGATCTTCGCGCTCGCCTGTCTTCCGGCCGTGGTGCCGGGGCTGATCAACGCGATCTCGATGCGCATCTTCATCCGCGCCGTCGACATTCCGACCGGAACCTTCGCGATCATCCTTGCGCATACGGTTCATGCCGTGCCCTTCGTCGTCATCATGGTTCTGACCCGGCTGCGGTCGATGCCGGCCAATCTGGTGGATGCGGCGCGCGATCTCGGCGCCGATCCCTTCATCGCCTTCCTGCGCGTCACCATCCCCTATCTGATGCCGGCGCTCTTCGGCGGCATGATCTTCTGCGTGTTGACCAGCATCGACGACTTCGTCCGCACCTTCTTCCTCGGCGGCTACCAGCCGACCCTGCCCATGCTGATCTTCGCCAAGGTGCAAGGTGGTATGTCGCCGGAAATCAACGCCATGGCGACCATCGTGCTCGTCGTCACCACCGCCATCGGCCTTTATGCCGAGCATTTCACCCGCCGATCGAGGAGCTGACGCAAATGCAGCCTGTCGTCCATTTCAAGAACGTCAACAAGTCCTATGGGGCGCTGACCGCCGTCGATGATCTCGATCTTGCGATCGCGCCCGGCCAGTTCGTCACGCTGCTTGGCCCATCCGGCTGCGGCAAGTCGACGACGCTGCGCATGCTCGGTGGCTTCGACAGCCCGACGTCGGGGGAAATCTACCTCGAGGGCAAGCCGATCTCGCACCTGCCGCCGAACAAGCGCAACGTCAACATCGTCTTCCAGGACTACGCGCTCTTTCCGCATTTGACGGTCGGCCGCAACATCGCCTTCGGCCTGGAATTGAAGGGCATGGAGAGCGCCGCGATCCACAAACGGGTCAGCGATCTCCTCGCCCTCGTCTCCCTGCAGGACCACGCCGAACGCATGCCGGCACAGCTTTCCGGCGGACAGCGCCAGCGCGTGGCGCTGATGCGGGCGCTGGCTCCGGATCCGAACGTGCTGCTCCTCGACGAGCCGCTGTCGGCGCTCGACGCGAAGCTGCGCCAGCAGATGCAGATCGAGCTGAAGTCGATCCAAAAGAAGACCGGCAAGACCTTCATCTTCGTCACCCACGACCAGGAGGAAGCGCTCACCATGTCCGACGTCATCGTCGTGATGAACAAGGGCAGGATCGAGCAGATGGGAGGACCGGACGAGCTCTACGCCCGGCCACGCAGCCGCTTCGTTGCAAACTTTATCGGCCAGAGCAATTTCCTCGAAGGCACCGTTGCTTCGGTCTCCGGCGAGATCGCTGCCGTCGAGTGGCGCGGCAACATCGTGCATGCGGATGTGAACGGCACCTCGCCGATACCGGGAGACCATGCCACCGTAGCGCTGCGACCGGAGGCGGTTTTCTGCCTGTCGCGCAAGCCGGAAGACCGGCCGTCGCTCAAAGGGCGCATCGATCAGCGCGTCTTCAAGGGGGCTCACACGTCGCTGACCGTCAAGCTCGACAACGGTAGCACGCTCGAGGCGCAGATCGATCCGGTGGCGCTTTCGCATATCGAAGGGGACGACGTCTGGGTGGGGTGGCGCGACCGCGATGCCGTTCTGCTGGCGAAGTGAAGGGAGATCGGGGATGACCGACAATCAAAAGCAGCAACGGCTGGCCGCGCTCAATGCGCGGGTAAGGCAGGACCTGAGCTACCTCAACTATCCGCCGGCCAACTGGTCGAAGCCGGTGACGACTGCGGCGGGCGATGACGTCAGCGATGTGGTCGTGATCGGCGGCGGCATGTGCGGGCTCGTTGCCTGGCATGCCTTGACGCGTGCCGGTATTGCCAATCTGCGCATCGTCGACCGCGCGCCGAAGGGTTTCGAGGGCCCTTGGGTCACCTATGCGCGCATGGAGACGCTGCGCTCGCCGAAGATCCTTCTCGGCCCGGCACTGGGCGTTGCGTCACTCAGCTTCCGCGCCTGGTTCACGGCGCTTCATGGTGAAGCGGAATGGGAGGAGCTGTTTCGCATCCCGCGGCCGATGTGGATGGATTACCTGCGCTGGTATCGCGATGTCATGGACATTCCGGTCGAAAACGACACCCACGTCACCCGCGTCGTGCCGCGCCCCGATGGACTGCTGGAACTTGAAATCGCCGGCGGCGCAAAACCTGCGATCATCACCCGCAAGCTGGTGATGGCGACGGGCCGCGATGGGCTCGGCGAGCCGACCATTCCGGACTTCGTCAAGAACATTGAGCGGCACAAGTCCTGGGCGCACTCGGCCGACGAGATCGACTTCGATCGCCTGAAGGGCAAGCGGGTCGTCGTCATCGGTGTCGGTGCTTCGGCGGTCGACAATGCTGCCGAGGCGTTGGAGCAAGGGGCAGGGGAGGTGCGGCTTCTCGCCCGCCGCAAGGAAATGCCGACGGTCAACAAACTGATGGGTATCGGCTCTTATGGTGTGACCGCAGGCTTTGCCGAGATCTCGCCGGAATGGCGTTGGCGGCTGATGGATTATGCGGCCAAGCAGCAGACGCCGGCGCCGCACAATTCGACGCTGCGCGTCAGCCGGCACCCGAACGCTCACTTCCACTTCGACTGCGGCATCCGGTCGATGAGGGAAGAGGGCGGCGAGGTCGTTATCACCACCACCGGCGGGCGCATCTTCCGCACCGACTTCGTCATCCTCGGCACTGGGTTCTCGATCGATCCGCTGAGCCGCAGCGAGCTTGCCCCCTATCAGGACCAGATCGCCTGCTGGGATGACCGCTACGCGCCGCCACCGGGCGAAGAGAACCCCGGGCTCGGGCGCTTCCCCTGGCTGAACGGAGACTTCTCCTTCACCGAGAAGGAGCCGGGAACAGCCCCCTGGCTGAAGGACATCCACTGCTTCAACTACGGCGCCTCCGTCAGCGTCGGCAAGGTCAGCGGCGACATTCCGGCCATCAGCGAGGGTGCGCTCTGGTTGGCGCGCGGGGTCGCGGCCTCGCTCTTCATTCGGGACGTCGACTACCATTGGGAAGCGCTAATCGCCTACGAAAAGCCGGAGCTCGACGGGACCGAATGGTTGGATGCCGACGCGCCGACGCCGGCGCAGAAGACGGCCTGACCCTCCCGCGTTTCAGATGACAGGAAAACCAATGACCTCTCCATCGACAACTGACGTAATTGACACGGTGCTCGGGCTCGATCGCTTTCCCGACCTGCAGGCGCTGCGCGAACAGCGGGCGAAGCTGAAGCAGTTGAGCCAGACGAGCTATCAGGCTGCCCTTCGCCCTGCCGATCCGCGCAACTTCTCCTATGCGCTCCGAGCAGCCCTTGCTGCGCGCATGGCGGCACTCTGGAAGTCGCAGGAGCTCTCCGCGCATTTCCGGGCGCTGCTCGAACGCGAGGACGAGGGCTCCGCGTTGGCGTCGATTGCCGATCCTGGCAACGGCATCGAAGACCCCCGCCTTCAGGCGATCCTCGCCCATGTCGATCTCGTCACGCTTTCGCCGAAGGAGGCGACGCGCACCAACATCGAAAAGCTCGCCGCCGCAGGTCTCGACGACCGGGACATCGTCACGCTCGCCGGCCTGATCGCCTTCGTGAACTATCAGGTGCTGGTTACGGCCGGCCTCAAGATGCTGAGGGACAACTGAGATGTCGCAAGCCGTGCACGAATTCACCGTCGAAGCGCTCGACTGGAAGCCCTATGTCAAGCCGGTCGATGTCGAGACCGCCACACCCGAACAGCTCGACGCGCTGAAGATCACGCCGTCCAACAGGAAGATTTCGGACTATGTGCTGGTTCTCGCCAACGAGCCGGAAACCCTGAAGGAGCGCACGCCGCTCTTCAACGACATCATGTATAGCGAGGGCGGGCTGTCGCGCGGTGGCCGGGAGATCGGCGCGCTTGCCGCATCCTTCGTCAACCGCTGCATCTATTGCGCCTCGGTTCATGCGGCGCGCTACATCCAGCTCGAAAAGCGGCCGGAGGTGGTCGACGAGATCTATGGCAGCGGCCTTGACGCGAACCTGCCGGAATTCGAGCAGGCGCTGTTCAATTTCGGCGTCGACCTGACGGCGCATCCCGACAATGTCGGCGCCTACCAGTTCTACCACCTGCGCGAGATCGGCCTCGACGACCTGCAGATCCTCGACCTTATCCACGCGGTTGCAATCTTCGGCTGGGCCAATCGGCTGATGCATACGCTCGGCGAACCACACCGGCTGGATTGAGTGAAACACGCTTCCGATCACGCTGCGGTCACGGTCCGTCCCTTCGACATCGCGCATCGCGACGTGCTTCGCATCGCGTTGCCGATGATGATCGCCTATCTGTCGAGCCCGCTTGTCGGGCTCGTCGCAACCGGCGTCATCGGCCAGTTGCGCGACGAGACCCTGATCGGCGGCGTGGCGCTTTCGACCGTCATCTTCGACGTCATCTTCGTCACCTTCAACTTCCTGCGCGGGGCGACCACGGGCTTTACGGCCCAGGCGCTCGGCGCCGGTGACCGGCGTGAAGAGCAGCGCATGCTCGCAAGCGGCCTCATCATCGCGATCGTGGCGGGGCTGGCACTGCTTTTGCTTCAAAAGCCGATCGGCGCGCTTGGCCTTGCCGCCATGGGCGCGGAAGGCAAGGTCGCCGAAGCGGCCGCCACCTATTTCGCCTGGCGGGTCTGGTCGGCGCCCTTCGTCCTCTTCAATTTCGTGGTTTTCGGCTGGATCATCGGGCGTGGCGATGCGCTCTGGGGCATGATCCTGCAAACCTTGCTCAATGCGCTGAACGCCGGCTTGAGCGTGCACTGGGTCCTCGGTCTCGGCTGGGGTGTGGCGGGCGTTGCTGCCGCCTCTCTCGTTGCCGAGGCCGTCACGGCACTGGCGGGGCTCTACCTCATCTGGGCAAAGACCGACCGGAGCGCGTGGAACCTGCCGGATCTGACGGCGTTCCGTCGCGCCTTTTCGGTCAATGGCGACATGATGATCCGCTCCTTCGCGCTTCTGATCGGGCTTTCCTTCTTCACCCGCCAAAGCGGCATGCTCGGCATCGAAGTCCTTGCGGCCAATACGATCCTGCTGCGCTTCTATTTCTTCGGCGTCGCCTTTCTCGACGGGGTGGCAACGGCGGCGGAGCAACTGGCCGGACGAGCCGTCGGCGCGCGCTACCGGCCGGCGTTCGACCGTGCTGTTGGTTTGACCACGGTATGGGGCTTCGTCTTTGCCGGGCTCGTCGCGTTCTGTCTCTTTGTGGCCGGCGACTGGGTGATCGGCATCACCGCCCCGTCGGAAAGCGTGTCAGCACTCGCACACGCGTACCTGCCCTATGTCGCCGCCCTTCCGATCTTCGGTATCGTCGCCTTCCAGATGGATGGCGTCTATATCGGCGCCACCTGGTCGCGGCAGATGCGAAATCTGATGGTCGCCTCGCTGGTGATCTACTTTGCCGCCTGGGCGATCCTGCAGCCGGTCTTCGGCAATGACGGACTGTGGATCGCGCTGATCCTGTTCCAAAGCGCCCGCAGCGTCGCCTTCCGGCTCATGCTGCCGCGGCTGGCCGACCGCACATTTTCGACCGTGCGCCAATGACCGGGCCCTGACGTTCGGCTATGCCCAGTCTCGGCTCGACGGCAACAGGGGCAGGGCCAGCGGATTGTTGCGATTCCCGGCAACCTGCTCGGCCAGGAGAAGTGCTGTCGTCGGCCCCAGGGTGAAGCCCTGGTGCCCATGGCCGAAATGGAACCACAGGCCCTTGTGACGACTGGGCCCGACGACGGGAAGCATGTCGGGCATGCAGGGACGGGTACCCGACCATGGCGCTGCTTCGATGGGGTCGCGGAGTGCAAAGAGCGTTCGTGCGGCGTTGACGGCGTGTCGTATCTGTCGGGATGCCGGGGCGGTGCCGAGCGGCGCCAGGTGCGCGCCGGTCAAAACCCGCCACCCCGCGTTCATCGGGGCGATCAAGGCGGAGCTGTCGATGTCCAGCATCGAAATGCGTGGGCCTTCCTTGCCGCCAAAGTGCCAGTGGTAGCCGCGCTTGAACACCATGGGGACACGATAGCCAAACCGCGCCAAAAGCATCGGCGACCACGGCCCCAGGGCGACGACCGCGTTTTCAGCCGTGAGATTGCCACGCTCCGACAGGACCCGCCAGCCCGCGCCGGTCTGCTGCAGGGACATGGCATCGCCCTGGGCGACCTTGCCGCCGCGGGCGACGAAGAGCGCGGCGTAGCGCGAGACCAGGTCGCCCGGATCACGGCAGGTCCAGGGTGAGGTCCAATGGACTGCGCCCGCCAGCCGGCTTTTGAGCGCAGGCTCGCTTGCCGCAAGCTCGTCGGAGGTAAGCACGTCCGACGGCACACCGTATTCCCGTTTCAGACGCTCGGCGGTCGCGACAGCCGCATCGAGCTTTCCTGGCGAACGGTAGACCGCGCGCCAGCCCTCGCGAACGATCAGGTCGCCGGCATTGGCGGGTTCGATGAAGCGCGCATGATCGCCGCTCGCCCGCAGCGCCAGCTTCGAGTAGGCCGCGACGGCTCTCGCATAAGTCGCCGGCGCCGATTGCGTGAAATAGCGCCAGAGCGGTCCGGCCAGCCGCGGCATGTCGCCGAGCCGCCAGTCCGTATCGTTGCCGCGCTTCAATCCGACCCTGACGATCTCGGCAAGCGAGCGAGGAAAAGCATAGGGTTCGACGGCCTCGGTCTGGATGATGCCGGCATTGCCGTAGCTGGTTTCCCGGCCCGGTGCCTTGCGGTCGATAAGCACCACCTGGTGCCCGGTTTCCTGCAAAGCTAGCGCTGTGGAGACGCCGACCATGCCGGCGCCGAGGACGATAGAGGTGGTCATGGATTGGTTCCGCGGAAATGCTCGTCAGAAGGTGAGGCGGGAATTGTAGCCGACCACGAATTGGATGAAACGCGAGACGTCGACCATGTCGTCGCCCGGGTAGCGGATCGTGTACCCGTCGGTGCGTTCGACGCCCTTGAGATAGGAAAGATATTCGGCCGGAAGGCGGTTGCGGAAGACGATCTCAAGGACGGGGTTCTCCAACTTGAACGGCTTTGCCGAACCGGCCCTCGACAATGCCTTCTTGACGCCCTCGCGGATGCGGCGATGGGCGACGGCGGGCGTCAATGTGATCGCCGATTGCGTGCTGTAGACTTGCTTGACCGGCACCGTCACGATGTCGCCGATCCGCTCCTTGATTTCGTCGAGGGCAACGTTGTCACCGGATGCGAGCAGCACCGGTACGCCAAAATGTCCGGCGATGGCGGCGTTGATGCCGGCCTCCGGCATGACGGTGCCGTTGATCCGCACTTCGGCAAAGGCGGTGCCGCCGATCGTGTGCGACAGCACGCCGCCCTTGTGGCTTGCGCCGGCATGGTAGCCGAGAAGCATCGCGCCGACGAAGGAACCGAGTTCGACGCCCTGCATCATCATCAGCGGCCGCGGCCAGCTGCGCACGACCTGTACGTAGTCGGGCAGGCGGTCGATCAGGATGCTCTCGCCATTTCCATGGGAATCGCTGAGGATGACCTCCTCGACGCCTTCCTCGTACGCAGCTTCGCAGGCGTGAACCACGGTGTCCGTCATCCAGCGCCGGGCGTTCTCGTACTCGAAACCTTCGGGCATCAACTGGTCGCGGCTCACGACCCCGACGATCCCTTCGATGTCAGCGGAAATATAGATGCGCATTCCTGCCTCCCCGGTCAGCCGCGCAAGGGCGCGGATAATGCATTTGACTTTCCGACGATAAACATAGTTTTATGATTAGAAAATATCTTTCTTGATAGGCGAGAGGCGAAAATGAAACTTTTCATCGCGGGGCTGGATACGGAGACCAACACCTTTTCGCCCATGCAGACCGGCATCGAGGCCTTCCGAGAGAACCTGATCGCCTATGGCGATGCCACCGGCAAGCCGCTCAACTGCTGCTCTTCGCAAATGTTCGTCTGGCGCAATGCCGCGCAAGAAAAAGGCTGGGATGTGGTGGAGAGCTTGTGCGCCGTGGCCGAGCCCGGCGGCAGGACGACGCGAGCGGTCTATGAGAGTTTCCGCGCCACCATTCTCGACGATCTCAAGGCCGCGATGCCCGTTGACGCCGTGATGCTTGCTCTGCACGGAGCCTGTGTGGCCGACGGCTACGACGATGTCGAAGGCGATCTGCTTGCGCATGTCCGGCAGGTGGTCGGGCCGGATGTGCCGGTCGCAGCCGAACTCGACCTGCACTGCCATATCACCGAACGCATGCTGGCCAATGCGACCATGATCGCCACCTACAAGGAATATCCGCACACCGACATCGAAGAGGTTGCGGAACAACTGTTCCGGTTGATGGAGCGCACACTTGCGGGCGATGTGAAGCCGGCCATGGGCATGCATGATTGCCGCATGATCAACACCTTCCACCCGCATCGCGCGCCCTTGCGTGGCATCGTTGACCGCATGAAGGCGATGGAAGGGCAGGACGGTGTGCTCTCGGTCTCCTTCGGTCACGGCTTCCCCTGGGGCGATGTCGAGGATGTCGGTGCCAAGATGCTTGTTGTGACCGACAACGATCCGGAAAAAGCCGTGCGTGTCGCCCGGTCCTTCGCTCGCGAGATATTCGAGGCGCGTGAACAGATGCGGGGAGACTATCTCGGGATCGACGCGGCGCTGGACCGGGCCGTTGCCGCGACAAGCGGTCCGATCGTGCTTGCCGATGTTTCGGACAATGCCGGCGGAGGCGCGCCTGGAGACTCGACCTTCATCCTGCGTCGTATCATCGAGCGCGGCATCGAAGACGTGGCCTCCTGCCTCTATTGGGATCCGATTGCGGTTCGCATGTGCCGCGAGGCGGGGGAAGGGGCCACTTTGGCACTGAGGATCGGCGGAAAGGTCGGGCCTGCATCCGGCGACCCGCTCGACCTGACGGTGACGGTCAGGCGCGTCGCGTCCGGCATCACCCAGCGCTTCGGGCCGACGCCGCTTGCCATCGGCGATGCCGTGTGGGTTTCTGCCGGCAGCATCGACATCGTGCTCAACACCGTTCGCACCCAGACCTTCCATCCGGAATGCATGACGGCATTGGGGCTTGACCCGGCGCAGAAGAAAATCGTCGTGGTGAAATCCAGCAACCACTTCCGTGCCGGCTTCGAACCGATCGCGCGTGACATTCTTTACGTCAGTGCGCCAGGCGCCTTGCAGCCGACTTTCGAGGATCTGGCTTTCACCAAGCTGAAGCGCCCCTATTGGCCAAGGGTCGCCAACCCGTTTGCGGATTAGGCGGGCTTCGAAACGCTGCAAGTGGTTGTGGGGCAGGGATTGCCGTCAACACGATGTTGCTTTCGGCCACGTATTATAGGAAATGGTTTTCCTATCATGCCAATCGGATTCTGTGTTGCGGGCGGGCGAGAACCGGCGAGCACTTCGATGGCGGCAGGCAAATGGAGACGCCAACGATGACCGACGCGAAATCCAGCCTCGGCGAGATCCTCAAGGATATTCGCAACCGCAACCGCTGGACCTTGGCCGAAGTCAGCTCCATGACCGGGCTTGCGGTCTCGACCCTTTCCAAGGTCGAGAACAACCAGATGCAGCTCACCTACGACCGCTTGATCCAGCTTGCCCAGGGCCTGAAGGTCGACATCGTCGAGCTTTTCGGGACCATGACGGGCGCGGAAGACGTCCCCAACATGATGGGGCGGCGCACCTATACCAAATCCGGCGACGGGCGGGAGATCGTCACGCAGAACTACGACTATCTCTATGTTTGCACGGAGATTTCCAAGAAATCGATGGTCCCGATCCTGGCGATGGCGCGGGCGCGCACGCTCGAGGAGTTCGGACCGCTGATCCGCCACAAGGGCGAGGAATTCTTCTACGTCCTCGACGGTGAATTGGAACTTCACACCGAGATCTACGCGCCCCTTCGGCTGAAGAAGGGTGATTCCTGCTACTTCGACGCCATGATGGGACACGCCTATTTGAGCGTCAGCGAGGAGCCGGCGCAGATATTATGCGTTTGCTCGACCCCGGAAACCGAATTGGTCTCCACGCTGGCAAACGCGCAGACGATCAAGCTCAAAAACTGATCGAAACTAAAAAACAAATACGATAAGAAAAAATATTGCACTTAGGAAAATCGTTTCCTAGTCTAGGACTGCGGTGGGTGCCGGGAGGGCATCGCACGCCGCGGTTCTGGGGAGGACGACGAGATGAACGGTTCCAAGTGGAAATCGATCGGCATTGCATTGCTTCTGGCATCGACGCCGCTTTCCGGCGCGATTGCTGCGCAGGACGTGCTGGTGCTGGCGCGCGCGGAAGATCCGCCGACAGCCGATCCAGGCATTGAGATCAGCAACAGCGGCTACACGCTCACTTATGCCGCCTATGAAAGGCTCGTCGCCTACAAGGGCGCCTCGACGGAAGTCGGGCCGGAACTCGCCGAAAGCTGGACTGCCGACGATGCCGGTCTCGTCTGGACCTTCAAGATTGCGGCCGGCCACAAGTTTGATGACGGCTCGCCGGTCGATGCCGCGGCCGTCAAGTTCAGCTTCGACCGGCTGATGAAGCTGAAGGCTGGCCCCTCCGACGCGTTCCCGGTCTTGAAGGAGGTCGAGGTCGTCGACCCGCAAACCGTAAAGTTTCACCTGACCGCGCCGTTTGCGCCGTTCATTTCAACGCTTGCCGTCTCCGGCGCTGCGATCATCAATCCCAAGGTCATGGAGCATGAGAAGGACGGCGACATGGCGAAGGCCTGGCTCGCCGAGCATACGGCCGGCAGCGGTCCCTATCGCATCGCTTCCTGGGAGCGCAACCAGAGCATCGTGCTCGACAGCAACGAACATTATGCAGGCGCCAAGCCGGCGCTGAAACAGGTCGTGCTCCGCATCGTCGGCGACGTGTCGGCGCGTCGCCTTCAACTGACCAACGGCGATGCCGACATCATCGAACAGATCCCGCTCGATCAGGCCGAAGCGCTGCAGAAGGATGCCTCCGTCGTCGTCGAGAGCAATCCGAGCATGTATGTGAACTACATCTACATGAACAATCGCCAGCCGCCGCTCGACGACGCCAAGGTGCGTCAGGCGATCTCCTATGCGGTCGACTACCAGGGCATCATCGACGGCATCATGCTCGGTCAGGCCAAGCAGATGCGCGGCGCCGTGCCGAGCGGCATGTGGGGCCATGATCCGCAGGGTTTCCAGTACAGCTACGACATCGAGAAGGCCAAGGCGTTGCTTGCCGAATCCGGCAAGGGCGACATCCATTTGACCTATACCTTCTCTCAGGCCGATCCTGCCTGGGAACCGGTCGGTCTGGCGCTGCAAGCCTCTCTCGCAGAAATCGGCGTCAAGCTCGATCTGCAGGCGGTCGCCGACACGACGAAGCGCGAGTTGGTCGCCAACGGCAAGTTCGACATGGCGCCCGGCGCCTGGACGCCTGATTTCGCCGACCCCTACATGTTCATGAACTACTGGTTCGACGCCGGTAAGATGGGCGGTCCGGGCAACCGTTCCTTCTACAACAACAGCAAGGTGACGGGTCTCGTCCAAGAGGCAGCTTCGATCGTCGACGAAGCAAAGCGCAAGGCTCTCTACATCGAGGCGCAGAAGCTTTCGACTGACGACGCGCCGTATCTCTACATCATGGAGAAGAACGACATCTTCGCCCGCCGCGCCGCGGTGAAGGGCTATGTCTACAATCCGATGCTGATCCAGGTCTACAACTTCGGAACGATGTCGAAGACGGAGTGAGGAGGAACGGTCAAGCTTCGCTTGGCCGACCGCATTCCACGGAACGCCTGCCGCCGGCCCCTGGCCGTGGCGGCAGGGTTCTTCGTTTCCCAAGCTAGGCCGGGGTTCCCCTGCCGGAAGGGCTGACGTCCATGGCAATCACCCGCATCATTCTTCCGCGTCTGATCCTCTTGCTTTTCGTCGTGCTGGGGGTCGCGGTCATCACCTTCACGATCTCGCATCTCATTCCCGGTGATCCGGCGCGCATGATCGCGGGCGACAGGGCAAGCGCCGAGACGCTTGAAAATGTCAGGCGCAATCTCGGTCTCGACCGGCCGGTCGTCGAACAATTCACCATCTATATCGGCAATCTGCTTCAGGGCGATCTCGGCACGTCGCTCAGGACCAATCGCCCCGTCGCGGCCGATATCCGCACCTTCCTGCCGGCGACGCTGGAGCTCGGCGTGGTCGCGCTTTTCATCGCGATCTGTCTCGGCGTGCCGCTTGGTGTGCTCTCGGCCGTCTACAAGGATGGTCCAATTGATCAGGTGGCACGAACGGTCTCGGTCTGCGGCATCTCGATGCCAGTCTTCTGGTTCGGCCTAATCCTGATCTACGTCTTCTATGCGAAATTCCAGATCCTGCCCGGCAGCGGGCGCCTGGCCATGGGTATTGCGACACCCGAGCGCATCACAGGCTTCCTGCTGATCGACTCGCTGCTGCAGGGCCGTTTCGACGCATTCCGCAGCGCCCTTTACCACATCATCCTGCCGGGCTTCGTGCTCGCCTTTGCCAATATGGGCGTGATCACGCGCCAGATCCGCGCCTCGATGCTCGACGTGCTGCAGGAAGATTACATCCGGACAGCACGCGCCAGTGGCCTGCGCAAGGGCATGATCATCTTCAACTATGCGCTCAGAAACGCGCTCATCCCGTCGATCACGCTGCTCGGGCTGGCGCTCGGCGATCTGCTCTATGGCGCGGTGCTGACGGAGACGATCTTCGCCTGGCCGGGCATGGGCACCTATGTTGTGACCTCGATCCAGACCCTCGATTTCCCCGCCATCATGGGTTTCACCATCGTCGCATCCATCGGCTACGTGCTGATCAACCTCCTGGTCGATCTCGCCTACATGCTCGCCGACCCGCAGATCAGGGAGGTCTGATCATGTCCGCCGTCATGCCGACAGAGCCTGCCGCGTCGAATGCAGCAATGCGCAGGACCAAGTCCTTTTCCGAGCGGCTGCGCTATTTCTGGTACCTCAGCCGCCGCAGCCCGCTGACGTTGGTCGGCGTCGCGATCATCCTGCTTGTCCTCGTGATGATCGTCGCCGCACCCGTGATCGCGCCCTACAATCCGGACAAGGTGTCGCTGACGGCGCGCCTGTTGCCACCGAGTGCGGCGCACTGGTTCGGCACCGACGAGGTCGGCCGCGACCTGTTCTCGCGCGTGATCTTTGGGGCAAGGGCTTCCTGCGGCGCCGCCTTCATGATCGTCCTGATCTCGATGTCGGTCGGGGTGCTGATCGGCTGCTTCTCGGGCGTCGTCGGCGGTCGGGTCGATACCGCCATCATGCGGCTGATGGATGTCGTGCTGGCCCTGCCGGCGCTGGTGCTCGCCATGGCGCTGGCCGCGGCTCTTGGCCCAAGCCTGTTCAATTCGATGCTGGCGGTCGCGATCGTACGCATCCCCGCCTATGTGCGCCTCGCCCGCGGCCAGACGCTGTCGTTGCGCGAGCAGGTCTTCGTCAAGGCGTCGCGCACCTTTGGCGCCTCGCCGTTCTACATCCTGCGCTGGCATATCCTGCCAAACGCCATGTCGCCGATCATCGTCCAGGCGACCCTCGATCTCGGCGGCGTCGTGCTGATTGCAGCCGCCCTCAGCTTCATCGGCCTCGGCGCGCAGCCGCCGACCGCCGAATGGGGCGCGCTCGTCAGCAGCGGCCGCAGCTACATGCTCGACCAATGGTGGTACGCGACCTTCCCGGGCCTGGCGATCCTGATCACGGCCATGGGGTGCAATCTCGTCGGCGACGGCATACGCGATATGCTCGACCCGCGCTTGAGGGGCAGATGATGACGATGGGAACGGCAGAACCACGCGGCCAGGCGCTGGCCATCAACAATCTCTCGCTGGAGTTTCCAACCTTCAGCGGCGCCGTCAAAGCGCTCGACGATGTCACGATCAGCGTCGGCAAGGCCGAGATTGTCGGTATTGTCGGCGAATCCGGCTGCGGCAAGTCGGTGACGACGATGGCGGCAACGGGGCTCCTGCCCAAGGGACGCTACCGCATCACCGGTGGCACCGTCAGGCTCTTTGGCCACAGCACGCTTTCCATGGACGACAATCAGTTGCAGGACCTGCGCGGCAAGGTGGTCTCGACCATCTTCCAGGAACCGATGAACGCGCTGAACCCGACGATCCGTATCGGCAAGCAGCTGACCGACGTCATCATGCGCCACGAGGAAATAGGTCTCGCCGAGGCAAGGCGCGTGGCGCGGGACATTCTTGCCGACATGCTGATCGGCGAACCAGAGCGGGTCATGAACCTCTATCCGTTCGAACTCTCCGGCGGCATGCGGCAGCGGGTGCTGATCGCCATGGCGTTTTCCTGCAACCCCGGCCTGATCATCGCCGACGAACCGACGACTGCACTCGATGTTACCGTGCAGGCGGTGATCCTGCGGTTGATCCAGAACCGGGCGCGCCGGACAGGCACGTCAGTCATCTTCATCTCGCACAATGTCGCCGTCGTCTCGCAGCTCTGCGATCGGCTCTACGTGATGTATGCCGGGCGGATCGTCGAGCACGGCGCGACGCGGACGGTCCTTGAAACGCCGCAGCATCCCTATACCCAGGCGCTGTTGCGCTGCCTGCCGGAGCGGGTCGCGCCGAAGCAGGAACTCGAAGCGATCCCTGGTGCTGTGCCGAACCTTCTCCACCCACCGGCGGGTTGCTACTTCCAGCCGCGATGCAAGGAAGCAGTCGAACAATGTCGAACCCAGTCTCCGCAACTGGTGGGGGCCAGCGGCCAGCAGGTCGCCTGCTGGCGTCGCGGTGCGGCGACCGAACTCGTAGAGCAGGGAGGCAGGCAATGACCGAAGGCGTTGGTACGATAGCGCGGCCGGTGCTCGAGGTTTCCGACCTTCATGTCCGCTTCCCGGCCTCCCGCAACTGGTTGGGGCGGCCCACGTCTTATGTGCATGCGGTCAATGGCGTGACCCTTGAGGTCGGCGCCGGCAAGAGCCTCGGCATCGTCGGCGAGTCAGGCTGCGGCAAGAGCACGCTCGCCCAGGCGATCATCGGGCTTGCGCCTTTTGAACAGGGCAGGGTGGCGATCGACGGCGAGGATTTTCAGAAGGCTCAGGGCAAACAAAAGCGCGCCTTGCGGCAGAAGATGCAGATCGTCTTTCAGGATCCGCAATCCTCGCTCGACCGGCGCCTGCCGGTTTGGCGGCTGATCAGCGAGCCGCTGCACATTCGCGGTGGGCACAGCAGGGCCGAACTGCATGAGAAGGCCGAGGAACTGGCCGTCGCCGTCGGGCTCCGTCCGGAACACCTCGATCGCCTGCCGCACGAGTTTTCAGGCGGCCAGCGCCAGCGCATCGCCATTGCCCGCGCGATCAGCACGGACCCGGAGCTGCTGGTGCTGGACGAGCCGACATCGGCGCTCGACGTCTCGGTGCAGGCGCAGATCATCAATCTGCTCTTGAAGCTGCAGCGGGAGCGCGGGCTCACCTATCTCCTGATTTCGCACGACGTCGCGCTGGTGCGCCATTTCTGCGACGACGTCGCGGTGATGTATCTCGGCCAGATCGTCGAATCCGGCCCGGCCGACGAAGTGTTGCGCAATCCCCGCCATCCCTACACGCAGACGCTTCTGGCGGCGGCGCCGAGCTTCGAAAGCCCGCTGCCGGATATTGCGCAGGTGCGTGCGGGCGAGCTTCCCAACAACCGCCATCTGCCGGACGGCTGCTTCTACAAGCAGAGGTGCGACCGGATCGGCGGCGGCTGCGAGGCGGGCCAGGTGCTGCGGCGCCTGAGCGAGAGCGCCCGCCATGTCAGGTGTCACCTGGCGCAGACGTGAAAGCGCAGACGACACGCCAGATCCGCGCCCGCCGGCCCAACCGCCGGAACGGCGCGGTGCGGCCTGTGCCATTTGATGCGCAATTCCGATAGTTTGAGAAATATAATTTTCTTATAGGAAAAATAATTTGATTGATATTTCCGACTGTGCAAATTTGTAGCCGCCGCCATCGGGCGGCGCTTGCCAATCGGGACCGCCTTTTCGCGATCCCGCCGCTTGCCGGAGATGAGATTGACTGACCCAACGCTGCTCGACGCCTTTCGTCAGCCTGCGGCAATCGGATGGGCGCGCGGTGACCCTGCGGGTCGATGCCCGCGGACGCCAGACGGCGCGTGTCGCCGGCGAGGCGGCGAACAGAATTTGCTTTGATGACATGAAAGAGGCCTGACATGACCAAGGAAGTTGAATGGGCGCGCATGACCGCGCCGAGCCTGCGCGAAATTGCGGGCAAACCGGGGGCGCTTGCAATCCTGCCGATCGGCTCGCTGGAGCAGCACGGCCCGCACCTGCCCGTCATCACCGACACCGCGAGCGCATCGGCAGCCGCGATCCGCGCTGCCCGGCTGGTGGCCGATGACATTCCGGTCGCCGTCCTTCCGGGTTTGTGGACTGGCATGAGCGAACATCACCTGCCCTTCGGCGGCACGATCACGCTCGATTACGATACGCTGAGCCGCGTCCTCCGCTGCATCGTCCGATCGCTGAAGACGCTCGGCTTCCAGCGCCTGTTCATTGTCAATGGTCACGGCGGCAACATGGATCCGCTGGCGGTCGCCGTGCGCGAACTGGCGGTCGAGTTCGCCATGCCGATCGTCGCGACGACGCCGTGGATGCTCGCGACGGAGGAGGCATCAAAGATCTTCGAAGTCGACACCGGCGCCCACCATGCCTGCGAAGGTGAGGCCTCTGTCATGCTGGCGATCGTGCCGGACGCGGTAAAGACCGAGATGTTCGGTCAGGCTTTCGGTAACCAGCAGCACCCGGTCGACGTCCCGGCGGACGTGTCGCGCTTCTATTCCTTCTCCGAGCGCGCGCCGGTTACCGGTACCTGGGGCGATCCGCGCAGCGCAACGGCTGCAAAGGGCGAGCGTTTCCTCGATCTTCAGGCGAGCGAACTGGTGAAGCTGATCCGCAACGACGTGCTCTGGACCACGCCGGATCCGGTCTGGACCCCCGGCCGCGGGCTCGGCACCACGGCCGGCAGGGCCGAATGATCCTTCCGGCGCCATCCGCCGGCACTCGCATTCCATTCCTTTAGGGAGGACAGACCAATGAACGTGAAATTCGCGCGGACGCGCAACACCCTTGTAACGCTCTTCGCTGCCACCATGCTTTCAGGCGCCGCGCTGACGCCGGCCATGGCAAAGACGCTCGTCTATTGCTCGGAAGGCGCGCCGGAGGGCTTCGACGCGGCACTGTACTCGGCTAACAGCACCTGGGACGCGTCGGCCGAGACGGTCTATGACCGCCTCACAGAATTCGAGCCCGGCACCACCAATGTCGTCCCGGGCCTTGCCGAAAGCTGGACCATTTCCGCCGACAATCTCGAATACACGTTGAAACTGCGCGCGGGCGTGAAGTTCCAGACGACGGACGATTTCACGCCGACGCGTGATTTCAATGCAGACGACGTGCTCTTCACCTTCAACCGCCAGATGGACAAGGACGATCCGTGGCATAGCTATTTCGCCGGCGCGAACTGGGAAATGTTCAACGCGATGGAGATGCCGGCGGCGATCAAGGAGATCGTCAAGGTCGATGACAGGACCGTCAAGTTCGTACTGAACCAGCCGGATGCGTCACTGCCGTCGAAGCTCGCGCTGAACTTCGGCTCGATCGTGTCGAAGGAATATGCCGACAAGCTGGCGGCAGACGGGCGGCGCGAGGACCTCGATCGCAAGCCGGTCGGCACCGGACCGTTCCGCTTTGTCGATTACCAGCAGGACGCGGCGATCCGTTTTGCCGCCAATGCCGACTATTGGGATGGCGCGCCGAAGATCGACAATCTCATCTTCGCGATCACCACCGACCCGACCACCCGCATGCAGAAGCTTCAGGCGGGCGAATGCCACATCGCTCCGTATCCGGCACCGGCCGATATCGCCAAGCTAAAGGCAAATCCGGACCTCAACGTCATGGAGCAACCGGGCCTCAACGTTTCCTATCTGGCGATGAACACCCTGGTGGCGCCATTCGACAAGCTGGAGGTGCGCCGCGCCATCAACATGGCGATCGACCGCAAGGCGATCGTCGAGTCCGTCTATCAGGGCATGGGCCAGATGGCCAAGAGCGTCCTGCCGCCGACGATGTGGGGCTATAACGGCGGGATCGAGGGCTATGGCTACGATCCCGAAGCGGCCAAGAAGGTTCTCGACGAGGCCGGCGTCAAGGATCTGAAGATGAAGATCTGGGCAATGCCCGTCAGCCGCCCCTATATGCCGAATGCCCGCCGCGCCGCGGAACTGATGCAGGCGGATCTTGCCAAGGTCGGCATCGGTGTCGAGATCGTCTCCTACGAATGGGGCGAATACCTCAAGAAGTCGCGGGACAAAGCGCGCGACGGCGCCATCATCCTCGGCGGCACGAGCGACAATGGCGACCCCGACAACCTGCTCAGCTACTTCTTCAGCTGCTCAGGCGTCGGTGGCAGCAACAATGCCAACTGGTGCTACAAGCCGCTGGATGAGATCTTCCAGAAGGCCCGCGCCAGCTCGGACCAGGGCGAGCGGACGAAGCTCTACGAAGAGGCCCAGGCGATCATCAGCGATCAGGCGCCCTGGGTTCCGATCGCACATTCCACCGTCGTGCTGCCGATGTCGAAAAAGGTGAAGAACTACGTGATGGAGCCTCTGGGCTCGCATCGCTTCGACAAGGTCGACATCGAGGAGTAACTCACCCGATCCGGGCTGGGCGCGAGCTCGATTTTCTCGCGTGACTTAGGCGGGCGTTCGTCCCGTCCCGCCCGAGGCGCTGGAGATTTCACTCTCCAGTGGTCCCCGGGGGCGGGTGAACGACCGCGACAATGCCCGGCTGGCGGCGGCCAACGGCAGGGCGTTGATCGGCCTGTTCCAGTGACTACATCTTGCAACTCCCCAGTGTGGAGCGCAGCGGATAAAGAGCCGTGCGCCCTGTACGGAACCGCGGAATACCCGAAGCGAGGAAGTCTGCGCCTGCCGAGGCGCCGCCGGTTGGTGAAGTGTTGCTGCTCGCCCGACCGGTGCTAGGGGGACAGTAGAACCGGGCGTGTCGAGATCAGAAGCGGAAGTTCAGGCCCGTCTTGATCGCGTGATTGACCAGATTGTTCGAGCCCTTCACGCCACCGATCGTGGAGTCCACGCCGTTGAAGCGGGTCTGGGTATATTCGACCTTGCCGGAGATGTTTTCGGTAAATCCCATCTCTGCGCCCGCACCATAGGTCCAGCCCGTGTGCCAGCGATCGCGTGAGGTTACGGTGCCCTTGCCCTCGAAGCGGGCGGTGGTGACGCCCACCGTGCCGTAAAGCAACACGTTGTCGAGTGCGTAGCCCGCCTTGGCCCTGGCCGTACCGCTCCAGGTCTGCTGCAAGGCGCCGCCTTTGCCAACCTGGTACTGTAAGCCGCCGGCGCGCGCCGCCTCGATCTCACCACCGACCACGAAATCGCCGAACTGTTGATTGTAGCCGACCTGGACGCCGCCGTTGATCTTGTTCTTGCTGCCCTTCTGGTTCGAGGAGCCGGTGCCGATGTGGCCGCCCGCATAGGCCCCCGTCCAACGATCCACATTGGCAAAGTCGACGCCCGAATTGTTGAAATCAGCGGCCTGTGCGGTCGAAGCGGCTGCGGCAACGTTGAGAGCAAGCGCGGCCGTCTTGAAGTTGAGTGTCATCGATCGTTTCCTTTATTGTCGCGGACCGGTCCGGCCCGTTCAATGCGATCGGTTTGCCTCATCTGCTTGCAGGTTCCACGCAGAGTTCATCCGGTTTTCATGGAGAGAGTACGCTTTGCGAGCCTCTGCTCCCGCAGTCTGTCGGCAAGGCGATTTCGAAGGTCATGCCGCCGAACTCGTTTCGCTTCGCGCTGGCCGAACCTCCATGGGCCTCGGCGATCGCGCGAACCACCGACAGGCCGAGACCGCTGCCGCCGCTCGCCCGGGATCGGGAGTCATCCGCGCGCCAGAACCGATCAAAAGCGTGCTCGATGTCGACGTCGGACATACCAGGGCCGGAATCCTGGCATTGGAAGATTGCCTCCGAACCTCTCATCTTCGCCACGATGGAGAGCCGGCTTCCGGACGCATAGCGGGTGGCATTGTGCATGATCGCAAGCAAGGCCTGTCGCACTTTGCCGCGATCAAGCATCATCGGCGCCCGACTGAGGTTGAGCGATACCGGCATCCCGGCCTTCTCGAACTCGCCGAGCATCGCGGCTACGGCGGTCTCGACCTCTTCGCCCATGTCGCCTGGCTCCAACCGGAGCTCCAGCCGCCCTACATTCGAGAGCGCCAGGATGCGGAGGTCCTCGACGATGCCGGTCAGGTGATCGATCTGACCGATCAAGCCATCGTAAAGCTCAGTGGTTGGCTTGAAGACGCCGTCGCGCATTCCCTGCAGGCGGCCCCGCAGCACCGTCAGCGGCGTTCGCAGCTCATGGGCAATGGCGTTGTTCTGGTACTGCAACTCCTTCTCTGCGTTCTCCAGCAGTTCAGCCATCCGGTTGAAATGGTCGATCACATCGTCGACCTCCCCCAGTCGTCTTGATCGAACGGGCACGCGGGTGGAGAAATTTCCCATCGCGATCGCCTTTGCGGCATCGCGGATGAGCACCAGTGCGTTCACGATCCGGTGGCTGAGGCGACCGCCGATGATCGCAGCGATGATGAGGCTGACGGTGAGCACTGCGGCCATAACCAGGAGCTCGACCAGGGTGACCGGCTCGAGGACCGCGTCGGGGTGCGTCAGATAGAGGACGTACATGTAAATGAACGATCCCGACGTCAGCACCCCAATGGTGGCCGTCACCGCCAGAAACATGTGTTTCGTCAGAAGCCAGCTGAAGCCTCCGATCGCCCATTCCCGTTTCCTGGGACGGCTGCCCGGGGTTGGGCCGAAGGTAAGGTCTGTCGTTTGGGGATCGCTCATGGTGGTTCTCGGAGTTTCTCTGCAATCAGCGGTGCAACCGGCAGGCACAGGATTCGTTGAGGCCGTGTGTGGGTTGCGTGGAGAGAGCGCCGAAATCGGAGGAGCAATCGTTCGAGGGACTTAGCTCGTCCGGCGCAATCACGGCCGGCGGCATCGGTTTGCGGTGCTTTGCAAAGAATCTGTTGGGCAAACGCACAGGTTGCAGGTTGTCCTGCATGGAGCACGCGCAGGTAGGTTTGTTGGGGCGTCTAGCCGGTAACCTGCAGGGCCGGGACCCCATCTACAGACAGGAGGCATCACCCATTGCAGACCCTTGCAAAGATTCTTGCATTGCCATTATTGACGGCACGGAAAATTGCAGGAACGATGGATCCTGCAAATGAACTTGCGGGGACGTCATGACGATACTCGATCGCATTAAGACGCATTCCAGGCGGCTTACCGATGCGGATCAGAAGCTGATCACCACCATGCTGGAAAACCGGGCGGAGGCCGCGTTCCTGTCGGGCCCGCAGCTTTCCCAGCGCGCCTCCGTTCATGAGGCCACCGCCACCCGGCTGGCGCAGAAGCTCGGCTACAAGGGCTTTCCGGACCTTCGCGCGCAGCTGCAGCGCGAGGTGCTGGACGATCAGGACGCGGCCAACCGCATGCGCCGCTCGGTCTCGAAGGTCGAGCATGGCGACTACCTGACCGATCTGATTGCGGCCGAGATCAGCGCGCTCGAAACGCTCGCCCGGTCCGTCGAGCAGACGGATATCGACAGGGCCGCGGACATGATTTTTTCCGCACGTCGCGTCTTCATCTTCGGGCAGGGGCATGCGCAATCCGTGGCCGGCTTCCTGCAGCGTCGCCTCGATCGCTTCGGCATGACCACGATCCAGCTGACGGGGCGCGGCCGGGACATCGCCGAGCGCTTGGTCAGCATGGAGGCAGGCGACCTCATCGTGGCGCTTGCCTTTCGCAAACAGCCGCAAAGCTACGCCCCGCTGATGCGGCATGCGACACGGGTCGGTGCGCCCTCGATCCTCGTTTCCGATCTGGTCGGGCCGCTGATGGAGCCCGCTGCCGATCTGATGCTTGCAGCGCCGAGGGGACGCTCGGGCAGCGAATTTCAGACGCCGACGATCCCGTTTGCGATCGTCAACGCCATCGTGCTGACGATCGCCGGCCGCCACCAGGGGCAGGTGATCGGCAGGCTGGAGAAGCTGTCGGAGTTGTTCAACGACTTCGACTAGAGCGCCTGCGTTCACAAGAACGCACAAGGGACGTTCTAATACTTTGATTCTAGAGCATCTTTCCGCCCGCAAGTGATCCCACTTGAAGGCAGAATGCTCTAGCGGGGAACTATAAAGGGAGGAGAACGAAATGCTGAAAAAACTGACCAGTGCCGCACTTGCCGCATGCTTTGCACTGCCATCCTTGACGATGGCGTCCGATCTCGACGGGCTGACGCCGCAGCAACTGCTGCCGCTCGCACAGAAGGAGGGAAGCGTTACAGTCTTCTCGTTGTCGAGCCGCATAGCCAAGATCGAGAAGGCCTTCGAAGAGACCTATCCGGGCATCGACCTCATCGGCCTCGACATGAGTTCGACCAAGCAGATCGCGCGTGTCGAAGCGGAACAACAGGCCGGCGTGCATGCTGTCGACGTGCTCTATATTGCAGACACACCTGTCGTGTTCACCAAGCTTCTGGAGGGGAAGCGGATCGTGAACTATGTGCCGCCGCGGGTCGCGAACGAACTGGAGGATCGCTACAAGGCGCCGCTCCTGACCCAGCGCCTCTCGACGAAGGTGCTGATGTACAACGAGAAGGCGTTTCCTGATGGTTCGCCCGTCAGTAATCTCTGGCAGCTCACCCAGCCGGAATGGCAGGGAAGGGTGCTGATGGTCGATCCGAGCCAGCGTGGCGAACTGCTCGATCTCCTGACCGAGATCGCGCTGCATCCGGACGAAATGGCCGCCGCCTACAAGGCGCATTTCGGCAAGGATATCGAAGTTGAAGGTGATCTTCAGGGCGCCGGTGAGCAGTTCATCAAGGACCTCTTCGCCAACGACCTGATCCTGGTTCCCAACAGCGACGTGCTCAACAAGTCAGTGGGTGACGTCAACGCCAAGAGCCCGCCGGTCGGTTTCGGCACCTATTCCGACCGTCGTGACAACGAGAAGGAGGGCTGGGCGCTGCAGATCGCCAACAATGTCGAGCCGGCCAACGGCATCCTGTTTCCGGCGGTACTGACGGTCGCCGACAAGGCGCCGCATCCGGCGGCCGCTCGGTTGCTGATCGACTTCATGTTCGGCGACGATACGCCGACCGGCGGGGCGGGCTTCGAGCCCTTCAACGTTCCCGGCGACTACGCGACCCGCAAGACCATCGCCCACCATCCGGACTCGGTGAAGCTCGATGACTTAAAGGCCTGGACGATCGACCCGGCAAAGACGGCCGCCGCGCGCGGGCGCATTGCCGACCTGATCATCACGCTCCAGTAACGGAAACCGTCTGTCGGCACGCTTTTCCAAAAACGCGTGCCGACAGACGCCGAGGCTCTGACATGACATCCCTATCAATATCCGCACCATCGGGCAGCCGGCTGCTCCGATCGGGCTTCCTCTTGCCGGCAATTCTCGTCGCCATCGTCGCGATCCTGGTCGTCGCTCCGCTCTTGCGCATCCTCTTCACGACGCTGACGCCTGAGGGCATCGCGGCCTGGAAGGCCGTGCTCGCCAGCCCGCTCTCGGCCAACCTCTGGTGGCGGCCGCTCCTCAATACCATGATCCTCGGCTTCAGCGTCGGCGCCGGCTGCCTGCTCATCGGCGGCTTCCTTGCCTGGCTTGTGGTGCTGACGGACGTGCCGGGCCGGCGCTTCCTCGGCCTGATGGCGTCGCTGCCCTACATGATCCCGAGCTTTGCCGCAGCCCTTGCCTGGGGCACGCTGTTTCGCAACTCGCGTCTCGGCGGTTCGGCCGGCTTCTTCGAGACCAGCGGCCTTGCCATTCCCGACTGGCTCGCCTGGGGGCTCATCCCGACGGCGATCGTGCTGATCGCGCACTATTATTCGCTCGCCTATACGATCATCGCCGCGGCCTTGAGTTCGGTCGGCGCCGATCTCGTCGAGGCAGGCCAGATGGCCGGCGCCAAGCGCCCGCGCATCTTCTTCGGCATCATCCTGCCGGTGGTCACGCCGGCGCTGATTGCCGCGGCATCGCTGACCTTCGCCGGTGCCGTCGCCAATTTCGCGGCACCCGCTTTGCTCGGCCTGCCGGTGCGGATGCAGACGCTTTCTACCCGTCTCTTCGGCATGATCGAGACCGGGCAGAACGAACGCGGCTTCGTGCTTGCGCTGCTGCTCATTGCAGTGTCGGCACTGTTCCTGTGGCTCTCCGATCGTATCGTCTCCGGTCGCAAGGCCTTCATCACGGTGACCGGCAAAGGCGGGCGGACCAAACGCTTCCCGCTTGGCGCCTGGCGCTGGCCACTCTTTGCCATCGCCGTCATCATCGGGTTTCTGACCACGGTGCTGCCGGTCCTCGTGCTGGCCGCGTCGAGCCTGGCACCGCAGAGCGGCGCGCTGTTTTCCAACTGGACGCTGCACTTCTGGATCGGCGAAGGTGGCGGCGAGATGGCGCAGGGGCAGGCGGGTATCTTCCGCAATCCGGTGCTGATCGACGTGATCTGGAACACGATCCGTCTCGGGCTGGTCGTCGCCTTCACCACGATGCTGCTCGGTCTTGGGCTGGCCTATACCATCGTCCAGCGCCGCGGCAGCCTGCTCGCGACGCTGCTGAGCCAGCTCGCCTTCCTGCCGCTTCTGGTGCCGAGCATCGCCTTTGCCGCGGCCTATATCGCGCTCTTCGGCGCGCCGATCGGGCCGCTGCCTTCGCTCTACGGCACCTTCGCCCTGCTGGTCATCGCGGCATCGGCGCACAATCTGCCCTTTGCCGTGCAGTCGGGGCGGTCGGTGCTCGGCCAGATCTCCGCCGACATCGAGGAAAGCGCCCGGCTGACGGGTGCGGGACTGATCCGTCGCCTGTTCGCGATCATCTTTCCCCTCGCGATCCGGGGCCTCTTTGCCGGCGCGATCCTCGTCTTCGTCAAGATGGTGCGGGATCTCTCGCTGGTCGTGCTGCTGTTCACCGCCACCTCGCCGGTCTTGAGCATGGTCGCCTATCGCTATGCTGCGGAAGGCTTCCTGCAGTTCGCCAATGCCATCACCCTCGTCATCCTCGTCGTCTGCCTGGCTGCCTCCTTCGTGGCCCACAGCCTGCAGAACCGTGTCCAGAAATGGAAAGCACCATGAATGCTTTAGCAACCGGCACTGCGGACGCCATCAAGATCCGCAGCCTCGTCAAACGCTTTGGCGCCTTTACCGCCGTCAAGGACGTCAACATCTCGGTACCGGCGGGGTCCTTTCTCGTGCTCGTCGGCCCCTCGGGTTGCGGCAAGTCGACCCTTCTGCGCATGCTGGCCGGGCTTGAAAGCCCGAGCGAAGGCGAAATCGCCTTCGTCGGGCAGACCGTATCGAGCGGCGCGGGCGGCGTCATTGCCGACGCCGGCAAGCGCAACGCCGGGCTCGTGTTCCAGAGCTATGCGCTCTGGCCGCACATGACGGTCGCCGGCAACATCGCCTGGCCGCTGAAAGTCGCCAGATGGCCGCGCGACAAGCGCGAGCAGCGTGTGCGGGAAGTGCTTTCGCTTCTCGGCATCGACACGCTTGCCGAACGGTATCCGGCCGAGATCTCCGGCGGCCAGCAGCAGCGCGTGGCGATCGCCCGCACGATCGCGCCACAGCCGAGCATTCTTTTGTTCGACGAGCCGCTGTCGAACCTCGATGCCAAGCTGCGCATCGAGATGCGCAGCGAGCTGATGCGCATCCACCGGGCGACGGGGGCGACATCGGTCTACGTCACGCACGACCAGGTCGAGGCGATGACCATGGCGACCCATGTCGCCGTGCTCAACAACGGCCGCGTCGAACAGTTTGGCAAGCCGATCGATCTCCTGCGCAATCCGCAGACCACCTTCGTTGCGACCTTCCTCGGCACGCCGCCGGCAAACCTGATACCGGTGCACCGCGCCGGCGACGGCCTCGTCTTCGGCGATATGGTGCTCGCGCCGGCTTCCGTGGCGGCCGGCCGCGACGATGCGCAACTGCTCTACCGTGCCGAAGACGTCAGCGTCGGCGCGGTCGCCGGAGCACCGTCGCTTATGGCCCGCTTTGCCGAAGCAGCACCGATCGCGGGCCGAACCATGGTGACCGCCATGGTCGGCGGCCTGCGCGTTACGGCCATGGCCGACAGCTACTTCACCGCCACACCGGGGGAGCCGATCCCCCTTTCCTTCATTCGCACCCCCGATGCGGTTTTCGCCGCCACCGGAGAAAGGATCCAACAATGAGGCTCATCCTCATGCGCCACGGCGAAACCCAGTGGAACGCCGAACAACGCCTCCAGGGACAGGACAACTCGCTCCTGTCCGAGCGCGGGGTCGCGCAGGTGAGGCGGTTCCGCCCCTACGCCAAGGCGTTGAAGCCGGTTCGCATTATCGCCTCCGATCTCGGCCGCACCCGGCAGACGGTCGCCCTCATCGGTCACCCGGACGCGCCGACCGACGAGCGCTTCCGCGAATTGGACATGGGCGAATGGACGGGACGGCGCAAGCCGGATCTGATCGCCGAGCGGCCGGAAGAATATGCCGCATGGCGCGCCGGTACGTTCACGCCGGCCAACGGCGAAACCTGGGGCGCCTTTCGCGGCCGCGTGGCCGAAGGCGTGCATGACTGGATGTCGCGCACCGAAGGGGACCTGCTCGTGGTTGCCCATGGTGGCGTGGTGCGCGCCGCCTGCCACGAATTCCTCGATCTTCCCCCGTCGCGCGTCGTCCCCGTCACGCCGGGGACGGCGACCATCCTGCATTTCCCGCGGCGCGGCAGCATGACCGCGCAGCTGGAGGGCTACAACATCGGATCTGTCGCACCCGACGACTTCGTCGCCGACTGATACTTGCGGCGAGGGGCATGAGATGAACTCCGGCACATTCGTTATCCTGGAACTTCTGGGTGGCGTGGCGCTGCTTCTGTGGGGCGTTCGCATGGTGCGCACTGGCGTCATGCGCGGCTGGGGCGACCGGCTGCAGCGCTTTGTCGAAGAACGCCTGTCGAACCGGCTTACCGCCTTCGGTGGCGGGGTCCTTGCGACCGCCGTGCTCGGCAGCGCCACGGCCATGGCGCTGATCGTTGCCGGGCTTGCAGGCGCCGGTGCGATTTCGGCCCAGACCGGGCTCGCCGTCCTGCTCGGGGCGGATATCGGCTCCGCGCTCGTCTCCGGCCTCTTTGCCTCCGGCTCGTCGCTTGCCGGCGTGCTCGCTCCGCTGTTTCTCCTGACCGGATACATCGCATTCAGCGTGTCCGGCGAATTCCGACCGCGTAACGCCGGCCGCATCCTGATGGGCCTCGGGCTGATGCTGATGGCCTTGAAGGTGATCGTGTCGGCGACCGCGCCACTGCGCGAAGCCACCCTTTTCCACGATGTCCTGCAGGCGGTCGCGACGGAGCCCGTGCTTGGCTTCCTCGTCGGTGCAATGCTTGCATGGCTGTTCCACTCGACGCTTGCCGTCATCCTGCTCGTCGCCTCGCTCCTGATGAACGGCAGCCTCGAAGTCGCCGGCGCCGTCCCGCTTATCCTCGGAATCAATTTCGGCGGCGGACTTCCGGCGGTCAGCGCCACGCTCGACCAGCCGCCATCTGCCCGCAAGCTTCCGGTCGCCAATCTCTTCTGCCGCGGGCTTCTGGCCGTGTCGCTGCTGCCCTTCGCGCGGCAGATCGTCGATATTGCCGGCCGTCTACCCACCGATCCGTTGCATGTCGCGGTCGGTCTTCACGTCACCTTCAACCTGGTCGTTGCGGCCGTGTTCCTGCCGCTGTCGTCGTTCGTCGTGAACCTTGTGGAACGGCTTGTCCCGCCAGCGCCGGTCGTTGGCGATCCCTTGACGTCTCCGCGCTATCTCGACAGCATGTCGCTGGAGACGCCGGCAATCGCGCTCAGCAATGCAACGACCGAAACGATCCGCATGAGCGAATTGCTGGAGCGCATGTTCCGGATGGCGCTGACGTCGTTACAGGCCGGCAGGCTCGAAAATCTGAAGGAACTGCTGCCCGTGGATGCACGGCTCGGCAATTACATGGCGTCGGTGCACGCCTATCTCGGCCAATTGACACAGGACGGGTTGCCGGCCGGAGAGACGAGCAGAGCCCATGAGATCATGTTGTTTGCGAGCAATCTCGAACATGCGGGCGACGTCATCAAGCTAAGCCTTGCCGATCGCATCAGGGCGAAAATCAAGCAGAACATTCAGTTCACCGTCAGCCAGCGTGCGGCGATCGAGGCGCTCTCGGAGGTGATCGTGGCCTCGTTGCGATTGTTGCCTGCGGCCCTCTCCTCCCGCGACGTCGCGGCCGCATCGCGGCTCGCGGCCCAAAAGGACCGCTTCCGTGAACTCGAAGATGAAATCGTGCGCCGGCATCTCGGCGGCGAGCATGTGGAGACGGCGGCCGGTGCGAGAGACAATGCCCTCTTCATCGTGCGCGACCTCCACCGGATCAATTCCGATATCGCAGCCGCCGGTTATCCGCTGGTGCAGGCCGCAGGCCTGTTGAGCAGCAGCCGAATTCTCAACGTCGGAGCGGTTGCCGGTGCGAGATGATCGCAAAGGCGGTGTCGATCGGCCAGGCGCTGCTAGAGCTTGGCTGAGACCGCTGTCGCCGCCTCTCGGATAGTCTGCATCAGCAGAGAAAGGGCGAGCGGCGGCACCGCGTCGGCGCGCATGGTCAGGCCAACAGGACCTTTCGTTTCGCTTGTGTCGATCGGCAGGATTGCGATCGTGCCATCGTCGACATCGGCGGCGACGACGCCGGCGGAGATGATCCAGATCGCATCGCTCGCCCGCACGAAGGCCCGGCCGAAGGCGTCGGACACGGTCTCGATCTGGTTCGGCAGACTGGCAATGCCATTTGTGATCAGGAAGCGCTCGACGAAGGGGCGGATGATCGAGGCGCGTGTCGGCATCAGGACCGGGAAGTCGGCGAGCCGCGCAAAGGTGGAATGGGCGCCGGCAAGCAGCGGATGTCCGGCCCTGACGGCAAAGACCACCTGTTCCGAATAGAGATGCTCGAAGGAAAAGCCGGTCATCTTTTCCGGTGCCGCAAGCCGCCCGACGACCAGATCGAGATCGCCGACGCGCAGCTGTTCGAGGAGGACTGCATTCTCGCCGGTGACGATCTTGATGCGGGCGCCGGTCTCCTCCTTGAGAAACAGCGTCATGGCGTGCGGCATGATGCGTGTCGAGACGGTCGGCAGCGCTCCGATGCGGACCGGAACGCCGTCGCCGGACCGTTCCTGCGAGACCGAATCGAGCCCTTGCCGAAGCGCCGTCAGCGCCGCACCGGCGTGGCGCAGGAACACCTCGCCATAGCGTGTTATCTTGATGCCGCGCCCGTCGCGCTCGAAGACCGCGACGCCAAGCACCTCTTCGAGTTCGCGGATCGTCTTGGTCACGGCCGGCTGGCTGACATGCAGCAGCTCGGCCGCCTTCATCACGCTCTTCTGCCGGGAGACCTCGACAAATGTCTGTAGATGGCGAAACTTGACCCGGGCGTCGATCATGGAATTCATAACCCTCAAGTTAATGAAATGCCATGAAATATCATTTTACCTAACCAGATTAAATATCCAATTTGGTGGCGGAGGAGAGAGCCCGTGCAGTTTGCCCGTATCAACGACATTACGATCCACTATCAGGTGATCGGCGCCACCGGCGACCGGCCGGTGCTGGTTTTCGCCAATTCGCTCGGCACGGATTTTCGCATCTGGCGCGATGTCATCGTCCGTCTTGCCGGCGATTTTGCCATCGTCCTCTACGACAAACGCGGCCATGGCCTCTCGGATATCGGGCCCACACCCTATGCGATCGAGGACCATGCGAACGACCTTGCCGGCCTGCTCGACATGCTCTCGGTCAAGCAGGCGATCATCTGCGGCCTCTCGGTCGGCGGCCTGATTGCGCAGTCGCTCTACCAGCGACGGCCCGATCTGGTTCGGGCGCTCGTCCTTTGCGACACGGCGCACAAGATCGGCACCGCCGAGACCTGGGCCGCACGCATCGCAGCGGTCGAGGAACACGGCATCGAGGCGATTGCCGATAGCGTGCTCGAGCGCTGGTTCACGCCGGCGTTTCGCCGCCCGGAAAACATCGCCTATGCCGGCTATCGCAACATGCTCGTCCGCCAGCCTGTAACCGGATACGTCGCCACCTGCGCCGCCATCCGCGACGCCGACTATACCGAGGCGGCAGCCCGCATCGCCGTGCCGACGCTTTGCGTCGTCGGCGATCAGGACGGCTCGACCCGGCCGGATGTCGTGCTTGCGACCGCCCGCCTCATTCCCGGCGCACACTACGAAGTCATCCGCGACGCCGGTCACATTCCCTGCGTCGAAAACCCGGAAGCCTTGACCGCGGTGCTTCGCGCCTTCTTCGAAATTGCAATGCATGGAGACAGGACCCATGAGTGACGCTTCTGCGCCCTCCGATCGCTATCGCCAGGGCATGGCCACGCGCCGTGCGGTGCTCGGCGACAATCACGTGGATCGGACGCAGTCGGTTTCTACCGAATTCGACCGCCCCTTCCAGGAGCTGATCACCGAAGCGGCGTGGGGCCATGTCTGGTCGCGGCCGACCTGGACGACGCGTGAGCGCTCGATCGTGACGATCGCGTTGCTCGCAGCCCTCGGCCAGGACGACGAGGTTGCTATGCATGTGCGGGCGACCGCCAACACCGGTGCGACCCGCGAGGATATCTGCGAGGCGCTGCTGCACGTGGCGATCTATGCCGGCGTGCCAGCGGCCAACCACGCGATCAAGATCGCCAAGCAGGTCTTTGCCGAGATCGATGCCGGCACGGCGGCCTGACGGGAGGAAGCGATGTCCGACAGAACCAATGGAAAGCCGGAGACGGGCGCCTTTTTCCCACGCGACCGTGGATGGCATGCGCCGGCGCTGACGCCGGGCTACAAGACCTCGGTGCTGCGCTCGCCTCAAAAGGCGCTGCTTTCGTTCGACGGCACGATTTCGGAAATTACCGGCCCGGTCTTCGGGCATTCGGTCGTCGGCGAACTCGACAACGACCTCATCCACAATTTCGCCAAGCCCGGTGAGAGCGCCATTGGCGAACGCATCATCGTGCATGGCCGCGTGCTCGACGAGCGCGGTCGCGCCGTGCCTGGGGCGCTGCTCGAATTCTGGCAGGCCAATGCCGGCGGCCGCTACCGCCACAAGAAGGAAAGCTATCTCGCGCCGCTCGATCCGAACTTCGGCGGCTGCGGCCGCACGATCACCGACGCGGAAGGGGGCTACGCTTTCCGGACGATCAAGCCCGGTCCCTATCCCTGGCCGAACGGCGTCAACGACTGGCGTCCGGCGCATATCCATTTCTCGGTCTTCGGCCATGGTTTCGCGCAGCGGCTGATTACCCAGATGTATTTCGAGGGCGACCCGATGATCTGGAAGTGTCCGATCGTCAACACCATCCCGGACCGCCAGGCGGTAGAACAATTGATCGCCCCGCTCGACTGGGCAAACACCATTCCCTTCGACGCACGGGCCTACAAGTTCGATATCGTGCTGCGGGGACGCCGCTCGACACTGTTCGAGAACCGGCTGGAGGGCAACTGATGGTTCAGCAACTCGGCTACCTCAAGGAGACGCCCTCGCAAACGGCCGGTCCCTACGTGCATATCGGCCTCACCCCGAACTTCTGCGGCATCACCGGCGTCTACGAGGCTGACCTCGGATCGCGGATGGTGAACGCTGAGACGCGTGGCGAGCGCATTACTATCACCGGACGGGTGATCGACGGCGCCGGCGCGCCGTTGAAAGACGCGCTCGTCGAGATCTGGCAGGCGGATGCCGCCGGGCTCTACAATTCGCCGACCGAGATACGCGGTGCTGCGGACGCAAACTTCACCGGCTGGGGGCGCTGCGCAACGGGCGCCGAAGACGGGGTCTTTTCCTTCGAGACCATCAAGCCGGGGCAGGTTCCCTACAGCCACGACCGGAAAATGGCGCCGCACATCACCTTCTGGATCGTCGCGCGGGGCATCAACATAGGCCTTCACACCCGAATGTATTTCCCGGACGAGGCGGCAGCCAACGCTGCCGATCCGCTGCTTGCGCGCATCGAACATCGCCATCGCGTCGCGACGCTTGTCGCGACCGGAACGGCGCCTAATTATGTCTTCGACATTCACCTGCAGGGTGAGAAGGAAACGGTCTTCCTCGACATCTGAACAGGAATGTCACGCCTGGACATGGAGTGCCGCATGGGCGGCATTCAGGGCAGCAGGTGGCATTTCGTTCGGCGAGCCGCATCCGCGACCAGAAACGGGGAAATCATGACCTATTCCGCCTTCGACCACCCTTATCTTTCCGGGTTGCTGGGGGATGAGGCGGTTGCCGCCGAGTTCTCGGCTTCCGCCGATATCCATGCGATGCTCGCCTTCGAGGCGGCGCTTGCGCGGGCCGAGGCCGTGCACGGCATCATTCCGGCCAAGGCTGCCGACCGGATCACCGAGGCGTGCCGCGCCTTTTCGCCCGACGTCAGCGCGCTGAGGCGGGCCGTGACGGCCGACGGGGTGGTGGTTCCGGAACTCGTGCGACAGTTGCGATTGATCGTCGGCGGCGAGGCGGCAGACTATGTGCATTACGGCGCCACCAGCCAGGATGTCATCGACACCAGCCTGATGCTCAGGATGAAGGCGGTGGCCGAGCTTTTCGCCGTCCGGCTCGGCAACATCGTCACGGTGCTCGAGGAGTGCGACAACGAATGGGGCGAGCGCGGACTGATGGGGCGCACCCGTATGCAGGCGGCGATCCCGATCACCGTGTCGGACCGGCTGCGCAGCTGGATCGAGCCGCTGCTCGATCACAAGGACCGGCTGGAAGCGATGGATCGCGATCTCTTCGCCGTCCAGTTCGGCGGCGCCGCCGGGACGCTGGAGAAGCTCGGTGACCGGGCGGACGACGTGCGCGCGACGCTTGCCGAAGAACTCGATCTCGCCGACTTTCCGCAATGGCACAGCCAGCGCTCGGAGGTGGCGGACTTTGCCAATGCCCTGTCGCTGGTCACGGGCAGCCTCGGCAAGTTCGGCCAGGACATCGCCTTGATGGCGCAGCAGGGCGACGAGATCGAGCTTGCGGGTGGCGGCGGATCCTCGGCAATGCCGCACAAGCAGAACCCGGTGGCAGCCGAAGTTCTGGTGGCGCTCGCGCGGTTCAACGCGACCCAGCTTTCCGGCATGCACCATGCGCTGATCCACGAACAGGAGCGTTCCGGCGCCGCCTGGACGCTGGAATGGCTGATCATGCCGCAGATGGCTGGTGCGACGGCGGCAGCGCTTCGTCTGGCTGGCGAACTCGTGGGCAACATACGCCGGCTTGGCCGCGCCTGAGCGGGCTGGTGACGCGATCCCTCAGCGGGCCGCGCGCAACATCGAGCGGTAGCGCACCTGGCTGTTCTTGAGGTGCTGGCGCATGGCGCTGCGCGCCTGCTCCTCGTCTCCATCCTGGATGGCGATGAGGATCGCCTCGTGCTCGGCGATCAATCGCGACAGCTCCGCAGACGCCAGCACGGTTTCCTCGCCGCTCTCCGAAACCGCTCGGCGGGGAATGAGCGCCGTGCCGAGCATCTGCAGGAACTCGCTGAAGCGCGGGTTGTTGGTCGCCTGGGCGATCGCCAGATGGAAGTTGAAGTCGGCCTCCGCCGTCGGCCGCCCCTGCGCGGCGCTCTCGCAGAAACTGTCGAACGCTTCGGCGATCTTTTCTTCCTGGGCCGGCGAACGGCGAAGGGCGGCAAGCGCTGCGGCATCGCCTTCGACGGCGGTCCTCAGTTCCAGCATTTCGATCAGCGAAGAGACGCGCGCAAGATCGATGCCGTGGAACGGCAGCGGGGTCGAAGGCGCAGGCTCCAGCACGAAGACACCGATACCGTGCCGCGCCTCGACAAGCCCGCCGGAGCGCAGCGCCGCGATCGCTTCGCGCACGACCGTGCGGCTCACGCCGAATTCCTGCGTCAGCTGCGCTTCCGAAGGCAGGCGGTCGCCAGGCTTGTAATGCCCGGCGCCGATCTGGCCGCTGAGGGCGTCCGTTACCTTGGCCACCAGCGTCTTGCCTTGAGAGGCGGGGGGGTCGGAGGCGGTGACGTTGCTCATGGGAATGGCCGTTTCTGCGACTTGGGTGCTTTGTGTCTGGATACGCCATTGCCGATCAAGGGCGCAATCCATGGCTGGCTGCAATGCGCGGGAACCAAGGGTGATGTCTCAATAAATCGGATCATCGACGAAGGCGCCGCCCTGATAGCGCACGAGAGAGTCGCCCGGCTGCGGCGTGGGGGTGTTTTCAGCGACTTTCTGACGGAAAACTTCGGCATTGTCCTTCGGGCGCCAGCCGAGCCAGGAAACATGCGAATTGTCCCACCAGCCGGCGTCGTTGGCCGAGGCGCCCCAGATGACCGGGCAACCGAGAACCGGCACACGGAAGACGGCCTCCGTCAAGGATACGAAGTCGTCATGGGAAAACCAGGTGGAGAGCATGCGATAGTTGACGGGCTCGGGCAGGCAGGAGCCGATGCGGACCAGGGCGGTCTCCTGGCCGAACTTCTCGAAATACATGCGCGCCAGCGCTTCGCCGAAGCACTTCGATACGCCGTAGAGCCCGTCGGGTCGGTAGGGCGCGTTCGGGCCGAGCCGTTCGCCTTGCGGATAGTAGCCGATCGTGTGGTTGGTGCTGGCAAAGAGGATGCGCGGCTTGTTGTTGGCGCGCGCCGCCTCATAGAGATTGTAGAGGCCGAGAATATTGCCGTCGAGGATTTCCGAGAACGGACGTTCGACCGAAATGCCGCCCAGATGCACGATCGCATCGCATCCGACGACAAGCTCGTTGACGGCGCCCCGGTCGGCCAGGTCGCACTGAACGCATTCCTCGTTTTCACCCGGCGGATCGAGCGGCGCTCGATCTGCTAGACGGATCGTCCTTGCCAATGGCGCCAGCCTTTCGCGCATGACGCGGCCCAATTGCCCCGCCGCGCCGGTGATCAGAAGTCGTTCCATCGCCTGTCCCCCCAAGCCGGTGCAGGCGCTCACCGCGATCGATGCGCCCACATATCATATGATATCCGCTAACATATAATACATCTCTATTGCAATGCTTTCGCGAGGAGGCGATTTTGTTAAGGAGCGATCTCTTGGCGGCGTTTGGCGCCGAATTTCGGCCTTATGGCGTCACGTCGCTTTCGAAGTACAAAGGCGACCCACAAATCTTATATGATGACTTGTATTACGACATATTGACATGTGTGTGATGACTTGCTTAGTAGGCGCGTCGAGTTTTAGGGAGGACCCGCACGAAATGAACCCTGAGCAGATCAAGGCCGCGCTTGGATCGGGCCTGCTTTCGTTCCCGGTGACGCATTTCGATGCGGAGGGTCGGTTTGCGCCGGACAGCTATCGGGCGCATGTCGAGTGGCTGGCCGGCTACAAGGCGCCGGTTCTGTTTGCGGCCGGTGGCACCGGCGAGTTCTTTTCGCTGAAGCCGGACGAGATCCCCGGCATCGTCAGGGCGGCCAAGGACGTTTCCGGCGACACGGCGATCGTATCGGGCTGCGGCTATGGCACGGAGATGGCGGTCGACATCGCTCGTTCGGTCGAGCGCGTCGGTGCCGACGGCATCCTGCTTCTGCCGCACTATCTGATCGATGCGCCGCAGGAAGGGCTTTATGCCCATGTGAAGAAGATCTGCCAGTCGGTCGGCATCGGCGTCATGGTCTATAATCGCGACAACGCGGTGCTGCAGGCCGATACGCTTGCCCGGCTGTGCGACGAATGCCCGAACCTGATCGGCTTCAAGGATGGCACCGGCGACATCGGGCTGGTGCGCCAGGTCACCGCCAAGATGGGCGACCGGCTGATGTATCTCGGCGGCATGCCGACGGCGGAACTGTTTGCCGAGGCCTATCTCGGTGCCGGCTTCACCACCTATTCCTCGGCCGTCTTCAATTTCGTGCCGGGCCTTGCCAATGAGTTCTATGCCGCCCTTCGCGCCGGCGAGCGCGCCACCTGCGAGCGCATCCTCAACGACTTCTTCTATCCGTTCATGGCCATCCGCAACCGCGCCAAGGGCTATGCGGTGTCGGCGATCAAGGCCGGCGTGCGGCTGCAGGGTTTTGATGCCGGTCCGGTGCGTGCGCCGCTGAAAGACTTGACCGAGGAGGAAGTCGCCATGCTCGACGCGCTCATCGGTGCGAACAAGCGTCAGAAATGAGCGTTTTGCGAGGATAGCCCATGAAGATCGTCGCCGTCCGCACCCACCTTCTCGAACATCGGCTGGCCGTGCCGTTCGAAAGCGCCTCCATGCGTTTTGACCGTCGCGCCCATGTGCTGGTCGAGATCGAGTGCGACGACGGCACGATCGGCTGGGGCGAGTGCCTCGGCCCGGCGCGGCCGAATGCGGCGGTGGTTGCGGCGTACACGCCCTGGCTGATCGGCCAGGACCCGCGCCAGACGGAAAAGCTCTGGGCGATCCTCTACAACGCGCTGCGCGATCAGGGGCAGCGCGGGCTTGCGGTCACCGCCCTTTCCGGCATCGATATCGCGCTCTGGGATATCAAGGGCAAACACTATCGCGCCTCCGTTTCCATGCTGCTTGGCGGGCGCTGGCGCGAGAGCGTGCGCGCCTATGCGACCGGCAGCTTCAAGCGCGATGGCGTCGACCGGGTCTCCGACAATGCGCTGGAGATGGCCGAGCGCCGGGCGCAAGGCTTCCATGCCTGCAAGATCAAGATCGGCTTCGGCATCGAGGAAGACCTGCGTGTCATTCGTGCCGTGCGCGAGGCGATCGGCAACGAGATGCGGCTGATGATTGACGCCAACCATGGCTACACCGTCACCGAGGCGATCCGGCTTGGCAAGGCGGCGGCCGACTACGACATCGACTGGTTCGAGGAGCCGGTCGTGCCGGAACAGCTTTCCGCCTATCGCGCGGTCAGGGCCGGCCAACCAATCCCGGTTGCCGGCGGCGAGACCTGGCATGGCCGCTATGGCATGTGGCCGGCGATCGAAAGCCGTGCCGTCGACATCCTGCAGCCGGATCTCTGTGGCTGCGGCGGCTTTTCCGAGATGGCGAAGATCACGAGCCTTGCGACGCTGCACGGCGTTCGCATCGTGCCGCATGTCTGGGGCACGGGCGTGCATATCGCTGCCGCGCTGCAGTTCATGGCGGCGATGACGCCGGATCCGGTGCGGGTCAACCCGATCGAACCGATCCTGGAGTTCGACCGGACGGAAAACCCGTTCCGGCAGGCGGTGCTGAAGGCGCCGATCGAGGCGGTCGACGGTGTCGTTGCCATCCCCGATGCACCCGGCCTTGGCATCGAGATCGATCGTGACGCGCTCGCCAGGTTCAAGATGCCCGAGAGCGCGCAATGATCGAGCGAACCCTCACCGGCCGCCCGCCTGAACCGCGCTTGCCGACGGGCACGGTCGACGCGCAGATGCACATGTATCTGCCGGGTTATCCATCGCTTCCCGGCGGCCCGCCTTTGCCGGTTGAGCCGTTGCCGGATGCTGCCGCCTACCGCCAGGTCATGGACTGGCTCGGCATCGACCGGGTGATCATCACCCAGGGCAACGCCCATCAGAAGGATAACGCCAATCTGCTCGCCTGCCTGGCCGAGATGGGCGATGTCGCGCGCGGCGTCACCGTCATCGACGAAACCACGTCCGACGCGGACATCGGCGCGCTCAGCGACGCGGGCGTTGTCGGTGCCCGTATCATGGATCTGCCTGGAGGGGCGGTGGGGCTCGATGCGTTGGAAGCGGTCGATGCGCGGGCACATGCGGCAGATTGGATGATAGCCGTGCAGTTCGACGGCAACCGGCTGCTCGACCATCTGCCGCGGCTGGCGCGCATCCGGTCACGCTGGGTGCTCGATCACCACGGCAAGTTCTTTGCCGGCGTCGATCCGGATGGACCGGAGATCGCGGCTCTCTTGAAGCTGATCGATCGCGACAATGTCTGGTTCAAGTTCGCCGGCGTCTACGAGAGTTCGCGCGACGGGTGGCCCTATGAGGATGTCGCAGCCGTCTCCAGGAAGATCGCCGCGCATGCGCCAGAGCGCATCGTCTGGGGCTCGAACTGGCCGCACAACATGATCCGCAAGACAGAAGACTATCCCGACGATGCACGGCTGGCAGACCTCGTGCTCGGCTGGCTTCCGGACGAACGGGCCAGACATCTGGCTCTCGTCGAGAACCCGGAACGCCTGTTCAAGCTGCCGGCCTTCGCCGCGGTGTAGTTGCCGCGGGTGCTGGGAGGCGCCCGTGGAACCCACAACATGGAGATTTCGCATGCCGGCCCGGATGGGCAGCAACCCGGTCTTGGGAGAGGCCGAAGCACGACTAGAGGAGGAAAACATGAAGAAAATTGCAAGCATGCTTTGCGTCGCCATGGGGCTGGCGTTTGCCGGCACAGCGGCGCAGGCGCAGGAAATCACCCTGCGTTCGGCCGACATCCATCCGGATGGCTACCCGACCGTCGATGCGGTCAAATACATGGGGCAATTGCTCTCCGAGCGCACCAACGGTCGCATCAAGATCGAGGTCATGAACAACGGCGTTCTCGGCGGCGAGAAGGACACGATCGAACAGACCCGCTTCGGCGTCATCGACATGAACCGCGTCAACGCAGCACCCTTCAACAACCTCGTCAAGGAGACGATGGTCCTCGGCATGCCTTTCCTGTTCCGCTCGACGGAACACATGCACAACACCGTCGACGGCCCGATCGGCGACGAAATCCTCGCAGCCTTCGAACCGCATGGCTTGATCGGTCTTGCCTTCTACGATAGCGGGGCGCGCTCCTTCTACACGACCAAGAAGCCGATCGAGAAACTGGCTGACCTGAAAGGCCTGAAGATCCGCGTGCAGCAATCCGATCTCTGGATCGCGATGATGCAGGCCTTCGGCGCCAACCCGACGCCGATGCCGATGGGCGAGGTCTACTCCTCGCTCGAGACGGGCGTCGTCGATGGTGCCGAGAACAACTGGCCGTCCTACGAATCTGCCCGCCATTTCGAGGTGGCCAAGAACTATTCGCTGACGGAGCATTCCCTCAATCCGGAGATCCTCGTCATTTCCAAGACGAGCTGGGACAAGCTCTCGCCTGAGGATCAGACGCTGCTTCGCCAAGCGGCCAAGGACAGCGTCGGCAAGATGCGCGAGCTTTGGAGCGCGCGCGAAAAGGCTTCCGAGGAGAAGGTCCGCGCTGCCGGTGCGAACGTGATCAAGGTCAACAAGGAGGAGTTCGCAGCCGCGATGGGGCCGGTCTACGACCAGTTCGTCAGCGACCCGAAGCTGAAGGACCTTCTCGAAAGGGTAAAGGCGGTCAAGTGACAGCGGTGAGGCCGGCTCCGGGATCGGGGCCGGCCTTTTCAACTGTTTACCGGATCGCCTTTGCGGAGGAGGAAGAAACATGCGTCGTTTCATGCGGACGATACGTCCGCTTCTTGGCGCGCTGAGCCGCGCTTCGCTCTACATCGCCGGCATTGGCATGGTCGCCATGACCCTGATCGTCGGCTGGCAGGTCTTTGCCCGCTACGTGCTCAACGACTCTCCGAGTTGGTCGGAGCCCTTGGCTCTTCATCTCATGGCCTGGTTCATCATGCTCGGCGCCGCCGTCGGCGTACGCGAAAGCGTGCATCTCGGCCTTGATGTCGTCCGACACGTGATGAAGCCGTCGGTGCAGCTTGCCATGGATCTGGCGAGCCTCGGGCTGATCGTCGTATTCGGGTTAGCGATGGCCTATTACGGCCTGCTCCTTTCGGCCGGCACCTGGACGGCGACCATTCCGGTTCTCGGATGGCCCGGCGGCGTCGACTTTTTCCCGCTCGTCGTCGGTGGCGCCATGATCGCCCTTTTTGCCGCGGAGCGCTTTATCGACCAGTTTCTCGGCGTCGAACTCGCAGCCGATGTCGTCGTGCAGGAGATGGCCTGAATGGCTTACACTATCCTCTTTGGGGTCTTCACCCTCCTGATGCTCATCGGCACGCCGATCGCCTTCTGCCTCGGCATCGCTTCGTTCGCGACCGTGCTCTATCTCGGCCTGCCGCCGGTGGTGGTGTTTCAGCAGCTGAATTCGGGCATGAACGTCTTTGCCATGATGGCGATCCCGTTCTTCATCTTTGCCGGTGACCTGATGGTGCGCGGCGGCATCGCCAACCGGCTGATCCAGTTTGCGGCCGGCCTCGTCGGCCACCTGCGCGGCGGCCTCGGCCAGGTCAATATCGTCGCCTCGACGCTCTTCGGAGGCATCTCCGGCTCGGCGGTGGCTGACGCCTCGGCGGTCGGCGGTCTGATGATCCCGCAGATGGCCAAGCGCGGCTACGACCGCGACTATGCCGTCAACGTCACCGTCAATGCGGCGATTATCGCGCTGATGGTTCCGCCGTCGCACAACATGATCCTCTATTCGATCGCCGCCGGCGGTAATGTTTCGGTTGCCGATCTCTTTACCGCCGGCATCATCCCGGGGCTCTTGCTCGCGCTTGCGCTGATGGTGACGGCCTATGTCGTTGCCAGGCGCCGGGGCTATCCGTCCGAACCGTTTCCGGGCTTTGCCAAGGTCTTCTACTATCTGCTCGCCTCGTTCCCCGGCATCGTGCTGATCGGCATCATCTTCGGCGGCGTGCGCTCCGGCGTCTTCACCGCCACGGAAAGCTCGTGCATTGCCGTGCTCTATGCCTTCCTCGTCGCCATGCTTGTTTATCGCGAGCTGGATTGGACGGGCTTCGTCGAGGCGGTGATGGGGGCGGTGCGCACGACGGCCATGGTGCTGCTCGTCATCGGCATGGCGGCGTCCTTCGGCTGGCTGATGGCGTTCCTTCAGGTGCAGGCATTGATGATCAGTGCGATCGGCGCGATCTCGGAAAACCCGATCATCGTGCTGCTCGTCATCAACATCATCCTTTTGATCCTCGGCACCTTCATGGACATGGCGCCGATGGTGATCATCTGCACGCCAGTGCTGTTGCCCGTGGTCAAGGCCTTCGGCATCGATCCGGTGCATTTCGGTGTGGTGATGATCCTCAATGCCGGCATCGGCCTCAACACGCCGCCGGTCGGAACCGTACTCTTCGTCGGCTGCGCCGTCGGCGGGATATCCATCCGCGAGGCGATGCGCACGATCTGGCCGTTCTTCGGCGCCAGCATCGCAGTGCTGATGGCGGTCACCTACATACCGGCGCTGTCGCTGTGGCTGCCTTCGGTCTTCAAGTGAACTGATCGTTCGCGATATCTCCGGGCTCGGTATATCCGCCGGGCCCGGCCTTTTTCAGGGCTGGCTACTCGTTCCCGTTGGCGGCGAGACACTGCCGCTCCAGGCGTTTCAGGAAGACGCCGATTTCCTTTGCTGCCTGCAGATCGCCCTTCCGCTCGGCGACCGTACGGCCTTCGCGCCAGACCTGAATTGCCTCCTGGTGGCGGCCCAGCTTGAGGAGGATTGCGCCACGCAGTTTCCATGCTGCCGAATAGTCCGGGTCAAAGGCGATCGCCCGCTCCACATGGGCCAAGGCGGTATCGAAGTCCGCCTCCTGGAGGCAGATGCTGCCGAGCGTGAACCGCAAAAGGGCGTCGTCCTTTCCGTCCTGTAAGAGCTTTTCGAGCACTTGCCGCATGGCTTCCTCCTCCGCGATCGCCGGTTCAGGCCGCAGGCTTGCTTGGGGTAAGGGGCGCATGCCCATTGCTCGCCAGCGTCAGCGATCTCGTCCTGTCGAGAGACTGATACCGGCGGCGGCCCCAGATCAAGGGGTCGGCATGAGCAGACGTCTGGGTTGCGACAATTGTTCCCACGAACAGCATATGGTCGCCCACCTCGATCGAAGCGCTGAGCAGGCAGTCGAGCGTGCCAGCCGCGCCGAGCAGCCTTGGCCGTCCGCTCGGCCACTCAGCCCATATGCCGACGAGATAGCGCTTCGACGCTTCGATCTTGCCGGCAAAGGCATCTGCGATCAGCTCCTGGCCCTCAGCGAGCATGGCGAGCGAAAACCCTCGCTCGGCGGCGATCAGCGCGGCAAGCGGACTGTCCGCCTTGATCGAAATGACGATCGACGGCGGGTTGGCAGAGAGCGAGAAGGTCGCCGTCACCGTCCGGCCGAGACTGTCGGGGCCATTGCCGGCGCTCGCCACGCAGACGGTGGCGGCGAGATGCGACAGGGTGTCGGCGAACTCCGGTTTCGACACCGCCAGGTCGGCATGGGCGTCGATGGCGAGGGAGGGCGGAGGTGTCTGGCGCATGGGGCTCGTTCCGAGATGAAATAGCCCGTGGCGGCGGGGAGACGCCACGGGATTTGCAGAAGCCTGAGCTCAGGCGGGGGCGAGCGGCTGCTGCAACTCTTCGACCGATCGGCTCGCGAACTCTTTCCAGCCCGCACCGCCTTCAGTCGGTCAGGCGGACTTGAGTTCCGCTTCGGCAAACTCATAGTTGGCAAGCTTGTCGAGGAAGTTCGACGCGTAGTCCGGGCGACGATTGCGGTAGTCGATGTAATAGGCGTGCTCCCAGACATCGAGGCCGAGCAGCGCCTTGCCTTCATTGGTGGCAACCGGGTTGGAGCCATTGGCGGTCTTCGTCACCTTCAGCTTGCCGTCCTGGCCGAGCACCAGCCAGGCCCAGCCCGAACCGAACTGGCCGGTGGCGGCTGCCTTGAAGGCATCCTTGAAGGCAGCGACGCTGCCGAAATCTTCGGTGATCTTCTTATCGAGCACGCCGGGGATCTGACCGCCCTTCGGCGAAAGGTTGTTCCAGAACAGGATGTGGTTCCAGTGCTGGCCGGCATTGTTGAAGACCGGGGCGAGTTCCGCCTTGCCGTGGCTGAGGCGAATGATCTCTTCCAGCGACAGGCCTGCAAGCGAGGCGTCCTTCTCGACGAAGCCGTTGAGCGCCGTGACATAGGCCTGGTGATGCTTGCCGTGGTGAAACTCGATCGTCTCGGCGCTCATGCCGTTTTCGGCAAGTGCTGCGGCGGCGTAGGGAAGGGCGGGAAGTTCGAAGGCCATGGTCAAATCCTTTGCGGGCGGGGCACTCTCGGATCACTTGTCTGCGAACGGAGGAGAGTGTATTTAGCAAGACAATTCTTTGTAAATCTGCGCGCGGGAATATGTCAAGCGATCCCTTGTTAAATCCAGAGCAAAGCGCCGGCCGCACCCCGGGCGAGCGCATCATGCTTGCACTCAAGCTACACGGACCGCAGACCGCGACAGCGCTCGGCAAACGTCTGGCGATCACCGGCGAGGCCGTGCGCCAGCAGTTGGTGCGTCTCGCCGAGGAGGGGCTGGCCACGTCGTGGTCCGAGGCAAAAGGCGTCGGTCGTCCGTCGCAGTTCTGGGGGCTGACGGCTGCCGGCCACGCGGAGTTTCCCGATACGCATGCAGAGCTGACCGTCCAGTTGTTGCGCACCATCCGGCAGACGCTTGGCGAGGACGCGATCGACCGGCTGATCGCCGCGCGTGAGGACGAGACGCGCCAGAACTATCGTGCGGCGATGGTGGAGAAAGAGAGCCTGCGCGAACGGGTGGACGTGCTCGTTCGATTGCGGTCACAGGAAGGCTATATGGCCGCCTGCGAGGATCCGGGCGACGGCACGCTGCTGTTCGTCGAGAACCATTGTCCGATCTGTGCCGCCGCGACCAACTGCCAGGGCTTCTGCAGGGCAGAATTGAGCGTGTTTCGGGCGGTGCTCGGCCCCGGTGTCGAGGTCGAGCGCGCCGAGCACATTCTGGCCGGCGCGCGACGTTGTGCCTATGTGGTCAAGTCGGCCGACCGGGCCGCCTGATCGTGCCAAAGGAACGCTCTGGCACGCGCCCGGTCGTCGGGCGCCACCAGCTCCGATCGTGTCAGCGCGCGCCCATGCGCAGGGCGCCGTCGAGGCGGATGACTTCGCCGTTCAGCATGCGGTTTTCGCAGATGTGCTGCACGAGTGCCGCGAATTCGTCCGGTTTGCCAAGGCGCTGCGGGAAGGGCACGCTCTTGCCGAGCGAATCCTGCACTTCCTGCGGCATGCCGGCCATCATCGGTGTTTCGAAGATGCCCGGCGCAATGGCGACGACGCGAATGCCGTGGCGCGCGAGTTCGCGCGCAATCGGCAGGGTCATCGAGACGACGCCGCCCTTGGAAGCGGCATAGGCCGCCTGGCCGATCTGGCCATCGAAGGCGGCGACCGATGCGGTATTGACGATCACCCCGCGCTCACCATCCTCGCCGGGCTCTTCCCGCTGGATCGCCTCTGAGGCGAGCCGCAGCATGTTGAAGGTGCCGATGAGGTTGATCTCGACCGCGCGCGAAAAGCTTTCAAGCCGGTGCGGACCGTCGCGCCCGAGCACCTTTTCCCCCGGCGCGATGCCGGCGCAGTTCACCAGGCCGTGCAGATGTCCGAAGCGATCGAGGGCCGCTGCCACTGCGGCGGCGCCATCGGCCTCGCTGGTGACATCCGTCTTCTGGAAGAGCGCGTTGCCGCCAAGCTCCTCGGCCATCTGCTGGCCGGCTGCGGCGTTGACGTCGGCGAGAACCACGCGGGCACCCTCGCCATGCAGCTGCCGCGCGACGGCCGCACCCAGACCCGAACCGCCACCGGTAACGATAAAGACTTTTCCATCGATCAGCATATGAGGCTCCTCCCGTACCGGATCGTGTCGTTGAACTATCGACATAGCCTTGCTGGCTGTGGAAGCCAAGTTCCGCTGACGACGGCGGCCTTACGCCTTGGAGCCTATTGGGCGCCGATCGGGGAGATTTCGATGATCTTGATGCCGATCGCGTTGGTGGCTTCGTCGAAGACGATTTCGCCGCGGCCGATCACCATGCCGTTGACCTTGAGTTCCACCGGTTCGCCGAAGTTGCGATCGAGATGGATCGTGTCGTCCTGATGGAGTTTCGAGATCTGCGACACCGTCAGCTTGGCGCGCCCGATCACCGCTTCGATCGCGAGAGGAATTCCCTGGACTGCGCGCTCGCTCATGACAGAACGGCCTTCGAACGCAGGGCTTTCGTCGAGCTCGACCAGCTCATCCTGTAGCTTCTTGTTAATCATTCTGCACCATCCAAAGCACTGATTCACGACTCTTTAACAAAGAGTTGCGCCAGTTCGCCCTGGGTAGCAACCGTGGCTAAATGGGGGTTCCCCGTGCCTTGCAAGCGAGCGTTAACAAAGCGTTAACATCCACAATTCGGAGGCGGTGAAAGCTGTCAAAGCGTCACCGCAGCCCAGTTTCCGTCCCGTTTTTGGAATCCGATCATGCGGCGGCCATTCGGCAACTTGTCGCCGAGTCGCACGACATAGACGTAACCCTCGTAGACCATCAGCCCGCGATCGCCGTCACTGAACAGGATTTGGAAATTCGGCGACTGCATCATCGCGGCGTCGACTTCAGCGCCGGTCACAGCCGGGGCAATCGCTGCGATCTCCGACGAAGGCTCTTTCGCTCCACTCAAATAGTAGAGCGATGCCGCAGCGGCTGTAACGAAAAGCAGCAGGGCGCCCGCCAAAGGCAACGGGCGGCTCTTGAAACGTGTCGGGTTCGGTTGAGAGGCGGCAACACTCAAGGTCAACTTCCTGATTCGCTGTATTTTCCGAACGGATCCGGCCACAGGTGGAAAGCGACTGATTTCTCCTGCCGATACAAGGGCCGGAGATCTTGCCAAATCTACCTAGTGGAACCGTTCCGTACTTCAAGCTGAGAAGTCACTTGCTTCTCCGACTCGACAGCATGCCCACTCGCCGATTTCAGGGACATATGCCCATCGGCGTTTCCACATCTTTTGCGTGCCGTGCGACAATAGCATGTCGCCGGATGATTTTTCAGCTCCCGACGCCCGCAACTGACAGGCGCGGGGGCGAGGCCGATCCCTCAGCGCTTTCTGATGTCGATCAGTTTCAGCCAGGGCTGAAGGTGAAAGGCGCCCATCAGCAGATACATGGCGGTCATCCCGCCGATCACAGTTTGTCCGGCGCCGCTACACAGCATCGGATCGGCCCCGGCGGTTCCCATCTTGGAAAGAACCGCCATCAGGGCGAAGGTGGGGGCGGCGGCAAGCGCCAACCCCGCAGCTACCAAACGGGCGAGGGAGGGCGCCCGCCCGTCGCGCTCACCGGAGCGGGCGCCGATGCTCATGGCTTCGCGCTCGTGTCGGAGGCGCGCATCGCGGCCTCGCCGGCATCCGATACTTCGACCCATCTTTTGTCGGGGGCAGCGCCTTCGACGTAGCTGTCGTTCCAGTTCCACCACTTGTAGGTCGGGGTCTGCGGATATCCGGCCGGCGAATCCTCCCACACTTCCTGTCGGCCGAGCGGGGTGATGTCGAGATAGTTCCAGGTGCTGCCCATCTGTTCGTCGCCGCGGCTGTTGACGAGGTAGGTGCGAAACAGCTCTTCGCCGTCGCGGAAGAAGACATTGTGGCCGTGCCACTCGCCCACGCCGAAATCAGCATCGAAGCTGTCGGTGATGGTGTACCAGGGCATGGTCCAGCCCATCCGTGCCTTCAGCCTGGCAATATCCGCCTGCGGGGCGCGCGAGGCAAAGACCAGGGTCGTGTCACGGGCGTTAAGGTGCGACAGATGCGCAACCTGATCGGCGACCATCGAGCAGCCCCGGCAGCCGTGATCGGGCCAGCCATGCACGCCCGGTTCGTAGAAGGCGCGGTAGACGATCAACTGGCGCCGGCCGGCAAAGAGGTCAAGCAGGCCCGCCTTGCCGTCGGGGCCCTCGAACACGTAGTTCTTGGTCACGGCCGTCCAGGGCATCCGCCGACGCTCGGCGGCCAACGCATCGCGGGCGCGGGTGTGCGCCTTTTCCTTTACCAGCATTTCCTGCCGGGCCGCTTCCCATGCCTGTGCCGAAACCACCGGCGGCTTCTGCATCGTCGACTGGGCGTCCGCGCGTCCGTTCTCGCGTTTCTCGATCGTCTGGGTCATGGTGCTGTGTCTCCTCGTTTCAGCAAAGCTTCTCAACGCAAGGCCGATGCCTTGCAGTCCTGAGCAGCTTGACACCGCAAGAGGATCGGCGGGAGTAACAAGTGTGGCGGTGTTTTCGAGCCGGAGCCGCTACCACTGCGCAGCGGCGCGGGAGTTCGCCGATCAAGCTCCTTTGTAGTTGTCGCTGTTGTAATTCCTCGAAGTTGAGCGAGTATGCTTGTCGCAACCACGCGCGGGAGGACGGCATGCATTTCGTTTCGGATGCGGTTGGCGGGTACAAGGTCTTCGCCGTGTCGGGGGTCAATACGGTTTCGTTCGCGATAGACTATCGCAACGCCGACACCGCGGGGCTTCTCGGTTTTGCGGTCGAGCGGCATGATCCAACGGAAGGCGAGCGGTACTACATGTACGGCTTCAAGGTCTTCGAAACGGTGATCTCCCATCCCAATGAGGATACCGTCGTTCTGACCTACGACCATCCCGTTCAGAGTTTCGTCTGGGATGACTTCACGGCCAAGCCCGGTCGGCGTTACGACTATTACTTCCATCCGCTGACAGGTATGGCGAAGAACATCGACCGGTCAGCACCTGCCATCAGAATCGGTATCAAAACCGAACCGCTCTTCAGTGAGGAGACGCACGACGTTTTCTTCAACCGCGGTGTCGCGAGCAGCCAGGCCTACCGACGCCGTTTCGGAAACAAGCCGCCGGACAAGCTGGAAACGCCGGAAAAGACGCTCGAGGCGCTGCAGTGGCTGAGCCGGGACCTTGACGAAGCACTGCTGCGTTTCATCGACGAGGCGGAAGCGGGGGACACGCTGCTCGGCTGCTTCTATGAATTCAGATATCGCCCCGTCGTGGAAAGGCTGAAGGCCGCCTTCGAGCGCGGCGTCGCCGTGAGGCTCGTGCTCGACGCGAAGGAAAATGCCTATACCGACAAGAAGGGCAAGTTCCACGAGAGCTTTCCGCGCGAGGAGAACAAGGAAATCGTCCGCACCGTAGGGCTTCCGAAGGCGGCGATCGCGCGGTGGCGGGAGAACAATCCCGCCGACATACAGCACAACAAGTTCATGGTGCTGCTCCCCAAGGATCCGGGCCGAAAGCCGCAGGTTTGGACAGGCTCGACGAACCTGTCGATGGGCGGCGTGCATGGCCAGACCAATGTCGGGCATTGGGTCCGCGACGCCGATCTCGCCAAGGCATTTGAAACATACTGGACACTGCTTGCCGGCGACCCTGGTGCGGCAAAGACCGACAATCCTGCCGCGAGCAGGTCAAAGCGAAAAGCCTTTCGCAAGGCGGTCTCTGACCTTGCCGAGGTGCCGCATGCGCCCGCGGATGTTTCAAGCGGCGTGACCTCGATCTTCAGTCCGCGTGCCGGAAGCGCCGTTCTGGATATGTATGTGAGGGCGCTGGACGAGGCGCGGTCCTATGGCGGCGTGACGCTCGCCTTCGGGATCAACGATCGCTTCAAGCAGGCGTTTCTCGACAATAGTGCCCAGTCCGGCGTGCATCCGGTGCTCTTCCTCCTCCTGGAAAAGCGCGACCAGCCTAAGGCCAAGGCGAAGAAGCCGTTCATTCCGCTGACGGCGCGACAGAACGTCTATCAGGCCTGGGGATCCTATCTGCGCGATCCGGTCTATCAGTGGGCGCGGGAAACCAATGCGCGGGCGCTCGGGCTCAACAATCACGTCGCCTATGTGCATTCCAAGTTTCTGCTCGCCGATCCCCTTGGCGCGGATCCAATGGTCGTCACCGGTTCGGCGAACTTCTCGGACGCGTCGACCAACGACAACGACGAGAACATGCTGCTCATCCGTGGCGATCGGCGCGCGGCCGACATCTACTTCACGGAGTTCAATCGGCTGTTCAACCACTATTATTTCCGCTCTGTCCGGGAGGCGACAGCAAAGAAGAAGTCCGACCGGGACAAGGCGGCGCGCGTGGGGACATCCGAGGGAGCCGCGGCCAGTCTGTTCCTCGATGAAACTGGCGAGTGGCTGAAGAAGTACAAGCCCGGCAAGCTGCGAGCCAAACGCGTTCAGGTCTTCATCGACATGGCGCAGCCGGAAAATCTGCCGCCGATCTAGGTCTGCGGCGGCGATACGCCCCGAACCTGCGATTGCGCCGCCACCGTGTCGTTTGCTGCTCCCCTGTGGGCTGGCGCGGGCACCGGAAGGTGCGTGTCATGGGCTGGGGATTTCGGTGCACTCGGCTGGCCGAGGCGCGCTGCCTGTGTCAAAACATAACCCCTAAATTATGATTGGCACCCCATATTTCATTTTTACATCACCGTTTGGCATGGCAAGCTGACAACCATCAAATCGACAGTCGTTTGCGACGAGGATGCGGGCTCGGGAGTGGCCGGCATCTCAGGGAGGAAATATGAAGCGGATGATTCTGGCTGCGGTTGCGGCTTTGGCAATGAGCAGTGCTGCCTATGCCGACACGATCAAGATCGGTGTCGTCGGACCGTTCTCCGGCCCCTTCGCGCTGCAGGGCAAGAACTTCAAGGCTGGCATCGACGCCTATATGGCGCTGAACGGCAGCAAGGTCGGCGACGACGATATCGAGATCATCTACCGCGACGTGCCGCAGGCCGATCCCGCCCAGTCAAAGGCGCTGGCCCAGGAACTGGTGGTCAAGGAAGGCGTGCAGTACCTCGCCGGCTTCTACTTCACCCCGGATGCCATGGCGGTCACGCCGCTGCTCACCCAGGCGAATGTGCCGCTCGTCATCATGAACGCGGCGACCTCGGCGATCGTCACCAAAAGCCCGCTCGTCGTGCGCACCTCGTTCACCACCTGGCAGACCTCGACGCCGATCGCCAAGGTTGCCAAGGACGCGGGTGTTTCCAAGGTGATCTCCGTCGTCAGCGACTACGGCCCGGGCGTGGACGCCGAGAACGCCTTCAAGACGGGCTTCGAAGCGGCCGGCGGCCAGGTGGTCGAAGCGATCCGCATGCCGCTTGCGACCAACGACTTTTCCCCAATCATGCAGCGCATCAAGGATTCGGGCGCGGAAGGCGTCTTCGCCTTCCTGCCGTCCGGCCCGACGACGCTCGGCTTCGTCAAGGCCTTCAAGGAAAACGGCCTGAAGGACGGCGGCATCAAGTTCTTTGCGCCCGGCGACCTCACGCAGGAATCCGATTTGCCTGCTCTCGGTGAGGCGGCGCTCGGCATTCAGACGACCTTCCACTACGCCGTCTCGCACGACTCGCCGGAGAACAAGGCCTTTGTCGAAGCGGCGAGCAAGGCGATCGGCAACCCGGCCGAACTCTCGTTCCCCTCGGTCGGAGCCTATGACGGCATGCATGTGATTTACAAGATGATCGAGGCGACCGGCGGCGAGCAGGATGCGGCCAAGGCCGTGGAAGCCGTGAAAGGCCTCTCTTGGGTCAGCCCGCGTGGTCCGGTGACGATCGATCCGGAATCGCGTCACATCACCCAGAACATCTATCTGCGCGAGGTCGCCAAGGCCGATGACGGCACCTATTACAACAAGGAAATCCAGACCTTCGAGAAGCAGGGCGACCCCGGTCTCGCTGCGCTGAAGTAGTCGACTTGGGCGGGTGCTGAGCGCCCACCGACACTGATGATGCGTTGACCGGTTGCTTTTGAGCGACCGGCGCGCCTGCGGCGCCGCGAATGCTGGCGCCTGACTGCCGCTCCGCGCATAGTGCGCACCGAATCCGGCGCAGCCAAATTTGGAAGAAAGGGCAACGGATAGCCCCATGCAAACCGTCCTCAGCATTGCGATCGACGCCCTTGCCTATGGCATGGTGCTCTTCGTCATCTCCATCGGCCTTTCGGTCACCATGGGCCTGATGCGCGTGGTCAACCTGGCGCATGGCGCCTTTGCCATGATCGGCGGTTACATCGCCTCCTATGCAGCGCGCGATTTGGGTCTTGCCTACGGCTTTGCCGTGCTGCTCGCGGTCTTCGGCACCATCATCATCGCCGTGCCGATCGAGCGGCTGCTCTATAGGCGGATCTACGGCGCACCGGAACTGACCCAGGTGCTGATGACCATTGGTATCACATTCTGCATCATCGGCATCGCCAACTATGTCTTCGGCCCGACGCTGAAGACGGTGCCGCTGCCTGGCGAATTGCAGGGATCCGTCGATCTCGGCTTCCGGGCAATCGCCACCCATCGCATCTTTGCGATCGTCTGCGGCCTCGTGGTTGCAGCCGGTCTCTGGTACGCGATCGAAAAGACGGCCTTCGGCGTCAAGCTGCGGGCCTCGGTTGACAACGCGGCAATGGCGGCCGCCCTCGGTGTGCGCACGGAAATCGTCTATGCGGTGAGCTTTGCGGTTGCCGTCGGACTTGCCGCCTTCGGCGGCGTGGTGGGGGCGGAACTTCTTCCGGTCGAACCCTATTACGCGTTGCGTTACATGGTGACGTTCCTGGTCGTAGTCTCCGTCGGCGGCGCCGGGTCTATCCCGGGCGCGCTCGTTGCCTGCCTGCTGCTCGGCGCGATCGATACGACCGGCCGTTATCTCATGCCGGAATTCGGTGAATTCTTCTTCTATCTGGCCGTGATCGCGATCATCTGCGTGTTCCCGCGCGGGCTCGCCGGGAGGGCCAAGGGATGACCATGACGACGACGAACGACTTGATCGCGACCGCTCCGGTGCGCCGACGGTTTGGCGGTGGGGACCTCATAGGTCTGGCCGTTATCCTGCTGGTCGCGGTGGTCGGCTACTTCCTCTTTCCCAACAATCTGGCTCTTCTGACCCGGATCATCGCAGCCGCTCTGTTGGTGCTGTCGCTCGATCTCGTCACCGGCTATTGCGGTGTCGCGACGCTCGGGCACGCGGCCCTCTTCGGCGCCGGCGCCTATGCTGCGGGCATCGCCTCGGCGCATTACGGCATCAACGATCCGCTGGCGATGCTGGCCTTCGGCATTGTTGCCGGGGCGGTGGCGGGACTTATCTGCGGGGTCGTCATCCTGCGTGCGCACGGGCTGCCGCAACTGGTGCTGTCGATCGCGCTCATCCATCTCTTCCACGAGTTCGCCAACAAGGCCTCCTCCTGGACCGGTGGCAGCGACGGGCTCTCCGGCATTGCGCCGACGGCACTTCTCGGACTCTACGAGTTCGATCTCTGGGGCCGCACGGCCTATGTCTTCGGCGTGGCGCTGCTTGCCATCGTCTTCGTCGTGCTGCGACTGATCGTGCGCTCGCCCTTCGGCATGTTGTGCCGCGGCATCAAGGAAGACCCTGTCCGCATCCGCTCGATGGGGGCGTCGCCGAAGTTCGCGCTCACGAAAATGTATGTCATCTCCGGTGCCGTTGCCGGCGTCGGCGGCGCGCTGAATGCGATCTCCACCCAGGTCGTCGGGCTCGACAGCCTCTCCTTTACGATGTCTGCCGAAAGCCTCGTCATGCTGGTGCTCGGGGGTACGGGCTCGTTGTTCGGTGCGCTCACGGGCACTGTCGTCTTCATGTTTTTCGAGGACGTGGTCTCGGCGGCCAATCCCTTCCACTGGCTGACGATGGTGGGCGCGCTGTTGATCGCCGTCGTGCTTTTCGCGCCGAAGGGCATCTATGGCACCGCGGCTGCGTTCTTTGCCCGCCGCAAGGAGGCACAGTGATGCAGCCGATCTTCGAAGTCCGCAACTTGAAGCGCGCCTTCGGCGGGCTCGCGGTCACCAATGACGTCAGCCTCAGCATGGCGCCGGGCGACCGGGTCGCGCTGATTGGGCCGAACGGCGCCGGCAAGACGACGTTCGTCAATCTCGTGACCGGCAATCTCAAGCCGGATTCCGGCGAGGTGCGTATCGGTGGCGAGGTGGTGACCGGTATCGACGCCATCGGTCGGGTGCGAAGGGGACTCGTTCGCTCGTTTCAGGTGACGCGGCTCTTTGCCGATATGACACCTTCCGAACATGTTGCGCTCGCTGTCCTGCAACGCACTGGCCGCGCCGGTCGTCTGTTCGGCAATTTTCTGGGCATGCCGGACGTCATGGCCGAGGTGGCAGACCTTCTCGGCAAGCTCGGGCTTCGGGAACTGATGCACCGCAAGGTGAGCGAGATCGCCTACGGTCAGCAACGCTTGCTGGAAATCGCCGTTGCGCTGGCGCTGAAGCCGCGGGTGCTGCTGCTCGACGAGCCCGCCGCCGGCGTGCCGCAGAGCGACACCGGCCGGATCGAGCAGGCACTGGCCGACCTGCCAGCCGATCTCGCCGTCTTGATGATTGAGCATGACATGGATCTCGTCTTCCGCTTTGCCAAGCGCGTCGTCGTGCTGGCCGCCGGCGCGATCATCTTCGACGGTTCGCCGTCTGACGTGACGAAGGATCCGCGCGTGCGGGAAGCCTATCTGGGGAGCTATGCCAATGCCAGCCACGCCGCTTGAGGTGGAAAACCTGTCCGCCGGCTATGGGCCGACGCGGGTGCTCGAAGGCGTGTCCTTTGCCGTTCCGGCAGGTGCCCGGCTTGCCGTGCTCGGTCGCAACGGCATGGGCAAGACGACCCTGCTTGCAACGCTTGCCGGCCAGACGCGACGTTATGACGGGCGCATCCGCATGGGCGGGACGGACGTGACCGTGTTGCCAAGTGCTGCGCGCGCCATGCAGGGGCTCGGCTTCGTGCCGCAGGCGCGCTGCGTCTTCCCGACGCTGACCGTGGAGGAGAACCTGTTCGTCGGCCTCAAGAACCGCCCGAAAAGTGCGATCCAGGAAGCCTACGACATGTTCCCGCGTCTCTTCGAGCGCCGGCGCAATCTCGGCAGCCAGCTCTCAGGGGGCGAACAGCAGATGCTGTCGACGGCACGCTCCATCCTCGGCCGTCCGTCGATCCTGTTGCTCGACGAACCGCTGGAGGGCCTGGCGCCCGTTATCTGCGAAGAGCTGATGAAGGCGTTTGCCGAACTGGCAAAGACCGGCGACATGACGATCGTCTTGGTCGAACAGCGCATTCAGAGCGCGCTCGACTTTGCCGACCGGGTGATCGTGCTCGAACGCGGCCGGATCGCCTGGACCGGAACGCCGGAAGCGCTGGCGGGAGATCACGATACCGTCGAGCGGCTGCTCGGCGTCGGCGGGCTCCACTGACCACGCGGTCGGTTGTGGCTGCTCACTTCGGTTCCCGTCGCGACGTATCGAGACGGGAACGCTCCCTTTCGTAGTAGCGCGCGAGTGGCGGCAGGGCGCTCCTCAACTGGTCGAACACCGCGTCATGAGCTCGAAGCGTGCCGTCATATTTGGCCTGTACGAAGGCCTGGTGGCGTTCGATCGCGTCCTTCCTGGCGCCGACGGCGACGGTGAAGACCGGCGACACGGCGGTGCGGCCCTTGACGGTGATGCGATCGAGTTCGGCGATCGGGAAGGTCTTTTCGACGAGACGCGCGGTCTCCTCGCCGAGGAGCAGAGAGATGCCGTAGTCCTTCGATGCGCCTTCGAGGCGCGAGGCCAGATTGACGGCGTCGCCAAGGGCCGAATAGTCGAACCGCTGGTGCGAGCCCATGTTGCCGACGACGCATTCGCCGGTGTTGATGCCGATGCCGATCCTCAAGGTTTGGGCCGGTCGGCGTTCCCGTTTCGCCTCGCTTTCGAGTTCCCGGTTCACCCGTTCAAGCCGCGCAAGCATGTCGAGCGCCGCCCCGACTGCATGCACGGCATGGTCGGGGTCGTCGAGCGGCGCGTTCCAGAAGGCCATCAGGCAGTCGCCGATATATTTGTCGATGGTACCGCCCTGTTCGAGAACGGCTTCTGAAAGCGGCGTCAGCAGCCGGTTGACCAGTGCCGTCAAACGCTCCGGATCCTCCTTCATTTCCTCCGCGATGGTGGTAAAGCCCCGGATGTCGCAAAAGAGGATCGACAGCGTGCGCCGTTCGCCGCCGAGCCTCAGGTGTGACGGGTCTTTCGCCAGGCGCTCGACAAGGGCAGGGGAGAGGTACTGCTGGAAGGCGCGGGTGATTTCGCGGCGCTTCTTGCGTTCCTCCGCATAGTCGAGCCCGGCCTGGCCGGCAGTCACGGCAAGGAACGCAAGCCCAGGCCCAAGCGGCGACAGAAAGACGTGGCCAAGACGCATCGCGGCATAGCTGGCGGCGATGATCAGGCCGATGGCGACGGCGCCATAGGCAAGCGTGCGCCAGCCGGTCGTCCGCAGCACCGAAAAGGCCGCAAGCATCGCGGCCAGCGCAATGGCGGCAACCACATACGGTCTTGCAGCGCGCTGAATGAAAAGCTCATGGGCCAGATTGTCGTAGATGGTAGCCTGCATCTCAACGCCGGAAACGAGCTTGTTCGAATGTACGGTATCCGATGTCGTGAAGGCATCGGCCCCGCCATCGGCGATCGATGGCGCATTTTGCAGGCTGAGACCGACGAGCACGACACGGTCCTCGAACATGCCTTCTGGCAGGAAATTGTCGGGATCGAGCGCCTGGTAATAGGAGACGGTGGGATAGGTCCGCGCCGGTCCGAAGACCTGGATCAGCGCGTCCTTTGGCGGTGCGTGCGATTTTGCGCCGGCGATTGCCGCGAGCACGGCGGCAAATCCGTCCGGATAGTCGGGAACGGCGCGCAACGTTCCGTCGCCGCTGAGGCTGACGGAGGCGATCCCGGTCCAGGCGCCCTTTGCGATGAAGCGGGCGAGCGGCTCGGTGCGCACGAACTGGTCGGCCTGCGGCGCCTCCACCAGCGTCTGGTCTCCGGCAAGAACCACGTCCGCGCCGAGCGCCTTTTCCAGCGCCTCGTCGTTGGCGGCATCGGCCGAAGGTTCAGCGAAAATCACGTCGATGCCGATGGCGCGTGCGCCGGCCTTGCGCAGCGCCTCGATGAGGCGCGCATGCAGGGCGCGCGGCCAGGGCCATTGGCGCCCGATTTCGGCCATCGACGGTTCGTCGATCGCGACGATGATCGGGCTGTCCTCGGGCAGCGGCGGGCCGTCGATGGTCGACAGGTAGTCGAAGCTGCGCAACTCGTTCAGCCGCCAGGCATTGGTCAAGGTCGCCAGCGACAGCGCGATGGCGACGAAAACCGCAAGCGCAAGAAGTTTCGCCCGCCGTTGCAGGAAGCGGGGGCTGTCCCATTGTCCGGACCGACCGCTCGATGCCTGCACGGCGACGCGCTCCTCCATCAGAACCGCACTTTGATCGTGCCTTTGAACGTTCGTCCCCAACCCGGCAGGCCATTGCCCAGCTCGAAATCTTCATCGAGCAGATTGAAGGCTGCCAGATCGACCTCGATCTGCTTGTCGAACGGTTCCCATTGCAAGGCGGCGTCGAGCGTCCAGAAGTCGTCGAGCGTCTTTATCCCGCCGGGTCGTGAGCCGACATAGTTGGCGGCAACGGTCGTCTTGACGTTCGCAGTGCTGACCCAAGTCAGCGCCGCTTGGCCGGTGTTTTCGGGCACGAACAGCAGTTCGCCGGGCTGGTTGCCGGTATGTTCCTTAACGTCGGCTTCCGTGTGGGCCGCGGTCAGGGAGAGGCCGAAGCCGTGGCCGATGGCAAAGTTCGCCGTTGCCGCAACCCGGTCGAGCCCGACCTTGGCATACGCAAGGCTGGTGGTCGAAAGCGGAATGTCGAGCGCGAGTTGCCGCACCTCCTGGTGCTGGTAGTCGAGCGCGGTGAAGAACCAGCTGTTCCACTCCGCGTCCCAACGCAGTGCCAGCGTATCGGCATAGCCTTCGGCGCCGAAGCGCAGCTGGTTCGGCTGCAGCCCGACGATGCCGATCGGCGCAAGGGTGGCGACGTCGAAGTTGAGGCCATCGCGCATGGCTGCCGCCCGCAGCCAATGCCCTTCGGCCGGCGCCCAGGCGATGCCGATTTTCGGTTCGAGCCTGACACCGCCGTCGTTGACGCCTTCGATATAGCGGGCAAAGAGGGCGCCTTCCGTCTTCAGGTCCGGCGTGATTTCGTAGATCGTGTCGATGTAAGCCTTGGCGACCGTCTGTGTGGCGGACGTCGAACCGGACGCGATGACGGGCGCATTGCTGCTGCCGGTGCTGACGCCCAGCGGGTCAAAAATGTCGAACGCGCTCGATGACTTTACCACGCCGCCTTCGACGCCGTAGCGCCAGGTGAAATCGCCGTCACCGTAAAGGTGATTGATGGCGGCGATATAGGTTCTTTGCTTGTCCTCGCTCCGGCTGGTGGCAAGGTCCGGAAAGCGCGGGTCCGTGAGCCGGATCCGCTCGTTTTCCGTGGTATTCTGATCGGAGAAGAAGAACGCGGCATTGGCGATGTTGCGGTATCCGAAGGTATGGCTCCACGCCACGCCCGAGAGTAGCCGCGAGGAATCGTCGTCGCTCAGCCCGTCGAGCTTCAGAGGGGCCGCGCGGGGATCCGGGATATCGAAAATACTGCGTTTATCATCAAGATCGCCGTAGTTGGCATAGGCCACGACCCTGTCATCCGGCGTCGGGGAGGCTGTCACATAGCCATTGCCGCCAAGCAGGCGTGCTTCACGCTCGATCGCCAGGCCATTGCCGATATCGATCGTATCGCGCGGCTTCTCCCAATGCAGATTGCCGTAGACGCTGATCGGGAAGGGCGAGAACGTCAGCCCGCGCAGTTCCGCCTCGCCGATCCCGCCCTCATGGTCGCTGTCGGCGATGATGCCGCCTGCGACCGCGGCCTCGAAGAACGGCCGTTGGACGAGATTGGCCGTGCGCTCGCGGCTTGCCAGCATGTGCGGCTCGATCAGCAGCCCCTGGAAGAAGGCGGAGAAGCTCTGCGCATTGGCGGTGTTGACGACGGGGCTGCCATCGAAATCATAGGTGTTGAACAGCGGATTGACGCTGCCGCGGATCGCCTGGTCGACATAGCTCGATCCCGTGAACGGATCGAAGACCACATCGCCGTAATATTGCCCCCAGGCGTTCAGGCCTTGCAGGCGGAAGGCGTCGTTGAGCGTCGATCCGGCATCCTGGTTGGCGCCGAGCGGAGCACTTTCGCCGCCGCGCGCCCGCGTCCGCCGCATCAGTTCCTGCGCGTAGCGGATCGCCGCATCGGAATCGTATTCGTCGATCGCAATCGCGGTCCGCACGGTCGCGACGACGGGGTCGTTCGGGTCGAGCCGGTCGGCATTGTCGAGGGCCTGTGCCGCCGGAAGGCGGTCTCCCTTTTCATAATGCGCCGCCGAGAGCAGCAATTGCGCGTTGGAATAGGCGGGGTTGGTCGTCGAACCGGCCAAGAGGTCGTCGATCGCCTTGTCCAGGTTGCCGTTCTGCAAATGGTACCGACCGCGGGCGACGAGCACGAGGTCGAAGGAAGGATCGATCGCGAGTGCCGTATCGATCTCGCGCTTTGCTTCCGCAAGCCGCATTTCATCGAGGTACTGATAGGCCAGGTTGGCGTGGTAAAGCGGATCGGCCGGATCGAGTTCCACGGCCTTCTGGAATGCTCTCTCGGCGCCGCGATTGTCGCCCCGCTCGCTTTTTGCCAGGCCCACCCAGTTCCAGAGAGACGGGTCGCCCGGCGTGATTTCCAAGGCACGCTCGAGATCCGCCAGCGCGCCTATTCGATCGTTTTCAATGAGCAAGCGGTACTTGGCGCGCGATTCCAGTGCGGTCGGGTCGTCGGGATCGTTCGCAAGCGCCTTTTCGATACCGGCGCGCGTTTCGTCTCGATCGTCGAGCAGCATTGCAAATTGCGCGCGGGCCGCTGGGAGGAACGGATCGTCCGGATATCGCCTTTCCGCCTTCTTGATCGTTTCGATCGCTGCGCGGATATCGGTGCGAAAGCCCGCGGTCCAGGCCGCAGCGAAGGCGCCATAGGCACCTGTTGCCTGAGACGGCGGCTGCTCGATCCGGTCCGGGTCGGCGAGAGCGCGTGCGAAATAGCCGCCGAAGGCCGCGACGGAGCGGCGGTCGGCATCGAGCCCGGGGGTTGCCTTTTCGAACAGCTGTGCCGCATCGCCGTAGCGGTTTTCAGAACCGGCAATCAGCGCTTCGACGAGATAGGCGCGCGCGGCTTGAGATCGATTGAGGCCGAGGCGTCGAGCCTGTTGAAGGGCGGCTGTGGCCTGGGCTCGCCCGTCGAACCGCAGTTGGATTTCGGCGAGTGTCAGCCAATCTTCGGCCGAGCGCGACGCTTCCGGCCGGGCTTCGATCCGTTCGCGCTCATCGCGCATGTCGCGCACCTTAAGCGGGGTTGACGGCATGAGCGCGAAGGCGTCGCGTAAAGACAGATGGAAGAGCATCTGTTCGCGGTCCTTCGGCGTCACGATCACGATCTTGGTCGGCGCTTTCCCGATCGCGGCAACGGCGCCTTCACCCTGCTTCACGGTGACGCTTCCAAGTTCGTTGGCGAGTTCGACCACGCCTTCAAGCACGGTCAGCGAGGTCGTGTCGCCGGCGACCGTCAGGGTCCAATCGGTGCCACGAATGGCAGCGGTTGCCGCCGGCGTGTCGATCGTCAGGCCCTGGCCGCCACGCTCCGCCCGTGCCCAGATCGTGCCTGACTGCAGTTCGAGATTGGTATCGCTGCCTGTGCCCATCCGTTTGACGCGCAACGCCGTGTTGCGGCCGAGCCGGATCTGGGTGTGGTCGGAGAAAAGCACCGCCAGCGCCCCGGTCGCATTGGTGCGCAGGATATCGCCGGACAAAAGGTCCTGTGCGAGATCGACGAAGCGCCAGCTCGAAACGTCGACGAAGCGCACTTCCTCACCGGATTTTCGGGCAATCACCGATCCGGCCACGGGCGGTGTTCTTTGAACCGGTTCTGCCAAGCCTGCGCTTGGACAGAGGATTGCCACTGTCGCAAGCAGTCCCCGAAGCTGATGCCGCCCCATCTTCGTTCCCGTCTCCGTCCCACCGTGGATTCAGTGAATTTCGATCAGGATAAAGTCAATAGAATTCGAATATTCTTAATTGCGTTCCAAGTGATATGGCTAGTTCGCGAGGCAAATCTGTAACGCCAGGGCGAGAGCAAGGGGTCTCGTCTGCCGCTCCTTGTTGTCGGACAGTCGGTGAGGAAGGCTTATCCGAATTAGAGCATTCGCGTGGGTGGTTTTGGCCCACGATTTGGCGTCCCTGCACCGGCTGCCTGCCGGCTCCATCAGGTGGTCCGGCGACTCCGCTGGGGCTGCAACGCTTATTTTCCAAGCGCTCAAATCTTGACGCAAATATCGCGTGGCCAAAGCGGGCGGCGCGGGACATGCCGCGGCCGTTATCAACGCTAATGCGAAGTTCTGACGGAAGCCACGACCGGGTGAGCCAGCCTCGCTCACTTACGCCGAAGCTGGAGCGTCGCCTACACCGCGGCGCGCACCCGTTCCCAGGCATTCATGAGGTGCCGACCGAGAACTTCGGAAAGCCTTGCCTTGTCGCGGGCTTCGAGCGCGACGATCATCTCCTCATGCTCGGCAACGGCCGCTGCCCATTTTTCGGGCCCCTCGTGGCCGATGAAGCGAATGCGCTTCAGCCGCGTCTGCAAGATCGCATGCATATCCGCCAAGGCGGCGTTTGCCGCCAGTTGGGCGATGGCCGAATGGATCTGCTGATTGAGCTTGTAATACTGCAGCCGGTCACCGGCCTTGTAGCGCGAGACCATTTCGTCGTGGAGCGCGCGCACTTCGGCGATGCCGGCGTCGCTGGCGGCTTCACAGGCGAGCTTGCCGGCAAGCTCTTCCAGCGTCTGCAAGACCGTCAGCATGTCACGCACGTCCTTGGCGCTGAAACGCTTGACGACGGCGCCGCGGCTCGGAACGAGCTCCACCAGTCCTTCGCTCGCCAGATACTTGATGGCTTCGCGCAGCGGCGTGCGTGAGACGCCGAGCTGCTCGCCGAGTTGACCTTCATGCAGACGCGTGCCGGGCGAGAGATCACCCTCGATGATCATGTCGCGCAGATGCGTGACCAGCGTGTCGTGCAGCGCAGTGCGCCGGATCGGGCCGGGGCCGCCCTCGGGGCGTTTCTCCAGAGAGGTAATTTCGTTCATCGTTTCGCTTCTGCATCTGGCGACTGAAGTGTCGGCCGTCTGTTCCCGTTCGCGCCAATTGAATCAGCGCTGTCTCATTAAAGCATGGAGACGGCCCCCGATATCGTCAACAGAAAATGCTGCATACAGAATACAAAAGACTTGATGCAGAATTTTGAATAACGTATGACGGCTCTCGAAAGAATGAAGTGGAGGACATCTCTCATGACGACCAACGGTGTAGCCGCTAACGGCGCGCGTCCTGTCATCGCGCTCGCTATGGGCGATCCGGCCGGCATCAGCCCGGAGCTCACGGCAAAGCTGCTGGCGCTTTCCGATATTCGTGAGGCTGCCCACATCATCACGATCGGCGATCGTCGTATCCTCGATGAAGGCGCCCGCATTGCCGGCGTCACGCTCGACCTTGCATCCTCGACCCTGGAGGACCTCGACGCTGTCGGGACCGAGCGCCACGTGTTCGTCGACCTTGGCCATCTCGATCCGGCCGACGTCGTTCGCGGCGAGGCGACGCTTGCGGGCGGCACCTTTGCGACCCGCAACTTTCGCGTAGCGCTCGAGCTGGCGCATGCCGGCAAGGCGGAAGCAGTCTGCTTCACGCCCTTCAACAAGAAGGCGATGCGCTTTGCCTATCCGGGCTACGACGACGAGATCCGTTTCGTCTCCGACGTTCTCAACTTCACGGGCAAGGTCCGGGAATTCAACGTTCTCGAGAAGGTCTGGAACGCCCGCGTCACCTCGCACATTCCGATCAAGGAAGTGGCCGACAACCTGTCGGTCGAGGCGATCCTTGCCGAGCTCGAGCTGACCCAGAGCTGCCTCAAGGAAGCCGGTTACAGCGAGGCGAAGATTGCTGTTGCCGGGCTCAACCCGCACGCCGGAGACGGCGGCAGCTTCGGCATGGAAGAGATCGACATCATCGAGCCGGCCGTCGAAAAGGCCAAGGCGCGCGGCTTCAACGTCGACGGCCCGTTCCCGGCGGACACAGTCTTCGGCCGCGCCCTGAAGGAAGGCTACAACGCCGTAATGACCATGTACCACGACCAGGGCCAGATCGCGATGAAGCTGATCGGCTTCGACAAGGGCGTGACGATGATGGGCGGCCTGCCGTTCCCGCTCTGCACGCCGGCCCACGGCACGGCCTACGACATCGCCGGCAAGGGGATTGCCGACGTCGGCGCCAGCCGCGAAGCGCTGCTTCTGGCAGTGCGCATGGCGAAGAAAAAGGCGGCTCTCAAGGCTGCTGCCTGATTTCGCACGCTTTCAAGCAATAACGGCGCAGGAGGAGGTCTTGCGCCGCAGAACCACAAAAACGGGAGGACCCGCATGAAGAATACCGTCTCCATCGCATGCATCATGGCAGCCGTTTTCGGCGTTGCTGCTCCGGCCGCCGCTTTCGAGCCCGATCGTCCGGTTGAATTCGTCGTCACCGCCGGCCCCGGCGGCGGCACCGATATCTTCGCCCGCACGATCCAGGCGATCATCGGAAAGTACGAGCTGATGAAGGCTCCGGTCGTGGTCACCAACAAGGGCAGCGCCGGCGGCGCCGAAGGCTTCGTCTACACGGCGACCAACAAGGGCGACGCCTACAAGCTGGCATTCGGCACCAACAACGCCTACCTGCTGCCGGTCCGCGCCAAGGTTCCCTACAAGGCTGAAGACCTGACGCCGGTTGCGGCGCTTGCTTCCGACGAGTTCGTTCTCTGGGTCAACGGCAAGGCCTCCTACAACACCGCTGCCGACTTTGCCGCCAAGGCGAAGGAAGGCGGCCTCAAGATCGGCGGCAGCCAGTCGAAGGACGTCGACCAGATCCTGACCTCGATGATCAACGAGACGACCGGCTCGACGATCAACTACATCCCGTTCAAGAGCGGCGGCGAAGCGGCCGTTCAGCTCGCCGGCGAGCACCTCGATGCCAACGTCAACAACCCGAGCGAAAACCTTGGCCAGTGGCAGGCCGGAATGGTCAAGCCGCTTTGCGTCTTCAAGAGCGTCCAGCTTTCGAACGAAACCAAGGTTGCCGGCGACAAGGCCTGGAGCGACATCCCCACTTGCAAGGAATCGGGCATCGCCATCGACAACTACTCCATGCCGCGCACCGTCTGGCTGCCGGCCGGCGTTGACCAGGATGTGGTCAAGTTCTATGCGGACCTGATGCGTAAGGTTTCGGAAACGCCGGAATGGGCGAAGTACCTGGCCGACACGTCGCAGTCGCCCGCCTACATCGCCGGCGACGACTTCAAGGCCGCCATCGAAATGGATGGCGCTGCTGTCGGCGAAGTGCTGAAGCGCGAAGGTTGGCTCGCCAACTAACAGGCGACGATCGGGACGGGTGCCATCCGGCGCCCGTCATTCGCTTTGAAAGGTCACGATCATGAGCCAGAACGGTGCGAATGGGGTCTCCCGCTTCGCGGTTGAGCTTGGTGTTGCCGCACTGACCGGCGCCTTCGGTGCTGCGGTCTGCTACGGATCTCTCGATATCGGCGCGGGCTGGACGGAATTCGGTCCCGAAGCCGGCTATTTTCCCTTCTATGTCGGGCTTCTGATCCTTCTCGGAAGCGTCGCCAATGCGATCCACGCCTTCGTGAAACATCGCGGGTCCGGTGAAATCTTCATCGACGGTCACCGCGCCAAGGTGGTGGCATCGTTCCTGCTGCCGCTGGTTGTCTTTGCCGGCGTATCCGCCTGGCTCGGCCTTTATGTCGGGACGGCGCTCTATATCGCCGGAACCATGCTCTTCCAGGGGCGCTACAAATGGTGGATCGCGCTGCCGTCGGGCATCGCTGTTTCGCTGTTTTTCTTCATCGTATTCGAGTTCGGTTTCAAGGTTCCCCTGCTCAAGGGACCGATCGAGGCCTGGTTCGGGATCTATTGATCCCGACCGCTCAAGGGCATGTCGCGTAAGCGCGCACAGCGGTCTCGCGCTAACGACAAGCAAAAAAATCAAAGACTTAAAGCCCGGGGAGCGAGCCTCAAGGATCGTGACGTGCTTTAAGCCCCGGGAGGAATGACATGGAAAATATCGGTCTTCTGATCGATGGCTTCGGCCACATCCTCAGCTGGAACCATATCCTGCTGATGATGATCGGCGTCACGCTCGGCATTCTGGTCGGCGTGTTGCCCGGCCTTGGCGCGCCGAACGGCGTTTCGCTGCTCTTGCCACTGACTTTCTCGATGGACCCGATCTCCGCCATCATCCTGCTCTCCTGCATGTACTGGGGGGCGCTCTTCGGCGGATCGACCACATCGATCCTGTTCAACATTCCCGGCGAACCCTCGTCGGTGGCGACCACGTTCGACGGCTATCCGATGGCGAAAGCCGGGCAGGCGAGCCGAGCGCTGACGCTCGCCTTCGTATCCGCCGGCATCGGCGCGCTGGCCGGCGTCGTGATGATCACACTGCTTTCCGGCTGGGTCGCGAACTTCGCACTGCGTTTCTCGTCGCCGGAATATTTCGCGGTCTACTTCCTTGCGTTTGCAAGTTTCATCTCGATGGGCGCGCAATCGCCCTTCAAGACGCTCGTCTCGATGATGCTCGGCTTCGCGCTTGCTTCCGTCGGCATGGACACGATCTCCGGCGACCTGCGCCTGACCTTCGATATCCCGACGCTGATCAAGGGCGTCAGCTTCCTGATCGCGGTCATGGGTCTCTTCGGCATCGGTGAACTGCTGCTGACGACGGAAGAGGGCCTGCGCTTCGAAGGCATTAAGGCGCGCGTCAAGCTCGTCGAGATCGGTCGCACGCTGGTCGAGATCCCGCGCTACTGGTTCACGATCCTGCGCTCGACGATCATCGGCATCTGGATGGGCATCACGCCCGCTGGCCCGACCGCGGCTTCCTTCATGAGCTACGGCGTTGCCCGTCGCTCGGCCCGCGACAAGTCGAAGTTCGGCAAGGGCGACCCGCGCGGCGTCGTCGCACCCGAGACCGCCGACCACTCGGCCGGTACCTCGGCGCTGCTGCCGATGCTGGCGCTCGGCGTTCCCGGCTCGGCAACGGCGGCCGTCATGATGGGCGGCCTGATGATCTGGGGCCTGACCCCCGGCCCGATGCTTTTTACCGAGCGGCCGGACTTCGTCTGGGGCCTGATCGCGTCCATGTATCTCGGCAACGTCGTCGCCGTCTTCCTGGTGATCGCCACCGTGCCGCTCTACGCCTCGATCCTGCGCGTGCCTTTTGCGATCATCGGTCCGATCATCGTCGCCGTCATCTTCTCCGGCGCCTATCAGGTGGCAAACTCGGTCTCCGACATCTTCATGGTCATCGGCTTTGGCGTAATCGGCTACGTCTTCAAGAAGCTCGACTACCCGCTTGCGCCGCTGGTTCTGGCCATGGTGCTCGGCGACAAGGCTGAGGACGCCTTCCGCCAGTCGATGCTTCTTTCCGGCGGTACCCTGAACATCTTCTGGTCAAACCCGCTGGTTTCCTCTCTGATGGCGCTTGCTCTTGCCCTTCTGCTGTCGCCGCTTGTCTTCGGGCTGGTCGGCCTGGTCCGCAAGCGCAAGCAAGATGCGGCCACGCCGCATGGCGACGGCAGTGCGGCGGCTTGACGGAGCCGCCGCACCTCAAAACAAGCGCATCGGAAAAGCGCGGCGCGGTCTGCTTATAGACTGCGTCGCAAAATAAGTGAGGAAAACCATGGCGAACCCATCGCGCAAATGGACCCGTGAAACCTGGCCGATCGCGGCCGCGATGATCCAGTATCCGAACGTGCTAGCAGACGGCAGCTCCGTGCAGGATCAGTCGGTCGAGCAATGGGCCGAGACACTCGCCGATGTCGTCGACGCCGGCTTCACCGAGCTCGACCCGACCGACAGCTGGATCCGGCTCGCCGACCTCCCGGCCGCGCGGCGCGATGACTTCGTCAAGCTGACGCGTGACCTTGGCCTTTCCATGCCGGCGATCTCGACTTCGCGGCGTAGCGTCATTGATCTGGAGCATGGCGACGAATATCTCGCCTACGGACATCGGGTTATCGACACGGCTGCGGCCATCGGCGCCGGCTCCGTTTCCTTCGGCTTCTTCGGGCCTTTGACCGACGCGCAGAAGAAAGCGCTCTGGTTCTGGACCGTCGACGGCGTCAAGAACCCGGAAGACCCCGCGGTCTGGAGACAAGCGGTTCAGCGCATCCGCGAACTTGGTCGCCATGCCGAGGAACTCGGCATCGAGCTGGCGCTCGAGATGTACGAGGACACCTATATCGGCTCGGCCGACAGCGCCGTGCGCTTCGTTACCGATGTCGGCCTGCCGAACGTCGGCATCAATGCCGATCTCGGCAATCTCGTGCGCCTTCACCGCCCGGTCGAGCACTGGCAGCCGATGATGGCCAAGGTTGCACCCTTCGCCAAATACTGGCACGTCAAGAATTACTACCGCACCGAGGATGAGACCTCGGGGCTGGTGGTCACCCATCCGGCGCCGCTGGAATTCGGCGTTATCAACTATCGGGCGGCGATCCGTATGGCCTTGGCGCATGGCTTCGACAGCCCGTTTCTCTGCGAGCATTACGGTGGCGACGGGCTCTCCGTCAGCGCCGCCAACCGGGACTATCTGAGGCGCATTCTGCCTCGCGACTAAGGGAAGAGACGCGATGACCACAATCTTTGACGCACCGGAAGAATTTGCGACGACCGCGCTTGCCGGATTCAGCTCGATCTACGCGCGCAACGTCCGTCTCGTGAAGGGCGGCGTCGTGCGCTCGACCAAAGTGCCGAAGGGCAAGGTCGCCGTCGTCGTCGGCGGCGGCTCCGGCCACTACCCGGCCTTTGCCGGCTATGTTGGCCCGGGCATGGCGGATGCGGCCGTGGCCGGTGACGTCTTCGCCTCACCTTCGACTGCGGCCGTTGCCCGCGTCTGCCGGGTGGCTGATCAGGGCGGCGGCGTGCTGCTTGGCTTCGGCAACTATGCCGGCGACGTCTTGAACTTCGGCGTTGCCGCCGAGCGGCTGCGCGCCGAAGGCATCGACGTGCGGATCGTGCCGGTGACGGACGACGTGGCGAGCGCCTCTGCCGAAACCCCGGCCAAGCGCCGCGGCATCGCCGGCGACCTCGTGGTCTTCAAGGTTGCTGGAGCCGCTGCGGAAGCGGGCCTCAATCTCGACGAAGTTGAGCGCGTCACCCGTCTTGCCAACGACCGCACCGTCTCCTTCGGTGTGGCTTTCGGCGGCTGCACGCTTCCGGGCGCCAAGGGTCCGCTCTTCACCGTTCCAAAGGGCGAGATGGCCCTTGGTCTCGGCATCCACGGCGAGCCGGGTATCCGCGAAGAAAAGATGGTTTCGGCAACTGAGTTCGCGAAGCTGCTCGTCGGCAAACTGCTCGCCGAGCGGCCGGCGGATGTGCGCAAGGTCGCACCGCTTCTGAACGGCCTCGGCTCGACCAAGTATGAAGAACTCTTCGTGCTTTGGGTTGCGATCGAAAAGGAACTGAAGGCGGCTGGCCTGGAGATCGTCGATCCGGAATGCGGCGAATTCGTCACCAGCCTCGACATGCAGGGCTGCTCGCTGACGCTGATGTGGCTGAACGACGAGCTCGAGACCTACTGGCGCGCGGCTTGCGATGCGCCGGCCCTGCGCAAGGGAGCGATCATCGCCACCGAGCCCGCGACGGACACGCTCAAGGATGACGAGGACGCCATTTCCTTCGCAGCCGCTTCCGAGACCTCCCGTCAGAGCGGCGCGTGCATTGCGCGGCTGATCGGCGAAATGGCCGAGGCGCTGAAGCAGGCGGAAGACGAACTCGGTCGCATCGACGCCTTTGCCGGCGACGGCGACCACGGACAGGGCATGCGCCGCGGTTCGGCCGCGGCCAACGATGCCGCGAAGGCGGCGGTTGCAGCGGGTGCAGGCGCCGCCAGCGTTCTGGCGGTGGCGGGCGATGCCTGGGCGGACCGGGCCGGCGGCACGTCGGGCGCGATCTGGGGCCTGCTGTTGCGCGCCTGGAGCAATGCCTTCAACGATGATGCAGCCCCGACCGATGCCGCGATTGTCGACGGTGCCCGCCGTGCACTCGATGGCGTGACCCGCCTCGGCCGCGCCCGTGTCGGCGACAAGACCCTTGTCGATGCATTGGTGCCTTTCGTCGAGACCCTGGAGCGCGAGTTTGCCGCCGGAAAGCCGTTGATCGAGGCATGGCAGGCGGCGGCAAAGGCTGCGACCGAAGCGGCCGAAGCCACTTCGAGCCTGACGCCGAAGCTCGGCCGGGCACGGCCGCTTGCGGAAAAGAGCATCGGTCATCCGGACGCCGGCGCCGTTTCTCTGGCGCTGACGGCACGCGTTGCCGCCGGTGTCCTGGCGCAGGCCGCAAAGGCCTAAGAAACGATATCTCCTCCGATCGGGCGGCGCCGTCGCCCGATCGGAACCTCCCCCCGTGTAACCGCTGCATTGCCCCGCGCCAATCGGCGCCGCCGTCACACGCTGCCGCGCAAATCAGCTCCGCGGAATGCCCGGCCCCGGCCTTTCCGTGGCTTTTTCAACACAATCTGCAGTCATTGTTGGGGAAACCCGACCAATTTTATCGTCTGCTAAAAGCTTGCCACGGAATTGCCCGATCGCGGGCTATGGCTTTGGTTTCCTGCAGCGTGCGCTATGTGCTTGAGTTCGTGTGCCGCCGGTCAAATGACAATCATTTCTGACGTTCCGAGAAGGAGACAAGAATGAAAAAGAGTTTTGCCGTAAAGGTGTCCGCAGCGTCTCTGGTTCTCGCTGGCGCGATCGCCGCAAACGCAGCCGATCTCGCGACAGTTCAACCGCAGCCCGAGCCCGACACAAGCAACGGCGTCAAGATTGGTTACCTCGATTGCAACATCGCTGGCGGTGTCGGCTATGTGCTCGGCTCGGCCAAGGAAGTCGACTGCGTCTTCCGCTCGACCATGGGTGCTGAAGCCTCCGACCACTATTCCGGCGCCATCCGCAAGATGGGCGTCGATGTCGGCTTCACGACGCAGAGCCGCCTGATTTGGGCCGTGTTCGCACCGACCGCCGGCTACCACCGCGGTTCGCTCGGCGGTCTCTACCAGGGTGCAACGGCGGAAGCGACCGTCGGCGCCGGTATCGGTGCCAACATCCTCGTCGGCGGCACCTCCGGTTCGATCCACCTGCAGACGATCAGCGTGACCGGCCAGATCGGCCTGAACCTCGCGGCCACCGGCACGTCGATGACGCTGACGGCCGTCAACTAACGTCGTTTGGGCGGCCCGTTGCACCTCCCACAACGGGGCGTCAAAAGACCGGGTAAGACGCAAAGGCACCGCACGCTGGAGACGGCGCGCGGTGCCTTTGTTTTTTGGCCTGTTGCCATTGGCCGATTCGCGTTTAAGGAATGCGGCCAGGAATCGTGCGCCGACAGGGCGAACTTCGAGGGGTTGGATTGAACAAAAGCCTTTGCCTGGGCGTCGTTGCCCTTTGCCTTGCGTCTGAGCCGCGGTTCGCCTCTGCCGAATGGCAGCCGGTCGAAAAGGAAGCGCTCTACACAATCACCGGGCAGACGGGTGCCGAGCTCTACGCCTCGATCGGCGAACGGGGTCCGAAAGCCGGAATCGGCAGGGCGATCGCACACACCAACTTCAAGCTGACCTGGACGCGAAAATATGAAGAGCAAGGCGGTGCCTGCGTGCTGGCGGTGGCAAAGCCGAAACTGATCATCACCTACACCCTGCCGAAACCGGCAAGGCCGCTGCCTTCAGGCACGCGCGAAAACTGGGACATCTTCATCGACGGCGTGCGCAAGCACGAACTCGTGCACGGCGATTTCATCAAGGAGATGGTCCGCGCGATCGAGCAGGCGACGCTGGGCCTCACTGTTCCCGACGATCCGAAGTGCCGCAAGATCAGGACCGTCATGACCGAGCGCCTCGGCGCGCTCTCGCAGACGCAGCGCCAGCGCAGCCGCGACTTCGACCAGGTCGAGTTGACCGATGGCGGCAATATTCACCAGTTGATTCTGAAGTTGGTCAACGGGCCGTAACCGCCTCGTTCTCAGCTCGGAAAGGCGCCGAACCTCTGCCCGGCGCCGTATCACTCACGCATAACGCACCAAAAACTCTTCGGCCGTCAGCTCGCGGAAATCGTCGAGCGCGCGGCGCAGGCGCTGGTGGTCCCAGTCCCACCACGAGAGCGCGTCCATCCGCTCGCCGACGCCCTCGTTGAAACGGGCGCGGATGAGCTTGGCGGGCACGCCGCCGACGATGGTGTAGGGCTCGACGTTCTTCGAGACGACTGCGCCGGCGCCGATAACAGCACCGTTGCCGACAGTGACGCCCGGCAGGATGGTGGCGCCGTGGCCGATCCACACATCATGGCCGATCGTCACCCGGTTCGAGCGCCGCCAGGCGAAAAGGTCGTGGTCGAGTTCGGTATCGTCCCAATAGTTCGGCGCGCGATAGGTGAAGTGATGCAGCGTCGCCCGCCAGGTCGGGTGGTTGGTGGCGTTGATGCGCACGGCGGCTGCGATGTTGACGAACTTGCCGATCGTTGCGCACCAGATCGAGCCGTCCTGCATGATGTAGGAGTAGTCGCCGAACTCGACCTCGTCGAGCCTTGAGCGCTCCTGCACTTCGGTGTAGCGGCCGAGCGTCGAATTGTTGACGCTCGCCGTCGGGTGGATAAAGGGCTCCAGCCCGAGCTTCTGGCTCATGCGGCAGCCTTTCGCGGCGAGAAGGCCGAGACGTCGAGAATGCGATCGGCAACGGCGTCGCGCACTTCCTCGTCGTGGAAAATGCCGATCAGCGCGGTGCCCTTGGCCTTCTTCTCGGCGATCAGTTCGACGACAACCGCCCGGTTCTTCGCGTCGAGCGACGCGGTCGGCTCGTCGAGCAACAGGATCTTGTGGTCGGTGATGAAGCCGCGGGCGATGTTGACGCGTTGCTGTTCGCCGCCGGAGAAGGTCGCCGGTGGCAGGCTCCAGAGTTCGCGCGGCAGGTTCAGCTTGTTCAACAGTTCGGCCGCATGGGTGCGGGCCTCTTCGAGCGGCATGCCGCGGGCCTGCAGCGGCTCGGCGACGATGTCGAGGGAGGAGACGCGCGGCACCACCCGCAGGAACTGGCTGACATAGCCGAGCGTCGTGCGCCGGACTTCGAGCACCGTGCGCGGCTCGGCCGTTGCCAGATTGACCAGCTTGCCGTCGTGATCCATCAGGATCTGGCCTTCGTCGACGCCGTAATTGCCGTAGAGCATTTTCAGGATCGAGCTCTTGCCGACGCCGGAGGGGCCGCCGAGAACGACGCATTCGCCGGCCTTCACCGAGAAGGAGACGTTGGCGACGACCGGCCGGCGGATACCGTCACGCAGATGCATGGTGAAGCTTTTTGCGACTTCGGAAACAACAAGGGGCGTGGCCATGGTTTACACCTGCAGGATCGAGGAGACGAGGAGCTGGGTATAGGGCTCGCGCGGATCGTCGAGCACGCGGTCGGTCAGCCCCTGTTCGATGACCGCTCCATCCTTCATCACCATCATGCGGTGTGAAAGAAGGCGGGCGACGGCGAGATCGTGGGTGACGATGATGGCGGCAAGCCCGAGGTCATGCACGAGGCCGCGCACGAGATCGAGCAGGCGCGCCTGAACCGAGACGTCGAGGCCGCCGGTCGGCTCGTCCATGAAGACGAGGCGCGGGGAGGTGACGAGGTTGCGGGCGATCTGGAGGCGCTGACGCATGCCGCCCGAAAAGGCGCGCGGCTGGTCGTCGATGCGGTCGATGCCGATTTCCACCCGCTCCAGCCAGTCGCTGGCGGTGGCGCGGATGTTGCCGTAGTGGCGATCGCCGACGGCCATCAACCGCTCGCCGACATTGGCGCCGGCAGACACGGTCATGCGCAGGCCGTCGGCCGGGTTCTGGTGCACGAAGCCCCAGTCGGTACGCATCAGGAAGCGGCGCTCGGCCTCGCCCATGCGGGCGAGGTCACGGTACTGACCGTCGCGCATGTGGTACTCGACGATACCGGAGGTCGGCATCAGACGGGTCGAGAGGCACGACAGAAGTGTCGTCTTGCCCGAGCCGGATTCGCCGACGATGGCGAGCACTTCGCCCGCATAGAGCTCGAAGGAAACGTTGCGGCAGCCGATGCGGCTTCCGTAGAACTTCGAGACGTCGTTCACTTTCAGAAGCGGGAGCGTACTCATTCTGCGGCTTCCTTTCGGGCAAGCATGTGACCTGCATGGCCGCAGGCGCGGCGGTCTTCGCAATGATCGGTATCGGAGCAGACGAACATGCGTCCGCCCTTGTCGTCGAGGATCACCTCGTCGAGATAGACGTCCTCGGCGCCGCAGAGCGCGCAGGGCTTGTCGAAGCTCTGGATCTCGAAGGGATGGTCGTCGAAATCGAGGCTGACGACTTCGGTATAGGGCGGGACAGCGTAGATCCGCTTTTCGCGACCGGCGCCGAAGAGCTGCAGCGCTTCCGACATATGCATCTTCGGATTGTCGAACTTAGGCGTCGGCGACGGGTCCATCACGTAACGTCCCTCGACCTTGACCGGATAGGCGTAGGTCGTGGCGATATGGCCGTTGCGGGCGATGTCCTCATAGAGCTTCACATGCATCAGCCCGTATTCCTCGAGCGCATGCATCTTCCGCGTCTCGGTCTCGCGCGGCTCGAGGAAGCGCAAGGGTTCCGGGATCGGCACCTGGTAGACGAGCGTCTGTCCCTCCGAGAGTTTTTCCTCCGGAATGCGGTGGCGCGTCTGGATGATCGTCGCGTCTTTCGTCCGGGTGGTGACGGCAACGTCGGCGACCTTCTGGAAAAAGGCGCGGATGGAAACCGCGTTGGTTGTGTCGTCGGCGCCCTGGTCGATGACCTTCAAGACGTCCTGCGGACCGAGGATCGAGGCGGTGACCTGCACGCCGCCGGTACCCCAGCCGTAGGGCATCGGCATTTCGCGCGACGCAAATGGAACCTGGTAGCCGGGAATGGCGATCGCCTTCAGGATCGCGCGGCGGATCATGCGCTTGGTTTGTTCGTCCAGATAGGCGAAATTATAGGTAGCAAGGTCGTTCATCGCTGATTACCCTTGAGTGTGCCGACCGCTGATGAGGCCAGGATTTGAGCGAGATTTTCGTCTGGGTGATTGGGATCTTCGTGCTTTGTTCGGCGGTTGCCGGCCTGTTCGGCATTGCCCGCCGGCCGCAGCGCGGGCCGGAGAGCAGGGCGCGCAAGAACGACGGAGGTGGCGACGCCGGTGGTGTCTATGCCGGTGACGGCGGCGATTGTGGTGGCGGGGATGGCGGCGGCGATTGAACCGCTAGGGCTGGCGGCATGTCGCATCATTCTGCCGCCTCCCGTTGTACCTTCGGTGTTTCACCTGAATTCGCGGCCTCGTAATCGCGGCGCATGCGGCGCACGAGATCGAGTTCGGCCTGGAAGTCGACATAGTGCGGCAGCTTCAGGTGCTCGACGAAGCCGGTAGCCTGAACGTTGTCTGCATGCGAGATGACAAATTCCTGATCCTGGGCGGGTGCGACGATGTCCTCGCTGAACTCGTCAGTGCGTAGTGCCCGGTCGACCAGCGACATCGACATTGCTTTGCGTTCACTCTGGCCAAAGACGAGGCCGTAGCCGCGGGTGAATTGCGGCGGCTGCTTGGCCGAGCCCATGAACTGGTTGACCATCTGGCATTCGGTGACGCGGATCGCGCCGAGTGAGACGGCAAAGCCGAGTTCCGGCAGATCGAGTTCGACTTCCACTTCTCCGATGCGGACTTCGCCGACGAATGGGTGGGTGCGGCCGTAGCCGCGCTGGGTGGAGTAGGCGAGCGCCAAGAGGAAGCCTTCGTCGCCGCGGGCAAGCGCCTGCAGTCGCAGGTCCCGGGCCATCGGAAACTCCATCGGCTCGCGGGTAAGGTCGCCCATGACATGGCCCTCGGGCATCTGGCCATCACCCTCGATCAGGCCTTCGCCGTCGAGAATGTCGGAGACGCGCATCACATGCTCACCTGGCTCCTTGACCGCCGGTTCTTCGACCGCTTCGTCGGCGATCAGCGATGGGTCGAGCAGGCGGTGGGTGTAATCGAAGGTCGGGCCCAGAAGCTGTCCGCCGGGCAGGTCCTTGTAGGTCGCCGACACGCGGCGCTCGACCTTCATGTTGGCGGTATCGACCGGCTCGGAGTAGCCGAAGCGCGGCAACGTCGTGCGATAGGCGCGCAGGATGAAGATCGCCTCGATCATGTCGCCGCGCGCCTGGCGGACGGCAAGGGCTGCGAGCGCACGGTCATAGAGCGAGGCTTCTGCCATCACTCTATCGACCGCAAGGCCGAGCTGCTCGACCACCTGGTCGATGGTGATGGAGGGAAGGCTACGGTCGCCACGGCGGCGATCGGCGAGAAGGCGGTGGGCATTGGCAATGGCGGCTTCCCCGCCCTTGACGGCTACATACATGGCTCACGCCTCCTTGAGCGAAAGACGGGTGGTGCGCGGCAGGCAGATGAGCTTGTCGCTGGCCGTCAGCACGAGATCGACGCCGCGCGGAAAGATCGCGCGATTGGCGGTCCAGAATTCGAGGAAGACGTCGGGCAGCCCCTTCACCGCAATCTCCATCACGTCCTTGATGCCGGGGCCTTTGGCGGTCAGCGCAGGGCCGCCGCTCAGCGCTTCGACTTCGATGACGAGTGTCGTCGAGCGATCCGGATATTCCTGCGTGCCAAGCGAGAACTGGTCGAAGCCGGGGAAGGCGGCGCCCTTTTCGATGAAGGCAAAACGCGCGTCGGTCTTGCTGGTGGTGAGCGGAGCACCGGTGTGGAAAGCGATCCACTGCGGAACGGCCGATTTGGAAAGTGCCGTCGTCAGCCAGACGGGCGTGTCATGGTCGCACAAAGTCAGCGCTACGGCGCCTGCGGCGGTAACGAGCGGAGCCGGAGGCGTGCTCGTCGCTTCGAGGCGCTTGATCGTACCCGGACGGGCAAAGCCGTCCATCAGGTCGCGGAAGACGGACTGAGCGGCAAAGACTGGATCGGCAAAGGCGCCGGCGTAAATCTGCGATTGGCTGGCCATCAGTCGTCTCCCCGAACCATGGTGAAAAAGTCCACGCGGGTGGCCGCGGTTTCTTCCGCCTTGCGGCGTTCTTCCTGGGCAAGCCGGTCGGCCACGCGGCCAAGTAGGGCCTCGACCTTAGCCCTGTCGCCGTCACGCTGGGCAAGGGCGTCGAAGATGGCGGCAAGCCGGGCGCGTTCCTTGTCGGTTCCGAGCAACTGCCCGTGGCCGATTTCGCCGGTCGAAAGGCGGACGGTGGCGCGCGACACCGTAGCCTCGCCGAGATTGAAGGGATCGCCGCCGCCGCCGATGCGGCCGCGCACCATGACGAGGCCGGTCTCGGGGCCTCGGACCGGGTGAACCTCGGGCTGGTCTGCGAGCGCTTTCCAGGCGTCCTTGAGTTCGGCGAGCGTTGCCTGGGCGAGCAACCGCATGGCCTCCTTGCGCGCCGGGTCCGGCGGGCTTTCCTGCTTCACTTTCGCGTCCATCATTTTCACCTCAAATGTCTATTGATCTAGACAACTATACATCTTATACTTTTTCATAACGTCGGCAAATGACAGGCTTGTGACATGCCAATGCGAAAAGACACGGCAGCGCGAAAAGTGGTGGAGCGCCAGACCGGCGTCGCTCTCTGGCGGCAGATTGCCGACCGGATCCGCCTGGCAATCAGCAATGGCGACTATGACGCGACCGGCATGGTGCCGCCGGAAACGGTGCTTGCGGGCGAGTTCGGCGTCAACCGGCACACGGTCAGAAGCGCGCTGGCGGCGCTGGCCGAAGAAGGGCTGGTGCGTCCCGTCCAGGGGCGCGGCACGATGATCGAGCGCAAGGAGCGGGTGAGTTATCCGATTTCAAAGCGCACGCGCTTCTCGCAAGGTCTTGGCCACCAGGTGAAGGAAATTGGCTCGCGGCTGCTCGGCCACACGGAATTGCCGGCAAGGGGCGAAGTGGCGAGCGCGCTTGCCATCAGGCCCGGTGATCCGGTGATCGAACTCAGAACCGTCAGCAGCGGCGATGGTCGACCGCTCTCGGTATCCTCGAGCTACTATCCGGCGCATCGCTTCCCGCGCATGGCCGAAGAATTCGAACAGCTGCACTCCGTCACCAAGGCCTTCGCAGCCCACGGTCTGGATGATTATGTACGCGCCTCAACGGAGATCGTCGCCCGGCACGCTGACGCCGACGAGCTTGCGATGCTGAAGCTCTCGCCGGGCGCAATCGTGCTCGAAGCCCAGTCGATCAACGCCGATCTCGACGGCAAGCCGATCGAATATTCCCGTAGCCGCTTTGCCGCTGACCGGATGAAGCTGCGGATCGAGACTTGAGGCCGTCAGGCCGCCCCTGCCGGTCGCAATGACGTCTCGCTCAACCAGAAGCGTTCCGATCCCTGTCCGGAAATAAGGCAAAGGCCGTATTTCCGACGCGTTTTTGCCGCATGACCGGAGCCTGCATCAGCACCGCGCATTCGGGAATTCTCTAAGGGGGAGAATGGCAATGGCGACGTGGCGACCCGATCCTTCCTTCTATCCATCACCGCGCATGGCGGCCAAGGCTCCAAAGGAGACGCTCGCCTACGTGGCGGCTGTCGATCCGGACAGAAGAAGGCCGGACGCGATCGCCGTCGTCGATGTGGATCCGGCGTCGCAAAGCTATTCGCAGATCGTCGGGCAGGTCGAGATGCCGAATGTCGGGGACGAGTTGCACCATTTCGGCTGGAACGCCTGCTCCTCGTGCCTGTGCCCCAACGCACCGCATCCACATGTCGAGCGTCGCTACCTGGTGGTGCCGGGCCTGCGCTCCTCCCGTCTCCATATCATCGACACCAAGCCGGACCCCCGCAATCCGAAGATCGTGCGGGTGATCGAGCCCGCGGAAATCGCCGAGAAGGCGAATTATTCGCGGTTGCACACAACCCATTGCGGACCCGAAGGCATTTACGTCAACGCGCTTGCGGATCGAGACGGCAAGGCGCCCGGCGGCATTTTCCTGCTCGACCATCAGAGCTTCGATGTGCTCGGACAGTGGGAAATGGACCGTGGGCCGCAGAAGCTCGCCTACGATTTCTGGTGGCACCTCGGCCACGACACGATGATTACCAGCGAATGGGGCACGCCCGATACGTTCGAGAACGGGCTGGTGCCGGAGGTGCTGCTTGGTTCGAAATACGGCCGCCGCTTGCACTTCTGGGACCTGCACAAACGCAAGCACGTGCAGGAGATCGACTTCGGCGAGGAACACCAGCTCGTTTTCGAACTGCGCCCGGCCCACGATCCGACCAAGGCCTACGGCTTCGTCGGCTGCGTCATCAGCCTCAAGGACCTCTCGGCGTCGATCTGGACCTGGTATCGCGACGGCGACCGATGGGCCGTGAAGAAGGTGATCGAGATTCCGGCAGAACCGGCCGATCCGGATCTGTTGCCACCGGTGCTGAAAGGCTTCAGCGCGGTCGCTCCGCTCGTCACCGACATCGACCTGTCGATGGACGATCGCTTCCTTTACGTTTCCTGCTGGGGCACCGGCGACATGATCCAGTACGACGTGTCCGACCCCTTCGCACCGAAGGAAACGGGGCGGGTCAGGATCGGCGGCATCGTTTCGCGTGCGAGCCATCCGAAGGCGAAGAACGGTGCGCTCAACGGTGGGCCGCAGATGGTGGAAATCAGCCGCGACGGCAAGCGGGTCTATTTCACCAACTCGCTCTATGGCGCCATCGACCCGCAGTTCTATCCCGAAGGCATCGACGGTTGGATGGTCAAGCTCGATGTCGCCGATGGTGGCGGGATCGCCTTCGACGAAAACTTCTTCGTCGACTGGCCGAAGGGCCATCGACCGCATCAGGTTCGCCTCGAAGGCGGCGACTGCTCGTCCGATTCCTATTGTTATCCGTGAGGAGGGAGCCGCGGTGCAGCCGGGTCACGGCGAATGACGACGGTCTGGCCATGGCTCTCGCTTGCCGGCCTCGGCGCCTTTCACGGCCTCAACCCGGCAATGGGCTGGCTGTTTGCGGTTGCGCTCGGACTTCATCGCCAGAGCAGCCGGGTCGTATGGCTGTCCCTCGCACCGATCGCACTCGGCCACGCGATTTCCGTCGCCGCGGTGCTCGCGTTGGTCGCAGCATTCGGCTCGGTGCTGGATCCGAACACATTCAGGATCGCTGCGGCCGTGCTCATTCTGGGGGCCGCCGGGTACACCGCCATTTATGGGCATCGCCACCGCGTCCGGATCGGGATGCGGACCGGCATGGCGGGACTTGCGCTCTGGTCCTTCCTGATGGCGACGAGCCATGGGGCCGGCCTGATGCTGGTGCCGGCGGTGCTCAGTCTCTGTCTTGCAGGTCACGCCGGCGAACTGGCGATGGCAAGTTCGCTGCCGGTCTCGCTCGCCGCCGTCGCAGTGCATAGCATCGCAATGCTGACGGTGACCGCGGTGCTGGCGCTCGCCGTCTTCACCTGGTTCGACCTTGCGGTCCTGCGTTCCGCCTGGATCAATTTCGATCGCCTCTGGACGCTCGCCCTCGGAGCAACCGGCGTCGCACTCCTCATTCAATGATCCGCATCGCAGCCGCCAGGCTATTGCCGCTGCGATTTTACATAAGCGATATAGCCGCGGACATCGGCGGCGGGCTCGGCATAGGCGGCCCCGAGCGTTCTTTCGATGCTTGCCATGTAGGTCTTTGCCCAGTCCGGCAGGTCATAGTCGATCGCGGCCAGGAACTCGAGCGTTGCTGCGAGCCGGATATCGGCGATCGAGGGCTTGGCGCCACCGATGAACGGCTTGTCGCCAATGTAGAAAGCGCGGAATACGTCGAGCGGTTCGGCAAGGGCTGCAACCGCTGCCTTCCGGGCGATCTCCTTCGTCGCCGCATCGGCATCGCTGCAGCCGACTTCGCCCGCGTAGAGCGGAAAGTTCAGCGCCGGATAGGTTGCGCGGGCAAGGTAGGGATAGAAGGTGCCGATCAGGTAGAACATGGCGCTGTCGATCATCGCGCGTGCTTCGGGTTCCCTCGGGTAGAAGTCATCAAGCCCATGTTTGTTGCAAAGGTACTGCATGATCGCGCAGCTTTCCCAAAGCGCGCCCCTGGGCAGGTCCGCTGTCTCGATCATCGGTGTCAGATGCGACGGCGCTCGTGCCAGATATTCGGGCGAGCGCGTCTGGCCGTAGACATCGTTTTCACTGAAATCGAGCTTGGCTGCGCGCAGGAACACGCGCGCGGTCATGTTGTTGACGCTGGGCTTGATCACGTTGAGCTGGATTGCGGACATGGCATTCCTCCCGGTTGATCGTCGTTGAACTGGCGGCGGCTCGCCCGCGGCAGACACCGCCACTTGGCTACAGATCTCACCAAGTGCGACCCTATCGCGGTCCGTATGGGTTCTTCGGTTGGCGATCGAGCGACAGCGTCGGCCGAGAGCGTTCGTTCAGGGCTTCGATCGCATCGGCGAGATGGACCTCGGCGATGTTATAGTCGCCGCGTTCAGTCCTGATCCTATGCGCTTCCATCAGGACTTCGGCATGGCTGTGACCGGCCGGCGGCTCGAAGCGATAGGAGGCAAGTTCAACCAGCAGCCCAAGCGGATCTTCGAAGTAGATCGAATCCATGAAGCCGCGATCCTTGACGCCACTGTGGCGGATCTTTCGCTCGTCGAGCCGCTCCACCGCCTGGTTGAATGTCGCGCGCGAAACAGCAAAGGCGATGTGATGCACACAGCCCATGTCGGTCGGGGTGCGCTCGGGATCCGGCGTGCGGTTCTCGTCGGTGAAGACGGTGATCAGGCGGCCGTCGCCCGGATCGAAATAGAGGTGGCTTTCGCTCGCCCGGTCGAGGTTCGGTTGCTCGAAAATGAAGGGCATGCCGAGCAGCCCCTCCCAGAAATCGATCGACGTCTGACGGTCCGCCCCGACAAGCGTGATGTGGTGAACGCCTTGCGATTGCAGTTTGCGCATAGCCGGCCTCCTGGGTTCGGCGGAGAATGTGGGCCGAATGGCTCCTGGCACCGCTTTCCACCGCATGCAATTGTCGCCCGTCGCGGGCAGAAGGCAAGCGCCAATCACGGGTGGGTTGGCGGGCGGCAAACGTGTTGTGGCTGGGCAATGCACAGCTTTTAGCCCACCCGACCTTCGTTCTGAGGTTGTGCCTGCCGAAGAAACCGTTTCCGACACGCGTGTTTTGATTTCCTCGGCAAACTTTCCTATCTTCCGGTTGCAGTATCCGCAGGGTGGATGGAGGACAGATGCCGGTCATGCGGCGGTCGAAGATCAGGCAGCGCCTGCTGATCATGCTTGTCACCGGTATCGGCGGCATGGCGGCGGCTGCGATTTCCTTTGCTTCGGCGGTTTATGATGCAGCCAATCCGGTTCCTGTTCCGGTCATAGGTAAAGACCAGGTCGTCGACACGGGCCGTTGGCGGGTGACCATCAATGGCGCCCATATGTCGTCTCTGCCGCCAACCGGCACCAAACCGTTCGAGCCAAAGAGGTTCCTCCTTGTGGATCTCGAACTCGACAACCGGTCCGTGGCCAGCAGCAACGTCTTCATGAACCTGATCACGATCAAGGATGACGTCGCTTTGCTGCAGCCCAAGCCCACCTATTACCTGGCGAGGGACAAGTGGATCGCCAGTGCGATCAATCCGAACATGCCGGAAAAACTGGTCGCGGCCTGGGAGTGGCCGGCGGACCGCCCGGAACCGCAAACGCTTTCGCTGGCGATCGGCAAACAGATCTACAAGCCACGTGACAATCTCTACGGCGCGCCGAATTGGTTCGATGACGGCGAGGCCGCGGTCGTCGAGTTGCCGGTGACGCAAGCTGTGGAGACGACGGAGCAATGATGTCGGCTTTCCGTACGCTGCTGCTTTGCGGCCTTGCAATCGCCGCGCTCTATGGGATGCGAAACAGTACCCCCGGCTACGGCGACATCACCGCGCCGATCGCCATTCGCGGTGCTGTCGGCGAGCGGGTGGAGACGCGCGACTTCGCTTTCGGCGCAGCCAATGTGCATCTGGCACGACAGCTCAAGGTCGAAAGTTTTGGACGGGTCAAGGACTTCTCCACATCCGGCATCTGGCTGGTCATCGAGGGCGCGGCCGTTTCCAAGACGGAAACGATGACGTTGATGTCTGCGGAATGGCTGGCGAGCAATGGTGTGCGCTACGCGTTGAGCCAGCGGTTCTCGACCGTACCGGGCTATCTGCCGACGGAGCGGCTCGAACCCGGCCTGCCAAGGCCGGTGCTTCTTGCCTTCGAGCTTCCCGAGGCGGCCGTCGACCAGGGCACGCTGCTCGTTGCACGCAGTCGTGTGTCGCCGCTCGCCGAGGAGCTGTCGATTGCGCTCGGCGACAAGAAGCCGGCCGAGATCAAGCCGTCTGTCACCATTGCGCGCAGCGGCAGCAGGGCGCCCTGGACACTGGCCGCGCACTGAGGGAGGTAGTCATGAGCGAGAAACGCACCTTCTGGACCTGCCTGCTCGCGTTGATCGTCGCGCTGCCGCTCGCCTTCGTCGCCCGCGCATGGGAAAGCCTTGGTGAGAGCCAATGGCTCGCCGGCGGTAGCCCGGAAGTCGTCGTTGCGGATGGAGCGGCGCAGGCCTTCGCCGGCGGGCAATGGAAGCTTATGGATATGCGACGCCTGCCGCGCACCGACGACGCACGCGTCATTCTTACCGAATTCGAGGCATCGCCGACCGATCTCGCCGCTTTGTCGAAGGGCGCCTGCCGCGTTCGACTGATCGACGACAAAGGGCGCCGCTTCGAACCGGTCACCCTGACCGAGCCGATCGTGCGAGAGATGTATCCGGAGGTGGCCGAGCGTCCGCGCTGCAGTGTCCTGGCCTTTACGGATGCCAAGGCCGGCAGCCCCGTCCGCATGGCCGAGAGCTTCATCGTTCCGGCGGAGGCGCGGGACCTTTCGCTGCGGATCGAATTTCCCGGCGCCAGTGACGAGACGCTGGTGTTCAAGTGGACGCGTAGTTGATCTCGACTTTCTCGGCCTGACGGGAAACGGCGTGTTCGAGCATCGCCGCCAGCAGGGTGATGCGCAGGGCATCGAGCACGATGCCGCCGTTGAGATCGCTGGGGCTGCCGATGAAAAGGCTCACGGCATCGAAAACGAGCCGCCAGCTCGCAAGATCTGCCACGTCCAGCGTCCGTGTTGCCGCGTACCAGGTCCAGGCGCCGAGCCAGGCAATGGCATTGTAGGCGATGATAAAGGCGAAAAGTGCCGCCAGCCCCGAGCCGAGCGTCAGCTTCAGGCAGGTCCAGATCGGCGCATAGCGGGAGCGATAATCGCTGATGAAGTGGTCGAGAAAATCGGCGACCCATTTGCGCAGCGTGCGGGCGCGGCGCGGCTTTGGCGATGTCGGCCGGGTGCGCGGTGTTGCGCTCGAAAGCTCGTAGCCGTTGATGATGGCCGCCATGACCTGCCAGACGACCGGAAGGAGCGCATAGAAGAACAGGCCTGTGGCCTGGCTATCCCAGTCAGGTTTTCTCAATTCCACCGGCACGAAGGTCTCGGCGGCATGCGCAATGCCGGCGAAGGCGAAGCCGTTCATGCTCAGAAGCTTGCCGGCGCCTAGCCAGGTGATCACCTGGTCCTTCCAGACCGACAGGCCGTAGAGACCGATGAAAATCCAGCTTGCATCTGCGGCTACAATCAGAAGACGCCAGACGGGCGCTTCGCTCAGCTTGCTCATGCGTTTTGCGCCCCAGCGTACAAGCCAGCAGAGCGCGATCGACACGAGAACGCCGCGCGACCCCAGAATATCAAAGAAGTTGGCTTTTTCGCCGAAAGCGACGGCAGCAAGAGCTGATCGCGAATATTCGCGCACGGTATCGCCGAGAAAACCCCAGGCGGCGTAGTAGGCAAAGAACGGCAGCAGGGCGGCGGCGGTGACGGCGAGCAGCCTGCGCTCGGCCTTCGGCACCTTGCTCTCGACAGGCGCCGCAGCCGGTTGCTGCCGGAGCGCTTCGAGCGCCGGCAAGCCCGGGCGAAGGACCATGAACATCAGCACGATGACGACGAGCTTCGCCAACACGACGAGGGAGAGCGTGACCATGCCGCCGAGCGGATGCTGCATCCCGATCCAGACGGCTGCCCGCATCAGGAGATCGTGCACAATGGCGCCGCAGGCGCCGATCAGCAGGAGCTGCGGCCAGAAGCGGGCGAGAAGGCGCGCCATCAGGGCAAAGGGTCCGAACACTTCGGCGATCGTCGTCATGCCGACACCATAGTTGCGTCGGCCGGTAACGACAACCGCTCGGGCGGGCGGAGAGACAATGTCCTCCGCGTCGCCCGGCGTCAGATGTTGCGGCGCTTGCCCTCGATCAGGTCGAGCACCGCGCGTGCCGCATCGAGCACGTTGGTGCCGGGGCCGAAGACCGCCGACACGCCGTTCTCCATGAGATAGTCATAGTCCTGGCGCGGGATGACACCCCCACAGATGACGATGACATCCTCGCCGCCACGCTTTTTCAGCGCTTCGGCCAATTGCGGCATCAGCGTCTTATGGCCGGCTGCGAGCGAAGAGACGCCAATGACATTGACCTTGCTCGCAAGCGCCATGTCCGCCGCTTCCTCCGGTGTCTGGAACAACGGGCCGGCAAGCACGTCGAAGCCGATGTCGCCAAAGGCCGACGCGATCACCTTGGCGCCCCGGTCGTGGCCGTCCTGGCCGAGCTTGGCGACCATGATTTTCGGTTTGCGGCCGAGTTTCGCCGAAACCTCGTCGAGGCGGCCGGAGAGCACCTCGAGTTCAGGCTCGCCCTCATAGGCCTTGCCATAGATCTTGCTGACGACCTTGGGCGTTGCGGCATGGTCACCAAAGGTGCCGCGCATCGCATCGGAGATTTCGCCGACGGTCGCGCGCGCCCGCGCCGCTTCGACGGCGGCCGCCAAGAGGTTGCCTTCGCCGGTCGAGGCGACCTTTGAAACCGCGGCCAGGGTCTCTTTCACCTTTGCGCTGTCGCGCCGCCGCTTCGTCTCCTCGATGCGACGGATCTGCGCGGCGCGCACGGCGCTGTTGTCAATTTCCAGGATGTCGATCGGCTCCTCGTTGTCGAGCCGGTACTTGTTGACGCCGACGATGATTTCCTCGCCCTTGTCGACCGCGGCCTGGCGGCGGGTCGCGGCCTCTTCGATCAGTCGCTTCGGCAGGCCGGCGTTGACCGCACGGGTCATGCCGCCCATCGCCTCGACCTCTTCGATCAGCGCCCAGGCCTTTTCCGCGAGTTCATTGGTCAGGCTCTCGACATAGTAGGAGCCGGCAAGCGGATCGACGACCTTGGTGACACCGGTCTCGTGCTGCAGGATCAGCTGCGTGTTGCGGGCGATGCGCGCTGAAAACTCCGTCGGCAGTGCGATCGCCTCGTCGAAGGAGTTGGTGTGCAGCGATTGCGTGCCGCCAAGGGCGGCCGACATCGCCTCGAAAGCGGTGCGGATGATGTTGTTATAGGGATCCTGCTCCTGCAGCGAGACGCCCGAGGTCTGGCAATGGGTACGCAGCATCAGCGAAGACGGCTTCTTCGGCTCGAACTCCTTCATGATCCGGGTCCAGAGCAGCCGCGCCGCCCGAAGCTTCGCCGCTTCCATAAAGAAATTCATGCCGATGGCGAAGAAGAACGAAAGCCTCCCGGCGAACTCGTCGACGTTCAGCCCCTTGGCAAGGGCAGCCCGCACATATTCGCGCCCGTCGGCGAGCGTGAAGGCAAGCTCCTGCACCAGCGTCGCGCCGGCTTCCTGCATGTGGTAGCCGGAAATCGAGATCGAATTGAACTTCGGCATCTCCTTCGCCGTATACTCGATGATATCCGCGACGATGCGCATCGAGGGTTCCGGCGGGTAGATGTAGGTGTTGCGGACCATGAACTCCTTGAGGATGTCGTTCTGGATGGTCCCCGAGAGCTTGTCGCGCGAAACGCCCTGTTCCTCGCCGGCGACGATGAAGGAGGCGAGGATCGGAATGACCGCGCCGTTCATGGTCATCGAGACGGACATCTCGTCGAGCGGGATGCCGTCGAACAGGATTTTCATGTCCTCGACCGAGTCGATCGCAACCCCTGCCTTGCCGACATCGCCTTCGACGCGCGGATGATCGCTGTCGTAGCCCCGATGGGTCGCAAGGTCGAAGGCGACGGAAAGGCCCTTTTGTCCGGCCGCGAGATTCTTCCGATAGAAGGCGTTCGAAGCTTCGGCCGTGGAAAATCCGGCATATTGGCGGATCGTCCAGGGACGCCCGGCATACATGGTCGCGCGCGGACCACGCACGAAAGGCTCGAAGCCCGGCAGCGAATCCAAATGATCGATGCCGTCGAGGTCGCCGGCCGTATAGAGCGGCTTCACCGCAATGCCCTCGGGCGTCTGCCAGGTGAGGCTTTCCGGCGCTGCCTTCAGTTCACGCTCGGCGAGCGTTTCCCAGTCCTTGGTGGTCTTTTCGGTCATCGGATGTTCTCCTGGATGATGGCGTCGACAGCCGTCGCCATCATTCGAATTCCATGATCAGTTCGTCGACCGCGAGGCTGGCGCCGGCGGCGACCGCCACGCGCTTGACCACGGCCTTCTTTTCGGCGCGCAGAATGTTTTCCATCTTCATCGCTTCGACCACGGCAAGAGCCTGCCCGGCCTCGACGGTGTCGCCGGCCTTGACCGTGACCGAGGTGATGACACCGGGCATGGGGCAGAGCAGCATGCGCGACGTGTCCGGTGGCAGCTTTTTCGGCATCAGCCGCGCCAGCTCCGCAACCCGCGGGCTTCTGACGTGGGCAATGGTGTCGATGCCGCGCCAGCGGAGCCGGATGGCGGTTCCAACCCGATCGACTTTGACGCTCAAGGGCTCATTGTCGATATTGAAGGTGGCAAGGGTGCGGCCGGGAGCCCAGTCACCGGCGATCGTAACCGAAGCGCCGTCGGCAAATCGGACATAGGCACCATCGGCAGACGCGCCGGCGGTGACTGCAAAGTTGTGATCGCCGAGGCTGACCACCCAGTCGTGACCGACGATGCGACGGTGATTGCCGATCGTGCCGGAGATCTGGCTGGCGCGCTCCTGCAGCACCTGGTTGATCGATACGGCGACGGCTGCGATCTTGCGAAGCGACTGCTCGTCGGCCGCAACGCCGTGGAAGCCGTCGGCGAATTCCTCGGCGATATAGGCCGTGGTCAGCCGGCCCTCTCGGAACCGCTGCTGCTGCATGACGGCTGCAAGGAACGGCAGGTTGTGACCGATGCCTTCCACCTCGAACTGATCGAGCGCATCGGCCATGGCATCGACTGCCGTCTTGCGATCCGGCCCCCAGGTGCAGAGCTTGGCGATCATCGGGTCGTAATACATCGAGATCTCGCCGCCCTCGAAGACGCCGGTATCGTTGCGTGTCACCGTGCCATCTTCGCGTCTGCCCTCGACCGGGGGACGATAGCGCGTCAGCCGACCGATCGACGGCAGGAAATTGCGGTAGGGGTCTTCCGCATAGAGCCGGCTTTCGATCGCCCAGCCATTGAGCTTTACGTCGTCCTGGCCGAAGGCCAGTTTTTCGCCGCTCGCAACACGGATCATCTGCTCGACGAGATCGAGCCCGGTGATGAGCTCGGTCACCGGATGCTCCACCTGCAGGCGGGTGTTCATTTCGAGGAAGTAGAAATTGCGCTTGCCGTCGACGATGAACTCGACGGTACCGGCCGAATGATAGCCGACGGCCTTGGCGAGCGCGACCGCCTGTTCGCCCATGGCCTTGCGGGTCTCGGCGTCTAGGAAGGGCGAGGGGGCTTCTTCGATGACCTTCTGGTTGCGTCGCTGGATCGAGCATTCGCGTTCGCCCAGGTAAAGCGTATTGCCGTGTTTGTCGCCGAGTACCTGGATTTCGATATGGCGTGGCTCGGTCACGAATTTCTCAATGAAGATGCGGTCATCGCCAAAGGCGTTCTTCGCTTCGTTCTTCGACGACTGGAAGCCTTCGCGTGCCTCCTGGTCGTTCCAGGCGATGCGCATGCCCTTGCCGCCGCCACCGGCCGAAGCCTTGATCATGACGGGATAGCCGATCGAACCGGCGATCCGAACCGCCTCGTCGGCATCCTCGATCAGACCCATATGGCCCGGAACCGTGGAGACACCCGCTTCGGCCGCGAGCTTCTTCGAGGTGATCTTGTCGCCCATCGCCTGGATGGCTCCAACCGGCGGGCCGATGAACGCAACGCCTTCCTTTTCCAGGGCTTGCGCAAAGGCGGCATTTTCCGAAAGGAAGCCATAGCCCGGATGAACGGCATCGGCGCCGGTCTTGCGGATCGCATCGATAATTTTGTCGATGACGATATAGGACTGCGCCGAGGGCGAGGGGCCGATATGCACCGCCTCATCCGCCATGCGCACATGCATCGCGTCGCGATCGGCGTCGGAATAGACCGCGACCGTTGCGATGCCGAGCTTCTTCGCAGTCTTTATGACGCGGCAGGCGATTTCACCACGGTTGGCGATGAGGATTTTCTTGAACATCTTGTTTCTCTTTCAAATCCGGACTGCGCGTCAGCGTTTGAACTTGCGGCGATAGGGCAGAAGCGCGATCGAGGATGCTGCGGCAGCACCTCCAAAGAGCAACGCGAAAGGCACCACGACCATGAGGGTTGCGAGTACCGGGCTCGTCGAGCGTATGATGTGCGTGCCGACCGCGCCGATATTGAGCCAGATCAGCACGCCGGCCGTTATGGCCCCGATCGCAACGCCGATCAGCGCGTTGACGGTCATGTAGCGCAGCATCTGCCAGTGGTCGCGTCGGGCCTCTTCCGGTGTCATTACGCGTTCCGGCTCCCGTTCCATCGTCGCCTCCATCAGAGCGGGATCGTGTCGTGCTTGCGCCAGCGGACATCGACCTGCTTGTTGCGCAAGGATGCGAAGGCACGAGCGATGCGGCGACGCGACGAATGCGGCATGATCACTTCGTCGATGAAGCCACGCTCGGCGGCGACGAACGGATTGGCGAAGCGCTCCTCGTATTCTTTGGTGCGCGCCGCAATCTTCTCGGCATCGCCGAGTTCCGAGCGGTAGAGGATCTCGGTTGCGCCCTTGGCGCCCATCACGGCGATCTCGGCGGTCGGCCAGGCATAGTTGACGTCGGCGCCGATGTGCTTGGAGGCCATGACGTCGTAGGCGCCCCCATAGGCCTTGCGGGTGATCAGCGTCACCATTGGCACGGTCGCTTGGCTATAGGCGAAGAGCAGCTTGGCGCCGTGCTTGATGACGCCGCCATACTCCTGCGCCGTGCCAGGCAGGAAGCCGGGCACGTCGACCAACGTCAGGATCGGGATCGAGAAGGCGTCGCAGAAGCGTACGAAACGCGCGGCCTTGCGCGAGCTGTCGATATCGAGGCAGCCGGCAAGCACCATCGGCTGGTTGGCGACGACGCCGACTGTCTGGCCCTCCATGCGGATGAAGCCGGTGATGATGTTGCGGGCAAAGCTCTGCTGCAGCTCGAAGAAATCACCTTCGTCGGCGAGCGCAAGGATCAGTTCCTTCATGTCGTAGGGCTTGGTGGCGCTATCGGGGATCAGGCTGTCCAAACGCATTTCGAGCCGCGCCGGGTCGTCGTGGAAGGGACGGACCGGCGGCTTCTCTCGGTTGTTGAGCGGCAGGAAATCGAAGAGCAGGCGCACGTGCTCAAGCGTTTCGATGTCGTTCTCGTAGGCCGCGTCGGCGACGGAGGACTTTTTCGTGTGCGTGCCCGCACCGCCGAGTTCTTCGGCCGTGACGATCTCGTTGGTCACGGTCTTTACGACGTCGGGCCCGGTTACGAACATGTAGGAGGAGTCACGCACCATGAAGATGAAGTCGGTCATGGCCGGCGAATAGACGGCGCCGCCAGCGCAGGGCCCCATGATGACCGAGATCTGCGGGATGACGCCCGAGGCTTCGGCATTGCGGCGGAAGACCTCGGCATAGCCGGCAAGGGAGGCCACGCCTTCCTGGATGCGGGCGCCGCCCGAGTCGTTGAGGCCGATGACCGGCGCGCCGTTGCGTACAGCCATATCCATGATCTTGCAGATCTTCTGCGCATGCGTTTCCGACAGCGAACCGCCGAGCACCGTAAAGTCCTGGGAGAAGACATAGACCTGGCGGCCATTGATTGTGCCCCAGCCGGTGACGACGCCGTCGCCCGCGACCTTCTGGCCTTCCATGCCGAAGTCGACGCAGCGGTGCGTGACGTACATGTCGTATTCTTCGAAGGAGCCTTCATCGAGCAGCACCACGATGCGTTCGCGCGCCGTCAGCTTGCCTTTGCCGTGCTGGGCATCGATCCGCCGCTGGCCGCCGCCGGCTCTTGCTTCCGCCCTGCGGGCTTCGACCTGTTCTAGTATGGCGCGCATGGTGCCCTCCCGATTTTTTGATGCCCGGCTTTTTCAACGATTGTGCAGAGGCGCTTCGAGCTTCGCAATAGCGTCGAAGACGGCATGGAAAAACGTCTCTTCATGTGCAAATGTGAAATAGAGTATTTTGTGAAACGTAAATTGCAAAGTTGCAAACATGGCGATCGGCAAGCTCTACATCGGCCGCAAGGTCAGGGAATTGCGGGAAGCGAACAAGGCGACACAAGGTCAGTTCGCTGAACGCATCGGTATTTCCACCAGCTATCTCAACCAGATCGAAAACAACCAGCGGCCGGTTTCGGCGGCGGTGCTTTTGGCGCTCGCCGAAAAATTCCAGATCGACATCGCCGAGCTTTCGACCGGGGAGGGCGATCGCCTGCTTTCGGCGCTATCGGAAGCGCTCAGCGACCCCCTGTTCGAGACCTATTCGGCGAGCCTGCAGGAGCTGAAGCTCGTTGCCCAGAACGCGCCAGGCCTGGCGCATGCACTGATCACCTGCCACCAGGCCTACCGCCGCAACAGCGAACAGCTTGCGAGCATCGACGACACCATCGGCCGCGGCGGCCCCTTCGTCGAAACGACGCCCTATGAGGAAGTGCGCGACTTCTTCCATTTCGTCGACAACTACATCCACGAGATTGATATACTCGCGGAGCGGCTGGCGAGCGAACTCGGGCTCGGCGAAGGCGACAATCATGCAGCGCTTGCAAGCTATCTGGAGCAGCGCCATGGCGTCCGTGTTGTGCGCGGTGCTGCCGGCGACGAGGCGATCCGTCGCTTCGATCCGCGTGCCCGTATCCTGACGCTCAATCCTTACGCGCCGCCAGCGACGCGCGACTTTCAGATCGCCCTGCAGATCGCCCAGCTTCATGCCCGCGAGGAGATCGACCGGGTGGCCGGCAGCGCCGGTTTCCGCACGGAAGAGGCCTATGAGATCTGTCGCATCGGCCTGCAGAACTATTTCGCCGGTGCGCTCATCTTGCCCTATCAGGCGTTCTCAAAAGCCGCCCGCGACTTGCGGCACGATATCGAGCTGCTCGCCGCCCGTTTCGGCGCGTCATTGGAGCAGGTCTGTCACCGCCTTTCGACCCTGCAACGGCCGGGGCAGAAAGGCATTCCGATCTTCTTTGCCCGCATCGATCGCGCCGGCAACATCACCAAGCGCCATAGCGCCGCGAAGCTGCAATTCGCCCGCTTCGGTGCCGCCTGTCCCCTCTGGAACGTGCACCAGGCCTTCGAGACTCCGGGCAGGATCATCCGGCAACTCGCCGAAACGCCTGACGGCGTGCGCTACCTCTGTCTCGCCACCCAGATCACCAAGGGTGGCGGCGGTTTCCGCGCCGCGCAGCCGCGTTATGCGCTGGCGCTCGGCTGCGAGATCTCCTACGCCGATGCTTTCGTCTATGCCGACGACATGGATCTCGGCAACCGCGCCGCCTTCGACCCGATCGGTATTTCCTGTCGCATCTGCGAGCGCACGAAATGCGCCAGCCGGGCCGTACCGCCATTGAAGCGTCGCCTGATTGTGGATCATGACTTACGCGGCGCTCTGCCGTATCGTCTAAGTGAGAGCTGATTGGGCTTGTCTGTTCATTTTTGAACAGACCCTGTGAGAAGTTGCATATGGGCCTGCCGGAGGTTTGGTGTAACTAGGCCTTAATTGCTCGACTATGCGGTCAGGGAGGACATGCATATGGATTTTCGCCTGTCGGAGGAACAGGAGGCCATTCGTCAGATGGCGCTCGATTTCGCCCGCGACGAGATTGCCCCTCACGCGATCGACTGGGATCAGCAGAAGCATTTTCCGGTCGACACGTTGCGCGGCGCCGCCGCACTCGGCATGGCCGGCATCTACGTCCGTGACGATGTCGGCGGCACGGGCCTGACCCGGCTAGACGCTGCGATCATCATCGAGGCGTTGGCGACCGGCTGCCCCGCCGTCGCCTCCTTCATGTCGATCCACAATATGTGCGCCGGCATGATCGACCGTTATGGCACCAACGAGCAGCGCCAGCGGCTGCTGCCCAAGCTTTTGACCATGGACGTGCTCGCGAGCTACTGCCTGACCGAGCCCGGTTCCGGTTCGGATGCGGCGGCGCTGAAGACAAAGGCGGTCAAGGACGGCGACAGCTATGTGCTGACCGGCCAGAAACAGTTCATCTCCGGCGCCGGTGAATCCGGCCTCTATGTGATCATGGCGCGCACCGGCGAAGACGGCCCCAAGGGGATCTCGACCTTCATCGTCGAGAAGGATGCGCCGGGCCTGACCTTCGGCGCCAACGAGAAGAAGATGGGCTGGCACGTGCAGCCCACCCGCGCCGTCATGCTCGACGGCGTGCGCGTACCCGCTGAAAATCGCCTCGGCGGCGAAGGCGACGGCTTCAAGATCGCCATGGGCGGGCTCGATGGCGGTCGCTTGAACATCGCCGCCGCGTCGCTCGGCGGTGCTCAATCGGCCTTCGAAAGGGCGCTGGCCTACGTTCAGGAGCGGCGCGCCTTTGGCAAGGCGATCGGCGAATTCCAGGCGCTACAGTTCCGTCTCGCCGACATGGCGACCGATCTCGAAATCGCCCGCACTTTCCTTTGGCGTGCCGCTTCGGCGCTCGATGCGGGCGACCCGGAAGCGACGAAGCTCTGCGCCATGGCCAAGCGCTTCGTCACCGACCGCTGCTTCGCCGTCGCCAACGACGCGCTGCAGCTTCATGGCGGCTATGGCTATCTCGCCGATTATGGTGTCGAGAAGATTGTCAGGGACCTTCGGGTGCACCAGATCCTGGAAGGCACCAACGAGATCATGCGCCTCATCGTGGCGCGTTCGCTTATCGGCCGGAAATAGGCCAGAAACGGGAAAGACCGCTCATGGAAATGCAGACGCCAGCACCGGAAGTGATCGTCGAGCGCCAGGGCGCGGTCGGCCGGATCCGGTTGAACCGCACGCGCGCGCTGAACAGCCTCAACGTGCCGATGATCCGGTTAATCGCGGCGGCCCTGACCGAATTCGAGAACGATCCGGCGGTCGCTGCCGTGCTTGTCACCGGCGAGGGCGAGCGCGGGCTTTGCGCCGGCGGTGATATCCGAATGATCTATGAGAGCGGCCGCGAGCGCCCGGAGGAGGGCGCCCAGTTCTGGCGCGAGGAGTTCGTCGTCAACAGCCGCATCTCCGGCTACCGTAGGCCCTATATCGCCATCATGGACGGCATCGTCATGGGCGGTGGCGTCGGAATCTCCGCCCACGGCAGCCATAGGATCGTTACCGAGCGCACCAGGCTTGCAATGCCCGAAACCGGCATCGGCTACTTCCCGGATGTCGGGGCCACCTGGCTTTTGCCGAAGGCGCCCGGTGAATTCGGCACCTATCTCGGTCTCACCGGCCGGGACATCGTTGCTGCCGACGCGATCCTTGCGCGGCTCGCGGACAGTTTTGTCGCTGCGGACAAGCTGGAAGCCTTGATCGCTGATCTCGCCGCACTTGCGCCGAGCGCGGGCAGCGCGGATGTCGACGGCGTGATTGCCAGGCATGCTTCGGAAGCTCCGGCAACGGCGCTTCAAGGCCATCTTGCCCTGATTGACCGTTGCTTTGCCTTCGATACGATCGAAGAGATCCTAGCGGCGCTCGAAGCCGATGGTTCCGATTTTGCCAGGGAGACGCTCGCGCTCTTGAACTCCCGTTCCGCGCTCAGCATGAAGCTGACGCTCGATCTCCTGCGCGCCGGCCGCCGCAGTGCTTCGCTGAACGAATGCCTTGAGCGCGAATACTCTGCGACGCTCGGCATGCTCGCCAATCCCGATTTCTACGAGGGCGTGCGTGCCGCTGTGATCGACAAGGACCGCAATCCGAAATGGTCGGTTGGACTTGCCGACGTGACGCCCGATAGGCTCGCGCGATTTGCGCGCAAAGATCACCCGCCACTGTTCTAGCGCCTGAGGATGGGGCGCAGTTCGGTTTTGGCCGAGTTTCAATGCGAGGAGGAATGACATGACGAAGATCGCCTTTATCGGGCTCGGCAATATGGGCGGTCCGATGGCCGCCAATCTGGTGAAGGCGGGACACGCGGTCACAGGCTTCGACCTGTCTGAGGCTTCGCGCAACGCCGCGGCGAAGACCGGCGTTTCCGTCGCCGGCTCGATAGCACATGCGGTGCGCGGTGCTGAATGCGTCATCACCATGCTGCCGGCCGGCGCACATGTCCTCTACGTCTGGGATGAACTTCTCGGCTTCGTCGATCCGGGCACGCTCCTGATCGACAGTTCGACCATAGACGTCGATAGCGCCCGGAAAGCTCATATGCTCGCCGAAAAGATCGGCTGCCCCTCGCTCGACGCACCGGTTTCCGGTGGCACCGGTGGTGCTGCGGCTGGCACCTTGACCTTCATGGTCGGCGGCAGCGACGAGGCTTTTTCGCGCGGCAAGCCGCTGCTCGACGCCATGGGCAAGAAAATCGTCCATTGCGGAGGTGGGGGCGCCGGTCAGGCGGCGAAGATCTGCAACAACATGATCCTCGGCATTTCCATGGCCGGTGTCTGCGAAGCTTTCGTGCTGGCCGAGCGTCTCGGCCTGTCGCACCAGGCACTGTTTGACGTGGCTTCTACGTCGTCCGGCCAGTGCTGGTCGCTGACGACCTATTGCCCGGTGCCGGGCCCGGTTCCGACCTCGCCCGCCAACAACGAGTATAAGCCGGGCTTTGCCGCAAGCCTGATGCTGAAGGACCTGAAGCTATCGCAGCAGGCAGCGAGTGCCGCTGGTGCGACGACGCCGATGGGCGCGCAGGCCGCACAGCTCTATTCGATGTTCGAGAAACTCGGCCACGGCGGCGAGGATTTTTCGGCGCTGATCCGTCTGTTGCGCGGGAACGACGAGGCCAAGGCCGGTTAATTCATCCCGTGCCGATCGATTTCCGCCCGTTTAACCGGGCGGTAAGTGGCTGCTGCTGCCTGTGGATAGAAATACCGTTTAATTTCAATGTGTTGTGAGATTTATGTCGGGCCCATGAAAATCCCTGTTGACGTGTCGGATGTGAGGGGTCTATAAGCCCGATCACTGACGAGGGCGGCGGCGCTGCTGGCGACGACGACCTTCGCTCTAGAGTTTCCTGGTTGGCTTGGTGCTGATTGAGGGGTTCGGGACGAGAGTTCTGGGCTTTGTGGAAACGGTTTGACGGACGGTGCGTTCGTCGGTTTTTTGACAATTGAATATAGAGAAAGAGAAACGTGGGCGGCGGAGCTCGTGGGGAACTTCGGTTCCTTATGAAAGAGACTTTGGCGGTCACGTTTTAACAAGAGACTACACCTGTTTTCTCGGTGGCAATCTTTGGATTGTTGTTGATTGAAGACAAGGTGTGAGTTCTCGTCGATTCAGAACGTGACGTAATGCCA
>NZ_JACVBF010000024.1:0-89262 GCF_014852195.1 Ensifer sp. ENS08
GCTTTCCGGCGGAAGGAACCGAATCCGGCTGGTGGGTCAGCCCCTATCATTTCGGCATCGACCAAGGCCCCGTGGTGCTGATGATCGAGAACTACAGGACCGGCCTGCTGTGGAACATCATGCGCCGATGCGCCCCTGTGGTCACCGGCCTGAGGCGTGCGGGGTTTTCCGGCGGCTGGCTCTGAGGGTACCGCATCGCTGCCAAATGCCGGTATCGACATCATGCGGAAAGGTAACGGCCATGAACATGGGGTTCTTCTCTAATCAGCATGCCGGGCTATACAGAAGGCACCTCCTGGTGCTGGCAGGAACTGCAGCACTCGCAAGCGATAGCCCAAGGGCAAGGACGGCACTTGGCGGAGACACCATCAGGATTTGAGACGGTCAGGCAGGGCGAGGACGCCTATCTCAGCTGGGTGAAAGGCGGCTTTGATCTAAAAACCTAGGGTTAAGGACAGGCGACGCTTGAAGATGCACCTCCCTCGACCCTGTCGGCGGCTCGTCCCCCATCGCACGGATGACCGCATCGAACAGCACATGGCCGAACAGGCTTGACCAGCACATCTGAAATTCCCGCCCTTCCCGCCGCCTTGACTACTTCCTCACAGCCACGGGCGCACCATCATGAGACACGGTGTGTCCGTCATCCTAAGCGAGCGGAGCGCCAGTGCAGTCTCTATTCAATCCATTTTCGGCATCTGCCAGTCGAGAAGAACAACATCAAAACGTGTTCGCGGAAGCTTGTTCCGAATGGCGTCGATTGCGTCCGTTCCGGGGCACGGCGCGAGTATCGAAAGACATCGCTCTCGTGCGCTAGCGGATCATACGTGGACTGACGGCACTCAGCATTCTCAGGATGTCGTCCTCCAACTTCCGGCACAGGTCTTCATATTCTTTCAGCCGTGCTGGGTCGGGAGCCGCCTGCTCGCGCAGTTCGTCACGGGTCACAGCGGCTTTACCGTAAGCTTCGAGCAGATCGGTTATCGCAACGAAGTTTGCGTCGGCAATTTGTTTCCGATGTCGTGGCAAGCGCATCATCATCCGGGCTCTACCGACCTTTTGGAAGTCCATTTTACACCCCTAAAGGTAAGGCTGAACGCAGTCTCCTCGAACACGACTTCATTAGCAAGTTGCCTAGCTACTTTGCCTGCCCCACGCATATCAGTAACCGGCGGGCCATCACCGCGCAGAGCAGGTCCGCGATGCCTCGACGGACAGGCCGCCAGAGCGACGACCGCTCGCCCTCGATGGTCCAGCCGACGAAGCAACAGAAATCGTCTGGTTGCATTCTGCGAGTGAATGCGCTCTCAATTGCGTCGTCTGTCGAAATCGAAGGCGCAGACGGAAGGCAACACTCAGACGAAGGCTCTGGATCGTACCCGTTTCGATCTGGAGCCTTTTCACATCAATATCACAATCCCCTTGAGGACGATCACCGCGGCTCGAGGCCAAGCCGGTATCGCGGGGATCCAGTCAAGCAATTGCGGATAGTCCCCTCCGCCAGGGCTCTTCGATCGAGCCGCAATACACCTGCGATCAGCGCGATCACTCGCAAGTAGGCTCTCATTTCCTCCCTAAAGAGCTCGCCTCACCCAGAAAACCCTTCACATCCCGTCGTCAAACTCCGCTGCTTGCCCTTGAGCCAGGAACTGCGCAAGTGCCGACATCAATGTCTCCGCGCTGTACCGGTCAAGCTGAACCTCGATCGTCGTACCAGCCGAAGTTGATAGTTCAAAAACCCCCAGGAGCGGGTCAATGGACGCGATAGAAAAAGAACTCAGAAATTCGCCCTGGACCGTTGTGCTGCCAAGCCCCATGGATGCCTCCTGCATGGTACGAAAGACATCACTAAAATAGTCGCTTTTGATCGATCCGCAAAGCCGGCGCCGGGTTCGCGATGCTTAGGGGGGTAGATTGAACGAGTGCAATCACTCAGCGTCAGGAGATCATGGAGACGCCGATGAAGACGAACGCGGCTCCAGGCCAAGCCGGCAGGGACCCCAACCAGTCAAGGCGTCGGTCCCAGGCGGCGATTTTGCTCGATGGGAAGGTTTCGACCCTGGTTGAGGTTGCGTACGAGGCCCCCAGCTAGTGTTCTTCTGGTCAGCCGGAACAGCCCTGCGATCAGCACCGTCGCCCCCAAAGTATCCATCGTCTATTACCCTCTAAATAGCTCGCGTCACAACCTCCGTCGCGACGGACACCAACAAGGCGGCCAGCGCGACGGCCGTTCCAATTCGCGCGATCTTCATCCGGCGCCCGCGAGCACCATTCCAGTCATAGCCCATGTGTTCCTCAGCCGGCTTCATGCCGTTCGTGAATGGTGGCTGGCGTTCCTAACAAAGAGGTAGATCCCGATGATTTCCCCTCCTGGCCTACGTTCGATGTTGGCCTCGTCTTCGGCCAAGCCGGAGGTCCAACATCACACGGACCAGCCATCTCCTGACATCTGATGTCGCCACGAATTCATCGATGTTTTCGATGGCGTATTCGAGTGTTTTTTCGGTGAGCGCGGTTGCCGCACGCTGTGAGGCGGTCAAGCTCCGCGCCCATGCCGTCAGCTCTGGCAGCAGATCCACGACCATGCCAACGCCTCCCGATGGCGGTGAATGGTCGAGCGGGCGGCGAGCATCTTTAAGTCGGCGTTCCAGTTCCCAGGCGTCTCGTACGCCACTCATGAACAAACGGAGCGCCTCGCGAGCCAGCCATTCGCTTTCTTCACTTTGTCGGGGGATATTCCGTGCGTTCACGACCTTATCAAAGACCGTGGAAATGACGGTGAGCCCCTCGGGAAGAATGTATCCGGATTGCAGTCGATCAAACATAACCTCCTCCATTTAAGGCGAAAGTGATGATGGTCCATCAGTCGCTGGAGCCCGTTTCATGGTCCGGCGATCAGACAAAATATGGTCTTCAAAACGGGCTATGACTAGCCCTTAACAGCTCCAGCGTCGACTTCGGCCGGCGATTTTTATCTCATTTTTTCATCTCACTAAAGGACAACTCGATGAACAGAACGACGTTCCTCGCCTATGCGAGGCGCGCGCCTTTTGGCGGCCGGCCAATGCATCCCAGGTCGGCGCCATGAGTGTCATCCTATCGGCCCCAATCGGCCGGTAAGGTAATCGACGACCGGTGGCTCGCCGACAGCTCGCGACCGTCTTTCACGAGACCGGCGGCACGATGCAGCGGGTGATCGAGAAGCTCAATTACTCGGCCGCGCGCCTGGCCCAGGTCTGGCCGTCAAGACAAGGCGACGACTAGCCGGCAAGTGGTTCATTGGCGCATGAACCAGCTTGTCGACCGCGTCGGCCATCTTGAGGCCTCCGCGATAACGATTGGGGAGGAGGTCTCCGAGATGAAGCTGGTGACCGATGACGTGAGGCGATGGAAGCTGAGGCATCGGTGGCTTTGAGTCACCGGAATTGCGGCCAGGGCGCTCGGGATAAGTCAGGCCGAGGCGATACGGCGGATCATCTTCGGGATCACGGGGCAAGGTTGGTAAGCAGAAAGAAGAACCCCACCTCCGACGGCACGACGATGGGGCTCTCTACGTTTGATCCGGAGGGATCCGGGATCATCAGCAATGAACAAACCAACAGGTCCCGGATAGGTTCCTGCTGCCGTCGAATAAAGATGGCTCCGTAAGGTCGCGCAGGCTGCGCTAGTGGATGGTCTGGGGCCATGTCACGTCCACGAACCGACCAATGGACCGAAGGTAGGCGATGATCTCGGACCTCAGAGCTGCGCGGTCGCCATACCTCTCGCCGATCCGACTAAGTTCCTCCTTGGCTTCTTCCTGCTCATCGACATCGCCAAGCACATACATATCGTGTCCCACGGCGTTGATATCGCAACCCGCCGCGATCACTTCGGCCACAAAACTTGGGATCTCATTTGCGTTCATTTCGCGCTTGCTCTCAATCATGACATCCTCGCTTTGAAACGAGAAACTACTGTGAAGTCGAGCGGTTCCCACAGGGACAAAACGCTCACCGGAATTCGGAGCAAACGGAAGAATGGCCCCGATGGGGTGTCGGGGCCAGTTGGTATCGTTGGCGCTTCTACGCGGGGAATGGGAGTACCTCATGGAGCGGGCTGTGATCCCGGAAAGGATCATTGCCTATCCTCTAACTGCCGCGTGTGAAAGTGGTTCCCAGTTGGAAAAGAGACGGCCCCGTCCGGGGAGAGCGGGGCCTCGGCACGGAGGTGCCATGGGCTCCATGCTGGGCTATTAGATGGAGCCTAGCCTAGATCCCGCAGGGGATGGTGGATCGTAGGCAAAGCTAGAAACGCGTACATTTGACAGAGGTTCCAGCACCGAAGAAAAAAAAGGGCCCCGAAAGCCGATAACGGGACCCTAGGAGGTACGTGCCAAAATCCTGGTGTAAGAGAGCCAGGACGATCTTCAAACCTACGACGTCAGGATTGGTTCCGGCTCGATCTGAAAGCCGAGAGGGGGAGAAAAAATGGCCGCAAACGGCGACGACAGCGCCAAAGCGAAAGGATCCGGTCTAAAGTACCAGAGTCCTTGGCCTTGGTGCGCACGGTTTTCAGTGTCGGTCCATTCGCGGAGATCGGTCCACACAGCGTAGGCGGAGAGGACGGTGTGTGTGAACGGTCATCAGGGAAATCATGAAGTGCCAGTCACGCCACTATGAAATCGTAGCGGCCGAATTTTCCGTCGCTCGTCGTTTTGATGTCGAGCAACAGGTCTGCATTGAATATGCGGTCACGCCTATTGTCCGGCTCATCGGCAAAATACAGCTGCGTCGTCAGCACGTTCCCGCCCGGCCTTTGGACTTTCACGTGGTAATGCCGGGTGCGACCAGGATACAGCCCAGGCACGATCGTCTCGAACCACCATTTGCCTTCTGCGTCCGTGAATTGATGTCCGCGGAGTTTGTATCCGCTGTTGTCGTAGGTGCCGGTCTCATCGGCATGCCATAACTCGATCAACGCTTTTTCTACCGGCTGGCAGTCCTTGGTTAACACGTAGCCAACAAGTGTCATTCTTTCACCGCCCGGTGAATCGCTGGCGAAGTCCTTTTTTTCAGGGCTCTCCGGTGTGAAATACGGACCTTCGGTCTGTGCCGGCGTCAGATCGTCGTCATCACCGCAATTGGCCGTAAGCGGCAACTCCACGGAACCGCCGGCTGCATGGCCGAGTCTCGGCAGAACAATCGGCGTGGCGACGAAGCTGATAAGGAAATGTCGCCGGGTCGGCATGGCGCTATATCTCCAAGCACGGAAGCCAAGATCGTTGCGGGTCCATTGGGCAGAACTGGGGCGGATATTACCAGATTTCGCGACCAACAACGTCATCAGGCGAATGCCGCTGCTGAAGCGTCGCCGGTCTACACGGTTTGCACGTAAGGATCTGGTGTCTGACTTGGTGCAGCAGCAATGCCGTTCCATTGACGCCGTCTGCTTTCTAGCGGAAGTAAGCTTCGTCGCCTTCATGTCTCGGCGAAGCTGCGTTTGGCAAAGCGTCCTGTCTTCATTCTGGGCTACGGGCACCGCGAGTTGCTCGACGCCCTGGAAACTGCGCGCAATGAGGGCGCGATGGTCAGGATCGTTGCGAAATGCAGCTGGTGTGGGGTGACCGGCGTGCCGCTGATGGTCGTCCATGTTTCCAGCGGAGATGCGAACGATATCATCGCAGCCGCCCCACGCCGCGGCGTGACCTAAATCGACGCTCGTTAAGTTAGAGCTTCGCCGTAGTCGACCACGGTGTGGAAAAGATCGTTTCGCTGCCTATAATGCCGTGCCGGGCACGAGACGGATTTTGCGCAGCACAGCATCAAAGTTGCCCAGGCTAGCTGAGTTCTACCAGCAGATCCCACCGGCCGTTCGTCGTGTGAATCTGCGAGATTTCAGGAAAGCCGCCACGGGATTGATCTATCGGTTCTACTGTCCTTAGAAAAGTGATGGTGCTCAATGCTCAGCGCCGCCGGCTTAGCCGCCAAGAAGCCCACGGCGCGGTGACCGACTGACTTTCGGGGTTGGAAAGATACCAGAACGCAGCGCGGGCAGTGTCAAGGATAGCCTGGCTCGAGTTGCTCCAGGTTTCGACGAACCATCATCGCAATTTGTAACTAATCGTTTCAGCCAATCTATTGGCGCAGATTCGGTACAAACCCCTGCTCATCGAGAAACAATCCATACACAAGCAGCGCGTCAACTGAACGCGGTAATAGAAACGGATTTCGTGAGGACTGAGGTCCCGCCGCAAAAGCGCGACTGCATCTTCGGCTGCACGCTCCAACTTCGACAACTGGTCACCACTGGAAAGGGCTCCAAATGAAAATTATGCATAGCATCGCGATCGCTGCCGCGGCGGCTTCAATCAGTTTCGCGCTGGGCGGCGTTGCCCAGGCCCAGGAACTAAAACGGACTGGTCTGGTTCAAAGCGATATCAGCGTGCCGGGCAAGGAAGCGCTTCAGGTCCGGGTAGATTTCCCGCCAAAGGCTGCATCTATCAATCATAAACATCCCGGCGAAGAAATTGCATATGTGCTCAAAGGTGCGCTTGAGTACACGCTCGAGGGTCAGAAGCCGGTAACGCTGAAGGCCGGTGAATCCCTTTTCATTCCGGCGGGTGTTGCGCACATCGCCACGAATGTTGGCGATGGCGAGGCGTCGGAGCTTGCGACTTACATCGTCGCGAAGGACACGCCTCTTGTTGTCCCGCTGAAATAAGTTCGCTGCGATGGGGGGGGCGATCCACTCATGAAACAAATGCCCTCACCAGGTCACTGTCTAGGCGAGGTTTGCTTTGGGCGCTGGCGTGTCACCGGCCGTTGTGCCGATGCTCGCCAACGGCTTTGCAGTAGGGTCCGTGCGATCGACCAGTAGCTCCGTTGGAGATGAAATCAGGCCGTTTCGCGCCGAAATCGCGCAATCCGGATTGGACGGTCTTCGGAATCGCATCATCGCCACCAGGTGGCCAGCGGGCGCGCGTTGTCGCGCGGCCCTTCGTCAAGCTCGACCGTCGCTCGGCCAACCCGCCTGGCCGCTTCTGAGACCAGCGTCATGGACGAGGAGGCGAAGCGGCACTGGAAGATGAACAGGCTGCCGGACGGAACCGAGTGGTCCGGCCGCGCCCGCTATGCGGCCACCATGTTCTTCTACCAGCGCGACCTGATGGATGCTGAAACGCTTGTGGCCTATCGGAGGGCGAGCTGTCATTCCGGGGCAGGGAGACGGTTGATCGTAGCCCTAATCTCATCAGAGCTGCGTCAATTCAGCGTTTCGAGGACTTGGCGATGCAAGGCTTCGTTGGCGGCCGCGAGGCACAGATTGCCGGAAGTCAGCGTGAGCGGCCGACCCTGCCAGTCCGTGATACATCCGCCCGCACCCGTCACCACCGGGACAAGGGCGCAATAGTCGTAGGGATCGAGCCCTCCATCGATGCTGATGTCGATGCTGCCGTCCGCGACGCGGCCATAGGCCATGCAGCTCCCCCCATAGACGCACCACCGCGTAGATAGGCGCAGGCGTTCAACGCCATCCTTCTCGTTTTGCTGGAACGGCTCCGGATTGCCGTTGGCCATGAAAGCCTCCGAAAGGAGAGCAGTCGATGCGGTCCGGATGGCAACACCGTTGAGGGTCGTCGCGCGCCCTGACAGTCCCAGCCAGCGGTCGCCGGTGACAGGATTGTCGATCAGTCCGAGGACCGGCGTCCCGCCATGCGTCAATGAAATCAACGTGCCATAGACAGCAAGTCCGCCGACGAAAGCCTTGGTGCCGTCAATAGGATCGATGACCCAGACGAACTCCTCCCCCAAACCCTCGGCGCCAAACTCCTCCCCGAGTACCCCATGGCGGGGGAAGCGGTCTGCGATGCGTTCGCGCAGCGACTGCTCGACCGCGCGATCCGTTTCCGTCACCGGGCTCGAATCCGATTTCGCAACGGGGCGGCGCGGGCCGGCCGCAGCAGTGCGCACGATCTGCCGCGCAACATCGGCAATCTCGCTGGCGAAACTGGAAAAAAGCTGAAGCGGCTGGTCAAGCATGGGCGGGTACCCTCCTCAATGTGTTTTGTGCCTCTAAGGCCGGTCGCATGTGGCGGGAAAGTCGGGCCTCGATCGCCCGCACCAGGCGCGAGAGCATCCAGGCGACGCAGAGATAGACGAGCGCAGCGGAGATAAAGACTTCGTAGGGAGCATAAGTCCGGGCGACGATCGTATTTGCCGTGCCCGTGAGCTCCATGATCGTGATTGTGCTGGCGAGCGAGGTCGCCTTCATCATGCTGATCATTTCGTTGCCATAGGCCGGCATGCCGATGCGCAACGCCTGGGGAAGAATAACGAGCCGGTAGATCAACAACGGGCGCATGCCCAAGGCGACGGCCGCCTCCTTCTGACCGGCCGGGATTGCGAGAATGGCGCCGCGCAGGATGTTCGCGGTGTAGGCTGCGGTATGGAGCGCGAGCGTCAGCAGTGCGCAGAACCAGGCTTCACGAAGGACTGGCCAGAAGATGCTGCTGCGAATGATCTGAAACTGCGAAAACCCGTAATAAACCAGGAAAACCTGCACCAGCAGCGGCGTTCCACGGAAGAAGGTGATGTAGCCCATCACCGGGAGCCGGATGATCGGGCGACCATTGGCTGCGACGATGCCAAGCGGCAAGGCGAGCAGGGCTCCGCAAACAAGGGTCATAAGGAGCAATTGCACCGTGGCGAGCGCGCCGTAGAGCAGCGCCGGAACGCTCTCCAGCATCAGGGACCAGTTCATGCTGGGGACCTCCTCTCGCCGCGCATCAACCGTCCTTCGAACCAGGCGATAAGGCGCGTGTTTGCCAATGTCAGAGCCAGGTAAATCAAGGCGGCCGTCATATAGAAGGTGAAGGGCTGGCGAGTGACCGAAGTGGCCATCTGCGACAGGCCCATCAGTTCATGCAAACCGACGATCGAGATCAGCGAGGTATCCTTGAGCAGCGAAATCCAGTTGTTGCCGAGGCCTGGCAATGCAAAGCGCATGAGCAGCGGCAGACGGATCTTGGCGAACATGACGAACCACCCGAGGCCAAGCGAGTGCCCCGCCTCGATCACTCCGCTCGGAACGGATTGCCACGCACCGCGCAGGACTTCGGCAGCATAGCCACCGAAGACGAGGCTGAGCGCGAAGACGCCAGCCTGGAGAGGCGGCACCTCGACGAAGCCGAAATCCGCGACGAAGAGGTTGACCACTTTCGTCAGCGCCACCGTGCCGCCGAAGTACACGATCAGGATGACCAACAGTTCGGGGGTACCTCGCATCACCAGGCTGAAGCCACGGCCAAGGGATGCCACGGCCCGGTTCGGTGACATCTGCGCCAACGCGCCCAGCATGCCCCAGCACAGGCCGACGAGCAGCGAGAGGACTGCCACTTTCATGGTCAAAAGGGTGCCGTGGGCGATCTCGTCACCCCATCCCTGCAATAGATCCATGGTCGTCTCCAAAGAAAGACGGAGCCCTCAATCGGCTCCATCCGGTTGTCGTCGCAGATTATTTTGCGGAGGCCGGAAGGACGCTGAACGACCAGTATTTGTCGTTGATCGCCTTGAAGTTGCCATCCTTGAACATGGCGGTCAGCGCACCATCGACATTCTTCAGAAGATCTTCGTCGGCCTTGCGGATGCCGATACCGATACCGGGGCCGAAGTAGGATACGTCGTCGATTTCCGGACCGACGAAACCGTAGTCCTTGCCTTCCGGCTTGCTGAGGAAATCGTTGTCGAGCTTGATGGGGCCAGCAAAAATGAGATCGACGCGGCCGGCCTGAAGATCGAGGATCATGTTGTCGACCTTGTCATACTCGGACACGGTCGCCTGCGGATACTTCTCTGCGATGTATTTCGCATAGGTCGACGAGCGCTGGAGGCCGATGGTCTTACCGGCAACGCCTTCCGGGTTCGGCTCGCCTGCATCCGTCACCGGCTTGGCGTCCAAGGTCTTTAGTCCGACGAACCGGGCGGCCGACGAGCGGTAGGGAACGGAGAAATTGATGCTCTGCAGCCGCTCCTCGGTGATGGACATCGATGCGGAGATCAGGTCGTACTTTCCGGCGAGCAGGCCGGGGATCATGCCGTCCCAGGCCTGGCAGATGATTTCGACCTCACTGCCGATCTGCCTGCCTATGGCACGCGCGACATCGACGTCGAAGCCTTTGATTTCCCCGTTCGCGTCCTGATATCCGAACGGGGGATAGGTGCAGTCGGCTGCCACTTTCAGCGCCGCGGCCTGCGACGACGTTGCGCCGAGCAGAAGGCCGGCGAAGGTGAATACGATGATCTTTTTCATGGGACCTTCCTTGTCAAAAGGCTGCGGTTTTTCGGCATGGGAACAGGGCAGCTGCTTTAAGCGGGCGGCTGCATATGAGGTGTCGCTGGCGGCGACCTGTGTTCAAAGCCAGCAGCACGTACCTGCTCCGGCGATGCTGGTGAGCGCGACTATCTGGTCATGTCTTTGGATCCGACTTGCATTCTGGCCTCCCTCCAGAACCTGTCTTCTGGAACAAAGGATGGCGCGGAAGCAGAACGAGCTAAAGTACCAATTCCCATGAACTGATGGTACCAGACCGAGCTTCAGGAAGATTTGCCGGCTTTCTCCAGAAACCGCCTCGTGACAAGCTCCATCCGCTGAACCGCCCCGGCCAGCCGCTCGGTGGAGAGATTTCCAAATCCCGCTACGAGACCAAAAAGATCCTTCCGCTCAATGCAATAGGAAGAGAGCGGTGGGGTGTCGATCCATGCCCCGCGCAGGAGCCGTGAAAGCTCGACGTCGTCGAAGGGCTCGCGCGCCGTAAGCGTCAAATGGAGACCAGCGTCCAGTTCCGGCACATCGAACACGTCGCCCAGCTTTTCTTTCAGGGACGCGATCATCGCGGTGGCACGATCCCTGTAGAGAGCGCGCGTGCGCCGGATATGAGATGCGAGTTCTCCGCTCGCCATGAAGTCGGCGACCGTATGCTGGTGCGTCAGCGGCGCATAGCAGGAAAGGCTGTCTTGCACTGCCGTAAACGAGGTGATCAGCTCGCGCGGCACGACGAGATAAGCAAGCCGCAGCCCGGGGGCGAGCACACGATTGAAGGAGCTGACATGGATGACCCGCTCGCCACCCTTGCGCGCGGCGAGCGGCACGAGCGGCGTACCGCGCCATCTGATCTCGCTGTTGAAGTCGTCCTCGAATATCCAGCGCTGCGACGTATTGGCCCAGGCGAGAAGCCGTTCAATCGCCGCTTCCGACATGGTTGCACCCGCGGGAAACTGGCCGACCGGCGAAACCAGGATCATCCGGGCATCCGCGGCACGATGCGCGATGTCGTCAGCGTTCAGTCCGTCACGAGAAACGGGCACGGGTGTGAGCCGAAGCCCAGCCGAACGCAGAGTGGACAAGAGCGTCGCGTAGGCCGGGTCCTCGACGCCGACAACGTCACCGGCGTCGAGAAGAACATGCGCGACGAGATTGGCAGCCTGAAGCGTGCTTCCCACGACGATGATTTGGTCAGCCTCGCATCGAATACCGCGCGCCTCGCTAAGATAGATGGCGAGTTGTTGGCGAAGAACCGCCAGACCGCCGCCTTCGCCATACCCGAGGTCAGAAACCGTGAAGCGTCGCCAATAGTTGGCGGCGATCTTGCCTAACTGCTTGTAGGGGAAGATATCCAGCGCCGGCATGCCAGGACTGAGATCCAACTTGTCCTGGCGCGACCAACTCCAATGCCGTACCGACGCCTCTCTCCCCCGTGCAGACAGCGCAACCGGTAAACTCGAAGGCGGCAGGCCTCTTTCTCCTCCAGGCCGCACCGAGTCTTCTGGAAGGCTCTCTTCCACGTAGAAGCCGGAACTCGGGCGACGCTTGATATAGCCCTCGGCCGCCAAGCGATCATAGGCAATGTTGACCGTGTTTCTCGATATCGCGAGATCTCTCGCCATCGACCGGCTGGCCGGCAATCGGGCGCCGCGCGCAAGCTGTCCGTTGACGATCAGTCGGCGCAACTGGATGAAGAGCTGCTCCTGCAACGTCGGCCCACCGGACTTTTCTCGAACGACCATGGTCCAAACGGGATAATTGAACTGTTTCGCTGAAGCCATCCGAGAAATCCCTGTGCGGAGCCGCGCACTATCTCCCTGCCGGGCGGTATTTCGATCTACGAGACGACGTTGCGAATGAAGCGGACGATCTTCTTTCCGACGTTGCAGTACGAATAATGCTGGGCCGTGCTGTAAGTGACAAACTCGCCCGTGGCATAGTCCTGCGCCTCGCCCGATTGGATCAAACGCAGCGCTCCTTCGACAACGAAAAGCATCTCGTGCCATCCTTCGGGGTCCGGCTCGGCCACGTAGCTGTCGCCCGGGCCGAGGGTCCACAGCCACATCTGTGTTTCCCGCGAGGCGGGCGCCGAACAAAGCAGCATCGCGGCGCTCGCCGGTTGGCTTCCGCGCCAGGTGACCTCGTTGATCTCGGCGCGCGTCTCCCTCGACGGATCGCGCACCAACTCGACGAAGTCTACGCCCATCGCGGTCGCCAATTTATCGAGGCTGGAAAGGCTGATGTTCGCGTCGCCGCTCTCGACCGCCGCGATCATCCGCCGGCTGATACCGGATGCATCTGCCAGCGCCGTTTGGCTCAGGCCCGAGGCGAGCCTTAAACGGCGGAGGTTTCCGGAAACGTGGGCCAACACATCGGCCCGGTCTTGACTGTGCAATATATTGCTCATATGGTCCTTCTAGACTACCGGCTTTCACAGCTCAACACATTTCTGTGCGTCTTGCCCTGCATGGGGCGCCAAGGCTTTGGCGTCCATGCAGCGTGACTTCGCACGCCTTTTTGGGATCGTCACAATGCAGAAATTGGTCGTACTCAACGACGAAGATATCACCCGACTGTTGCCCCGGACAGATGTTCGCGCAGCCCTGGAGCGTATGTTCATCGCGCTTGCCGATGGACGGGCTGTGCAGCCGCCACAGACGTTGAGCCTGTTCCCAGCCGGCGGCGGAGACTTCATCACCTATCCAGGCGTTCTTGGAAGCGATGGTGTCTTTGGCACGAAGCTGTCGCCCTATATCCCCGGCACGAATGGGGCGACCGTTACCGCCTGGACGCTTCTGATGTCGATGGAGACCGGGAAGCCGCTGCTCCTGTGTGATTCCAAACGCCTGACGACCGAACGAACGGCCGCGACCACCGCGATTGCCGCCGATCTGCTCGCCTCGAAGGAGGCAAAGATCCTGACGATCATCGGCACAGGCGAAATCGGCCTTGCGCATCTTCGGCATGCCGCATCGATCCGTCCGTGGCAGGAAATTCGTCTGTGCTCTCCGGATATTGCCAACCGGCACGGTCTTCCGGTGCAGCTCGAATCTGGCTGCCCGGTGACGACATCCACCTATACCGATACGGCCGCGGCCGGCGCCGACGTGGTCATGCTATGCACCTCGTCCGGCACACCGGTCATCGACGCGTCGAGGTTCGGCGCGGGCGTACTCGTCACATCCATCAGCACCAATGTCGCCAACGCCCACGAGATCGCCCCCGACACGCTCAATCGGTTCGATGTCTATTGCGACTATCGGGCCACCACGCCGGCTGCGGCCGGCGAAATGAAACTTGCCGCGGAACGTGGCCAGTGGAGCACCGATCGCCTTGTTGGCGACCTGCCCGAACTATTGTCGGGCCGAGCGACTGCCCGGGACACTGGCCGTCCAGCTTTCTTCCGTTCGATCGGGCTCGGGCTCGAAGACATAGCAACCGCCAGCGCCCTGCTTTCCGCAGCACGCAGCTAACCAATTCCAAGACAGCACAGGAGATAGGCAATGAAGATTCGTAATTTCGGCGTCGAGATCTGGATGAACCGCTACGAAACCAGATGCGACTGGAACATCGCCGAGACCTGCGTCGAGTCGCTGACAGTCGCCGAACTTTTGGAGATGGCCGGCAAGACCGACACGATCCTCTCCGAGCTTCTTCCCATGAAGCTAACCTACGGCGCCATCGAAGGCAGCGAACGCCTCCGCAAGTTGGTTGCCGGCCTCTACGAAAAGCAAAGTGCAGAAAATGTCGTGGTCACGCACGGCGCCATCGGTGCGAATGCCCTGGTGCACGCAACACTGGTCGAACCGGGTGACCGTGTGATCTCGGTCCTGCCGACCTACCAGCAGCACTATTCCATCCCGGAAAGCTACGGCGCCGACGTACAAATCCTCAAGCTCACGGAAAAGACTGGCTTCCTGCCAGACCTGGAAGAGCTGAAGCGCCTTGCAACACCGGGCACGAAACTCATCGCCATCAACAATCCGAACAATCCGACGGGCTCGCTGATGGATCGCGCCTATCTGGAGAAAATCGTCGAGATTGCCCGCGCCTGCGGCGCGTGGATCCTGTGTGACGAGGTCTATCGCGGTACGGACCAGGAAGGCGACGGAATGACGGCGTCGATCGCCGACCTCTATGAGAAAGGCATCAGCACCGCGAGCATGTCCAAGACTTTCGCGCTTGCCGGCCTGCGCCTTGGATGGATCGTCGCTCCTGTAGAATTGATCCATGCTGTCTCCGTCCATCGCGACTACAACACGATCAGCGTCGGCATGCTGGACGATCATTTCGCAGCCATTGCACTGGAGAACCGCGACAAGATTCTTGCGCGCAGCCAGGCGATCACGCGCACCAACCTCGCCTTGCTTTCCGACTGGGTCGAGAACGAGCCGTTGATCTCGTGGATCAAACCGAAATCCGGCACCACGGCACTCCTCAAGTACGATCTGCCCATGTCCTCGGAAGAGTTCTGCATCCGGCTTCTGGAACGTACCGGCGTCATGCTGACGCCTGGCAGCGCGATGGACATGGAAGGGTACGTCCGGATCGGCTTCACCAACAACGGCACCACCCTTCAAGAAGGCCTGAAGCGCATGTCCGAATTTCTTAAGGGCTATCAAACCGCGGCCGCGTGATCAGGGCGGTGGAGATGCAATGTGTCATAACGAAAGGGGAGTGAACATGAAGAAATTACTTGCCGTGATGACGATTTCGCTGGCAGCGAGTGTCGCCAGTGCGCAAGATCTGCGGGTCGGCACGAGCGCAGATTATCCGCCGTGGGAGTCCGTCGATGCCGCCGGCGAGGTCGTCGGTTTCGACCGCGACGTCGGTAACGAAATCTGCAAGCGCATCGAGGCGAATTGTACATGGCAGAACCAGGCCTATGACGGTCTGCTGCCCGGCCTGCAGGTCGGGAAGTTCAACCTGGTGATCTCGGGCGTATCAATCAACGAGGAACGGGCGCAGAAGGTCGACTTTTCCGTCGCCTACGCGGACGCCCCAAACGCGATGGTCGTTGCCGCGGGCAGCCTGGTTGCCGAGGCGAAGTCCGCCAAGGATCTGCAGGACAAGCTTGCGAAGGTCGCGATCGGCGTGCAGACCGGCACAACCCATGAGCAGGTGGTTCGCGCCCATTTCCCGGATGCGGACGTGCGCGTCTATGACCGCCCGGACCAGATTGCCGACGACGTTGTCGCCGGACGCATCGATGCCGGCCTGATGGAGCGATCCGCACTGGAGCCGCTTGTGAAGGATCGTGGCGCTGACAAGCTGGTCTATGCCGGCCCGCTCCTGACCAGCGCGGACTTCCCCGAATTCGGCAAGGGACAGGGCGTCGCCATCGCCAAAGGCAACACGGAACTCGCCGCCAAGGTTGACGAGGCCGTGTCAGCGATGCTCGCCGACGGCACGATCAAGACGATCTCCGAAAAGTGGTTCGGCTACGACATTTCCAAGAAATGACGAACACATGAACCACGCGAGGGGGCGAGCAAGCCCGCCTCCTCGCGAGAGGAATTGGACGATGACACTCCCAGATCATATCACGATCGAAGCGACACGCGACCTGACGGACCTCGTCGCGATCCCTTCCGTCAGCGCCCGAGTTGAAGGCCTCGATGCGTGCGCCGATAAGGTTGCCGCTCTTCTCGCCGACGCCGGCTTCCAAACTGCAATCGAGCCAGGGGACGTCGGTCCGTTCGTAACCGGAGAAATCGGTGAGGGCCCCTTCACACTGGTGATCTACAACCACTACGACGTTCAGCCTGAAGAGCCTGTCAATCTTTGGACGGCACCGCCCTTCAGCCTGACGGAGCGCCACGGCGCGCTCTTCGGCCGCGGTGCGGCAGACGACAAGGGCGAATTCGTCAGCCGCCTTGCCGGATGGCGCCTGTTCCGGGAACGACACCCCGGCCCCTTACCCTTCCGCCTGATCTGGATCGTCGAGGGCGAAGAGGAAATCGGAAGTCCTTCGCTCGTACGCTTCCTTGAGAAACGTTATCCAGGCCTTCAAGCTGACCTCTGCTGGTGGGAATTCGGGGAGGTCGATACACGCGGCCGACCGGTGGTCCTCATGGGCTTCAAGGGCGTGTTGGCGATCGAGCTGAGCGTTCGCACCGCACGCGCTGATCTGCATTCCAGCCTCGGCGCCATATTCGATAATCCCCTATGGCGGCTGGCCTCTGCTGTCGCTTCCATGCGCGATGCAGCCGGCCGTGTCCTGATCAAAGGCTTCTACGAAGGCATCAAGCCCGATCGAGCGACGAGCGAACTTGCCGCTTCGCCCCCATTTCCGCTGGAAGACTTAATGGCGGCAACCGGGGGGCAAAAGCTTCTTGGCGCCGTGACGCCATCCAACTTTTACGAGCACCTCAACTTCGAACCCTGCCTGAACGTCAACGGTATCCATGGCGGATACGAGGGCGCTGGCACGAAGACGGTTCTGCCGGCGACCGCGACCGCCAAGCTCGATTTTCGTCTCGTCCCTGGACAGAACCCCAAAGCCGTCGCTGACCTGGTACGCCTGCACCTGGACGACAACGGCTTTGACGATATCGAGCTGATCGTTCACGACGCCGAGGTCTTGGGTGTTCGCAGCGATCCGTCGCATTGGGCCGTCAAGCTCGGGGCGAAGTTGCTGGAAAAGTGGTTCGGCCAGCCTGCCATCCTTCAGCCGAGTTCGGCAGCCTCGGGTCTTGCGCACCCCTTCGTGCATCAGCTCGGCGCCACGCTTTTCGGTGCGGGCATCACGCACCATGGCGCAATGTTGCACTCTCCCGATGAGAACATCCTCATCGACCAGTTCCACCAGATGATCGGCTTCTCCGCAGACTTCTTCTCCGCGCTCGCCAGCCAGTGCGGATCGGCGGCAGACGTTGGTTACCAGCAACGCGAGACCGGGTCATGATCGAAGCGGTTGTCCAGTATTTTCCCCAGCTCCTGCAGGGCTTCCTCGTCACGCTCTCCGTCGCCGTCGGAAGCTTTGTCCTTGGACTGATCTTCGCGGTCGTGCTTGCACCGGCCTTGGTCTACGGATCCGCCCCGGTTCGCAAGGTCATCGCCGGTTACGTCAGCCTCATTCGGGGTCTGCCGGAACTGCTGGTCATCTTCCTGATCTTCTACGGCGGCACGGTTCTATTGACCGGTCTTTTCGGCGTCTATGTCGAAGTGGATGCTCTTACCGCCGGCATCGCAGCGCTGACTGTCGTCTCGACCGCCTATCTGACGGAGATCGTCCGCGGCGCACTGGTCGGGGTGTCGTCAGGTCAATGGGAGGCGGCACTCGCTCTCGGCCTTCGCAGGCCCGGAGCGTTCCGGCTCATCGTCCTGCCGCAGATGATGGTCCGAGCCCTGCCCGGCCTCGGCAATCAGTGGCTCGTGATCCTGAAGGAGAGCGCCTTGGTCTCGATCGTCGGACTCGAGGAATTGATGCGCAAATCCGTCGTCGCGGCCGGCGCAACCCACAAGCCACTCGCCTTCTACCTTACGGCTGCGGCGCTGTATGTGCTGGTGACCGGCGTCTCGACGCTCTTCATCAATGCCTACAACCAGCGCCTGACCACTCATCTGCGGTAGTCCCATGTCATTGGATCTCTTTCTTCCCGCTTTCATCACCATCAAGAACGGCTTCGTTCTGACACTGATCATCACCCTGGCGAGCTTTCTCGTGGGACAGGTGCTCGCGCTGCCGGTCGCCCTGGCTCTGTCCTCTCCCTCAAGGTGCTTGCGGCTTCCGGCGTCTGCCTACACACTCGTCATCCGTGGCAGCCCGCTTCTCGTGCAGCTCTTCATTGTCTACTACGGCCTAGGACAGCTCGAGGCCGTTCGCGAAAGCGTCCTCTGGCCCATCCTCCGCAGCCCGGTCTACTGCGCCGTCCTGACGATCGCCCTCAACTCGGCCGCCTATTCGGCTGAGGTCCTGGCCGGTGCAATCCGGCAGGTGCCCAAAGGGCAGTGGGAAGCCGGGAAAGCCCTCGGGTTGGCAAAATACGTCCTGTTGATCAAGGTCGTCCTGCCGCAGATCTACCGCGCCGTGTTGCCAAGCATCGGCAACGAACTGATCCTCGTCATGAAGGGGTCGACCCTCGCCAGCGCGGTCACGGTCATGGAAATGACCGGTGCAGCCCGCGTATTCGTCGCCAAGACCTATGCACCATTCGAAACGTTCCTGATCGCGGGTGCCATCTATCTCTTGATCGGCGCCGCCTTCGGTCGGGTCTTCAAGGGGCTCGAAACAAGGTTCGCCATCCCAGGCCGATAAGCCAACACGATCGTCAGTCACGAGAACTGCAAGCGGAGAACGTCTTCCGCGCGGCGCAGCCAATGCACACTTCTGGAGGAGAAAAAATGTCAAAGTCAGCAGTCAAGATCGCCGGCATGAACAAGTGGTACGGCGCTTTCCACGTCTTGAAGGACATCGATCTAGATGTTCAGCAGGGTGAACGCATCGTCATTGCCGGCCCGTCGGGCTCCGGCAAGTCGACGATGATCCGCTGCATCAATCGGCTCGAAGAGCACCAGAAGGGCAAGATCGTCGTCGACGGCATCGAGCTCACCAACGACCTGAAGAAGATCGACGAAGTGCGCCGCGAAGTCGGCATGGTGTTCCAGCACTTCAACCTCTTCCCGCACCTGACGATCCTCGAAAACTGCACGCTTGCGCCGATCTGGGTGCGCAAGATGCCGAAGAAGCAGGCCGAGGAACTGGCGATGCACTTCCTGAAGCGCGTCAAGATCCCCGAGCAGGCGAACAAGTATCCGGGCCAGCTTTCGGGCGGTCAGCAGCAGCGCGTGGCGATCGCCCGCTCGCTGTGCATGAAGCCGAAGATCCTGCTGTTCGATGAGCCGACCTCGGCGCTCGACCCGGAAATGGTCAAGGAAGTGCTCGACACCATGGTGTCGCTCGCCGAAGAAGGCATGACCATGCTGTGCGTGACCCACGAAATGGGCTTCGCCCGTCAGGTCGCCAACCGCGTGATCTTCATGGACCAGGGCCAGATCGTCGAACAGAACTCGCCGGCTGAGTTCTTCGACAATCCGCAGCACGAGCGCACCAAGCTCTTCCTCAGCCAGATCCTGCACTGACCGAAGGCATTGCACCATTCCGCGCGTCCACGCCCGTCCTTGTCGAGCCCCGCTCGATGTCATAATTACCCCGGCCGATCATTCGTCGGCCGAGGCCCGGCCGCGACCAGATGCGCCGCTATCGACAAAGCCGTCGCCTCAAGGCCCGAAAGCGCTCGATGATTGTCGCTGGCGCTTGTGCCGCCGGTGCGGCAACCCATTGCAGGAAAACGCGGCGCGCCAGCCGCAGCGACACCCGTCGAAGTGAGTTTCCAGGTCGACGCTCGTCAGGTTAGAGCTTCGCCCTCGTCGACCGCGGCGTGGACAAAAGAAGGCTCGTCTCGCTGCCCATAATGCCGGGCACGAGACGGATCTTGCGCAGCACGGCATCGAAGTTGGCCAGGCTCGATGCGCTGAGTTCCACCAGCAAATCCCACCGACCGTTCGTCGTGTGAATCTGCGAGATTTCAGGAAAGCCGCCGAGCGTGCGGATCACCCGATCGGTCACATGGCCCTCGATCTCAACCATCATCACCCCACGAACGACATCTTCAAGCGCATCGGCACGCAGCATCACCGTATAGCCGAGGATGGTCCCGTCCTGCTCCATCCGCTCGATGCGCGCCCGCACGGTCGCCCGCGAGGCGCCCGTTTCCAGCGCGAGATCCGAGACACTTCGACGCCCATTGCCGCGCAACAGCATCACGATCTTCTGGTCGAGAGCATCCATGCCGATTTGGATTCCGTTCTTATCAATTTGGTCAAACTAGCATCTCGATATGCCAAAATTCAATGTTCAATCCGCCATCGATGACTTTTATAATCATGAAAACAAACGGGAGTACACTATGGACTGCACGCTCATCGGCGCGCCCCTGCAAATCGGGGCAGGGCAGCTTGGCTGCGAGATGGGGCCGAGCGCCCTGCGCATCGCTGGCCTTCGCACGGCACTGGAAGAACTGGGCCATTCGGTCAAGGACAATGGCAATCTCAGCCCGCGGGCGTTCGACGAGATGCCCCATCCGAACAAGGCCGTCCATCACCTCGGCGAAACGGTCGCCTGGGTCGAAGCGCTGTCTGCTGCTGCCTACGAACACAGCAAGGCGGGCATGCCCATTTTCCTCGGCGGCGACCATGCCATCTCCGCGGGCACCGTTCCCGGTCTCGCACGCCGAGCCGCCGAACTCGGGCGGCCGCTGTTCGTGCTCTGGCTGGACGCCCATACCGACTTCCATACTCTCGAAACGACGGTCAGCGGCAACCTGCACGGCACGCCCGTCGCTTACTATACCGGCCAGACCGGTTTCGATGGCTTCTTCCCTGCGCTTGCCCATCCCGTTGCCACACAAAACGTCTGCATGATCGGTATCCGCAGCGTTGACGCCGCCGAAAAGGCCGCCATTCGCACCACCGGCATCACGGTGCACGACATGCGCGTAATCGATGAGCATGGCGTGGCCGTCCTCGTCCGCAATTTCATCGAACGGGTCCGGGCCGCAAACGGCCTCCTGCACGTCAGCTTCGATGTCGACTTCCTCGAGCCGGACATCGCGCCGGCCGTCGGCACCACGGTACCGGGAGGAGCAACTTTCCGCGAGGCGCACCTGATCATGGAAATGCTGCATGACAGCGGGCTGGTGACCAGCCTCGACATTGTCGAGCTCAATCCGTTCCTCGACGAGCGCGGCAAGACCGCACGGCTGCTCGTCGATCTCGTCGCCAGCCTGATGGGCAAGCGGGTGATGGATCGCCCGACTGTTACTGGCTGATTTCGATTGTTCTTTGGTTGGAGGGAAAATGAATACTGATCCGAAACTGAACGTGGTTCCGTTCGTAAGCGTCGACCACATGATGAAACTGGTTCTGAAGGTCGGCATCGACCGGTTCCTGACGGACCTGGCGGCCACAATCGAGGAGGACTTCCGCCGCTGGCCGGTCTTCGACAAGACCCCGCGCGTCGCTTCCCATTCGCAGGAAGGCGTCATCGAGCTGATGCCCACCAGCGACGGAACGCTTTACGGCTTCAAATACGTCAATGGTCACCCGAAGAACACGCGCGATGGCCGCCAGACCGTGACGGCCTTCGGCGTGCTCTCGGATGTCGGCAACGGCTACCCGATGCTGCTCACCGAAATGACGATCCTGACCGCGCTGCGCACTGCGGCAACGTCCGCGGTCGCGGCGAAGTACCTCGCCCGGCCGAATGCCCGGACCATGGCCATCATCGGCAATGGTGCGCAGAGCGAATTCCAGGCTCGCGCCTTCAAGTCGCTGCTCGGCATCGACAAGCTTCGCCTCTACGATATCGACGCCTCCGCCACCCGGAAATGCGCACGCAACCTCGCAGGCCTCGGCTTCACCATTGAAGAATGCACCTCGGTCGAAGAGGCGGTCGAAGGCGCAGACATCATCACCACGGTCACCGCCGACAAGCAGTACGCGACGATCCTATCGGACAACCATGTCGGCCCCGGTGTCCACATCAACGCGGTGGGCGGTGACTGCCCCGGCAAGACCGAACTCAGCAAGGACATTCTGCTGCGCTCGGACATCTTCGTCGAATATCCGCCGCAGACACGCATCGAAGGCGAAATCCAGCAGCTACCGGCTGAGCACCCCGTCATCGAACTCTGGCAGGTCATGACCGGCGAGACAGAGGGCCGCAAGAGCCCGGATCAGATCACGCTCTTCGACAGTGTCGGTTTTGCGATCGAGGACTTCTCCGCCCTCCGCTACGTCCGGGACCAGATTGCCGAACACGGTATGTTCACAGAACTCGACCTCCTCGCTGATCCCGACGAGCCACGTGACCTCTACGGCATGCTTCTGCGGTGTGAGAAGAAACTCGAAGCGGCATAGACTGCCGCGAAGTAGTCACGTTCCCCGGTTTGTCGACGGTCAAACCGGGGAACGCTAGGCGTCAGTCGCCAAGCAGCCTGATAGAGGCCAATTGAGCGCCTTGAAGGGAATCGAACTTACTACCCAATTCCTTGAAAACCGCGGCACAAAAAGTAATACCTTGGATGAATCATTCCCTACACGGGTCCGGCCATGACGACGACAGTTACATCCCAGGGACAAATTACTATTCCCAAGCCTGTGCGCGATCTCTTGGGTATCGTGCCTGGAAGCAAGATAGACTTCCGACGCACTTCAGATGGAAGCGTTGTCCTCGTCCATGCTGCGAAAAAGCAGCCGCCCAGCCGCTTCGCGAAACTACGAGGGCATGCGGGCAAGGGCCCCGACACTGACGCGATCATGGCGCTTACGCGTGGCGAACCGTGATACTCGTAGACACGTCCTTCTCGACGTCGTTACCGATGATCCAACTTGGGCCGATTGGTCGATAGCGCAGCTGGAAGCTGCAAGCCTCGGGGGGAGCAATCTGGATCAACGACATCGTCTACGCCGAACTCGCCGTCCGCTACGATCGGATCGAAGGCGTTGACGGCTTGCTTGATCAAGCGGGGTTGAAGCTGGCGGCGGTACCGCGTGAGGCCCTCTTTCTGGCAAGCAAGGTTTTCACACGATATCGCAAAGCAGGCGGAACGCGGACAGGGGTGCTCCCTGATTTCTTCATGGGTGCGCACGCAGCGGTTAGCGGATATTCGCTGCTCACACGCGACGTCGGCCGTTATCGCACCTATTTCCCAACGTTGACGCTGATTGCGCCGAACTTGCCGACCTGATGAAGCTGCTCATGGGAGGCTCAGTTCCCGTCAATACGTTATGCGATCCAATATGCACAAAACCGGAAGATGCGCGTTGCGCAAACGCGGGAGGAATACTGTGCGTTGGCGCACTTCAGCAGAGAGTCAGAAACAGGCGGCGACCCCACTCCCCTTTGCTGGAACATTGTCGCAGCTCAACGGTTTTGCGTTCACAAACCATGAGGTGGAAGATGATTGGTGTGAACCAGCAATCGATTGAAGATCAAATCGCCGAATTGCGATCGCAGATCGCGGAGGTGAAGCAAGCTGTGAGTGAGGGGATCAATTCTGCGGCTGAAGGCGCCTCTGGAATAGCTAGGAACGCAGCCCAGACGGTCCGACAGCAAGGACAGGGCGCAATAGAGGCCGCGCGGGAGAATCCCGGAACAGCAACGACAATCGTCGCGCTTATCGGATTTTGCATCGGCCTATACCTGGGCCTTTCTTCGACGAGTGGCGTTCGGGCGCGCTGGTAGGCAGGAGCCCATCTTATCTTTCGAAGCCCAATCGAACATCCCTAGCATTTCTAACAGAGCAAGTGATCCGCAGCCGGATGGCATCTGTTAGTCGGCAAAAGGCGTGTGAGGTAAAGACTCCTGCCGATTGCCGATTTGTCGGTGCCGCCGCCCGCCAGCGATCCCGGTCAGCCGGCTCTTGCGGTCGAAAGCTGACGACGAATTTGGACGCGCGCGGCGCGAAAGTCCGAGGCGCAAGGGTGAACTTCCCTCCACTCAAGCCAAAGGCAACCGAAGTGTTGCCGACAGAGATCGCCTCGACGAACGGGGCGCGACGCTCTACGTAGTTGCCGTTCGAGTTACCAGCGACCTGCCGATTGGCCGATTGATGCCGGGGGGTGCCATGTTCACAGAACTCGACCTCCTCGCTGATCCCGACGAACCGCGTGACCTCTACGGCATGCTGCTTCGCTGCGCGAAGAAGCTCGAAGCGGCATAGACTGACGCGAAGCAATCACGTTCCCCGGTTTGTCGACGCTCAATTGGGGGCCAAAGGATCAGTTGACCCGGGCTCCTTCGGCGCAGAACAGATGGATCTTCTGGTTCTTCGGCTGGAGATAAATCTGCTCCTCAGGTTTCAGGTCCACGCGGCGATGCAACACGATCCCCGCCGTCTGCGTGCCGACGCGCACCAGAAGGTGAGTTTCGGCGCCGGTCGGCTCGACCGTCAGCACGGTTGCCGGTATGCCGGTTTCGGAGAGCTCCAGATCTTCCGGGCGGATGCCATAGGTGCGAGCGTCCCCGTTGCCCAATGACGATGGAAGGGGCAGAAGAACCCCCTCGTCGATGCGGAAGGCACCATCATCGACGCGACCCTCGAAAAGATTCATTGCCGGCGAGCCGATGAAGGTGGCGACGAAGGTATTGTCCGGGCGATCATAGAGGTCGAGCGGCTTGCCCATCTGTTCGATACGGCCGGCGCGCATGACGACGATCTTGTCGGCCATGGTCATGGCTTCGATCTGGTCGTGGGTAACGTAGACGATGGTCGTGCCGAGCCGCTGGTGCAATTCCTTGATCTCGCTGCGCATGGTCACGCGCAGCTTAGCATCGAGATTGGACAGCGGCTCGTCGAAGAGGAACACCTTGGGGTGACGAACAATGGCGCGGCCCATGGCGACACGCTGGCGCTGGCCGCCGGAGAGCTGCTTGGGCAGACGGTCGAGCAGCGGCTCAAGCGCGAGAATTCCGGCGGCCTCCTTCACCAGCTTATCGATCGTCGCCTTGTCTCGACCCTGGAGCTTCAGGGAGAAGCCCATATTCTCCTTGACCGTCATGTGCGGATAGAGTGCGTAGCTCTGGAACACCATGGCGATGTCGCGCTCCTTGGGTGCGACGTCGTTGACGACGCGCCCATCGATGCGGATTTCGCCGCCGCTGATGTCCTCGAGCCCCGCAAGCATGCGAAGGAGCGTGGACTTGCCGCAACCGGACGGCCCGACGAGCGTGACGAATTCTCCATCCTCAATGTCCACGGAAACGCCGTGGATGACGGAGGCTGCGCCATACTGTTTCAGAACGCGGTCGATCGCTACCGATGCCATTTTTCTTCCTCCCTCAAAGCTTGAGTTGCCAGATTTTCGCGCCCGTGACGGCGCCGGTCAGCCTTGCCGATCGCGCGGCGGCAAATCCCGGAATGCGCTTGGTGCCTGTCCAGCGGCCGTTGTCGGCAAAGACCTCGATCGAGCCCGCATCGAGGAAGATGCGCAGCTGCGAAGGTCTGGCGCCTGACGCCAGATATCGCGGTGGCGGCTTGCCGGTACCGGCATCGAAGAGGATTGCAAGGCCCTCGTCATCGAGCCTGACGCCAAGCGCGACATCCGGGTGATCGAGGACGAGCTCGAAAGCCGCGCCGGCCTCGGGCAGTGCAAGCACGATCTCAACAGCACCGCTTTCGAGTGGAACCGTTTCGCCCGCAGCAAGGGCTGTTTCATCGAGCAGCCTGTGGCGCAGGCTTTCGACTGCCGCGACCGGCGGCGTCAACACGGCATCCCCATCGAGAAGCACGCGACGCGGCAAGGTCATCGCCGTCGGGAAATCGTCCTTCTTGGAAAAGTCTGTCCAGTTGGCAAGCCAGGCGATGCCGACCGGTTCGTCGCCGTCGACGAAGGCCTGGAAGGCGTAGGCGTCGGAGCCGAAATCCAGTTCCTGTTCGAATTCGGCCGTGAACGACCGGCCGTCGAAGCGGCCGACGGTGACGGATGTGAGGTTGCGCCGGCCGGTGGCCGGGTCACGGCTTGTGAGCAGGCCAAAGATCAGCGCCCAGCGGGTCTCCGGATCATCCGCCATGCCGCCGACCGGCAGCATGCAAGGGCACTCCGCTGCGGTCATGCCGAAACCGTCCTCGCGATAGATGATGTCGAGGAAGGTCCAGCCCGTGGCACCCTGCAGATCCGCCGTCTCGTAAAGCAGGACGACACCGCCCGATCGGTCGCGACTGCCAAGCAGCATCTTCCAGCGGCCGTCCGGGCCCTTGAACACATAGGGATCGCGGAAATCAGTCGTGAGGTTCAGACCCTCCGGACGGATAGGCAGGATCACCTCGGACGGGCCGGCAACGATGCCGTCTCGGCTGACGGCCGAGAGCTGGATCTGCTCCTCCGGCTCCCGGTCGCGAACGTGTTCGGTGTAGAAGACCCGGATGTCGTCCCCGTCCGGCCCGGAGACGGGGACGGCCGAGCCGGAAAAGGCGCCGCCACGGCCATCGTCCTTTTCCGACAGGTGGTCCGCCGGAAACAGGAACATCGGCAGGTGCGTCCAGCGGATCAAATCCTTCGAGACCGCATGGCCCCAGTGCATGGTGTTCCAACGCAAGCCATGCGGATAGTGCTGGTAGAAGAGATGGCCGAGACCCTTGAACCGGCCGAAGCCGTTCGGGTCGTTCATCCAGCCGAAGGGCGGTCGGAAATGGTAGCTGCCGGGAACCTCAGGCGGCGCCGTGCGGACGTCGTGATGGAGGACGCGGATCCCCTCCTCCAGCACCGTCTGCGGGTGGAACGCATAGGCGACGGAGAGCGCAGTTGTTTCCGCATCATAGGCAAGCACCGTGCGGCCAGTCGTCCCGAGCGTCACCGCGAAGAATTCGAACTCCCCGGCGCGGCGCGTGGACGGACCGGCAATCTCACTGCGGTCTAAGGTGACGGACAGTATTGCCTCGTCGCCAATTTTGCGCGCCTTCAGCCAGAGATGCAGCACGGTCCCGGCCGGGAGTTCGGCCTCGACGATTTCAAGCACGGGGCTCGCGGGTTTTGTCTGCGAAGTCATAATCAACCTTTCACGGCGGAGCCGACGAACGAACTTACGAACCAGCGCTGGAAGGCGAGGTAAAGGATGAGGACAGGGATCATCATCAGCACGGACGCGGCCATGGCGCGGTCCCAGTAAATGCTGTCCTGTCCGAAGAAGGTGGCGATAGCGACGGAGATCGGCCGGGCATAGTCGGTCTGGGTGACCAGCGTCGGCCACAGATACTGGTTCCAGCTCTCGATCCCCATCAGGATCGAGACCGTCGCAAGCGCCGGCAGGCTGAGCGGCATGTAGATCGACCGGTAGATGCGAAACGCCGACGCTCCATCCATCTCCGCAGCTTCGTAGAGTTCCTTCGGTAGCTGGGCGAAGAACTGGTAGAACAGGAAGACATAGAGCGGGCTTGCCACCCAGGGCAGGATCTGCACGGCAAACGTATCCGTCAGGCCCACCCGCGACATCATCACGACGAGCGGCATGATGATGCTTTCCTGCGGGATGACGTAGAGCGCGACCGCGAGGGCAAGCAGGATCGCCTTGCCGCGAAGCGACCCCCAGGCGAGAACGAAGCCCGCCATGGAATTGATGATCAGCCCGGACACGACGGTGACGACGAGGATCACCAGCGAGTTGACGAGGTAGCGACCATAGGCAAGTTCGCCGGAGAAATTGGCGATCTCGCGGTAGTTCGACAGGGTCGGATCGCTGACCCAGAAGGCGCGGAAGCTGCCCATGTCCGCAAGGATGCGGAAACGGTCATCCTTGAGGCTGGCGATCAGCAGCATGAAGAGCGGCGAAATCATCACCAGAGCGATGATGAAGATGCAGACGGTCTGGACGACACGCAGGCCCGTCTTGCTGTTGCCGCGGGGGATCGCCAGCGGGGCTGGCTGGCTAAGCACGAGATCAGACATCGAAGCGCCTCAGGAGTTTGCGCTGGAGAAGCGCGATCAGAAGAACGATGACGAAGAGAATGACGGAGACGGCGGATGCGTATCCGAGCTTCTGTTCCTCGAAGCCGGCACGCACCATGTAGTGCACGACGGTCTCCGTGCTTTCCTTCGGTCCGCCCTGGGTCAGGATCGCAACCTGCGTGTAGAGCTTGAAGGCCTGGATCGTAGTGATAACCAGCACGAAGACGTGGGTCGGACGCAGGCCCGGCATGGTGACGTGCCAGAAGCGGCGAAACGCGCTGGCGCCGTCGATGCGGGCGGCATCGTAAAGTTCGTCCGGAATGCCCTGCAGGCCGGCGAGGTAAATGATCATCTGGAAGCCATAGGCCTGCCAGGCCGAGAGCAGCACGATCGAGAACATCGCCCAGTTCGGGTCGCCGAGCCAGTCGATCGGCTGGATCATGCCGCCGGACAAGAAACCGACGATCTGGTTGAGCGGACCGCTCGGATACTGGAACAACGTGCCCCAGATCACGCAGACGACCACCATGGATGTAATCGCCGGCAGAAAGAACATTCCGCGCAGAAGGTTCTGCATCGGCAGCTTCTGGTGCAGCAGCAACGCCGTCAGGAAGGCAAGGCCGCACTGGACCGGCAGCACCCACACCGTGAAGCGCGTGACGTTCCAGAGTGACGTCCAGAAAAGCGGATCGGTGAAGACCCGCTGGAAATTCAGGAGGCCGACGAAACGCACCGGCGTCGGACGCGGCACCAGCGGCTGATTGGTCATCGCCGTCCAGAAGGATAGAAGAAACGGCGTGATCAGGAAGATGGCGAGCAGCAGCACGGCCGGTGCGATCATCGCGACCTCCTGCCAGAACCGCTGCCGGTCGCGCCGCCTGGCGGGGCGTGGCAGCGCGGCCGTAGACGTCTGTTGCAAGGTCATGGTCTCCTCCTCATCGCTCATCCTCCCGAAATCGCGCAGGGCCGGCCAGAGAGACGGCCCCGCGAAAAACGCCCTATTGCTGCTCGTCGAAGGGCGGGTAGCCGGCGTTGTCCTCGATGTCCTGATCGATCTTCTTGGCCGCAGCCGTCAGTGCCTCCTGCGCATCACCGCCATTGAAGATCTTGTCGACCGCCTGCATGAAGGCCGAGGTGATCGTCGGATAGGCCGGGTGCGGCGGACGGGCGACGGCGGTTTTCGAGGCCTGCTCGAAGGCGACGGCAAGCGGCCCGCCTTCAGCGTAGAGCGGGGATTCTGCCGCAAAGCTCTTCAGCCCCGGATAGGCCGACTGGGTCTTTGCATAGTCGCGGTAGTCCTTGTCCTTCAGAAGGAAGCTCAGGAATTTTCCGGCGGCCTCAGGGTTTTCGGAGCTCGCGGAGATGCCCCAGATCCAGGTGCCGTTCGGGCTGACGCCCTTTTCGCCGATCTTCGGCAGCGGCATGACGACGATGTTGTCCTTCATCGCAGCGGCAGCTTCGGCGTAGAACCAGTGCCCACCCATGGCGAGCGCTGCCGGCTGCCCCTCTGCATAGAACTGGTTGGTGCCGGACGAGGTCGGAACAACCCAGCCGTTTTTCACCCAGGTCTGCATCATCGTCAGCGCCTTGACGCAGGCTTGGCTGTCGAGCGTGCCGCTCGCCTTCCAAGCCTTGCGATCGATCAGGTCGCAGCCCGCACTTTCGAGCAGCGGGCCGTAGGCATAGGTGATCCACTCGGTCTTGATCCCGTAACCGCGGAACGTGTCGATCGGCCACTTCACGCCTTCGAGTTTGGAGAGCTTTTCGAGATAGCCTTCGAATTCCTCGCGCGTCCAGGCATCGTCGACGGATTTCGGTATGCGTGCGCCGATGGCTTCGAGATACTTTTTGTTGCCGTAGAGAACGACCGAGGAGTCGGTAAGGCCGATTGCATAGAGGTCCTTGTCGATCGGGTAGGTTCCCTGAGCGATGTTCGAGCCGGTCATGTCGTCGAGGACATCCTTGTCGACGAGTGGCTTGATGGGCTGCAGGTAGCCCGACCAGACGTAGTTAGCGAGAAACGGCGCGTCGAGTTCCATCACGTCGGGCAACTGCTTTGCCATGACGGCGGCGCTGAACTTCTCGTTATAGGCGTCGTGCGGCGCGTAGATCATCTCGACGTCGATGTCGGGATTGGCCTCCTCGAAGCGCTTGGCGACGTCGCCATAGGCCTTCACCCAACCCGGATCGCCCTGGTGCATCACATGGATGACGGATTTTGCCTCTGCAAAACCGGCGCTCCACAAGAGTGCAGAAGACGCGAAAAGTGCACTAAGTAAACGATTACCCAAATAAGTCGTCATTGATCTTCTCCTCCTATTCAATTCGACAAGAATGCTGGTTGCTAGACCGATGCCCGCTCCACGAGATGAAACGGCAGCTTGCGCAGATGCGGCGGCTGAGGTTCCCCGGCGAGCAGTATCTCCATGGCCAGGCGGCCCATCGCGCGGTGCGGCAGGGCCATCGTCGTCAACGGCGGATCCAGCCGCGAGGCGAGCTCGACCTGGTTGTCGAAGCTGGCCACCGCAATGTCGTCCGGGATTTTAAGGCCGGCGCGCGCAAGGGCCGCATAGACTTCCATTGCGACACGGTCGTTGCCGCACAGGATCGCGTCCGGCCGCTGACCGGTGGCCAGCAATGTCTCGACATGCGACGCGACGAGGCTCGGAGCGCGGTCGCTATAAACGCTGCGGCGGACGGCCGGAAGCACACCAATCGGTTCGATGCCGGCCTCTTCAAGGGCTGCGCGAAAACCCTTCTCTCGTAGCGCCCCGGCAAGGATACCCGGCAGGTTGATGAAGGCGATGCGGCGGCGGCCAGAGGCGAGCAGGTAACGCACGATCTCGCGCGCCCCACCTTCTTCGTCGGGGACCAGTGACGTGACGCGCCCGGAGGCCTCGCGGCAATTGATCATCACGCCGACGGAGCCCGCGAGTGCCGGCGGCAGATCGACGTCCTTGTGGTACATGGCGGCATAGGCAACGGCACGCGGCCGGAACTGCTGCACCTCGTCGACCACCGAGCCGATTGACTGTCCGCTGCTGTGGTTGACGGCAAACACTGCCATGCCTGCACTGCGCGCAGCACCATCGAGCCCGCGCACGATTTCGGTGGCGAACGGCGAAGTGATGAGGCCATCAGAAACGACGCCGACCAGCGGTAGCCATCCCTGACGCACACCGCGCGCGGCGAGATTGGTCACGTAACCCAATTCCTCGGCGATCGCCTTCACCTTCTGGCGGGTATCGTCCGACATGCGCGCGGAGCCGCCGTGCAATGCGCCGGAGACCGTCTTCACCGAGACGCCTGCACGCTCCGCAATGTCAGAAAGCGAGACTGCCACGATGCTCCTGAACTCCGTTGGGTTATCGATTACCCTATAGTTTAAACCACGGTCTTTTGTCAAGCGGAGCCGACGGGTCCTTGTGACTTCGCCGACAAACCGCTGGTTCGTCGCAGGCGTCCATCTGACCCAAGCGACCCCTCTGCCCTTCGTTGCCCGTGGCCAAGGCGTCACGGCAGTCTTCCCTGGGGACCAAGCGACGGCGGCGATCTTCGACGTGCTCGGCAACGCCGTCGAATGGGAGAGCAAGGTGGAATATGACCTTCTCGCCGCAGCCAGCGCCTTGATGGCCACCTATTTCGGCATCATGCACGCACGACAGAATGGCTCGCCCAAAATGGCCTGCCGGAAGAAAAGGGCCGCGCCTATCTCGTGCCCCTGTTTGCCGGTCGTTCCGAAGCGGCACTTCACGCAAGGCAAGGATGTCGATTTCGTCGAGATGAGCCGCGAGTTTGCCACCAAGAGCGGCCTCAACGAACAGGTGTTCCGGGACTTCGACGAAAGGTGCGGAACCCTAGCGCTGACGCGAGTGCTCGACAGAGTGTTCGAGCGGATCAACAACCGCTAACAGGTGACACTCGCCGCCATTTCGCCCCATGCGGTTGATTAGATCACGAATTCCTCCTCATAGGTCTGCGGCTCGGGAACGACCGTAACCTCCACCGGTACGATCCAATTGGCCGCGTAGCTCTCGAAGTCGGAACGCTGCTGGTCGGGCTGCACGCGCCCCGCCGCATCGATCGCGCGACATCGCAGTTTGTATTGCCCCACCTTTTCAGGGGTCCACGTGTACTCCCACAAGCGCCATGCAAAAGGACGTTCTTTCTCGAGGAGGCTTGCCTCGCGCCAGCCACTTCCATCTTCGGTGCAGACCTGAACCTGCCGGATAGCAGCCTCGCCGCCCCAGGCGGCTCCGAAAATTCGATAGGGTTGGCCGGCGATGAGACGCGCGCCCTGCACGGGTCGCGCGATCTGCGCTTTGACCTCCATCTCCGTGAGGGGGACTAGGCTCGGTTCCCCGAGGTTGCGCTCCCAACGGAAGTACTCACGCGCTTGCCAGTAGCCAAGGAATGGTTGTTCCAAAACCGTGATATGGGTGATCCACTTGACCCAAGCCATGCCGAACCAGCCACCCACAACCGCGCGCAGCGGGTAGCCGTGATCGCGCGTCAACGGCTCCTCGTTCATCGAATGGGCAAGGATCGTGCTGTGCGCCATGGCCTTCTCAAGCGGTAGACTGCGCGCAAAAGCGATGGGGCCAGGAGAAGCCGTTTTTTTGTTCGTGTCGACGACGCCGCTGTCTGCGCCCACAAGCAGGACCTCACGCGCGTTAGGCTTAACGCCCGCCATTTCCAATATCTCGCTGAGAAGAACTCCTGTCCACGCAGCATTGCCGACGGCTCCGTTCTGCCACTGCAACCCCTCCTTCGGTGGCACATAGTAGACGCGGCCATTCCCGGCGCATTCGACGACGGCAGTCAAGGTCGTGCTCCGCATCGCCTTGATGCTGTCGAGATCAAGTTCGAGCGGCCGCGCCACCGCCCCGTCAACGCGCAATCTCCAGTCTCGCGCATCGAGGTCCGGCGAGGGGAAATGGTTTCGCACGAAGAACAGCTCGGTTGGGATCAGCAAATCGGAGAGCGACGCAAATGGAAACTCGGTATTCTGTGGGGATTTTTGTCGAACTATCAGGCTGGGTTGCTCTGGTGTCGGCATCGTTCTCGTCTCTCCTTCCAAAAGCACAACCTCGGTATCCATCCCCGCGGGTTCCGGTTAGATCACACCCCGCGCAGTGCGCCTGTCGCGTTCCGCCTTCGGCTGCATTCTCGCCTATACCGCAGCTTACTGCATGGTCACATTTCTCTTTCGCGCCGGCTTGTCGTTGAGACAGTACCTCTGCAGAAGACCAGCAACATGTTGTTGGCAGGCATTTCGATCGTCTCGCGGAGAACAAGTCCAGCGGCCTCACCCAATTGTTCAAGGTCAGCGATATCACGCACACCCCAAGATGGGTTGCGCTCCTTTAGAGCGGCGTCGAAAGCAGCATTCGAGGGGGCGTTGTGTACGCCGTCGCGCGTAAAGGGACCGTAGAGAAGGAGAAGCCCACCATCGTGAAGCAAACGGCCAGCTCCTTCGAACAATCCTGAGCTTGCCGTCCATGGCGCGATGTGGATCATATTGATCGATAAGATGGCGTCAAAATGCCCCGTTTGTTCGACGATCCATTGTCCTGAGCACACATCAATATCCCGCGGTGCCAGCACATTCTTCAGCCTTGAGAATTTGATCCAGCTAGACGTACTGGCGCGGGCGTCGGCATCCGGATCGCTCGGCTGCCAGGTGATGTCTGGCATTGCCCCCGCAAAACACACGGCGTGCTCACCGGTCCCGCATCCAATCTCCAGCACGGTGCCACGTGTTGGAAGGACACGTTGTAGGACCGCGAGGATCGGCGCCGAATTTCGCGCAGCGGAAGGTGAGAACATGCGCTGGTCGGCGCTGACGTCGCGCTGTTCCAGCGCAACAGGCGAACGGTCCTTCTTCTCTGGGAGCATTGGCCTGTAATCCCCTTTGGGCAATGCCTCCACCTTATAGCTGAAATAACTGAAATCAAGGATTGCGGACTTACAAAGGGTCGTCGGTGCTGCGTTCGGGATCATGTCCCAGGGAGTGGTGTAAGTGGCGGCTTTGGTCGCCGCGTTCTCCGGCATGGGCCGGGATGATCAGCGCGCCACGGCTGGCAGGCTGATGAGCGGATCATCGCTCATCTGGCTGATGGTTTCCAGCGTCATGTATCTGGCGCGTTGGACAGCCCATTCGTCGTTCTGCTCGAGCAGGATCGCGCCGACGAGGCGGACGATGGCGTCAGAAGGCATCAAGGCAATCATCAGCAAGACACTGCGCGAGCAATGGCTGACGCTCGAGGCGCCTCCTCTCGCACCGGTCGTCGCCGAAATCCGTGCGCGCTGTGAAGAGGCTGGTCTTGCCCTGCCGTCCTATGTCACCATTGCCCGGCGCATCCCGGCGCTGTTTTCGCCTGAAGAGATCGACAGAAAGCGGTCGGCCAATCCAAAGCACCTGCTGCGGTTAAAACCGCGACCAGGCTATATCCACGCACCGCACCCACTCGACGTCTGCCAGATCGACCATACGCCGACCGATTTGAGCGAAAACAAGGTCGCGCGGCCCGGCTGATCACCTCAAAGCGCCGGTCATACCGGCGGGTTCCGGCCAAGAGGCACCGCTGGAGCAGAGCAAACACTGCATGCAGTAAGCTGCAGAATCGCAATGCGCTCAGGCCTGGAGGTTGTCCGCCGACATCTTGCCGGACTTGCGGTCTTTCACCAGCTCATAGGTAACCTTCTGGCCGTCGTTGAGTCCGCGTAGACCAGCTCGCTCTACCGCGGAAATGTGGACGAACACATCGGCAGTTCCGTCATCCGGCTGGATGAAACCGAAGCCTTTTGTTGTGTTGAACCATTTTACTGTACCGGTTGCCAAAGTATCCTCCTTTGATCATCGTCGTGTCGGACCGATAGGCTCGAATGATACTGGTACGCTCACATTAGTAGACGGTTCCGGCGTCAACGAAAAGCATGCGAGCTGTCGCGTCTATCGCACCGGACCAAAATTCCGGATCTTGGTTGCTTACCTTTGCTGTAAGCACGGTAGAGCGGGCGTAATATGGCTGCAAGATCAAGACGCAGTCGTAAAGGGCCTGAACGCGTTAATTGCGCCGATGCGCCTAATCCCAGGACAGTTGATCCTTCGGAAGCCGACCACTTGGGTCGTGTACCTGCACTTTATGCGGCAGGTTGGGGCCCCAGTTCCAAAGCACCAGATTTCGATCTCCCTCTTCGGCGCCGGGCGCAAAGCTGGGTACTATGATGCCTGCCGTGCCCCTCGCCTTGAGTCGATCGTATATCGACCAGGATGGGGGTCTCCTTCCTTCGGAAAGCGTGGTGGCCCAACTGCAGGCCATTTCCTCCACCGAAACGGAATTCGAGGCCCGACCAACTTCAGAAGCAAGATCCGTAATGTCATCACAGTCGACATCGTAGGAACAAAGTACACAAGGGTCGATGCGATGGGCAAACCCTTGATTGGCTTCCTTTACCGCCGTCATCACACTAAGGGCGAGATAGAGAGCTGGCACGCCTTTTGGGTTGAACCGCGCGCCTCTTATAGCCGCGCCATCTCCTGAAACCGGTTTGAAAGCCCAGCCTGGATCGTGCGCACGGTAACAATTGCCCACAAACCTCAAGCGAAGCCCCCTAGGGCCATATGATCGAGGTAATCTCGCACCGCCGCGGCCTTGCCGTCTTTTACGAGAGCCTCGGGCGTACGCCCGCCAAAAGCTGGTAGAGGTTGGGCCCGGTACCAAGCCATTGCCTGCTCCTTACCACCGGCCCAATCTGAGACACGACTGATAATCTCCAGCATTTCCCGAAGACGGCTCTGCGTTTTCGCGCCCAGGCTACGTTCACTTCTATAAAGTGTTTCGCGGGCTAGCCCCGCCGTCTCGGCCAACTGGCTCTTAGACATGCCGAAGCCGGTTGCGACCCGTTCCACAGCGATCTTTCCCGAGCGATCCATATAGGACAGCACCAAGGGACCGCTGTGCTCTAAAGATTTCAGAACCTGAGGCATGATCATTCCGCCATATCCAGCAACTCATTTATTGTGCGAAATATATGACTCTATTGACGGTAACGCAAGCGACTACGACATTCGCCGGGGTAGCGAGAAGTTTCAAGCCACTGCCACCCCCAAAGAGCCGTTCGCTAGGCGCTTCGAACAACCACTGGATTCGCCCGCAACAGAGCCATCAACACCGGCCCGAGCGAAAACTCCCCTGGCCGCGCCTTGTCCGTCAGATTGCGCAGATATCCGCCGGCCGAGTTGATGTGCCCTGCCCTTTCGAGAATACAGGCCATTGTCGCAGCCACATTTTCCGGCCCCATCGCCTCGCAGGCGTCCTGGTGGCGCTTGGACTGACGCCCAGCATCGATCGGACCACCACTCGCCTACTCATCCCACCTACCTGAAGGTCCGGCTGCGGCAGGTGTTTGGTGAAGATCTGTTGCTGAACTCAGTTATCAAATCGACCGCTGTCCCGGGCGCTCGCCGCTGCCGCCACCCCGTTGCTTTTGCGACGGGCTTGGGTCTTTTTGCGGTGATAGGTCCACCTTTCATATCGCTCCTCGATCGCGCTAAGGGCGATGTTTGCGAGCAAAGGTGAGATGATCCCGCCCTGAGGGATACCGGCGTCCGTCCGGAGGAACTGATCCTCAGTCAAAACACCGGCCTTGAGGAATAATCCGACCAATCTCACCACTCGTCGATCACCGATGCGCTTGCGCATCCGCTCGAGCAGCTGATGATGATTGATATTGTCGAAGCATCCTTTGATGTCCCCCTCAATAACCCAAGGATATGGCAACCGGTTTCGCCGAGTGTCCTTGTCCCGCTTCTGCGGCAAGGCTGCCCGACGAATGTACTCCAAGGCGCCGTGGGTGTTTCTGCCGGGTCGAAACCCATAAGAGACATGCCAGAATTGCGCCTCGAAGATCGGCTCCAAAAGGATTCTGGCCGCGCCTTGTACGACGCGGTCTCTGATGGTGGGGTTGCCCAAGGGTCGGAATTGCCCCGGTTTCCCGGCCTTTGGAATGAGCTTGCGCCTGGCCGGACTTGGCCGATATGCACCACTGCGCAGATCAGCTTGAAGATCGACCAGGAAGCGATGTTCACTCCTGTTTCGGATACGTCCCACCGTCATCCCGTCAACCCCGGCCGTGCGTCCACCTTTGTTGGAGGCAACGCGCTGCTATCCAGGCAACAAGGTTGAGCCAGCTTCGTCCAGCGAGGGCGGCGTGACGGTCGGAAAGCGCCCTTTTTGGCGCGTTGCTACCTATCAAGGCCAGTGGCTCTATCCCGCGACGTCCAGGCACGAGAGCCCGCCCTTGATCAGGCTTTCAGGAAGACCAGCGCTCGCAGGATCTCCGCAAAATCCGCATGCTTGAAGGCGACGGCGCGAGGACCGTGCGCATATGCACCGGGATACCAGCCGGCACGATAGGCATCTGTCGGATTGTTGAACTCGATCACCACTTCGTAGCGCTCGGCCCTGGACGGCAGCACCTGAGCGAAATCGCCGGACAGCGCTTCTGCCACGCCTTCACGAATAAGCCGGCGCGACCAAGCAGGCGAGATCGACGTCGTCGAACGACCTTTACCCTCCAGCGTTTCCACGGACTTCAGCCCCGGCACCATCGCCCGCGCCTCAGAGCAAATACCGGCATCGCCGGCAAGGAAGACCGACGGTACACCGTAACCGGCGGCACAGAGCGCGTTGACGGTAAATTCCGAGGCGACCTCTCCGTTCAAAAGCAGGCGCGAGATGCGCATCGTGGAGGTATGGGCGAGCGGATTTGCCTCGCTGCCCGCTTTGGAGTGATAGCCCGTATAGAGCGCGGCCGCGAAGCCGGCATCGAGGCCGAACATCATCGCATCCGGATGGCCGGACCAGCCGCGCACAATGCGGACATAGTCCGGCAGGCGGTCGAGGATGAGGTTGCGACCGCTGTCATGGGCGTCTTTCACCACGACTTCCGTCGCACCGGCGGCACGCGCGCCCTCGCAGGCAGCGACCACCTCGGCGGTCATCAGGGCGCGAAATTCGGTCCAGTCGGAATGGGTGCGCTCGGCTTCGTCCCATTGCGCGATGCCTGCGGTGCCTTCGATGTCAGCGGAGATGAAAACTTTCATGGGTGGGTTCCTCTATCGGTCAAATCGGGAAGAGCGGGATAGATGCGGTCGTTTCAGGCAGGCATCGCGAAGGCCAACCAACGCGATGGGCGCCGCCAACCGCGGGGGCTTCAGCGGCCACTTTGGCAGACTTGGTTATCGGCGAGGCACGTCTGACCGGTGATCGGCGATTTGCATGTCGTTTAACGGAACATTGGTGCAGCTCGCCGCCACAGGCCAATTCAATTTGGGCAAAACTCCATGCAAGAATCGCCTAACTCCCGAGATTTCAATCGGTTATGGATAACTCCCTCACGAGCAGGCGTGCGTGCACGGTCGCTAGCGCGGAGTTCTCGCCGACGCCAACGTCGGTGAGAACTCCACACGCAGGTCTAGAGAAGTTCGCCCATCGACTGCAGGAGCCGTTCGATCTGATCGGCCGTGTGCTCGGAAAACACCGCAAGCCGCATGGTCGCAACATCTGACGCGTCGGAATAACCACCAGGCTGCTGCACCCTGACGATGATGTCGCGCTCCGCCAGACGATTGCGCAGCTGTTCGAGGTCGGTGACGCCCTTGATGGTGACGATCGGTACCGGCGTGTCGGCAACGTCGAACCCGAGGGTCCGCAACCCGCTGCGCATGTGCTTGACGTTGCGAACGAGGTTGGCGCGCTTTTCCGGTGTCGCCTGCAGAACGCGCAACGATGCGGCTGCAGCGGCTGCAAGACCCGGTGGCGCCGGCGAGGCACCACGCATGATCATCGCATTGCCCGCGATCTTGGCGGCCAGATCCGCACTACCGGGAACGATGCCGCCGAGCGCGCCGAACGCCTTGCTCATCGTGCCGGCGAGATAGTTGCCCTCGCCTTCGAGCCCCGCGTGCTGCAGCGATCCGCGGCCGGTCTCACCAAGAACGCCGACACCGTGGGAATCGTCGATGCAGAGCAGCGCACCATCATAGGGGGCCATGGCCTGCCGGTAATCACCAAGTGGCGCCAACCGTCCGGATGACGGAAAGACGCCGTCGGTCAGCACCGCCGGCCGCTCGCCCGCCTTCACATGCAACGACAGTTGCGCAGCAAGATCCTCCGGATCGGCATGCCGAAATTCGTGAACCCGCTTGCCGAGCGTCGGGATCGCGTCACGGGTGCTGTAATGCGTTGCGTAATCCATGAAGATGACATCGAATTCGTCGCGCAGCCCCTGCAGCAACACCATGGGGCTGGTGTAGCCGGAAATCATGTAGACGACCTCGTCTGCGCCGAACCAGTCGCGCAACCGCTCCTGCAGATCGGCATAGACCTGCATATGGGCGAGCGTCCCCGGCCCCATGCCGTAGCGCCTGGTCGCTTCGCAGGCTGCCTCGATCACCTCGGAGTGGCCATGCAGGCAGAAGTACGACGTGCCGCAATAATAGTCGACCTCGCGCCCGCCGATGGACATGCGGGCGCCAAGAGGTGACTCCATCTTGATTGGAGCGGTCATGGTCACGCCGCTTCGGCCTGGGACGGGCTGCGTCGCGCCAGGAACATCGGCCCGACGCGGATGCCGCGCTTGCCGTTGTCGTCGACGGCATCAAGTTCGAGGATCTCGTCTTCGTAAAGCCGCCCATGCATGCGGAAGCGTCCCTCCTCGACCGGTTCGCATGTGTGCGTGCAGAAGTACTCGATCAGGCACTTCAGGCCGCCATGGCTGTAGGTCAGGTAGGTGATGTTGAAGTCCGGCCCATATTCGCCGAGATGCGGCGCAATGGCGTCGGGCACGGTCTCGTCCTCAGGCGTCTCTATGCGTGTCCAGCTTGTATCCCGCCAGACGAGCTTGCCGGCTGCCGGGAAGGAGAGGTTCATATGGGCATAGTCCGCGCCGCGCCCGTAGATGCGACCGTCGATGACGAAATCGTTGCCGGCAACGGGACGGATCCGGTGCGGCACGCCCTCGCCCATCAGGTAGATCTTGCCGTCCTTGGATTTGACCTCGACGATCTCCTGCGTGGCGTCGTTGCGGTAATAGCCCGGCAGGGTCTTGAACTGCGCTTCGGGGATCTCCGGCGCACGCTGTGTCCGCTCGGGCATCTTGCCCATCTTGCGCTCGGCAAGAACGATGCGCACGCCGTCGACGCCGAGCCGCGAGGCGATCTGGTTGGCGAAATCAAGGGTCGCAAAGATCAGCACGCCGACGCCGGCGGCAGGCAACAGCATCATCTGCGAAGCATAACCATAGACGGCGCCACCATGGCCGACCGAGGTCCAGCCGTCGACGTCGCCGGCACCGAAGCACAGGCCATACCCGTTGAGCGTCTTGTCGTGGCCGGCCGGACGTTTGCCGAACGGTGTCCACATCTCACGCAGCGACGCCGGCGAGATGATCGAATTGCCGGCAGCGTCAAAACCGCCGCGCAGCAGGCACTGGGCGTAGCGTGCCATATCCCCCGTGGTGGAAAAGATGTTGCCGGCCGGCGAGCCGCCAAGGCTGAACACCGGCGCCGGCGTATCGCCGTCGAGCGTCCACATGTCGGCCGGCGCAAGCCGCTCGCGAATGCCCGGCGCCATGCCGCAGGAGGAACTGTCCATGCCGAGCGGTTTCAGAATGTTGGCAGCGACATAGTCGGAATAGCTCTGGCCGGTGACGACCTCGATCACCCGACCGACGGCGGCGATGCCGGCGTTGGAGTAATGCATCACCCCAAGGCTCGGATCCTGCTTCAAGGTCGAGCTGGCGAGCTCGTCGACCGTGTCTTCCAGCGGAGGACGGGTCGCGTCGAGGTAGTGGCCACTCTTGGGTTCGCGCACGAGCCCGGCCGTATGGGTCATCAGCTTGCGCAGGCTGATGACCGAGCCGTGAGGCCCGCCCTCGGCGCCAGCGAACGGGTTCACCGGCTTAAATCCGGGCAGGTAGGTCGAGACGTCGACATCGATATCGACAAGGCCCTTCTCGACCAGTTGCATGATCGCCAGCGAGGTGAAGGTCTTGGTGATCGAGCCGATACGGAAGCACGTGTCCTTGCCCATGTCGAAATGGCGGTCATGGCGCTGGACATGGCCTTCGGCAAGCACACCGTCTCGGTCGACGAGGGCGTAGGAGATCGACGGGATCGCCTTGTCCTCGACCTCGTACCGGATCAGATCCTCGAACAGCTCGATGGAAGCAGCAGACAGAGAGGACATGGAAAATGCTCCTTGGTCGTAAGGGATTGGGTCTCAATGGGCGTGGCGTGGGTCGAGCATGTCGCGTAGCGCATCGCCGACCAGGTTCCACGACAGTACGAAGAGGAAGACGGCCGCGCCGGGGAAGGCCAGCGTGTACCAGAACTGGAAGGGATTGCCGGGCTGACCGACGATCCAGTTGCGCGAATAGGCGATGAACTGGCCCCAGTCGGCATAACCTTCTTCGGTGCCAACGCCGAGGAAGCTGAGCGCTGAGGCCGACAGCACCATGGAACCGGTCGCCATTGTCGCCAGAACCAGCACCGGAAACATGGCGTTGGGCAGGATATGCAGGACGATCAGCCTGAGATCGCTGGCGCCGTAGCTCCTGGCTGCGTGGATGTAATCCATCTCGCGGATCCTCAGGATCTCGCTTCGAACGATACGGGCATAACTCATCCAGCCGAACGTCGTCAGCGCGATCGTAATGGGCACGATGCCTTTGCCGAGCAACGCCGTCAGCACCATGGCGGCGATCAGGAAGGGCACGGCCATGAACACGTCGACGATGCGCATCAGCACTTCCTCGACGACGCCGCCGTAATAGGCCGCGACTGCACCGACGACCGTGCCGATCAGCACGGAGATCGCCACGACCCCGAGCCCGATCTTGAATGCCGTGCGCGTACCCCAGACGACGCCATAGAAGATGTCGTACTGACCTTGCGTGGTGCCGAATATGGCCTCCGGCGAAGGCGGTTGCGGCGTTGCCAGGAAGCCGGCTCGCGGTGTGTCGTAGGGAGAAAGCTGGAAGCTTTGCGGCGGCGCCAGAACGGGCGCGAAGACGGCGATCAGCACGAAGGCGAGGAGGATCACGACACCAAACAGCGACACCGGATTTCGTGCGAGGTAACGAAGAAACTTCATTGCGTCTTCACCCTCGGGTCAAGCAACGGATAGATGAGATCGACGACCAGGTTCATCAGCACCAGGACGACCGCGAAATAGAGGCCGAAGCCGAGAACTGCGGGAAAGTCGAGATTGGCAGCGGTCTTGGCGGCGAACTGGCCGAGCCCGGCGTAGTCAAAGATGGTCTCGGTGATGACCACGCCACCCATCATCACGGCGAGTTCCATGCCGGCGATGGTTGCAAGCGGCAGAAGCGCGTTGCGCCTGGCGTGATGCAATTCGACGACGCGGCGCGGCAGGCCCTTGGCGCGGGCGGTGCGTACGTAGTCCTGGCGCAGCGTTTCCAGCATCGAGGTGCGCATCACCCGCGTCATGCTGGCGACGTTGACATAGGTCAGCGTGATGACGGGAGCCGCAAGGTGACGAAGTGCATCGCCGAAGATCGCCAGGTTGCCGTTGAGCAGCGCGTCGATAGTATTGGCGCCGGTGTAGCGCACGAAATCGCCGGAGCTGACCACGGTTTGCGCCCACTGGCTGAGCCGGCCGGGCGGAAACCAGTCAAGCGCCGAATAGAAGATCAGCAGCATCAAGAGGCCGAAGACGTAAACCGGAAAAGACCAGCCGAGAATGGTGAAGATGCGGATGACGTGGTCGGGCCAGCGGTTGAGATAGATGCCGGCGCGCGAGCCGAGGTAGACGGCGAGTAGCAGACAGGGCACGAAGGCCAGCACGACCAGCTCCAGCGTCGCCGGAAACAGCGACATCAGCGCCGTCGACACCGGCTGGCGGGCGGTCTCGGACCAGCCGAGATTGCCGCTGAGAACGCCGCCGATCCAGCGGCCGTACTGAATGTAGAAGGGATCGTTGAGCCCGTACTGCTCGATCATCCGGCGGATGCTCTCCTGACCACCCTTGAGATAATCGGGCGACGGCGCATAGGCCGCCAGTCTCTGTGTTGGCGAAAGCGACATCTGCAGCGCGAAGATCATCAACGACAGCGCGAAGAGGACGATCGGCAGCATCATCAGTCGTCTGAGTGCGTAATTCAGCACGGTTCACACGTTCCGATTTCAGGGAAAAGAGAAAAGGCATGCCGGGCGGTCTTGCCGCCCGACATGCCGTTCGCCAATCAGTCGTTGGCCTTGGTGACCGGGTAAAAGTCCCAGGCGCCGTAGAGGATCATGTTGTCGACATAGCCGTCGATGTTGCTGCGGGTGACGACGTAGCCGAAATCTTCCCAGAGGAACTGGGTCGTGGCGTATTCGTACGACATCTCCTGCAGCTTGGCGTAGATCGGCTCGCGAACCGCCGGATCGACCGATGCCCAGGCTTCATCCAGGAGCGGCTTGAACTTCTCCGCCATCAGGTCGCGATAACCTTGGCCGACCATGCCGCCGACGAGACCCGTCGGCGAGAGGTAATAGCTGGCGGCACCGAGCGGACCACCCGGATCGGAATAGTCAGGACCCCAACCCATCACCGTCAAGGGTGCTGCCGGCTTTTCGCGGTTGTTGAGCTTGTCCGAAACGGACGCCCACGGCAGAGCCTGGATCTGCATCTTGAACTTCGGATTGATGCGCGACAGCCCCTGCTGCAGCGCCGAGAGTGCCGCCGTCAGCTGCGGGTTGCCTTCGGTCACATAGGCGGTGAAGGCAAAGCCGGTATCCCAGAGCTTGCCGTCAAATGCCTTCTTGAAGTGTTCTTCGGCCTTGGCGGGATCGTAGCTGTAGACAGGTGAATCCGGGCGGTAACCCATGATGCCGCGAACCGTCGGCCCACGAGACTGCACGGTCTTGTTGAGGAGCACCTGGGTGAGGAGCGCGTCGTAATTCTGGGCGTAGTTGAAACCCTTGCGCACATCGATGTCGGCGAAGAAATCCGGCGGAATACCGGCGCCGTCGAGCTTGCCGCTGCCGATCGCCGGATTGTCGTTGTCGTCGAGCGGCCAGGCGAAGAAGATGCCGCGCGAGAACACTTTCTGCAGGCCGTCAATGACCTTGACGCCTTCAGTCTTGCTGAGTTCGTCGATGAACTCGACGGGTGCCGTGACGAAATCGGCGTCACCGGACAGAAGCTGCAGGCGCCGCGTCGTCCATTCCGGCACCGTGCGCATGACCACGCGCTCAAGCTTGGCGGGGCCCATGAAGTAATTGTCGAAGCGCTTCAACGTGATGCGCCGGTCGGTCCGGTCCCACTCTTCCAGCATGAACGGCCCGGTGCCATTTTCTTCCGCAAACAGCGGATTGGCGCCGAGTTCCGGACGGTAGTGGGCCTTCCAGGTGTCACCCGAGCCATCCCAGCCGCCGACCGATGCAACCCATTCTTTGTCGACGACCGAAGTGCCGAAGGGCAGCGCGATCACCCCAAGCGTGGCCGGAAACGACTTGGGCAGCTTGAGCGTGACATTATCGCCATCGACGACGATCTGCGACGCGAGTTGGTCATAGACCTTGCGCAGGATCTCGGGGCTGGCGTCGTTGATGGATTTGACCTCGCCTTCGGCCTCAACCCACTTGGCGATGTCGGTATATTTGCCGGCTGTGATCACCTCGGTGATCGCGTTCGACATCCACGACTGGCCTTGAAGAATGGCGCGCAGCAACGAATAGCGTACGTCTTCGGGCGTGATCTGGCCGTAACCCGGCTCGATCGTCGCCTTCTGGGCGTCAGTCAGCTTGTCGTAGTATTCCCAGGTGACTTTGCCGTCGGCGCCCTTGATCCCGACCTTGTGGGCTGAAACGCCTTTGCGGATCGGGAAGGTATAGCTCACCGAGCCATCGGCCGCCTGCTTGATGAGGCCGTTTTCGAGCGACGGTACTTCGGTCGAGAGCGACGGCACGAACTCGGAGATCTTCGAGCCGTTGAAGTTCAACAACCGACTGTAGATGTTGAGAGCGCCGTAAGAGCTCGGCGTGTTGGCGATATAGGCCGGATCGAACGATTGGATGTCGTCGGTCCACATGAAGACGAAAGTGCCGGGGTTCTTGGTCTCGGCCATAGCGGGCGCAGCCGCGATGCCGAGCCCCAGGCACAGAGCTAGGGCTAAGGTGCGTTTCATCGTTGTTCCCATTTGGTGGAGGCGGAAGTTTTCTTCTCGTTATAGGGGAGGCTAGAAGAGCGCTTGCAGGTCTGTCCAATGTGTAATTAGGATAGACTATGCAAATCACGCATGAGGGCCGGCATGGAACTGCAATGGCTTGAAGATTTTCTGGAAATTGCCGCGACCAGAAATTTCTCGACGGCAGCGACGGCGCGCAACATCTCCCAACCGGCCTTCAGCCGGCGCATCAAATCGCTCGAGAACTGGATCGGCGCCGACCTGATCGACCGCAGCACCTATCCGGTACAGTTGACAAGGGCAGGCACGATGTTCCTGCCGGGTTGCCAGCGGCTCGTGCGCGAAGCCTACAGGCTGCGCACCGATTGCCGCAATGTCGCCGGCGAGAGCTCGGCCATGCTCACCTTCACCTCGCTGCATACGCTGGCGATGTACTTCTTCCCGAAATGGATCGGCTCGCCGCTGATCTCGCGCCTGCCGCTGCGCACCAGCATGCACGCCGCCGACTTCCTCGAAAGCATCGACCATCTGTGTTCGGGCCAATGCGATTTCGCCATCACCTATGTGCATCCCGATGGACCGCCGGTGCTGGAAGGCGGGCCGTTCGAATCGTTGCAGATCGGCAAGGACAGGCTGATCCTGGTGTCGGGAGCCGACGAGAGCGGCCGACCGCTGTTCGACATCGACGGGCCCGAAAGCACGGAGATCCCCTATCTCGCCTATTCCTGGAGCGACGGCTACATCGGCAAGCTGGCGACCTTGATCCAGTCGCGCTGGCGCCGGCCGCTCAATCTCAGCATCGTCTACCAGTCGGGCCTCGCCGATGGCCTGAAGCACATGGCCGTCGCCGGACGTGGCGTCGCCTGGCTGCCGCAGATCTGTGTGGCGGAAGCCCTGCGCCAAGGCCGCCTCGTCCAGATCGGCGGACCACAGATGTCGCTCGAAATGGAGATCCGCATCTTCAGGCGCGCCGGCCCTGGTAGCGCCGACAGTGATGGGTTGTGGCAGCATCTCAAGCAGTGTGCGGCATTGCCACAGTACAAGAACGGATTCGATGTCGGCATCGATGCCGCCTGAGGCACGGTGATGACCCCAAATCGCCCGACCGAGGCCATATGCGAATACAGGCGCCACGATGCAGAAAGCGCATAGTTTCGATTGCCACATTCGTGACACATTGATTTCACTCGGTTTTGCGGCACGGACAAAAGCCGATTGCGTGCCGCCCGGGCACTGACGGCCTGCCTCACGGGGAGTTCTCCGCCATCCGAGCATATTGACAGGAGGCAACCCCGTTGCGAGAGCTGATAGGGCAACGTCCCCTCGAAATCGGGTCCATGTGCTGATGTTCCTGTCTAAATCCGCGCCCCCTGAACTGCCCGAGGATGTCATCCTATCCGTGGAAGACCTTGAGGTTTCCTTCGCGGCCGGCACCCGCTCACAGCTGCGCGCGGTGCGAGGCGTCTCCTTCCGCATCGCGCGCGGCGAGACAGTTGCGCTGGTCGGCGAGTCCGGATCCGGCAAATCGGTGACCGCCATGACGATCATGCGTTTGACCGAGTATGACGGCGCGGCGATTACCGGCGGGCGAGTGCTGATGCGCTTGAAGGACGGCAAGGTCGCCGATCTCGCGACATTGTCGGAAAAGCGGGTCGAAGCCCTTCGTGGCGCAGACATCTCGATCGTTTTCCAGGACCCGATGTCGAGCCTGAACCCGGTCTTTACCGTCGGCGACCAGATTGCCGAAGCGGTGATCCATCACCAGCACAAGACACCCGAGGAAGCGCGCCAGATCGCGCTCAACACCCTCAAGCTGGTACGTGTGCCCGATGCGGAACGCAGGCTCGACCAGTACCCTCACCAGCTCTCCGGCGGCATGCGCCAGCGCGTCATGATCGCTATTGCGCTCGCCTGCCGCCCGTCGCTGATGATCCTCGACGAGCCGACGACCGCGCTCGACGTGACCATTCAGGCGCAGATCCTCGATCTGGTTCGCGCCCTGCAGCACGAAATCGGCATGTCGGTGCTGTTCATTACCCACGACATGGGCGTCGTTGCGGAAGTCGCAGACCGGGTCTGTGTGATGCTCAAGGGTGAAATCGTCGAGACGGGTTCGGTTTACGACATCTTCGCCAAGCCGAAGCATGCCTATACACGCGCCCTGATTTCCGCCGTGCCGCGCCTCGGCAGCATGGCCGACAAGGATGCGCCGGAGAAATTTCCGCTGCTGGTGTTCGAACCGGAGCGGCAGCCCGCGGAGGCGACAGAATGAACGCGCCGGCTCATATGACGCAATCCCCTCGCCCACTTGTCGAGGTGCGAAACCTGGTTACGCGCTTCGATCTGAAGGCCGGGCTGTTCGGCCACGTCTCCGGGCGGGTGCACGCGGTGGAGAACGTCTCCTTCGACATTTTTCCCGGTGAGACCCTGGCGCTGGTCGGTGAATCCGGCTGCGGCAAGTCGACGGTCGCCCGCTCGCTCATGCAGCTCGATCGACCGCGCTCTGGCTCCATCCGCTTTGATGGAACCGAACTGATCGGCGCGCCGCGCCCTGTCCTCGCGCGATTTCGGCGCGAAGCGCAGATGGTCTTCCAGGATCCGTTTTCTTCGCTCAACCCGCGCATGACGATCGAGCAATCGCTGATGGATCCGATGCGGGTCCACAAGCTGGGTTCGACCAGGGACATGCGCGCCCGCGCCGCCGAACTTCTGGCAAAGGTCGAGCTTTCGCCTGAGCATCTCGAGCGCTATCCGCATGCATTTTCCGGCGGGCAGCGCCAGCGCATCTGTATCGCCCGGGCGCTTGCGCTCAAGCCGCGTCTCATTGTCGCCGACGAAGCAGTCGCTTCGCTCGACGTGACGATCCAGGCGCAGGTGATCAATCTACTCATGGACCTGCAGCGCGAGATGCAGATCGCTCTTCTGTTCATCAGCCACGATATGGCGGTGGTCGAGCGCATCGCTCACCGCGTTGCGGTCATGTATCTCGGCGAAATCGTCGAGATCGGCGATCGCCGCTCGGTGTTTAGCAATCCGCAGCACCCCTATACCCGCAAGCTGCTATCGACCGTGCCGATTGCCGATCCGACGCGCCGTCCGGAAGGGCGCCAGCCGATGTCCGACGAAATTCCGAGTGCGGTGCGTGCGCCGGACTTCGTGCCTCGCGAACTGCCGATGCGGCAGATCTCATCGACCCACTACGTGCGCCAGGTCGCAACCGCCTGACATAGCCGCTATAGCCCGTTCCAGATCAGAGTATCCCAAAATGAGCACTTTCGAAGTGACGCAACCGGCTGCGAGCGCTGCCGGCATGGCGTCGACAGATATCCGCGACAGCACAAGCGGGACCACGGCCGCAATGTTCCTGCGTCCAGCGGCCGCCGACCGACCGACACCCTATATCGAGGTCGACGAGAAACGGCTCACCCGCAATATCAAGGCCATGCAGCAGCGCGCCGATGCAGCCGGCGTGGCGATGTTTCCGCATGTGAAGACGCACAAGAGCCTCCACATCGCCCGGCAGCAGCTTGCCGCAGGTGCGCGCGGTATCACCGCCTCCAAGCCCAGCGAAGCGCTTATCTTTGCCGAAGCCGGGATTGCGTCGATCATCCTGGCCTATCCCATCGTCCACGCGGCGTCGCTCGATCGCCTTCTGCCTGCGGTCAAGAAGCGGGGCGTGGAACTGCGCACGATTGCGGCGAGCCAAACAGGTGTCCATGCGTTGTCGCAGGCCGCCAGCCGGCACGGCACCGAGATCGGCGTGTTCCTCAAGGTCGACGTTGGCCTCGGCCGCGTCGGCCTCAAACCCGATGACCCGGCAGCGCCTGAACTGTGCGCAAGCATCGCCGGCACCCCTGGTTTGCGATTTGCCGGACTGCTTTCGCACGCCGGACATGCCTACGGGGCTCCGGAGCCCCATGCCCTGGCCAAGATCGCCGACGACGAGGCCGAGGCCCTCTTCGGTCTCGCCGAGAGGCTTCGGCAACGCGGGCTCGCCGTCGATTGCATTTCCGTCGGCGCAACGCCGACTTGCGTCGGTGCACCGCTGCCCCGGGAAGTCGATTGCATCCGTCCCGGAAACTACGTCTTTCTGGACGGCACCGCCCTTCGGCTTGGCATCTGTACCGCCGACGACCTCGCGCTTTCAGTCGTCGCCCGGGTCGTCGCGTCGAACGACGCGCACTTCATCATCGACGCTGGTTCGAAGTCCATGAGCTCCGATCGCGGCGCACATGGCATGGGTGGCGCAGGGTTCGGCACCGTCGTCAGCGCCGAAGGCGATGGCGAAACCGGCCTGTGGACGCTCGAGCGACTGTCCGAGGAACACGGGTTCGTCCCCCATTCCGGGCGCCCCCTGCCGCTCGGCAGTCGCGTGCGCGTGTTCCCCAACCATTCCTGCGCCTCGATCGCCAACTTCGACAATTTCGTCCTGGCGCGTGCGGATGGCACTGCAGCCAACCTGCCGGTCGACGCCCGCAACGGTCAGACCTGAAGAGCGCACCGGCCTTTCGGCCACCTGGGCGGCGATTTATCGCCGCCCATCAACGCGTTGAAGTTCTCGCTCCTTCGTCCATCATCGAGATGGAAAGCTGGATTGTGAGACCTAGATCTCCCAAATATCATTGCGACGCCAATATCAGTGCATCGAGAAGCCGACGCGGCTGATCGGACTTCAAATCTACGCCTCCAGTGTAAAGGATATGATCCATGAAAGTCCTAATGGTCCTCACTTCGCACGACACCCTCGGTAACACCGGCAAGAAGACAGGGTTCTGGCTCGAAGAGCTGGCGGCTCCCTATTACGTCTTTAGGGATGCCGGAGCCGAAATCACCCTTGCATCGCCCAAGGGCGGCCAACCGCCGCTCGACCCGAAGAGCGATGAACCGATGTTTGAGACCGACCTCACTCGGCGTTTCAAGGCAGACCGGGAAGCCAAGGCCCAGCTCGCCGAGACGGTTCGCCTCGACAGCGTCAACCAAGGGGACTTCGACACCGTCTTCTATCCCGGCGGTCACGGTCCGATGTGGGATCTCGCCGAGGACGGAAACTCGATCAAGCTGCTCGAAGCCTTCATTGCGGCGGGCAAGACGATTGCCCTTGTATGCCACGCACCCGGCGTTCTGCACCGCGTCAAGAACCCGGACGGAACACCTTTCGTAAACGGGCGAAAGGTCACCGGCTTTACGAATTCCGAGGAAGCGGCCGTCGGTTTGACGGAGGTCGTGCCCTTCCTGGTAGAAGATGAGTTGCTCGGTCTCGGCGCCGTTTTCTCGAAGGTTAAAGACTGGGGCGTCCACACGGTCGTCGATGGCCGGCTCATCACCGGCCAGAATCCCGCCTCATCTGGCGAAACGGCAAAAGCCCTCCTGGCCGCCTTGAAACCGTAATCGAAGATTGGATCGGGGCGCGTCGCCAGAAAGAGCGTCCGCCTTCGGCGGAGCGTGTCTTGCAGACAGAGGACTATTCCGTCTCCAATTCCCTTGGCGAAACAATCGATCTCAAGGGCTTCATAGAGGAACAAGCCCGCTTCAGCGTCGGGTTCGATGTCGAGAGAACGCTGGGGCTCGAAAACGGACTAACGCTATCACCGTCGATCGGCGCGGATATCGGCTTTGCCTCGCTTGATGGCGAAGGCCTGTTCGGGAGGATCTCCGCCGGGCTCACTCTCTCCAACCACGACAACTGGAATATCGACTTCTCACTGCTGTTTAACGTCGAGGGCGATGGTTCGCGCTCGGGCGGCGGGAAGATTGGCGCGCGCGTGAGCTTTTGACCGAACGATCACACGCCAGACGTCTTCGCCAAAGAAATGACGGCCCCTCTCAGCGCTCACATACGTTTTCCAAGCGGCCTAACCTAGGCCGAAGGAGATATTGAGGATGCGCTGCGGAGCATAGACATGTTAGGCACTTAGGGAAGGACAGCCGCATCTTGCAGCATTCGCACCGGTGCGCCTCACTGCTATCAACGGGGTGCGCCTGAAGCGGGACGCTAGTAAGCCAGCTGAGCACGTAGGCTTGGGACGATCCAGTCGAGGAAGCACCGCACCTTCAGCGGCAGGGGATCGGCTGGTCCATGGATAACGTTCACAGGTAGCGGTTCCGGTGCAAAGTCCGTCAGCAATTCGTGCAGAGCGCCGGAGCGCAACTGATCGGAGATCTGGTAAGACAGCACGCGGATAATGCCGATACCGGCTATTGCAGCCTGAATGGCAGCCTCCGTCGTATTGACCGCGAATTTGGGGCGCGGCTCGATGGCAAAGGCCGCGCCGTCCCGGCGGTAGCGCCATTCCGGCGCGGTCGCAAAGCCCTGAAAGCTTATGCCATCATGGTGGCTGAGGTCTTCCGGCTGAAGCGGAGCGCCTCGGCGGGCAAGATAGTCGGGGCTCGCGCAGATCACCCGTCGGACGGCGCCGACGCGCGTTGCGATAAGCGCGCTGTCCGCCAAGTGTCCGATCCGCAGGGCCACATCGACGTGCTCGTCCGCCAGACTTAGCTGACGATCGGCGAGGGTCAGACGCAGGTTGATATCGGGTTGCTCCTTCAGGAACTCCAGAGCTATTGGCAGCAGATGGCGCTCGCCGAAGGCAATCGGTGCGGTCACGTGCAGCCCTCCACGCAGCGCGCCATAATCGCCGCTGGCCTGCCGCTCCGCCGCGTCCAGCTCCTCCAGAATACGACGTGACGCGGCGACGAAGCTGCGCCCCTCATCCGTCAAGGAGAGGCCGCGGCGGGTGCGCACGACCAGGCGCACGCCAAGGTGTTTCTCAAGATCCGCGACCCTGCGGCTGACCGTGGCGAGCGGTGCATGCAATCGCCGCGATCCAGCCGAGAGGCTGCCGGCGTCCACCACCGCCAGCAGCACCGACATCGCTTCAAACCGATCCATCGTATCCTTCCGGAAACTGAGAGGAAAGTTCCAGAAATGGCAGGATACCCTATTGCTTTCGGATATCCTAGCTTTTGCGTCGATCCAGGGGACGCCGGCCGGCTCCCCGTATTGCCAATGATCAGGAGAAAGACGTCATGCCTCAACTTTCACGTCGTGCCTTTGCAAGCGCTCTTCCTCTCGGCCTCCTCGGGGGAGGACTGATCAGTGGCGCACCGGCCCCTGCCGCCGCGCAGAATACCCCCAACACGCCGGTCAGCATTACGCCGCTGGCGCAGATCCGCATCGGTCGCTTCACGGTGACGGCGCTGACAGACGGGTACGCCGATATGCCCTTCGACTATTTTCCGGGACGCGCGCCGGCCCAGGTGGAGGAGGCGGCAGTCGCTCAGTTCACCGCCCGGCCGAGCGGGGTGCGGTTCCTCTTCAACCAGTATCTCATCGATGATGGCGAGCGCCGCATCCTGATCGATGCCGGTGCAGCGGGCTCGATTGGTCAGACCGGCAAACTGCCGCAGGCGCTTGGTGCGCTTGGCCTGCAGCTTGACCAGATCGACGCGGTGATCGTAACGCATATGCATCAGGACCACATGGGCGGTCTGATCGCCGGAGGCAAGAACAACTACCCAAAGGCGGAGCTCTACATCGATCGTCGCGACGTCACCCATTGGACCGACCCGGCCAAGCGCAGCGGCGCGCCCGACTATCTGCAAACCAGCTTTAAGATGGCGGAGGAGGTGGTGCGCCTCTACCCGAAACTCCAGGCGATTGACGGAGAACGCGAAATTGTGCGCGGCGTCTCAATTGTCGACCTGACCGGCCATACACCCGGCCATATCGGCGTGCGGGTCGAAGATGACGGAAAGAGCCTCATCATGGTCTCAGACATGATCTTTCCGGTCGTGCATCCGGGGGCGACCGACGTGTTCTTCCTGTTCGAGCAGGACCGGGCAGCGGCCAAGGCAATGCGCGACCGCTTTTTCCCTCGCGCCGCTTCGGAGGGCGCACTCATCGCCGCCACGCACATGCCCTTCCCAGGGCTCGGCCGTGTCGTCGCCGACCGTGGCCAGATGCGCTGGGAGGTGGCCGACTGGGCCTTACAGGATTGAAGTTAGCTACGGCGGTCTAGAAATTCGGTCATTTCTACGGCATCAATATTCCGGCGCAAGGCGCGGTCGAACCGATGGTTGCCGGATGGGTTCCCGTCTTTCCCGGAACGCCATGCGATGCGCCATTTTGCTTGCAGGAACAAATCGCATTTAGGAACCACGCGGGGTCGCCTGATGTCTTTGGCTGCGCGCGAGCCCGGCAAAGCGACGCTTCACCTCTTCGAATAGGGCTGGAGGCAACGGGCCGTGGTAGCCGCTATCGGTGTCGAGCGGCCGGACGTCCGGGTCTGGCGGGGCAAAGCGGTTACTTCCCGTCAAAACAATCCAGGAGCGCTCGTCATCCAGCCCTAGCGAGCTTTGTCACCGGCGGGATCTCGACGGCATCGGCCGGGCGGAGGGTGGCGAATGCGTGATCGGGAGTGGGGCGGGTGCTGTTGATTGCACCGGTCTCCTCGGTGATCGAAGTCGCCGCAAAGCTTCACTGCCTGATCGTTACGCATGACCCGGACCTCAAACTCGAGGATGCCCCCTGGCCAGAGCTGCGAACCCTGTTGAAGGACCTCATCCGGATCAACGGTGCGCGAGACGATCAGTACCGTCACGAACGACTGCCGACGCGGTCGGAACCCGCCCGCAGTTTCACTCTGAGGGGGAGATCTAGCAACATGGACCTCGGCTAATCAACGGGCGTGCGAGACGTTTTGAACCTGGCGACGCAATACAAAGCCGCCGCCGTCAAGCTGGGTGAGAACCCATCCGGTCCTAACCATCTTCCGCAAAGGCTGCTGGCTCTTCACGCCGTCGAGCTTTATCTCGATGCTCTTCTTCAGGCGAGAGGCCTCGATGACGAGCCGATCCACAACTTCCAACATGACCTTGGCGAGCCGGCCCGAAGAGCGGGGGCCGCAAGACTTGTGTTGCGCAAGCGCACGCTGGCGCACCTGGCAACGCTCTCCTCAGCTCAAGAGTATCTCATTGTCCGATATGCTCCTGAGCTGACGTCCACGCTCTCGCAGGTGAACCGGGTTATGACGACGCTTGAGGAGGTTTCGCGGAAGGTCCCAAAGATGGTGAAGGCGACCAAGCCCCATAAGTGAACTTGATCGCTGGCGGCCAAAGGGATGGCGGGTTTTCCGAGTTGGACCCGCATTCGAAGGTATGTCAGACAGTGCTGCCCGAGATTTGCATTCAGCGTTGACTGGATCTTATCAAAAAATGACTCGCAACAAAATTCCCAAATTGGAAACTTTGTGCTTGTTTCCAAATTGGGAATTCGTTAAATAGGGACTCAAGTGAACGTTATCGCTAAATCTGCGCTGGTCAGCTTTTGGAATAGCTTGCCGAAAGGCGTCCCCCGAGAGGCCGCGCGAGCCGCAATGACGGAATGGTATACTACCGCATCGAAGGCGAGCTGGAGTAATTTTAGCGGGTTAAAGAAGACATTTAACTCAGCTGATCTGGTGGCCGGCAACAAGGTTATCTTCGACGTCGGCGGCAACAAGTACCGCATTGTGGGGCTGGTCGCATTTCGGTCCAAGCGGATTTTCGTCCTGTTTGTCGGGACGCACGCCCAGTACGATGCGATCGACGTCAAAGAACTCTGACGTGAAAGGAAGTCGACATGTTGGATTTGAAAGGGTTTCGGACGCTTCAGAGTGAGGCCGAGTACAACGCCGCACTGAAGGAAGTTCGGCCATATTTCGAAGACGAACCCGAAGAAGGCTCTGAGGAAGCTGCGCACTTTGACGCGCTCGTCCTTCTGATCGAACAGTACGAGGGCAAGCACTATCCAATCCCGACGGCGAGCCCTGTTGAGGTGGTCAAGTCGGTGATGGCTGCGAACAACTACACGCGCGCCGATCTCGTGGCGGTCATTGGTTCGAAAGCGCGGGCGGCCGATCTTCTGAACGGAAAACGGGAAATTAATCTGGATCAGATTAGAAAGCTCAGCAAAGAATGGAACATCCCGGCTGGTTCACTGATCGGCGAAGTGGCGGCCTAAGGGATTCCGGCTAAGCTCGCCCCATTAGTCCGATCGACCAGGCGAGCAACGTCGTTGATGCGCTCGATTACGACCCGAATCATTCAACCCCGGACGATCGAATTCGTTCTTTCAGGGTCGAGTCGGGCCGAGCCCACCATACCACCATACTTAGCGCTAAACGACCAACACTCAGTCATCAAAAGAGCGGCGAGACCCGGGGAAGCTGGCAGGTGCCAGTCGATACAATATGCGATCATTCGAGCGCATACATGAACACTGCGCCATTTCCGCCCGATGAGGCTTTCGCAATTCGCGAGTCATAAGCACCGATTGAGCTGCGGTTACGAAACGGTACGGGTGCGACCGAAGGCACGTAGCAACAGGTTCACGGAAACCGCGACCTTGTCGATATCAGGAATGTCCTGGGAATAGCGGCCGGTATAGAGCTTGACGATCATCTTGTCGCGTTCCTTGCCGTTGAGGTCGTAGTAAAGGTGAAGATAGAAGCGCCGCTTGTCGCCGGTACGCGATATGTCGCCGCGCCGCTGCGTCACTTGCCTCAGATCAGCCTGCAGCGGCTCGAAACCGTCGAGCCTGAGGGTCACCTGCGCAGACTCGAAGCGCACCTCCGGCGGAACCGCGACCACCGCCTTGTCGAGCGAGAGGCTGACCACGCGCCCCGGCGTCCCGTCGACATTGGCGGGCTCATCGAGCTTGAAAGCCTGGAAAAGTCGACGCGGCTTTTCGAAACAGATCAGCGACGCGATGACGAGGACGACGATGTTGATCCCCGACCAGACGGCTCCGATCGCCGAGAACGACCCTTGGACCTGCGCCGTTTCCGGCACGAGGTTGATCAGAAGTCCGAGCGCCGTGACGCCGATGAATGCGGCAATCCAGGTAAACGTGTAGGCGTCAAAGCTGTTCGCCTCGTTGCCGGTGCCTTTCGGGGTTACCTTGAACGGCTTGCCGAAGGGCCGCACGAGGCTGGAGAGAACCGTCGGCAGCATGCGGAACGTCGCGAAGGTCCCGACCGCGCTGGAGACCACGGGCAGATAACGTGTCGGCGTTATCCAGAGCATCAGGAGGAAATAGGCCGCGAGCACCGGAAGCTGATTTGAAACATAGTCGGCAAGGCCCGTGAAGTGCAGCGGCAAGGCGCCGAACCAGAGATAGGCGATCGGCACGATCAACACGATCAGGCGCACCACGTACTGAACCAGCCAGGACATGGGGAGAAACATGATCCGCTGGAACAACGACAGGCCCGGTCCACGCAACGGACCGTTGTGGAGATAGAGCGTCTGGATGCCGCCCTGGCACCATCGTTCCCGCTGAACAAAATAGCCCGTCAGGTTCTCGGCTGCCAATCCCATCGACAGCCGTTCGTTGAGGTAGCGGGTCTTGTATCCCTTGTTCAGCATCGACAGCGTCGTTAACAGGTCTTCGGTGATCGACTCCGTCGGGAAGCCTCCGATCGCATCGACGGCCTTGCGGCGGGCGATCGAGCACGAACCGCAGCAGAAGCTGACGTCCCAGACGTCGCGGCTGGGCGCGATCTCGTCGAAGAACAGGCGCTGCTCGTCCGGCCAGATGTTCTCCAGGCCCAGGTTCGATTGCACCGGATCGACGTTGAAGAAGTGCTGCGGGGTCTGGACAATCCCGATCCCCTCGTCCGAAAAGAACGGCAAGGTGCGCTTGAGAAAATGGCGATAGGGAACAAAGTCTGCGTCGAAGATGGCGATGAAATCGCCCGAACTTGCGCGCAGCCCATTGTTCATGTTCCCGGCTTTCGCGTGCGCATTGTCCGTCCGGGTCAGGTGGACCGCGCCCCGCTCTGCGCAGAAGGTCTTCAGCCAATCACGCCGGCCGTCGTCGAGGACATAAACCTTGAACTTGTCCTTCGGATAGTCGAGCGCCAAAGCCCCGACAATCGTGCGCTCCAGAACATCGAGCGGCTCGTTGTAGGTTGGAATGAAAACATCGACTGTCGGCAGATCCTGCGCCTCGCGCGCGAAGAACGTCTTTCCCAAACGGTCCGCCTCGCGACTGCGGTCGACGTATCGGCTCATCAGGATGAGGAAAAGAACGACCTCCGTGAAGGCAAGGAGCTCGATGACAAAGACGATCCAAACCCACCAGACGTTCGCGCCATCAGCGGGATAGGGAAGGACGGTTTCGAAGAGGCGCCAGACCATGTAGCGCAATGCGACCGCCCCAACGACCGCGCAAGTGATGGTGCGCGCCCAGCTTTGATGCCGCGACCAGTTCGATGGCCCAAGCAGGAAGAAGGCGATCACCAGCAATGTGGGCGCGAGCGCTAGAAGAGGTTGAACCACAGCCCTTTGATCCACTGTGTCAATTGCAGATTGTGCCGAGAGATGCGGACCTGGGCGGACCGCCCCACCTGGCAAAAATTGCCGAAATCGGTGTTGAGAGCCGAGGGGAGGAGTTGAACGCGGATTCTCGCGTCGCGCTCCTTGGCCTCCGGCTCCTTGGCGGCGAGATTGTCTTTCTCGACGACGGCGGATGAGCCTTTTACGGCCTGCACCTTTCCCTTGAAGACTTCGCTCCGGCCCAGAAGCCGCACTTCCGCTTCGCGGCCCGGATAGATCTCGTCGTAATCGACTTCAGGAACGAGAATATCGACGAACAGTTCGCGGCAATCGAGGATGCGCAACAGCTCGTTGTTGAGGATGACATTGGAGCCGTTGACGACGTTGCGGGTCCACACCACCCCGCTGAACGGCGACGCTATTTCTGCCTGTTCGAGACTGCGAACGCGCTTCTCCTCTTCCTCCAGCTGCCGTTCAATCTGGTCGGCGCGCGTGCTGTTTTCGACAATGCGGGTGTTGATGTCGTTTATGCGAACGATCACCTCGTCCTGACGCTGGCGCGAATAGGGCACGTCGTTTTGACCATCGCCGACGATGAATATCCCCTCACGCAGGGCCATCAGCCGTTGTTCGAGAAGATCGAGCGACAAATTGCTGATCTCGACCTCGCCGCCCGTGGCCGCGCCGGCGGCGGCTGCCGCCTCGACCATCTTGCGCGTGAATATCCCCTTAGATTCCAGTTCCTGCCGTCTATCTAGGTCTACCCTTGCAACGACGTCCTGGGCACGCGACACCTCCACCCGCTTCTGCATTATGCGAAGTTCGCGCTCCAGACTGGCAATGGTGGCGTTCTTGAATTGCTCCAGCCGATGGGCGAGTTGGTTGCGCAAGGCGACGAGTTCGTCCCGTTCACGCTCCAGCGCCGTGACGCGATCGGCGGCCGTTTTTCCTTCCGCCTGCAGGGAAGCAAGGATCGCCCGATTAACCCGTTCGTTGCGGATAGTCAGAAGCGTCTCGTTTTCGGCGACCGGCGTGCCGATGCGTGGCGGCGCTTGTCCGATTTCCCCGTCAATCGGTGCGTTGATGACGGCAAAGCGGGCATTCACGGTGCCGTCGAGGCTGGTAAAGCCGGTCAGTCCAGGCAGGAGCACGACGACAGCAAGCGTCAGAAGCAGGATGCCGACGGTGATGCGCGTGATGCGATGGTTCAGGAGCATGCCAACCGTTCCCACTCACTACGTTGCCGAGCACGACAAACGCCAGAGCGCAGTCCCGGCTCTGTCCATGGCTCCGGCTGCGTAAAGAAGATTGTGCGCAAACGCGCCTCGGGCAACCCTCAGAAGTTGGTGCTTTTTCGATTGGTTAAGCTTTTACGAACAACTCGGCTAGGTATTTCACCCTCCACCCAACAGAGTGGTCGAACTCATGTTTTGACGAGTGAACCGGAAAGGCGCGCTTCGTGTTGCGCCATAGATTGTCTGAGACGGGCCTTACCATATGCACGTCCTCGGGCGCGTTGCATTCCGTGATTGAGCAGACTGCGCCCCCACGGGATGCGGCAAACCCGAGCTTGATCGATCGGTTGCCCTCAGAGGTTCTCTGCTGGGAGGGAACTCGATGGTTAAGGCCGTCGGCTCCGGTCCTGCCGGGCCCACCATATCCCTCATTTATGTTCTAAGGCCTCCGGCAGTGTCGTGGGCCAAGAGGATCACATCCCAGGTCTCTTGGCGCGACAGCTCGGAAAACTCGTCAGGAGCAGGAACGCTTGGTCATAAGTCCCCATTTAGAGCCCTCGCACTTACCGATGTAGTCCTCGCGGTCGAGACGAACGCAAAGATCGCACTCATCTTCCGAGGATGATCCAACCCGTCTTCTTCCAGCGCTCCACGATTTCTGAAACGCGGCGTGCGACAATTTTCGCCCAATGGCGGTTGCCATGAGATATGGACAAACCCTCAACCGCTGACAACAGGTCTTCCATCAATGGGACGCCTGCGAAGGCGCGCTGACATCCATAGAGGATGCTGCGCTTCGAGCCTGATCAAACATGGTGAGAACAGGCGCCAATCCGAAACCATCCAGGTCGCAGCAGCACCCAAACGGAAGCCCGGTGGAAAATTTGCGCTCCGGCTGGTCGTGGCGGTGTCGTTCGTACATCTAAATACCTCCATGGCGACGGAGACAACGGCACCAGAGCTAGCTGAAGGGACGAAGGCCGCTCTGGTGTCGTTGTCTGCCAGTGGGGAGGCGAGCCCCACAGGCTAAGGGGAATCTAGTGCGACTGGATCAGCCGGCCCAGAGGAGTAGGACTTTTGCGCGGGGGTGAGGGGACTGAAGTCCCATGGCGGAACATTTTCCCGCACCCCACGTTTCTGACGCTTAGGCCCCGTCGGCTAGGCACTTGCCCTCTCTGGAACCAATTTCTCCGCAGCCACGCTGCGGTTACTGTGCCCATGTCGACCGCACAAGCCTTCATTTGTGACCGTGGGTGCAAGAATGATCCGACATCCTGGACGGACTTCGAGCAGACTTGATCTGACAATGATCAATAGGCATTTGCGCCTTGCCCAGCGGCATGTCGAGGAGGCTGCCGGCGAGGTATCTATGCAACGGCAAGCGGTCGAAAGATTGCCAGCTCAAGGCGTCAGGACCAAAGTCGCTCGAATGTTGCTGAATGCCTACGAGGCACAACTCGAAATGCAGATCGCCACACGCGATCGTCTGGCGCGACTGAGGAATGAGGCGGAAGTCAAGCGCGGTTCATTCTTGACGCAGAGATGGCTTTGAGAGGCCAGCTTGACGAGGGCTTCATCTATCGACGGTTGAATTACAATCCGGCCGGCTTGGGTTTCCGCATCAACAGTGGCCCCTCATTTTTCGGGCATAGAGCGCATCCAGGGATCGCTCAGCCGTCAGGTTGCGCGCCAGGACGTCTATTAAAAGAGCTCCGAAAACAATAGCACGGCTGATCGTTCTGTTCAGGCACTCTCAGTGGCTCAAAGGCTAGAACCGGACCAGTGCCTGCCCGATCGAGACAAGCCGGGCCGACGGCGCGAAGTGCGGGCGTCCTCGGAAGATCAGCTAAGGCTGGCCAATCGTCGCAGCGCGCTGTTTCAGTCGATACATTATGCGCTCCCAGACGCACAAATCGGAAACAAACACGGCACACCCACACCTTCTGCTTTTAGAGAAGCAGCCCGTCAGTTCCGACGTTGTTTGGAGGTCATGACTAGCCAGTTTGTTTCACTGCTCTTGCGAATCCGGCGGCCCACAATCTCGCACGTTCTGAGTCGCGCCGCGCGACCACGAGGTAGACGATCATGGTATGAAATTTTGAAGTTGCGGCAGCTGCGCCGCTATTGTGATGCCTTTAGTCTACTGTCGCCGCTTTGCGGTTAGAAGGCCGGCTGATGCAATAGTTCTCGCAATGGCACCGCGTCAAAGGAGGCGAGCCAACACGATGCCCAAAGTTTTATCAGTGATCCTGGCGTTCAGCGGATTTTCACTTCAAACAATGGCTGCCGAACCAGTTGATGTCGACTGATTGCGCTAGGCTATTTCGGATCGGCTGACGGGATCATGCCGAGCTACCGCTCGGATAACGCACTGGAAATGAGAACTGATCGTTCAGGACAATGAGCAGCCTTATCAGTTGGCATTCAGCTTAGCGAGGCAACCAGACAAGTTTCGCGATATCGAGTGACGCTCCAGCGCCGCGGTTGAATTCGCCTGTGTTCGACACAGTACGTTTCAACCCGCGGCAGCAACATGAAATAAGACTCGCCATTGAAAAAAGGGCAACGCCACACCGTCGCTCTCGGCCGGTCTCTGCCTGCGCTCAACTGGGCAGAGCGCCCGACTTTTTCGCCGTCCAGGTGGCGATGAAGTCCATCAGGCCCGGGTTGAGGCAGTCATAGGGCTCAATACCAAGGTCTCGCAGGCGAGCCACGCCGAAGCTTCGGCGTCCAGTGAAATTGCGATGGCGGCTAACAGGACAGCGAGTCCGACGAGGGTGGAAGATAGCGCAAGTGTCCATGGCGTCATCATGACGGCTCCCCACTGGACGAAGGCCCTCTTCTGTCGATCCAGCGCATCGTGGGAGTTACGGTTATGCCGTGGACCACGATTGAAGCCAGCACGATCAGTACTACCGTAGCCCAGATTGTCTCGAATCCATCGAACTCCGCCTGTCCCGTTGCGTAGGCAAGGTAGTAGATCGATCCGAGGCCTCTGATCCCAAAGACTGCGATCACCGCGGTTTCTCCTGGCGAATGCCCCGACCCGACCAGGCACAGCCAGCCCATAAGAGGTCGGACCAACAGGAGCGCGAGCACCGCAACGACGCCTACGCGCCAGTCGACGGCAGCCAAGAGCTGGCCGCTAACGGCGACCGATCCAAGGCATACCAAAAGTACCATCATCAGCAACCGTTCAATTTGTTCGGCGAAATCGTGAAGCTGCTCGTGGAAGTCGTTGTCCCGCTCGCTCGCCCGGAACGCCACGGCCGCGAGAAACACCGCGACAAAGCCGTATCCGCCGACGAGCTGGGTAAGCCCGTAAGTAACGAACGTCATGCCAAGAGCGACAAACCCGTCCTGCGTTTTCGCAAGTCCGCCGCCACGCATTCGAAACGAAAGAACTCCAAACAGTTTGCCCAGCCCCCAACCTAAAGCGGTGCCCGCACCGAGCCGCCATGCGACGTCGAGCGCGGCCCAGTGTGCAAGGACGTCAGTCCCCTCCTTCGCTGCCAGTGCAATGGCAACGGCAAGGTGAACGAACGGAAATGCAAGCCCGTCGTTCAGGCCCGCCTCCGACGTCAGGGCGAAACGAACCTCGTCCTCCTCTCCTGACCGCGGCGGTCCGACCTGGACGTCGCTGGCGAGCACGGGATCTGTCGGCGCGAGCGAGGCTCCAAACAGGAGCGCCGACGCAAGGCCGAGACCCAGTATCCAAAACCCGAGGAAAGCGAGTGCGGCAATGGTCAGAGGCATCGCTAAACCTAGAAGACGCCAGGTTGTCCCCCAGCGCTGCCAACCGAAGGGACGGTCAAGTTTCAGCCCCGCCCCCATCAACGCGACGATGACGACAATCTCGGTCATCCGTTCGGTGAACTCCCGATTTTCCAGAGGATTGAAGCGCGGCAGCAGGGGAAAGGGAGACAAGGCCAACAGCGTGCCGATGGCGAGACAGGCTATCGGGAGCGAGAGAGGAAGACGCCGGAACGCCATCGGCAACCACGCCGTCAGGAGGACAACGAAGCCGAGGACCGTCAGCGTAACGATGTAGGCGTCCATTCATCCTGCTTTCTGCTGGAGCCCGAAGACGCGATAGCCTCAATCTTTCCCTGAAATGGCACTTGGCCAGTCGTTTGACGGCTCGTCGAGGATACCGCAAGAACTGTCTTCAGCCGGATCGGGATCACGCGCGAGCGCGTCACGGAGGCCTGGGAGCTGATCGCGGATGGCGTCGAAGATGTCTTCCTGTCGGACACCTTCGACTACGAACGTATCAATGAGTTCTTCCAGCTTCAGCCTGAGGTCATCCTTCCATTCCCTGGAGTGCGTATGGTTGGTCATTTTCTCCTCCTTCTTTTCGGCATGTCATCTGCGAGTTCGATCCAAACCGGGGCATGGTCGCTGGTGTGTTCCCAGCCTCGGACGTCCTTATCGACGCCCGCCTTGACGAGCCTTTCGCCAACCCCGGGACTGAGAAGGAAATGGTCAATCCTCAAGCCTGCATCCCGGCCGTATGCATTCCGGAAATAGTCCCAGAACGTATAAACCCGCTTCCCCGGGTTCAGATGGCGAAGTGCGTCAGTCCACCCCTGTTCGACGAGTTCCCGGTATGCATCGCGAACCTCTACCCGGAACAACGCGTCATCCACCCATCGCTCGGGCTTGTAGACATCCAGTTCGGTAGGCATGACGTTGTAGTCGCCGGCAAGAACGACGGGGACTTTCAGGGCGAGCAGTTCGTCAGCATACTCCGCCAGGCGCTTGAACCAGGCGAGCTTGTAGTCGAATTTTGGCCCTGGGTAGGGATTGCCGTTCGGCAAGTAGAGACAGCCAATCACCATGCCGTCGATAGCCGCTTCGACGTAGCGGCTATGCAAATCGTCGGGGTCTCCGGCAAGTCCCCTACGGATAAGTAGCGGTTCGCGACCTTTTTCGAGGATTGCTACCCCGTTCCAACCTTTCTGACCGTGCCAGATGGCACCGTAGCCTGCCGCCTCAATAGCTTTGGCGGGGAATTTGGCGTCAGGGGCCTTCAACTCCTGTAAACACACGACGTCAGGCGAGGCCCGTTCAAGCCAACTCAACAGCACTTCCAGGCGGCCGTTGACACCGTTGACGTTGTAAGTCGCGATTTTCACTTGGACTCATGATCGCCCTTGTCGCCCTCCCCGGGTTTTGCGTCGTGTTTCGCCTTTTGGCGTTTGTCAGCGGACAAGGATCGACTCACATCCACTGATTCTTTGAACTTGCCGTCTTCGTCCCGCCGGACGTAGCGCTTGTCGGTTCCGGTATCGATCAGTTCTCTCTTTGACATGCGTGCCTCCCTGGTTGTCGATGGAAACGCACGGAAAGAGGAAAAGTTACAGCCCGACCGCGTTGGGTGTAACGGCAAACTCGGGTTCATCTCGACGCGTTCAGGCCTGTGTATCCCCGGCCTCGCTCTCAACTACCTCTCGACCTTTCCAGCCCCGCTCCGAAAGAAGAGTGAGCGCTGGCTAGAGCTTGCAATCGCTTCCCGCTTTCAAGGCCTTGGCAAACGCTCGTCAGCCGCTCACGGCCGTCGCTGAATGCAGGAATGGTGGCATCCGCTTCTCCAGTTCCTCCAGAATGGCATCCATCCGGTAGGGCTTCGCCAGAAAGGAGACGCGATGTCCGTCGATTTCAGCCGCGGTATGGCCACCCGAAGTGACGATCACGGCGACACCTGCCGTGTAGCTGTGAACCAGTTTCACCAGATCAAAGCCGTTCAACGCGCCGGGCATGTCCACGTCGGTGATCAGCGCGTCGATCCGATGCCGACCCAGCACCGCGACAGCCTCCAGGACATTCGACGCCTCTAGCACTGCAAATCCTTCGTCTGCGAGGAAATCCCCCAATGTCATCCGGATCAACGGCTCATCGTCTACCACTAGGACGGTGCGCTGATACATTCTCGCCTCCGAAGCTCGTTGGCTCTCACCGCGCTCCCCACGAAGAAAGGGCGCCCGTGAATTGGACTCTTTGCCAACAAACTTAATAAAATGCCAACGATCGTCGCTCGCCCCTGCCATGCCGGCGCGCTTGTACGGAAGAACCAGAGAATCCCTGTGCGGTCGCGGTAAAACGGGGCAGCAATAATTGTTGTCGCTCCGGATGAAGGCAATTCAATCCGGTTTGTTCTCGGGGCCGTCTGGTTTGAGATTGGCATTGAGGCGAAGGGTGAGGAAAGTCATGACTGAGAGCACGATTGCTACGTCGTAAGCGCCGAGACCCACGGAGGTGCCGATCGCGCCTGTCGCCCAAAGGCTCGCTGCTGTCGCAGTTCCACGCACGCTTGCTTTGACAACAAGGATAGCTCCGCCTCCGATGAACCCCATGCCAGTGATCAGCCCTTCGACGATCCGGGCTGTGGCTTCCGGGCTTCCCGTGGTCAAGCGTTCGGTGGCCTGTATAAATCCGCAACTCGCTATGGCGACGAGTGGGAATGTGCGCAACCCCGCGCTTCTTTCGCCCTTTTCCCGGTCCCATCCGATAGGAAGCGACAGTAAATATGCGCCCACGAGCGCGCCAAGATGTGGAATGACATCGAATGTTACTCCTAGTGCGGCAAGCTGATCGATCAAATTCCATCCTCCCTCGTTGTTGTCGACAGCACATAGAAGCGCAGACCAACACATCAAGCGGATGGCCCTGGCAACGTAGGCTCAGATGACGAGAAAGCCTCATGACCGACAAAACTACCCCGACACCCCCGACGGTAGGTACTTCGTCGTTCGTGGCCGTCTTTGGCGGAAAAGCGATCCAGCTCTCCCGGCAGACGAGCGCGATCGACTGGTCAGGGAGCTCATGTCCGCCCGACGGGAGGCGATAGCGTAGCGACGATCGTTGCAAGGAGCCGGGTCGACAAAGCCAAGATCGCCCTTGGCGAGAGAGGTCCCGTCGGGTGGGACGACGGTAAGCCGGACTTCAACAGGCATTTAATGGAAAACACCCCGTATGCGGATTGGTTCGCATCTTTGTAGCCAGTGCGGCACAACTGATCGCGGCAACATCCTGATAACGTCATTTCGGGGTAAGGCCTTTGCTACGTTGAACTTGTCGGACGAAAACCCATCTAAGCTGCATGCCGAAACAAAAGAATGAAATCGAGCTCCTCAGGAGTTGGACCTTGCCGCCAGCGGCTACACTCGGGTCATCCGCGCGCGCTCATGGTATCCTGTTGGAAATGCGGGCGCGACTTCCCCTATCGTCGAAGAAATCGCTCGTTCTGGAGGCGTGTGAACTCGTGCTGACAATGCCAGCGAACGACAAGAGCCAATTCGACACCGCATCGGGCATCGTCTCCTCCGCGATGAAGGACATCGAAAACCTCCCCGTGATTCCCCGCGAGACACAGGACATCCTGACAATCAAGCCAGGCGAGCGACATCGGTGGCTAGCGGACGGTCGCCTCCCCAGCGTCGGGACACGGACGGTGCGACTGGCAGGACGGGCAAGGCAGATTACCTTCCACGTCTTTGATCCGCGGGTCGTCGAAGAATTCTTGACCGCGGGCTGGTGGATCAATGGCGGGACGAAGATGTAGATGCTGCCGCCGAGAACCGCCGGAGGGCCGCATACAAAGCGAAGCTGACGCGTCCAGTTCCCAGCGGAAGTGGGCGGCAACGTTCCCCCAGTAAACGGGCTCGTAGCCAGTGTCGGCGCCATTTACAGCCAGCTTTCCATTAAGCCAGCGCCTGAATGGCTTCCCAAGTTCAATGCCTTGCTTCTCGTCACGCACCTTCACACCCTGAACATAGATCAAATTCCGCATACACGGTGGCTCCGGTTCCAATAGTTGGGTCTGACCAAATTTTGTATCTAATTTCTGGTCAGTAAGCGGTGCGGCTTGCATACTGACCAAAATTTGTATACTTTTTTTGGTCAGAAAGCGGATGCACGATGCCTGACCCAACCTCTGATACCCTCAAACGAATCCGTGACCGGATCGCAAAGGCTGCACCTTCCGGCGTCTGGTCCCGAGCCGACTTCCTGGACATCGGTACGCCGAACGCCGTCGAAAAAGCGCTCCAGCGGCTGGTGCTTCGCGGCGAAATTCGCCGGCCCTACCGCGGTCTTTACGACAAGCCAGGCACGAGCAAGTTGACCGGGCAAATGGTCTTTCCGCCACGCTCCTCCTTCGTCGACGCCATCGCCCGACGGGATAAGCTTCGGGTGCTCGTTGACGGCATGACTGCCGCAAATGACCTCGGCTTGACCACGGCGGTGCCCGCCAGGTCTACGATTTACGCGGACACCTACCCGAGAACAATTACGATTGAGGCCAATGCCGGCGACCCAAACGCAACCAAGCCAGTTATCTTCACACTCGACTTCAAGCGCGTCTCCGCCAAGACGGCCTATTGGGCTGGCCGCCCCGCAATGCGCATCGTACAGGCTCTCAACTGGTTTCGAGACGACCGGCCAAATATTGAAACCGCCATCGCTGGAATCGTCCGATACCTGTCGCGAAGTCCGCACAGACAACTCATCATCCAGGATCTCCGAGAAAACATTCACGCTCTTCCCGCATGGATGTATTCCGTTGTGAATTCCATCATCTGCGAACTGCCCTCCCCAAACGAAGATGGAAAAGCAGAGCAGGAACCAGAGACTCGACATGCATCCAACCTTCCTTGAGATCCTCCGGTCGAGCCCCGATGAGCAAAGAGCGCTCTTTTCTGCGGCCGCAGCAGGCCTCAATACGCGGGCAGAGAACACCGAGAAAGACCTCTATGTCTGTTGGGTACTCGACTTCCTCTTCAATCGTCGTCCGGAGGGATCGGCGCGACTCTACTTCAAGGGGGGCACGAGCCTCAGCAAGGCTTACGGACTGATCCAGCGCTTTTCCGAAGACATCGACATCGGAATCTACAAGGCCGACCTTAACGTTCCTCTCGAAGCTGACATTGCCGCGCTGAAGTCCGTAAACCAGCAGCAGAAGGTGCTGGCGGAGCAGGTCGATGAGGCCGCCCGGCAGTACATTTCCGGCCCTCTCAGGGAGCTGCTCTCAACCGAAATTGCCGACGTAGAAAAGTCGATCGACCGCGCCGGGCACTTCTCCCTCTCATTCGGTTTCGACGCATATCGAACAAAGAAGCGCCGGACGTTCTCGTCGTCGGCTACAAAAGCGTCTTCGACCCCAGCGGCGGCTATGTTGAGGCCGCGGTGCGGATCGAAGGTGGAGCTCGTCCCGATCCGGTCCCGGCTGAGCCACGCCATATCGTGCCTTATGTGGCCTCGATGTTCGCAGCGGAAAGCGACCTTTCCGTATCAAACGTGATGACCGTCAAGCCCGAGCGCACTTTTTGGGAAAAGGTCCTCATTTTGCACGCGATGACGAAGATGTCGGAGAAACGGAGGGTAGACGCAGATCCGGCCCGCAAGGTCCCAGATCTTAACCGCTACTCACGACATTACTACGATGTTCACCAGATATGGAACCATGCCGACTACGGTGCCAAGACCGCCTCGATGAGCGATCTCGCGGAGGCAAGCCGCCGGCACAAGGAATTGATGTTTCGAGCACCTGACCATCGCTATGACCGCGCTGTACCTGGCACTTATCGATTGATGCCGACGGCCGATATGCGCGAGAAACTCGCAGCTGACTACCAACGCATGTCTGCAATGATCTTCGGCGGACCGCCGGCTCTCGACGACGTCCTGGGTAGCATTGCGCAGTTGGAGAAGTTCCTGAACGAGTTGGTTCAACCGAAGGCCTGATCATTCCCGTGCCCTCGCGCTTTCACGAAGCCTTGAGGCTCGGTGATAGCCGCATCAGCGCCATCAGCATTGGTCCGAGTGAAAACTCCCCCCGCTCGGCCTTTCGCGTCAGATCGCGCAGATAACCGCCGGCCGAATTGATGTGCCCTGCCCTTTCGAGAATGCATGCCATGATAGCGGCCGCGTTCTCCGCCCCAAGGATCCCGCAGGCCTCCTCGTAGGCGCTCGGACTGACCCCGAGCATCGATCGAACCACCACGGCGGCCGACATCAGGTCCCGCCAGCTCTCGATCGCGCCGCTTCACGCAAGGAATACGAGGGTACGAGCCGGTAAATCGAGACCGTCGCCAGCGTCTCGACGCGCTTCGAACTGGAGATGGCCGTCTGCTGTCAAAACACCTGAAGGCAGAGATTTGCAGAGAGCTTGATCGCCTCGAATTGCTGCTAGCACAAATCAAGGATGTAGAAGCAGAGCGAGATGCCTTAATCGCCCACGAGACGCCGGAAACGCCGGCAGGAGCGACCGCTCTTTTGGGCATCAGAGGAATTGGTCCAGAGTTCGCTACGATACTCTACACGGAAGGCCTGTTCCGACACTTCGATAATCGACGCCAAATCGCATCTTACGCGGGCCTCGCCCCCTCGCCTTGGCAAAGCGGCAATGTCAATCGTGAGCAAGGCGTATCGAAAGCGGGAAATCCGCGATTACGAGCGACAATGGTCGAGCTCGCCTGGCTATGGCTGCGGCATCAACCAAAGTCGGCGCTAACGATATGGTTCAAAGAGCGCATCACACGCTACAGCGGCCGCCTTAAAACGCCGATGATTGTAGCACTGGCTCGCAAGTTGCTGGTTGCTCTGTGGAAGTACGTGAGTTCCGGTGTCGTAATAGAGGGCGCGATCATGAAAAGCGCCTGAACGCAAACGCAGACACTATCGTCAGCACACTCATCCTCAGGGCCTGATCAGTCCTGACGGATCCAGGTGGACGGACCGGGAAACCTTTTGGCTCTCAAACGCCGATCTTGAGTTTGGTCCCGTTCTCCTGAGCCCGTGCCCGTCGAAAACGGGATAGTGGTGCAGCCGCTACGGACGGCGACCGAATGTGAGGTTGTACAGGCCCGCGAACGGGCCGGTAAGACTATGGGCTCAGACCGTGGGACCGCCAAAATTATCGTCGCTGACCGAGGCGTTGGCGTGCTGAGCAGTTTAAAATCCAACCCCGCTTATGCCCACCTAAACGATCATGGGCGCGCGATTGAACTCGTTCTGTCCGAAGGCATCTCACGATACTACGACGAAGAGGGTCATGGGTTCGGATTTCGCCCCCTTTTTGTCGGATTAGCTAACATTGCTCGGAATTTGCGGTTTCGATCGGGGGACCATGCCCGCGAGATCGTTCGAACCCCGGGAGGTCCGCTGATATCACGAACCTACGAGCTTGCTCCCCTCCCCGGCTTCTTTTGCTCGGTGACTTGTGCTGTTTAGAGCATGCACGAAGCTCCCACCTCACTTGGTTAGCAGACCTTTAACCATCTATATTAACTAGTAGAATTTCTTAAAAGGAAAACAATAGGCCCGACGCTTCCGTCACCCACACACCGATCTCGATGCCTATTCACTATCGATAGGTTTCAGGTATGGATGGTGATGGCTCCGAGAACGCAAAGACTCGCTCCCGGATCAGCACGGGGAGAATCACCTGCGAGATAGAATGGACTGACCGAAGGGGCGGGTCCAGTGTGAGCGCTATCCGCCTCGCATTATTCTCCAGATTCTCCTTCCAATGAGTTACGACGCCTTGCGACCTCGTTTGGAGCTGCCAGTCAGCACGATTTCGGCTACAGAAGCCCGCTGGAGCGCTTTCTCTATCGCTCATGATTAGCTGACCATGTTCCCTTCCTTTTTGCGTCTGATGGCCTCCTATTTTTACCATAAAACACGCTTGCAACTTCCCTGTTTCTCACGCATTTTCTCATCCTCAATCAAGCAGCGGTTCGAAGGCGTGATGGCGAAGCAACAAACAGCTGATGTCCAACCTCTGCAGAGGCTAATCGGTTACGCCCGCATGTCGTCGGATGACCAGGCTGGCGATACCCAGCTGGACGAGCTGCGGGGCGCCGGCTGCGATCGGATCTATCAGGAGCATGGCGCCGGCGTTTCGCGCGCTCGGCCTGTCTTGACCAAATTGCTGGGCGAGCTCACCTCGGGAGACGTGCTCGTCGTCGTCCGCCTCGATCGCCTGGCCAGATCGGTAAGCCATTTGCTGCAAGTCATCCGGGATCTTGAACATCGCGGGGTGCACTTTCGGTCAATCCACGACCCGATCGATACCTCAACTCCGCAAGGCATGTTTTCCCTTACGGTCCTCGACGCCGTCGAAAAGCTTGAGCGTTCGCTGAACGCCGAGCGAACCAAAGCGGGCATCAAGGCCGCGAAGGCTCGAGGCAGGCTGCCTGGAAACCCGGGTCTTCGAGAAAGGCGGCCGGAGGCGATTGCAGCGGTTTCAAAGGCGCGTGAGAAACTCTATCTCGATCAGCTGATCGCGTCTTCACAGGCGTGGCTTCCGATGGTGCGGCAACTCCGGCCTCAGCACAGCTGGGATAATGTCGTTCGCGTTCTTAACCGACGTGGCCAGGACTGGACCGTCGAACGCCTTCGTCGCGCCGTGCATCGCATGGTCCGCGCAAAGCTCGCGGAAAATGATCTGCTGGCCCGATCCCCGCGTCGCGCCCCCGAAGACCATTTAATGCAACTGGTGGCGGCGATCGCGATCGCCGATCCCGATCTGTCGCTTCGCGAAATTGCCGCGGAACTGGACAAACTGGGAGAGCGGCCGAAGGGAGGTACCAGAAAATGGATCCCCTCCTCCGTCCGCGACTTGCTGGACGAGGCCCACCGGTTCGGCCTCATCCGCCGCTGAGGCACATTCTATCAGGCGCCATATCCGACATTCTGCCGAAGGAATGTCCGCGACGGCGAGCGCTTGGCTGACGTGACACACTCACTGCGCCGAACCCGCCTTGCTTCACTGGCCGCCAGTGATCGAGGGGATGGCCTGCACGATGCCGAACTTGCAGACGAGCCCGAGCCCCCTCGCAAGGCTCGGTGCCGCGGCAGTTCCCTCTCCTCCCCTGCCCTCCCGATCCGTCCCGGCCATACAAGGACAACGTCAGGCCCGACCAGGGCGGCGCGGCCGCCAGACAGGGCACCGCTACGACAATGGCTGAGAGCGCCGACAGCCACCGCGCAGGTGATCATTCGTTTTCCGGGCACACCCGAAGTCTGATGAATGACCATCGGTTCACGAACAGGCCCCCCATTCCAGCTCGGACGCGCGGGGTACGTACCATGCCATTCCAAGCCCGAATGTGATCCGAAACGCAATCATAGTGCCCAGCAGGTTCGCTCACTTTGCTTGATGACCCGACCGTCTCAAAAATTTTAATTGCACGCACATATCGTTTGGCCCTGAAGAGCAGTATCGATTTTACAGCAGCTGGGGCAATTGAGCGCCCAATCGAAACCTACCACTGGCAGGCAAGCCCTCTCGGCCCCAGGGAGCATTGGCCAAACCGTCTAAGCGCTGCAATGGATATTCTGCTGCCGGCGCAGGCCAAGATCGCGCTTTTTTTGGGGCGAAGAATTCGTCGCCCTTTACGACGAAGCCTATGCACCCACCATCGGTGAGCACCCTCGCGCATTTGGCCGTCCTGCTCGAGAAAACTGGGGTGAACTGTGGAGCGATCTCTCCTATTCGCCCGTCCGCGACGAAGAGCGCCGCGTTCGCGGGTCCTTTGCATCGTCAACGAAACAACGGACCGGGTGAAATTCGAGAGTGCATTGCAGGCAAGCGAAGAGCGACTGAGGGCGATTTTTTCGCAGTCCGCTGCAGGGATCGTTCAGACAGACCTCAGGGGCCACCTTCTCCTGGTCAATAACCTCTTCTGCGAGATCCTCGGCTATAGCGAAAGCGAGCTGTTATCGATGCGAATGCGGGATATCTGTGTTGCCGGAGACATCACCGAGGCAGACCGGCTCTTTGAAACGATGGCTGAACGCGGTCGGAGTTTTGAGATGGAGAGCCGCCTTCTGCGAAAAGATGGCGCGTTGGTCTGGGTGGCGAGTTCGGTTCGGCGCTTCGCGACAGAGATGGCGGTTTCCAGCAAGCGACCGCTATCATTGTCGACATTACCGAACGCAAGCGCGCAGGACGTCGAGCGTCGCCTGGCCGCGATTATTGCTTCGTCCAACGATGCCATCCTGGCATCGACCTTGGTATGTAAATCACGCGTTGGAACACTGGCGCCGAACGGCTCTACGGATATACGGCTGACGAGGCCGATCCGTCCTGGTCTTGGTTCCTGAGGACCGCCAGGGTGAGGAGCCTGCAATCTTGCGCCTAAGGACGGTCGAAGCGTCCCTGTCCTCCTCAGCGTCTCACCGATCTATGACACCTATGGCGTGATCATCGGCGCATCGAAAATTGCGCATGACATCTCGGCCCGAAAAGACGCAGAACGCCTACAGAGCGTCTCGTCGGTGAACTGAACCATCGGGTGAAAAACCTTTTTTGCGACTGTCCTTGCGATCTCGCGCCAAACGCTTGGCCACGGCCAAATAGATGCCGCGGACGTGCGCTCATTCGAGGCGCGGCTATCTTCCATGGCACGCGCTCATGATCTTCTGACCCACGGGACAAGGGAGCAGGCGGAACTACGGGCGATCGTCGAACAGCAGATTTCGCGCTAATTTCCGGACCGATCTGCCGTCACCGGCCTTCAATCCAGGTCCCTCCAAGGGCAGTCGCGTCGATCTGCCTGGCTTCATGAATTCGCCACGAATGCAGCCAAGTAGGCTGCACCTGCGGACGACCAAGCCCGCGTCTCGATCGCTTGGGCAATACAAACTGGGACCGGGTCTCCCGCGAGATGGGTCATGCGATGGGAGGAAACCGGAGGCCCGCTTGTGACCCCACCGACCTGCAGAGGTTTTGGGATCCCGGCTGATCGAGAGCCTGATGGCCGCCTAGCTCAATGGCACGGTCAAGATCACCTATGACCCAAGGGGCGTCGTACGCGAGGTCGATGCCAATCTTCTTAGCGAATGGGATAGCAGCCAAAATCTCATTGAGCTGGAAGCCTGGCGTGCATTTCCTGCCATGAGCGTCGATTGGGTGCGCGATCACAATAATGCTCGAGCGTACCTTTTCGTTTTCGCGCAGCGCCGGTTCCGTCACCACGGGGCAAGTAGCCAGCGATCGTTTGAGGTAGTCTTGCCAGAAGCTGGGCGGCGCCATGATGTGCGTCATCATCACCTACGCGTCCCAATGCCTTCGAACCCGCGCTGGCACGCAGTTGTTCCCCGGTCGCTCATGCCAAAAGAAATTCAATAAGCGGGCGCGATTTCAGCGGCAAGCTGCTGTTCGGCTTAAAGGAGGCCGATCACCGTTCGCATTTGCGCCGAGGCGGAATGTGTTTCGGCAAGAGGCTGCACAAAGCGCCGAGTGTTTCGCCAGAGACGTGGCCACAATTAAGCTCCCAGTGACCTGTTCAAGCCATGAAACCTTAAGATCCAAAACCCTGACAGCTGTCAGGGTTTGATGGAAATCACGCGGCAGACCGTGCAGGGGAGCGCCTTAAGTCGATCGCCCCCGTGCTTGCTGTCTGAGGAACGATGCGTACGGCTCCCTCGTCATGTTTGGGAGGCTCGCTATCCAAAAACCCTGACAGCTGTCAGGATTTCTCATCGGGAAGTCTGATCACCCGCCACTCAACCGAAGACCACTTCATCCAGGACATTCATCAATAGACGGCACCGCCACTGAGTCCGTCGCGTCGCGCAAAGGAACAATCTGCAAGGCGAACGCGCCCATAAACGCCGGTCGGGTTTGCCCGCAACCCTTAGCTCAGCTCCCGCCTCCGCCCTGCCGTCACCGTGGCGACAGATCATTGTCCCGGTCGCTGGCCACACGAACACCGCCCACGACAGAAGCGAGACCGGGTTTCTGTTCACGCAGATGCCTCCGATCTGCGTACTGACATTCGGGCGCATGGGTCGATAGCCAGCTCAGTGAAAGGGAAGGCGGGCGAATGACCAAGGAAGCCACGTTCTTCACCTTAGGCACGAACAGCTGCCATTCGGCGTGAACCCCACAATGACCAATGGTCGAACGAGCAATTCAAGTGACGGGCCGGTCTCACCGGGCTGGAATTGCCACCCTTTTGAGATCGGGCCCCACCGTACCGAGAGAGAAACCGTTTTTCGTCATCAGGTCCGTTTCCATTTCGGGAGAGGTCAGCCTCGCTTCGCGGATCGACTTCGATCTACAGCCAGAGAGATGGTCGCCCGGGGTTTAGCCAACGCGCCGCTCCGAGCCTCCATTTGCCCTCAACAAAGCCATCAGCATCGGCCCGAGGGAGAATTCGCCACGCCGTGCCTTTGTCGTCAGGTCGCGCAGGTAACCTCCGGCCGAATTGATGTGCCCTGCCCGCTCAAGGATGCAAGCGACCGCAACCGCAGCATTTTCAGGCCCCATCACATCGCAAGCATCCTGATAGGCGTTCGGGCTTACCCCCAACATCGAACGGACCACGACCGCCGCGGACATCAGGTCACGCCAGCTCGATACGGCTCCTTCCTGGGCGTACAGTGCGATCTCCGGGCAGGCTCGCATCACCATGCTGAGCGGAAAAGCCTTGATCGGCTCGTTCACCAACCGCTTTGTTGGTTCGGATTCTGCCTCCAGCTGCTGTCCAGAGCCAGGTTCAAGTTCATATAAGGATTCGGTATGTGAATTCTGTATGTGGCGCTCATTTTGAGCATCATTGCTGCTCAAACTTTCCGAATTATCCAAAATATCCAACTGATTGACGATCTCCGAGCAAAGCAGTTCCATCTCGTCGAGGATCGGTGTCAGGTCATGGATGGTTGGGGATCGCGGTATCCGGGCAACGAGAGCCTGATAAATATCTTCGATCTTTCTCCAATCGCCGCTCGCACCTTCTTCAATTGCTGCAGAGATGAGCTTGCGGGCGTCGCGTCTACGGATCGTGAGCGCTTCTTTGGTTTTCCGAAGCAAGGCGTGCTCGGCAGCCACCTGCTGCGCCAGCTGCGCAAGTTCCTCCGATCGGGCGAGAAGTGGGGAAAGATCGAAACCAAAAGCATCCTGAACGTCGCCAGCCCTGTCCTTGCGGGCGTAGCGCTTCCCGTTTGCACTGTCTTTGCGATTGATCAATCCGGCATCAACAAGCGCTGCCAGGTGCCGTCGCAGCGTCGCGCCCGCAATACCGTGCGCACGCACCGACAGTTGGGCATTCGACGGAAAAACGATGAGAGAATCTCCCTGCCGGAGATAAGTCTCGGGATAGAAGCTCAAAAGCGCGTCAAGGACGGCAAGAGAACGATCCTGTAGCCCAAGATGCGCCCTGGCTTCACAGGCATCCCGGAACACTTTCCATTTGTCGGCCGGTTTGTTCGGCCGGATCTCGATCGACGCTTTTTGTCGCTTTAACAGCGCAAGCGTCATCGGCCGCCGCCCAAAAGGCGTCGTCACACTTCCACTTTGCATCTTCCTTCACCCTTCAGAAGGCAAAAGATGTCCGCTCACCCAATTCGGTGCCAAAAACTCTTGACTGGGATTCGTGGAAATGCGATTCTCAGATTGTCCAGATATGAGAGAGGCTTCCACGACGGCAACGTTAAGGGGGCCTTTTTCTTTTGCGGTATTCCTTTCCGTATTTTCCTTGTCGAATAGACCAGCTGACAGCTTGTCTATAACGTCTAGCTTTGACTCTCACGCGAGAAGCGTTCGATGAGAGCCGGCAATTCGTCGCCGACGAACTTCACGAAGTCCTGACCGAGCGGGCCATCCGCAGAAATCCGAAGCTCCTTGGTCGAAATTTTCCAAGAGCCGAGCTTCGATCCTGCATGGTCCAGAAGTTCACGACTGTCCTCCCGCGGCGGGCTCGAGGGCTTTATTGCCTCGAAAGCACGCTGGAAGCGTTGATCCGATAGGGAGCCGGCTTCACGTGCATGCGAGAGCACCTGCCGCACCACCCCAAGCGATCCAGGATCGCTCGCTATCGTTCTTGCAAACTCTATCCAGCGCGGCCGACCCACTTTGGGGGCACGTCCAATCGCTTCGATCACGTCTGCCGGGATCGTTCGATAAACGCCGCGCATTCGAGCAAGTTCTGCGTCCGCAATCGACAGTGCCGCATAGATGTTGCGGGCCTTGATGCCGGCGTCATCCATCCGCGATGCAAACAATGTGCGCTCAATCCAGGTCAGATCTTGCCGGCTCGCGTTCTCGATGCCTTGTGCGACGACGAGATCGAGATCGGAGATGTCGACCTCAAGCGCGCGAACGTTCCGAAGAAGTTCCTTGGCAGCACGCCAACGCCGGTGACCGTAGACAATCTGGTAGCGCCCTGCAGACGAGGGATGCTGCCGAACCTGGATGGGGACCTTTTGGCCCTCGGCCTCGATCGAGCGTTTGAACGTCTCGAAATCGCTGCCGTCATCATCCGACAATCGGTCGGGGTAGGGGGAAGGATCGATCAGCGCGGGATCGAGCTCAAGGACCGTTCCGCCGCCGGCTTCGACGATTGCCTTCAAGCGGTCCCGCTCAGCCCTGATGTCATCGATCGCGCGGTGCGCCGCGCCGACAACGCCAGCCCCGACGCGCGGCGACGGGGCTGGTGGCGCAGGTTGCGGATCGTCCGCGAGCTTGTTCTCCAGTTCTTGCGACAGCAGACCGAAGCTCGCGACAATTGATTTGCGAGATGACTTGCTCATGTCCGCCCCCAGCTATCGTTGATAAGGCGGATAATCGCCTCGTTGACCGAATCGACGGCTTCACGGGCGCGCTTATGGGTGTCACGACCAATCTGGCCCATTTCGAGCTCGTAAATCGAGCGCTTGGCGAGGCCTGCGGCTTCGACGGCCGTGCTTTCGATGGCGGTCGGCAAGAGGACGTCTGTCCCGAACATATGTCGCAACATCGCAACGACCTGCGATTGCGGCGCATCGTTCGGGTCATGCCTCGTCACGAGATATCGGATGAAATCCTGGTCGAGCTGGGCGCCGCTTTCATTCAAGACGCTGATCAGATCGCCCATCATCAAGAGGAACTGGCTCATGGACGCCACGTCCAGCATCGCAGGATGGACCGTGATGACCATACTGGTTGCCGCATAGATCGCGCTTAAGGTCAGGAAGCCAAGGGAGGGCGGGGTGTCCAGGATGACGACGTCGTAGTCCTGTTCGACGTCTGCCAAGGCAAGCTTCAGGCGTTCGAAAAAGATCGCGCCAGAGCTCGACTTGTTTGCCAGAACACGAGGCGTTTCGTGCTCGTATTCCATAACTTCAAGGTTGCCCGGAACAAGATCGACGCCATCGAAATAGGTTTTGCGAATGATGTCCTTGATCGGTCGCCGCTCGGCGTCATCGTAGCGAAGCGCTGCGTAGATCGTTTCGTTCGCACCGACATCGATTTCCGGCTGCGCACCGAACATTGCAGACAGCGACGCCTGGGGGTCAAGATCGAGTGTGAGGACGCGATAACCATGGAGGGCAAGGTAATGCGCCAGATGAACACACGTGGTGGTCTTGGCACTGCCGCCCTTGAAGTTCGCGATCGCCAGCACCTGGAGGTGCTCACCCGGTCGGCGGCGAGGCAGGAAGCGGAGTGCTTCCGCAGGCTTCTGCTTGGCAAACAGCTCTCGCAGTTCGTTGATCTGTGCGAGCGTGTAGACGCGATGGTTGTTCTCAAGGCGGCCCGGCGTCGGCCCGCGCCCTTCCGATGACATCAGCTTCAGGGTCGAATCCGGTATGGACGTCAGCTTCGAGACTTCGTTCGTCAGAAACGACCTCAAGGCCTTTTCCGACCTCGGCGGGTACATCCGTGTCCGCAGTTGCTGCAGCTGGTTCGACAAAAGACCGGCGTGCCGCAAGATCTTTGCGGCTGCGTCTTCCTTGAGTTGAACGTCATTTTCTGCGCGTTGAGCTATCGCCATTTTTCCCTCTTGGCGGTCAAAGACCGGTTTGACGGCCATTATCCGCCAAGAGATAGAACACGATTCTCCTGAACCGTCCAGAATTATAGGGTTAACAAAGCTTTAACGTCGATTGTGACGACTCGGTGACCAAACCGGCGCTACTCGTTGGAATCGCGTATGTTTTTCCCAAACGCAACGCTCCCGGCGGCTGAAATTGCGCACACATTTGTTAAGCCCGACGCCGTCAGTTGCAGGACAATCACCGTTGCGTTGTCCCCCTGTCACCCGAATCAGTGTCGGCAATGCGACAAGAATTATCAACGCCCGCTGCCTACAGCCTGTGCCTGTGCCTGTGTCTGTGCCTGTGCATGTGATTGCCGGATCGGGAGAGACGATCTTCCCCGCCGAGCCTCACCCCCTGGACTAAATGCAACGAAATCTCGGGAGCGTTTTTCACCCTCGAACGGTTTCCAGTCCTAGCCTTCTCCGACGTTCGTCGGTGCTTGGTCGGACGCAGCTATTGTCCCCGAGTTTCAGCAACGCGCGTCAAAGGAAGCATTTTGCCCGCACGCGTGAATGCTCGAGAGTGCGCTGCCAACGCGAGGGCTTCACGTGCCTGATTGGTGGAACGCTACGGTCGGGGGCAGTCGGTCCCGCTTTCCCTTCGGGCCACTATGTTAAAGCTCCTGCGGCGGCCCTTTTCCCGCCCTTCGCGTGACGCGAATTCCCGCTTTCCCGCTGAAGCGGCGCTATGCTGAAAGCTCCGATACGCTTCATTGTTGGTTGACCGATCGACCGCGATCGGTCGAGGGGGCCGAGGGTCTTTGCCCCTTCTCTCCCCTAAACAGTCTTTCGCCCACCTTCCTTCGCTTGCGCTTTCGTGCAGGCGGTTCCCCGCAAAGACTGTTTTCCCCTCCGTCCCCACCGCTCGCGCGGCCCCGGGAAGCAGGACGCGGCCCTGCTTCGCGGTCCAAGGGAAACGGAGAAATGACAATGAGCATTTACGCCAAAACTGCCCGATTTGACACCGGTCGAGCTCTCACCGAGGACGAGATGCGTGGCTTTGCACCTTCGATATTTGCCACCTCAGCGCACGAGAGCCGCTCCGAGCGCTTCAAGCCGATCCCGACAATCGAGATTTTGCGCGGTCTCGCAAAGGAGGGGTTCATGCCGGTCGGAGCGCGCCAATCGGTTAGCCGCACCGAAGGAAAGGCGAATTTTACAAAGCACCTCATCCGGCTTCGCCGTCTCGATGATGGCAATATCTATCACGTCGGCGATACCGTCTGCGAAATCCTGCTCAAGAATGCAAATGACGGAACGAGCGCATACGAATTGCTCGCAGGGCTTTTCCGCGTGTGCTGCCTCAACTCGCTCGTTGCGCAAACGGGAACGATCGACGCCATCAAAGTCCGACACTCCGGTGATGTTCAAGGCAAGGTGGTCGAGGGCACCTATCGCGTCCTTGGGGAGGCGGAGCGCACTCTGGCGGCGCCGCAGGACTGGTCAGGCTTAAGAGTGGGGCGTGAGGCAAGGGAAGTCCTGGCCGAGGCTGCACACCTCGTTCGTTTTGGCGACGCGGAAGGGTCGGTAACGAACCCGATCAAACCGGAGCAATTGCTGGTGCCACGCCGCATCGAGGACAGGGCAGAAGACCTTTGGACCGTGTGGAATGTCGTTCAGGAGAACAGCGTTAAAGGTGGATTGCGTGGCGTAAGGCGTGATGAATTCGGCAGAGCGCGCCGATCGACGTCTCGACCGATTAACGGCATCGATCAGGACATCAAGCTCAACAAGGCTCTTTGGCTCATTGGTGAGAGAATGGCCGCATTGCTCCGCCGCTGACCTTCTCGGCCGATCGATTTCCTCGCGTCCGGTATGCATCTGGACGCGAGGCGATCGCGTGCCTTGAGGGGCGCCCCAAAGCCCCGCCCCTCAAACTCCCCTGCCCACCCGGAAGACGCCAGCGCGAAGGACGCTCGCGTCGACCTGGACAGTTTGCCTGGTCGGTCTGGCACTGGATGTGCAGCAACGCTGGATTGGGACAAGCGCCCATGGGCATCCATCAGGCAACTGAAGGACGCTCGCTCTGACGGTGAGCGACGACATCGGTCGCCGCGGACGGGCCCTGTTCTGCCGAATTGGCTGCAATGGGTTCGTCGGTCACGCGCAGGTCCATTTTTCCCCAGATCGACGCCTTTTGCGCCTAGTTCCGCGGTTTTCTGGACGGCTTGATTTCAACGATGAACGGTCTTGTCTGCTGGCGCATGTCTCCACCATTGGACGGGTCGCGATCAAACGAATTCGCGCGACGGGATTGGCAGCTGGGCCTTGATCGAGGATGGAGACAGTAACGGCGAAAGTCGGTTCCGGCGGCATTCGCAGGTTGTGGACGACCGCCGAACGTTTTGATCAGTGTTGGCCTGCTTCGTTGCCATGGAGATGTTTCTTCCGTGCCTCGGGCCGCTCCCTGCGCGGGCTCGATGGGGCGTGTCTGACCGGAAAACGGCTGACGCCTCGATCGTCCGCCCGCAACGGCAAGCGCACTTTTCTTGCCCCTGGCGGCCCAGGCCGCCATTCCCCGCCAACCAACAAAAGTGTCCCTTGCCGTCCTCCATTTCATTGCGGCCCAATGGGTGCGGTCCGATCGTCCCCGGTCCTTTCGACAGCCATCGAGGCCGCGAAGGGCGCGGCCCGAAAAAACAGAAAGGAACTTCGACATGGCTACCATCGGCACTTTCACCTCCACTGAAAATGGCTTCAACGGCTCGATCCGCACCCTGGCCCTCAACGTCAAGGCTCGCATCGCCCGGATCGAATCTCCCTCCGACAAGGGCCCCCACTTCCGCATCTATGCCGGCAACGTCGAGTTCGGCGCGGCCTGGCAGAAGAGCTCCGAGCAGACCGGTAAAGACTACCTCTCGGTGAAACTCGATGATCCAAGCTTTCCTGCTCCGATCTACGCGACACTTGCGGGGGGTGAAGGTGAAGATGGCTACCAGCTGATCTGGTCGCGCCCGAACTGGGACTAACAAGCAGCAGGCCCCGCCGCCAGGCGGGGCCCCTCTTCCAACGCCGGGAGCCGACAATGACCATTGAACAGTACATTGGGCAACGCGGGCCGAAATCAGGAATGCGCGCTGCTTCCTGGCGTCGTTGGTCCATTGATGAATCCTGCAATTTCGCGGTCGAAATTCGACCGCTATGATCCAGATTTTCGATCTGAAGCGCAGCATGAAATGACCGGCATTCGAAGAGATCCGGCCCTGAGCCAGGACGCCGTCGATCGGGAATTGGCCCGCTCCTGAGATGGAGCCTTCCATATGTCGCACGACCTTTCTCTTGCGCAGGCCCACGCGTTCCAGCTTTCCCGCGACCTGATGGTCCCGGTCACCGTCTTCGAAGTCGACGGCGAATACGGCGTCCTTCCCTCTGACGAGATCGACGCTGGCGATGACCTTGAGGTCATCCACGAGCTCTATCCCTTTGCGGCTCATTGAGCCTCCCGACGAATTTCTGCCGAACATGGGTTCGGAGGAGTTCTTGTTATGCCTGTCGCGCCAGGCGCTGGAAGGCTCTTGCGCGGAGGCGTCCGTCCAGCCCCGGCCGAAGGTACGTGAAACCCGTGCGGCGCTCGTCGAGCATTTCGCAAACGAGCACTTCGTCCATGCGTTGGGCCGCTTCGCGCCGCCAGCCGACGAGCTGCCGGGCTGGGTCCGCGCCGGCGCTGCGACCGATATCATTGGCGCGGGACCTCAGAATGTGGCGTCGGCGATGGGCACGATCCCGCCGAAGAGGATCACGACGACGCGGTCGATGGCGATCCACTGGATGCAGTTCTACCAGCCGACGAGAAGAATGATCATGACATCGATAAGAGGGCTGCAGCATGACCCTCCGCCATTCAATCGAACATCGCATCACCCACGGGGGTGGAGTTTTCCAGCAGCGCGGATGTTTTGGCCGTTGCCCGCATTGGTGATCTGGTGCTGGATATATAGTCACGGCATCCAGCGCCTTTACCTGTCTCGTGAGTGCTGTCGCTGTCCGTCGGCCGCTTGCGACGATGACGCGCAGCGGCATCTCGATTGCCCTGACCCGGCAGATTGCGGAGCCTGCCGAAAGACAGGCGACGACGGTGAAGGTCCGGAGCCGGAAAGGCGCCGATCCAATCTCCGTCTCTCGCATCTGCTGACCTTCGAATGATGGCGGGAACTCGACGCCGTTGCAAACAGGCAAGCAGGTTATCGGCGAGCTTGAGTATCGCGATCATGCGGCTGTGAGGTACAGGCGGGAATAGGCGGACCTGAGACGACGGCGCCAGTGCTACACTTGCCCGGTTTCGGTCGGCATGCCGCGCTTGGCCATGTCGCCTTCTCTCGGTCTGGAACTGATATCGGGCCCGAACCGGATTGCCAACACCAGGTCATCGCAACCTCGCCGCGGCACCACCCTCGCAATGGTCCGCCTTTCCTGCCCCCACGCCACCCAGGCATTGAAGATCGCCGAAAGCTTCGGACAGCAGTCGTCGACAGCGATGGCATCCGCAGCCTTCATGAACGGTTGATCATCCACACTTCCAAGTGCCTCTCCGAAGGCCTGGGCTAAAAGGCCATGCAGATCCATCTGCAGCGCATCGTCGGGACCTTTGTCGGATCGGCGCACGGCGCTGGACAGTTTTACTCCCGCGCCGTGACCGAGCCGCGCGACGCCACCGCCAAGGCGTCCAACGATGCCCGCGACGAGGACCTCGATGGCCCGGTTGGCTATGACAGCGCCGCCCAACGCAAGCGGGAGTTCGCGGCCGACATGGAGGTCCAGTCCCACGCGCTCAGAATGGCAGCGGAGGGCGCAGTGCCAACGACAAACAGGCGATTTTCCAGGCGGCGGCTCACGCGCAGCGGGCCGTCAGCTTCATGCATTCGTTGCAGCCAGAGGCGGAAGTGAAGGCAGCGGCATGATGTTCATGCTTGAGCGCGGCCGTCACCACCGGTGGCGGCCGCCTGATCCGTATCCAACGGCTCCTTGAGACCTTGTGCGATGATGTCAGCGTCCAGCCTTCCCCAGATCGATTGGTCTCTCGGCATCGGGTTTGGGTTCGCGGGACGGTTTGCGTTCGACATGAACGGCTTGATCTGCTGACGCATTGATCCTCCAGGCTGCGACAAGCGAGAGCAACGATATCCCACCGGGTATGTCGGGCAAACGGGCACATTGAGGCGGAAGCGGATGCCCCGATTGATGCGGGTTGACAAAGGCCATGGTGGGTCAAGGCGACGGGTGCCGTTTGTGCACCGGCGAGCGCTGCGACACGCCTTTGCCATATCCCTTCACGTCAGAGTTTCCGGCAACCCATCTGCGGGCTCGATGAGGCATGTCTGACCGGAGACCGGCTTCGCCTCGATCGTCTTGCCGCAACGGCAGCCTCAGATTTCTTACCCCCGAGCCAACCTACCCCACTCGACAAGTCGAGCGAGGACCCCAGCTCGGTCTCCTCCTCTCCCACTAACAAATCTGCGACTTGCCGCCCTCCATTTTATTGCGGCCTAATCGCCACCCCAACGCGCGGGCGCGATGGGGACCCCGGCTGGGTGCGGTCCGATCGTCACCGGTCTTTGCGACAGCCATCGAGGCCGCGATGGGCGCGGCCCGATACACAAGAAAGGGAATACGACAATGGCAACCATCGGCACCTTCACCTCCACCGAAAACGGCTTCACCGGCTCCATTCGCACCCTCGCGCTCAACGTCAAGGCGCGCATCGCCCGGGTCGAGAACCCTTCCGACAAGGGCCCGCAGTTCCGCGTCTACGCCGGCAGCGTTGAACTCGGCGCCGCCTGGCAGAAGACCTCCGAGCAGGGCCGCGACTACCTGTCGGTCAAGCTTGACGATCCGAGCTTCCCTGCCCCGATCTACGCAACGCTCGCTGAAGTGGAAGGCGAAGACGGACTCCAGCTCATCTGGTCCCGCCCGAGCAGGGACTGAGGTTTCCAGGGGCCTCGCCGCCGGCGGGGCCCCCAGCAATGCAGGAAAACATGGCTCCGTCTTGGCGGTCTTGGTACCGGAAGCGGGATTTCATCAGTTGCAAATTTCTCGGGCCGGTTTTGTGCAGTCCGAATATCTGCAAAGGCGCGCCAACCGCCGTACCTACCCGATGTTGGGATTTGCTCTTGCGCAGATTGTCAGATGTCTCAAACACGTCTTAATGCGTCTCGATGACCTACAATCGACATCGATTTGTTGTATCCCGGATCGAACGAATAGCCATCGCCACCCAGCTATCTCTTCCACGCAACCGAATTTCCGTGCTTCCAGGAATTTGGCGAAGCGCGTAAAGGATGTCGTCCGCGTATCAGGAAAAATCCCCTCAGCTTCAATGACGACATAGCCCGTATCGCCATGAATTTGAAGGAATTCGCCGACGATGTTCACTCCGCGCGACATCAATTTGGCGAACCTGGCCGGAACTTTGGCTCGAGCTCAGTTTGCCGCGGTCGGTGTAGGAGCAACAGGCGCGGGTGGCTTCGCGCGCCGGTGAGGCCTCTTCTTGTGTCGAGAAGACGAAGCCGGACCCGGCAACGAGCCCGGTCCGGCTTTCTTGGTGCCATACGGCTTGCGGAAAAGCTGCTCAGAATATCCGATTGTACCAAGCGGGCATGCAGGCCTCAAGGACGAGTGGTGCCCCCAATTTCCTCCCGCAGCCTGATTGCTGCCCCGGAAATCGGCTCCCCCACTCGCCGGCTCTGCCGGTCGCTGTTGCGATCCCTGACTCAGCCATCCCCTTCTCGGGACTGTCGGTCATAAACGTCAGGGAAACGAAGATGACCCATTCTCTCGAAATCCAGATCGAAGAACTGCGGGCTGAACTGACCGGGACCATCAGCGACAGTGAACGGCGCGCGATCAAAATTGAGCTGGAACTGGCGCAAGCCGAATTGGCAATCATCACGGCGGAGCAGGAAGACAGAGCTGTACCTGAGCCGCCCTTCTAAGCCGGCATTTCCCATTCAGTGTCTTGCCAGCGGCTATGGATCGAAGATGGAGCCGAGTCCGCCGGACTCGGTCTCTTTGCATGCGAAGGCCGCCATGGCGGCCTGCGCATGCAAAGAGAGTTTTCGCGACGCGCCCGATCGCGCACGCGAACAAAGCTCATTGGTTCAAGGCATCTTTCAACGCCTTGGCGGGCGCGAAAGTGAGCTTTTTGGCTGCCGCGACCTTGATCGTCGCTCCCGTGGCCGGATTGCGTGCCTCGCGTTGAGGCGTATCCTTCACCTTGAACTTGCCGAAGCCCGGAATGGAAGTCTCGGCGATTCCGCGGCAGTCGTGATCGCAGAGAAGACTGCTTCGACGATCGCCTTGCTTTGCACTTTGGTGAGGCCATGGTTGGTTGCGATCTTGTCGGCGATTTCATTCGTTGTCGTCACCCGCTCTTGTCCGCGCGGGCCCATACGCCCCATGGCTCGAGCATCGTCGATCGGGCAGTTGCACCTCCAACGACTTATATGAATCGATCGCTGCCAATCGATTCACGAGGGTGATGTTTCGTAAAGGTGGCTTCAAATGGAGCCGCTTGCCGGGGATAGTCGGTCCCGGGTTCCGCCTGGCGGCGGCGCTTCTCTAATCGGCGGGGTAACGTCAAGCACATTCCCGCCGATCCCAAGCCGACGGGACGCATCGTCCGCAGTCGGCCCTAAGCGGTCGTGACACGCCTGAAATGATTGCAAGACTGCTGGGACCGAGTTCGGCGGACGGAGTGGAGATGCCCCGCCCGCCTTGGTTGGCTCAGGCCGCCTTGGCCGACACCGGGAGACGGAAAGGGGCACCCAGACGATTGAAAGCGTTCATCGCTGCGATTGTGATCGTCAGATCGACCAGGTCCTTCGGCTCGAAGGCCGAGGCTGCTGCGGCATACGCTTCATCGGATGCGTGCGTTTCGCTGACCCGGGTCACTTCTTCGGCCCAAGCCAAGGCTGCGCGTTGCTGGTCGGTAAACAGATGGGGCACTTCGTCCCAGACCGATACCAGAGCGACCTTGTCGACCGACATGGTCTTGCGAAGATCGCGACCATGCATGTCGATGCAGTGGGCGCAGCCATTGATCTGGGAGACCCGGAGGAAGACGAGGTGGATTAGCTCCTCGGGCAGATTAGTGTTCTTCGTGACGTAGTGGTGGACACCGAACAGCGCCTTTGCGCCCTCGGGAGCTACTTCGTACCAGTTCAGACGGGCCATGGATGGTTCCTTTCCTGTTTCTCATGGTTGCAGTTCTCCCGTCGCCGGCACAGCGCGCCGTCGGCAGGAATTTCCGAATTCTCCGTGGTGTCGTCAGCGTGGAGAGCGGCGTCCTTCTCTCAGCGCCGTGACGCGCGCCGTCTCCCGTGCCGATGTCCGGTCGCGGAACCAGTCCGCGACAAGGTTTTCGAATTCTTCCGGTCTTCCGCCCTGCGCAAGATCGGCAAGGCTCGTCTTGTCGAGTTCAGAACGCATGCGCCGTTCAGCGCGCAGCATGACCGCATGAATGCGACAGACACCATCCACCGACCATGGTGGCGGCGTTCCGCCAAACAGAACACAGCCTCGACGGACCTCCTTGCAATCAAACAGTTTTCGATCGCCCTCGATGGCGTCCACGACCTCAAGCACAGAGATATTCGCTGGCGGCTTGGCCAGTTCGTAGCCGCCGCTGATCCCATCGCTCGATGAGACGATCCCGGCCTTTTCCAGCTTCGGCATGATCTTCGCCAGCATGGCGGTGGGAACGCCCTGCATCTCTGCGAGGTCTCGGCTGCTCGCGCGCTTCGGATGCTCGGAGATGAGCCACAGCAGGGTGTGAAGCCCGTATTCGACCGAGACCCCGAACAGACTCACGCCTTTGCGTCGATCAGGCATCCCGCTATTGGCCGGGTGTTGATCGCCTTCGGCGTCAACTTGCCCCTCATCATTCGACATAACGCCACCTCATCAAGTCCGCATTAGACTTAACGCAACCTAACTCTATCCGCGTTAAAGAGTCAACGGCGAAATTGTCAAACGGTCCCAAGCAGAGTTCGACTGATGAGCCGAATGCAATCGAGAGAAACTCCGGTTTCTGATCTCAGATTCGCGTTGCCCGAAGTCTGCTGTTGGCGCAGAGCAGCCGAAATCGCTGCTCGGCAAACGCCGGCCGGTCATACCTGTACACCACATAGCGTTTGACGTTCGCGGCCCGCGCTTCTCTCCGGGATCGGCACAAAGTCCTCCCATGATGGGGTTCCGTAGATAATGCGGTCCAATCTATGCTGCATCCTGATGAAAATTCATCGGAATAAACGCCGCCACGAACTCGCATCACCGTCGTCCGCGAAGGACGCCTTCCGCTGCTACGCGGAACTCTGAATTGGCTTCAAGATATTTTCTCGGTCCCTCAGCTAGGCTGCCACCGACGTAGGGGGCTCTATTTTCGTCCAGCGAAACTCTGAACCATCCACCCACATTCGATGCATGACGACCGCGAGACGACGAGCCAATGCCACCTTCGCTTTCTTGCTGCCATGTCGCTTCGCGACATTCATGGCCCAAGCCTTCAGCCAGCACCATTTCACTACGCGGGTCATCATTGATTGGGCGGCTTCATAAAGAAGCCGTCGCATCATGGCATCGCCGCGAAGTGAGACATGCCCAACCCGGCTCACCTCGCCCGATTGGTTGAGTACAGGCGTCAAGCCAAGTACCGCTCCCACCGAACGTGAATGCCGGAAGCGCGTCGGGATGTCGACAGTCGCGACGTAGGCGAGCGAGACGACAGCGCCGACCCCAGGCACAGTCATCAAGCGCCTGCAAACGTCGTCATTTTTTGCCTCGCTGCGAACCCGCTTCTCGAGTTTGGCAAGACCCTCTCGCAATTTGCGCCGGCCGTCGAGCAGAGGCTGCATGATCTCTACCAGTTCAGCATCATTTTCTACGAGTTCCAGAATCCTCCGCTCGAAGGTGCCGCCAGAGGTCTGGCCGACCTTCAGTCCAAAATTGCGCAGAAGGCCGCGCATCTCGTTCTCAAGATCGATCGCCTTTTCCTGCAGCAAAGAGCGTGCTGTCAGCAACGCGCGGCGCTTTTGACTCCCAAGCGTCTTCACATGCACATCCTTGAACAAGCCGACGCGCATCATATTGGCGATGCCCCTCGCGTCGTTCCGGTCACTTTTGTTTTGCTGGAGTGCTTCAAGAAAGGCTTTGGTATGGCGAGTCTCGATGCAGACGACCGGGAAGCCTGCTTTAGCCAATCCGTCGAATAACCATTGCGATAATGGACCGGCCTCCAAACCGATCCTGTCCAGGTTTAGCGCCGGATCGTTCAAAATAGCGACGAGGTCATCCGGGTGTGACGCGACCTTTCGTTCTCGGCAGAGTTTCCCGTTCTCATCGACAATGCAAACACTCGTCTCCTTGATGGAGACATCGAGACCGACATAATGTTTCATGGATGCGCTCCTCTCTCTGATGATAAAATGTGGCTGCGTCATACTGACCGCGTTTTATCATCAGCCACCGTCCGATACTTTTGCTAACCCTCCTGCGGCGACCCTTTTAACCGGTCAAGCGGCGCGCGAATTGGCGCCGGACGCAGGATGCGTCCTCTGCCTGATACGCTCATTGCCTCAAGAGTGGCGGGGCGAAAGCCGCGACAGGTCTCATCGCCTTCGGCTGCGTCAGTTGCACCAGCTCCGACGCTGTCCCTCCCAGCTGCGCGCCAGGCCCTCGGATATCATGATTTCGCCGAGCGATGATCCGTTGCGCAGCACTGTCCGCAGCTTCCGGCCGTTGCGATCTGCATCGCGCAAGCCGCTGGTGAGCGAAAATTCCCCGGCATTTAGGAGCACGAGCAGACGGTACTTTGCGGCTTCACCGAGCTCTGCTGCGCATTCCGGTGAAGTCGGCCGCTGATTCCGAAACGAAGCCGGCCACCTATTCCGATTTTATGCCGGCCACCATTCCGCTCTGAAGCCGGCCAGTTGGTGCTCCCCTGGGTCGTTGTTTTGCAT